>JBPCNX010000049.1:0-22074 GCA_051000815.1 Pyrinomonadaceae bacterium
CAGAAGGCATAGTAGGTGGCAGGAAACGAGCCGGGCAAACCGGAGGACTCACAACACTGAAGGCCGGAACGAGAGAAGGGGCGAGTAGGAGGCTGAACTTGTGGGAGTAAAGCAGCAGAAAAGCCAGCCAGAATTGGCCTTCATGAGCGCTGGCGAGGTGAAGCCGGAACTGGCGCTTGAGGAAGGGACTGAAACTCCAACAGCGGGAAGCGAAGCTGAAAGCCAGGCAGGAAGTGACTGACCTGTTCTTCAATCGAACCGCCCGGTACGGACCCGTATGCCGGGTGGTGTGGGAGGGGGGCGCCGCGAGGCTTCTCCCTATCCCGATCCAGCACTTCAGTGCTGGGGACGGTTGAGCAACAACCCATAGCCCGTGGAACGGGCGACTGAAAAGCAATCGCAATCTTGCGTTCGATTTCAGCCGTCCGTTACACGGACTAAAACTCTGACCCGTCAATTGACCCAGCAATGAAGTGCTGGGCTATTTTCAGACGTCCGCTCCGCGGACTGAATCCGCAATCATGTTTTGACTTGCCCAACCCCAGGAAGAGGCTTAATGAGAACTCTGATCAGTATCCTAATGACCGCCTTCGCGAGTCTCCTCTTCGCGCTTACAACACACACCAGCTCAACCCACGCGCAGGCGCTTATCCAAAGTCGCTTCGCAACCGTCAACGGAGTCAGGCTTCATTATTTGATAGCCGGAAAAGGCGAGCCAGTGCTCCTTCTCCACGGCTACGCGCAGAACAGCCGCATGTGGCGACCAATGATGGTTGAGCTGGCAAAATCTCGTACTGTGATCGCACCGGACCTGCGCGGATTCGGCCAATCTGCTAAACCAAATAGTGGCTACGATAAGAAGACGATGGCCCGGGATGTTCATGCCCTCGCCAGGTCGCTCGGTCATCGCCGCGCGATTGTCGTAGGGCACGATATTGGATTGATGGTTGCTTATGCCTACGCCGCGCAGTACCCGGCCGAAGTCGACCGAATTGTGTTGATGGATGCTTTTCTTCCCGGCGTTGGCGACTGGAAGACCGTCTGGTTGTTAAGGGACTTGTGGCACTTTCACTTTTACGGCGAGACGCCACTGAAATTGGTAGCAGGTCGCGAGCGCACCTACTTCGAGCACTTCTGGAATGATTTCGCCGCCAATCCAAAGCGCTCGATCCCCGAAGCAGATCGACAGTTCTATGCCGCGTCTTATGCGCAACCAGGGGCATGCGCGCGGGCTTCGAGGTCTTCCGAGCCTTTGAGCAGGACGCCAAAGACTTCGCTGAGTTTGCGCAAACCAAACTCACCATGCCGATGCTGGTGCTCACAGGCGAGAAGGCGTCAGGAAATTTTTTGATTGAGCAAGCAAGCCTAGTCGATTCGGATGTCCACGGAGTCGTCATTAAAGGCTCTGGTCATTGGCTGATGGAAGAAGCCCCGCGGCAGGTCATTCCGCAGCTCTTGGCATTTATCAACAAGTCGGGGTGACCACGATGGCTGAGGAAACCTGCTCTCATATAATTGCGATTATCAGCGTCAAGCATGTCAGGCGGCGAGAATGCACCGAGTGCGTGAAGATCGGAGCTCAGTGGGTACACCTACGCACCTGTCAAACCTGCGCAGCGACGTTGTGCTGCGACGACTCACCGAATCGCCACGCCACTAAACATGCGCACGCAAGCGAGCATCCGGTTATCGCCTCCGCCGAACCCGGAGAGCGTTGGCTTTATTGTTATCCCGACGACGCATTTGCCGAGTATTGAATAGGTCACATGATGTCAGGACCACCAGGCGGTATCGGGTGGGTTCTGATTCTGATCCATGGGCATCTGCTTATATCGGCGGCTATAGATCACAAAGCGGCTGATCACAAAGCGGCAACAAGTTGCCGCACTCCGAAGAGGGGTGCTTTTGGAGTGCGCTCACTTATCAGCGCTTGTATGGTTCCCCCGGGAAATTTCAAAGGAGATCGAAATAGTAGGGAAGAGGGGAAGAGGGGAACAGGGGAACAGGGGAAGGGAAATGAAAAGCTAGAAAACCGTGCCTCCTTCAGGCTGCAAGCCCGCAGGGCGATTACGCCAGCCGTTTTACGGCTGGTTCACTACGTGGGGAGTTCATTGAGGCCGCTTCAGCGGCCTTTCCGTCGTTTCAACGCGTTGCGAATTCGGTGGGGTCCGCGAAGCTCTGTGTTTCATAATCTATGTCTCCGCATAAAGCTGTGGCTCACGTCGGTGATTGTTAAGAAACATCACCCGCAAGCGTCTAACTCCTGATGGCCAATGTCGTAATCTCCACCGAAACAATCACCAAAGAGTTTGGTCGCAAGGTGGCGGTTCGAGACCTCAGCTTGGAGGTCCAGCTGGGAAGTATCTACGCTTTCCTGGGACCAAATGGCGCCGGCAAGAGCACAACCATCCGGCTGCTACTGGGACTTCTGCGACCAACTCGCGGGAACGTCGCGCTGTTTGGACTGGATTTGCGACGCAATCGCAGTGAGATTCTCGGGATGAAACAACGGCTGGGCCTGGCGCAGGCTTTCCTCGGCAAACGCGAGCTGCTGATTCTTGATGAGCCGACCAATGGATAGGATCCGGCCGGCATTCAGGAGATGCGATCATTGATTAGGAGACTTCCCGCCGAACACGGAGTGACGGTCTTCCTATCGAGTCACTTGCTAACCGAAGTCGAGCAGGTGGCGACGCATGTGGGAATGCTTTCGCAGGGAGAACTGGTATTTCAGGGATCAATTGAAGAACTAAAATCGCTGCGTGGATCGCGCGTGCGAATTGGTGTCAGCGACAGCGAGTCCGCGTTAGCACTCCTCGGCAGACATGGATGGGAGGCACGGCAGGAAAATGGTTACATTGTAGCGTCCGATATCCACGGTGCGGCGGCGATGAATCGAGCGCTCGTCGAGGCAGGCCTGGCCGTTCACCACTTAACAGTGGAATCGGATTCTCTGGAAGAAGTGTTTTTGAAAATGACGCATGCGCCGGAGGTTGGGCGGGGGCAAGCCCGCCTTCCTGAGTGAGGATTTCCGCCAAGTCGCCAAGATCCGCCAAGTCCGCCAAGAACGTTTTGCGATGGAGAGTTGACTATTTCCCAATCGACTACTGACTACTGCATTATGTTTTTTCGAGTCCTATTAACAGAGTGCCTCAAGCTGAAACGCACGCTTGCGTTGTGGATGGTGTTGGTGACGCCGTTGGTAATGGTGTTACTCGAATTCGCAATAACCGCCAAGGGCGCGGTGTTCTGATGGCTAACGGCAAGGATGCGTAGCCGTCAATGGTCAAGCAAACCATAGAAGTTTGGACTCTCTTGATGATGCCCATGTTCGTGACCCTCGAAACGTCACTTCTCGCCGGATTGGAGCATACCGGAAAGAACTGGAAGAGCCTGCTGGCATTGCCGGCGCCGCGTTGGACGATTTATGTAAGCAAGTTGGTGGTGACAATCAGCCTCTTGTGGGCCGCACACGCGGTCCTGGTTGCCGGAACGATCGGAAGCGGCGCGCTCCTAAAACTAATTCATCCGAACTTGAATCTCGGACGCATGCCTTTGAATCCATTTGTTGCGCCGATGCTGAGGGTTTCGGTGTCGGCTCTTCTGGCCGTGGCGATTCAGCATTGGGTAAGTTTAAGGTGGCAGAGTTATACAGTGGCGTTGGGTTTCGGTATGTGCGCCATGCTCATCGGTATTTTTGCCATCCAATCAACCGCATTCGGCTCCTGGTTTCCCTGGTCATTGCCGATTCGTGCAGTATTGAACGGAGCGGCAGGCCAGGATCGGATCACCGCAATCGCGGTTGCCGGCGCCACAGTGGCAGCGATTATCGGATGCTGGGAGTTTGTGAAACGGGAAATCGGCTGAACCATCGCATTGCCGTGCTGGAGCGGGAAACATCTTTGGAGCTTGTGTTCTATGAAAACTGCGGCTATTCAGGTCAACGGGAAGGATTGAACGGGTCACCGGACGAGGTCAGGCTTCGGCTCTGGGGAGGCGATTCTGATGACCAACTGAGCCTTTGTGCAACGCTGCTTATGTATGATTCGATCTATGGAAGCTATTTTTCAGTGAGCAGTAAGAAGTGAACTGACGGGGACAGAACTGCTGTTGCAAACCGATCTATGAAAGGTGCTGGCATGATCTGGTGCTAAAGCTCAGGCTTCTGTATGGGATCGTGTTGATGTGGAGCAGACATCTGCTGTCGCGAGGTGGTATTGAAGCTCATCACCAGCGTAAAATTGTCGAATAACTAGGAGTTGGTTAGCAGTAATTGTTACCAAGGCCCTACCATCCCTTAAAGGAAAGAGACTCTTATGAAGAATAAATTCACACGTGCCTGCATTACGGGGCGAAGACCTTCTCTCCAACGCTTGCTCTTCTTTGCGGTTGCTGTCGTTTCTGCGCTGGCGATTCCGATATCAGCCCGACCTGAGAAGAGCGCCACAGGAGAGTCGCGGTGGACGACACTTGATGGTGCGCGAATACACTATGTGAACTACGGCAAGGGCAGCGAGGCGCTGGTCTTGATTCACGGTTGGACAATGAACGTGGATAACTGGCGCGATCAGATCCCTGACTTTGCAAAGCGGAATCGCGTGATCGCGATAGATCTTACCGGGCACGGCTCGAGCGATAAACCACAGATTAACTACAGCATGGATCTTTTCGCGCGAGCCGTCGACGCCGTGTTGCGCGATGCCAAAGTGAAACGCGCAGTGTTGGTGGGCCATAGCATGGGAACGCCGATAGCCCGCGAGTTCTATCGCAAATATCCGGAGAAGACCCTCGCGATTGTCATTGTCGACGGAGCTCTCCGGCCGTTTGGCGACAAGGCCATGATGGACGGAATGATCGCGGGTCTGCGCGCGCCAAACTACAAAGAGGCTATCGGCCAGATGTTTTCCGCAATGTCGGGTCCGAATCTCTCTGCCGAAGCCAGGGAGCGAATCAAAGCGTCGACTCTCAATACGCCGCAACACGTTTTGGTGAGCGCGATGGAAGGGATGGCTGACGCTTCAATTTGGGGAGAAGACAAAATCAACGTACCCGTCCTGGCGATCATGGCTAAGAACCCGTTTTTCCCGCCAAACCTTGAACAGTATTATCGGGGCCTGGTACCCAAACTTGATTTCCAGATGTGGGATGATGCCGCCCACTTCCTCATGATGGAGAAGCCGAAGCAGTTTAACGAAGCAGTGTTGGTATTCCTGGATAAGAATAAGTTGCTGAAGAAGTAGTTGATCAGACATTCTTGTCAACCTGGCTGCTTGCACAGATTAGAAAGCGTTTGTTAGAATCTGGCTTCGTAATAGGCGGTCAGTTGGTAGCGCAATGGCTACCTGAATTTGTAAGTCAAACTTTTGATAGGACGCTCCTGAAGACCTTCGTCATGAATCGAACATACACTCGATTCGTTTTTTGATTGCCGGACCTCGTGCCGGCTTGCGGCGAAGGCGCTCCTATCGAATCCGATCTGAGAGTAGTGAATCGTAAATCGTGAATTGATACGGGCGAAGCCATTCGCTCACAGCTGTAAATGTAAATAGAAGTCTGCGTAACAGACTACTATCAGTAAGGTTCACTACGATTAACGATAGCGATTCACGAATGGACAATGAGCGAGATTAACGTACAACTGAAAGGCGGCGTTGCGGCGCTAATTCCGGCTCCGGTGACCGTGGCGGAAGCGCTGAAGCGTCTCGATCGCGACACCGCTAAGCAGGCGCTTGCCGCGCGCGTCAATGGACGTGAAGTTGACCTTGCGTTCACACTCGAAGCACAGAACGGTGAGGCCCTGCAGATCGAACCGGTTCTTCCGCAGACTCTTGATGGTCTGGATGTGTTGCGCCATTCTACGGCCCACCTGCTAGCGGCTGCGGTGCTCGATCTCTTTCCCGGCACACAGCTTGGTATCGGCCCAGCTCTTCTGGACGACCCACGTTACGGATTTTTCTACGACGTGATTACGCCCCGCGTGCTGACCGAAGCGGATCTTCCGGTCATCGAGAAAAAGATGCGCGACATTGCCAAGCGCAATCTCTCGTACCGCCGTGACGAAATTCCCAAATCCGCGGCTTTGCAGTTGTTTGCTGAACGAGCAGAACCGTTGAAATGCCAGCTGATCGAGGACAAGGGCGGCGATGTAGTGAGCGTTTACTATATTGACGGGTCGCCCTTCATAGATTTCTGTCTCGGGCCTCACGTTCCCAATACCAACAAGCTGCGAGCCTTCAAACTGCTGTCCCTTGCCGGAGCTTACTGGATGGGCGATGCGACATTGCCGCAGATGCAACGTATCTATGGCACTGCGTTTTTCACACCGGAGGAGTTGGAAGCCTGGCTAAAGCAGCGCGAAGCAGCCGAGAAGCGAGACCATCGCCGACTGGGACGCGAACTGGATCTGTTTTCCATTCAGGAGGAGTACGGACAGGGACTGATCTTCTGGCATCCGAAGGGCGGCGCTATTCGCAAGGAGATGGAAGACTATCTTCGGGGTCAACTGAATCAGCGGGGTTACGGACTCGTTTTCACCCCGCACATCGCCAAGCGAGAACTCTGGCAAACAAGCGGTCATGAAGAAAACTATGCCGATGCGATGTTCGCGCCCACCGAGCTTGAGGAAACTGAGTTTCGCCTGAAGCCGATGAACTGTCCGTTTCATATCGGGATTTACAAATCGGCACAGCACTCCTATCGCGATCTGCCGTTACGGTATGCAGAACTGGGCACCTGTTATCGCGCTGAGCTCTCAGGCACGCTGCATGGACTAATGCGTGTCCGCGGTTTCACCCAGGACGACGCTCATATCTTTTGCACGCCGGAAATGGTGCAAGGTGAGATCATCGACTGCATCTCGTTCGCGTTCGACCTTTTGAGTGCTTTTGGTTTCGAGAAGTTCAGAATCGAGCTGTCAGTGAAGGGTCCGGATACGACGAAGAAGTTCATGGGTAGCGACGATGATTGGAAACATGCGGAGGCCGCCCTGGTCGCAGCCCTGGAAGCGCAGAACTTAACCTACGAGCGGATCGAGGGCGAGGCGGCATTCTACGGTCCGAAGATTGACATCAAGGTTGAAGATGCAATTGGCCGTCTCTGGCAATTGAGCACAATCCAGTTCGACTTCAATCTGCCGATGCGTTTTCAGATGGAGTACATTGGTGAGGATAACAAGCCGCACCAGCCGATCATGATCCATCGCGCGTTGTTTGGATCTATGGAGCGTTTCTTCGGCGTGCTGATCGAGCATTATGCGGGAGCATTCCCGATGTGGCTGGCGCCGGTGCAGGTTGCAGTGTTGCCGATTACCGATCGCAGCAACGAGTATGCAGAGAAGATTGCGAAGGAGCTGCTTGGCAACGGTTTGCGAGTAGAGACCAACCTGCGCAGCGAAAAAATTGGAGCAAAGATTCGTGACGCTCAATTGCAGAAGGTTCCTTTTATGCTGGTGCTTGGTGACCGCGAAATGGAACAGGGCAAGGTAGCGGTGCGCGAAAGAACAAGCGGCGATATCGGTGTGATGTCGCTGTCCGAATTCATTCAGATGGCGCGTGGTCTTATGGATGCGCGTGCTTTGGTAAACACTTAGTTCCGAGTTCAGTGTTTCGTGTTCCGAGTCAAAACAACTCGAAACTCGAAACCTGAAACTCGAAACTGTTACGGAGGAGGTGCAGCAATAGCTACAGGCTTTCGCGGTCGCGGCCCACGTCCTGATAATCGCAGGATGCCGGTTGCCCGCATTAACGAAAGAATTCGAGTACCCCAGGTACGCGTAATCGGTGACGAAGGGGAGCAGCTCGGCGTGATGGATACACGTGACGCCATCAGAACGGCGCGCGAGAAGGGTTTGGATCTGGTGGAGGTCGCCGCCACAGCGGACCCGCCGGTGTGTCGCATCATTGACTTCGGAAAGTTTCAATACGAAGCCAAGAAGAAGGCGAACGAGGCCAAGAAAAAACAGGTGGTGATCGTCGTCAAGGAAGTGAAGTTTCGCCCCGGTACGGATGATCATGATTACGACTACCGCATGAAGCACGCGCGCGAGTGGTTGCGCGAGGGCGATAAGGTTAAGGCCACAATCTGGTTTCGCGGCCGCGAAATGACTCATCGTGAGTTGGGGTCGCGCATTCTTGCGAAGCTGGAAAAAGATCTACAGGACATCGGCGAGGTCGAGGCCCGTCCGCGCATGGAGGGCAATCAGATGTTCATTATCTTTGGACCGAAACGCCACAAGGGAGCGGCCAAACAGGAACGTCCGGCGACTGCGCCAGCCGTGCGGCCCGTCGTGGAGCCGCCTGCGGTCGAACGCCCGGCAGCTGAGAGTGTAGCTCCTGATGCAGCCGTCTCGCCGGCCGAAACCAGAGAATAGAAGAGATTTGAATTCTCAGGTTGGCCGGAGTGGTCGTAGCAAGTGCTCGTGGTTTTTGAGTTGCCCAAACGGCACGAAAGAGAACGTGTGATGACGATCATTTATGCGCCAGGCGACACGATGGACAAAGTAGAGGCCCTCGCGGTTTCTCGCGCTATACGGTGGTTGAGCAGGCGATCCGCGCAATTGACGCACGGCCCTAATCAGAATTTTTATTTTTAAAAGGAGGCAATTATGCCAAAACTTAAAACACATAAAGGAGCGGCTAAGCGTTTTCGCATTACCGCAACAGGGAAGATCAAGCGCGGTCATTCACACGCGCGCCACATCCTGACGAAGAAAACGAATAAGCGAAAGCGATTGCTGGACATCGATGCGTTGATCTCAAAATCGGATCAGAAACGTGTCGAAGCGTTATTGCCGTACGGAAGAGATTGAGAAGGTAATTTGTCAGCGCTTTCAAAAGCGGCAACAAAGTTGCCGCACTCCAAATCCTTTTTTTAAGCTTTGTCTCGAATGTGAGGAATTAAAAGATGCCAAGAGCAAAACGTGGAAATAAGCGCCTCGAGAGGCGGAAGAAAATTTTAAAACTCGCGAAGGGCTATCGCGGAACGAAATCAAAACTCTATCGTTCGGCGAAAGAGTCTGTAGAACGCGGATTAAATTTCGCTTACACCGGACGGAAGTTGAAAAAGCGCGACTTTCGCAGTCTTTGGATAGTCCGGATTGGAGCAGCAGCCCGTGTAAATGGTTTGAACTATTCGCAATTCATGCACGGCCTTAAGTTGGCCGGCATCGAGCTGGATCGCAAAGTACTGGCCGACCTCGCCGCTAATCAGCCTGATGCTTTCAAGGAAGTTGCGATCCAGGCGAAGAGTGCTTTGGATAGTGAACAACGAGAAAGGGCGGCTGCCTAAAATTAGCAGCTCACTTGATGTAATGCCGGAAAGCCACAGCGCGGAAGATCCTCAGCGCCAGGTTGAAGTTGCCAGCAAAGCGTTCGAGCAGGAGTTCGAGCGCTTTGCACGCTTTACCGGCGCTTCCGCCACGTTGCAGGGCTTAGCGCTTGCCGCTGCTGAGACCGAGCAGCGCGCCTTAGGTGAGTTGCGCACGCGCCACCTGGGCAAAAAGAGTCTGCTTGCAGCCTGCAAGAAAAGTATCGGCCGGGTGCCGTCCGAAACAAGGGCAGAATTCGGTCAACTCGTGCAGGACACTGAAGCTCGGATGGTGGGCGCGGTCAAATCCGCTGAGCAGGCGCTAAAGTCACACATTGAAGCTGCTCGAGTTGAGCAGGAAAGCATTGACGTTACAGTCCCGGGCCGGCGTCCGCGCAGTGGTCATCTTCATCCGATCACCCTCCTGCGGGAACGAGTTGAAGATATCTTCGTAGCTTTGGGGTACGCGATCGAAGATGATCGAGAGATCGAAACTGACTTCTATAACTTCGCCGCGTTAAATATTCCCGACACGCACCCGGCCCGAACGCCGCAGGACACGTTTTATACGACCGACGGTTTTGCTCTTCGCTCGCAGACTTCGACGGTGCAGATTCATGCGATGCAGCGTCGCGGAGCGCCGGTGCGCATGATTGCGCCAGGACGCGTTTTCCGCCGGGATACGCCTGACCCCACACATAATCCAATGTTTTTTCAAGTCGAGGGTCTCTGCGTTGATCGCGGCATTACCATGGCCCACTTGAAAGGCACCGTTGCCGAATTTCTGCGCCGCATGTTTGGACCGAAAACAGTAACCCGTTTTCGCCCATCCTATTTCCCGTTTACCGAGCCCAGCGCAGAGTTTGACTTCAGTTGCTTTAAATGTGGCGGCAAGGGTTGCCGCATCTGCAAGAATTCCGGATGGATTGAATTGGGAGGTTCCGGCATGGTGCACCCGAATGTCTTGCGCGCCGCCGGAGTAAATCCGGACGAGTTTTCAGGATTCGCCTTCGGCCTCGGAATCGATCGCATGTGCGCCCTGATGTACGGCCTCGATGATATTCGTTTGCTATTCGAAAACGACGTCCGTTTCCTTGAACAGTTCAGCTAGGAATGATCTTTGTTCTTTGTACTTTGATCCTAGTTTGTGTTGCGAGCCTTAAACGCTTCCTGGATCAATCACAGTTCAAAGAACAAAGAACAAAGAACGAAGAACGAAGAACGAAGAACGAAGAACCAAGACTAAAGGCCTAAGTCCAAAGACCATTTTGAGCAATGTTGATTAGCTATAACTGGCTGCGCGAATTGACCGGCACAACTCTCAGCCCCCTCGACTTGAGAGAGCGTCTGACGATGGTCGGACTCGCAGTGGATGCCGTTGAGGAGAAAGACGGTGATTCGGTCATTGATGTTGAAGTGCCTTCGAATCGGCCGGATTGTCTCTCCCATGTAGGAATCGCGCGCGAAGTGGCGGTAATCGACTCCGGGACCGTCCGACATCCCTCCGGCACGCCGGCAAGAGTTGCGGGCAACGCTAAGAGTTTAACTTCCGTGGAGATTCATGATCCGGATCTATGCCCGCGTTACGCGGCGCGACTAGTGCGCGGCGTAAAGATCGGACCTTCACCTGCCTGGCTGGCAAAGCGGTTAGAGGAAATCGGACAGCGACCTATCAACAACGTGGCAGACATCACCAATTACGTCCTCCACGAACTGGGTCAGCCGCTTCACGCCTTCGACTTCGCTAAACTTGCAGAGCAGCGAATCGTCGTCAGACGAGCTGCCAAAGGTGAGCAGCTTAAGACGCTAGATGGGGTTGAACGGAAACTCGATCAAACGATGCTGGTCATTGCAGATGCCAGGCAGCCGGTTGCCCTGGCAGGCATCATGGGCGGAGAAGAGTCGGAAATTTCTGATCAGACTACTGATGTCTTAATCGAAAGCGCCTACTTCAACCCTGACTCGGTGCGTCAAACTGCCAGGCAGTTGGGAATGGACACCGAGGCGTCGCGACGGTTTGAGCGCGGCGCTGATCGCGAAAACGTTTTGCAGGCGCAGACCCGGTGCGTCGAGTTGATTTGCGAAATCGCCGGGGGAACCGCGTCCGAAGACGCCATCGATGTCTACCCCGGCAAGCTACCCACGGTGCCGGTAGCGTTTCGTGCGGAACGAGTTGAAAGCCTCACTTCTCTCCGCGTTCCTGAGGCGGAGATGAAACGCATTCTTCGCGGGCTCGGGTTCGTCCAGACAGAAACGACGCCCCAGGCGCTCAATTACACTTCGCCGAGCTGGCGCGTGGACGTTGAGCGCGAAGAGGATCTGATCGAGGAGATTGCCCGCCACTGGGGTTTCGACAAGATCAAGTCAGAGTTGCCGCCCACAGTCCTCTCTGGCGAGTACCACCAGAAAGAGACGAAGCTGCGAGCTTTACGGCGCGCGCTCAAAGCGATGGGCTTCGACGAGGCAATTAGCTTCAGTTTCATAGATGCGGCTCACGATGATGAATTTGGGCTGATTCCAGTGTTTTCCCAGGATAACGGAGGATTTGTCACCCTCAAAAACCCCATAATTGAGGAAGCCGTGAGGATGCGGCCCACCCTTCTTCCCGGCCTCCTCAGCGCTCTGCGTCACAACCTCAACCATGGCGTGCGTGATGTGCGTTTGTTCGAGACTGGCCGCGTGTTTGCGAATTCAGTGGGCGGAGAACTACCGGTTGAGCGCGAGGCGTTTGCGCTTCTGGCGACGGGAGATGTAATGGAAGCTGATCGTATGCAGGCGGTCAGGGAAACTGATTTCTATGATTCAAAGGGCGCCCTCACAGCTGCAGTTGCCGCCATGAACCTGCGGCCATTGCGTTTCGAGGAGGGAACTGCGAAGCATCTTCGAGCAGGACAGACAGCTATTCTGAGATCGGCGGATGGTATCGCGGTAGGTTCCATTGGCAGACTTGCCGAAGCAGTTGCCAGGGGTTACAAGTTTCGCCAGCCCGTTTATGTTGCGGAGCTTGATATGACGCAGTTACTCGCTGCTGATGAGCAAGGGGTCCATTACCAACCGCTGCCTCGTTATCCTTCAGTTGTCCGTGACGTTACTCTGTTGCTCGATCAGAAAGTCTCCGTGGCGGAATTGCTTGAAACAATTGCGGAAGAAAACGTCGCGGAGTGTCGTGGCGCGTTTTTTGTCGGCACCTACGAAGGACAAAAGATTTCCCCAGGTAAGCGGACGGTGACGCTGCGGCTTGAATATCGTTCGGATGAGCGGACGCTTCGCGATGAAGAGATTGAAGAACGGCATCGAGGCTTGATTGATTCGTTGCTGCAAAAGTATAGTGCGCAGCTACATTGAAAGATAAATCATAGTTTACGGTGAAATGAGTCTTGCGCTTGCGAGCGCGAAGTCGCATAATCGGACGCGCTTGAGTTACGGGAATCTTTGGGAGACATCGATGGTTGGCTTATCAGGATTAGAAAAGTTCTCGCACCTCGAAGATAAGATCTATCGCACGATTGAACTCACTAAAACGCTGCGCCAGGAAAAGGAGAGTCTGGAAAAGGAGCTTTCGCTGGCTCGTCGCGGGAAGGGAATTACGCCAAGCTTAGAAACTGAGCGCCTCGAGAAACAGGTAGAACAACTACTTGCCGAGCGGGATATGATCCGCATGAAAGTAGAAGCTATGCTCGACGCCGTCGCAGCCCTGGATCCGGAAATGGCGGAGGAGCTTAGATGAGCGCAGGAATCGGCCAAACCCTCGGTAAAAGCAGTATGGACACCACATCTCATTCCCCCACAATTCGGGTCGAGATCTATAACCAGACCTACAATATTCGCTCTGATGGTGATACTGAATACATCATCCAGTTGGCCGAGTTTGTCGACAGCCGGATGCGTGAAATTTCCTCGGGGACTCTTACCGTTGACTCACTTAAGGTTGCCATTCTGGCCGCGCTACACGTTGCCGATGAACTTCACCGCCTGAAAAATCTTCACGAACAGGCAGATGCACAACTTGCCACTCGCAGCGCCGAATGCGCCGAGATGCTTGATCGTCTGTTAAAGGCCAGAACCAGCGTCGAACAAACTCAGGGCGGCCCGGGCAAGATGTCGCTCGGTTAGAAGTCCTTCCAATTCTCCTTTATTCTCCATAGCCCCGGTCTCTTTGTTAGCTGATTTGTCTGTAGTGGCTTAGTTAGTAACGCAAACTGTTAGTTTGCGATGATTGAATGGCATTCAACGGCCGCGCAAACCAACAGTTTGCGTTACAAGAACCAAACTGGCCACTACTGATTTGTCTGACGGTTAGATTGTGAGTAGTTGTCCTCCGTTATCAGAACAGGGAGGGCTGCACGAATTAGAATAAGCGACACGCAATAGTTCGACGGAGTTTCGTGTTATTTTCTTGATCGGTTTCAGCATTCCCACGAAAAGACTCCTTCCTACTACTCCACGAATCCGAGCGAAGCAAATCAAGGTCAAAATTAGGGTCAGTCTTTTGAGAAGGATACTTCCCCATGTTTGTCTCCTATGCTAGTATCCCAGCGGCGGAGGGAAGCATTCTGCGGGGTTCGTCACCGAGTGTACGATGATTGAGCCAACGCCGTTGAAAAGGGAGACCGACGCCACTTGCCAGTGCAGTTCTTCAAAGTTAAGAACTGCCAGAGGCTGAGGCAGATATAGGTCACCCACCTGTACATGCAGGTTCAATTACGGCTTCGGAACGGCTCACGTGGTTTTCCCTCCCGCCAATCGTCAAGTCGTAAATCGCAAATCGTAAATCGTAAATGGATTCTTCCTGTTACGTTTTCGATTTCGCTTTACGACTTTTTTGATTTGGACTTGGGTAAACTTTTCCGAATTCCGATTCACGATTCACGAAATGAAAGTGCTAATGATTGGCGACGTCGTCGCAAAACCAGGCCGGTTGGCTGTTTTGGAGCGGATTCAGGATCTGCGGGAGCAGCACGATATCGACCTGGCTATGATGAACGCCGAGAATCTAGCTGGGGGGTTCTCGATTACACCCTCTCTGGGTGAGCAACTCTTTAAAGCCGGAATAGATGTGATGACTTCGGGTAATCATATTTTCGACAAGCGTGAGGCTATTGACTATATCGACCGCCAGCCGCGACTGCTTCGGCCGGCCAATTACCCGCCTGGAACCCCGGGCAACGGGCTGTGGACCGGAGAGGTAAAGGGCGTGAAGGTAGCGGTTCTAAATTTCATAGGACGTGTATTCATGCCGCCGTCCGATGACCCGTTTCGTGCTGCTGATGATTTGTTGCGCTCCCTTCCAGCCGAGACGAGAGTTAGGATTGTCGACATTCACGCTGAAGCAACCTCTGAGAAAGTTGCGCTCGGCTGGTTTTTGGACGGGCGGGTTTCCGCGGTAGTGGGAACCCACACCCACGTGCAGACCGCCGACGAAAGAATTCTGCCGCAGGGCACCGCTTACCTGACCGATGTAGGAATGACAGGGAGTTACTCGGGTGTCATAGGCATGGACAAGGCAGACGTGATAGAGCGTTTCACTTCGGCTATCGGGAAGCGAGCGGAGCACTCAAAGGGCGAGACTCGCATCTGTGCTGTAGTGATCGACATTGATGAAGAAACCGGCCGCGCGCGAGGCATAGAGAGGATTAATGTGAGCCACGAGTCGTGAGCCAGTGGGCAGTGAGCAGTGGGCAGTGGGCAGTGGGCAGTGGGCAGTGACTTTAGCTACTCAATGACTTTGCTAAACCATTTATGATCCGACCCACTTCTCCACATAGGGCGATAAGTTCTTTTGACCTTTCCTTCGGTAAGTATCGCAACCTCTCAGCGATTAGTATCTGAGTTTCGGTCTCCCTTAAAGAACCGTAAGCAATCGAAAGATGGTGAAGAAACTCTCTAGTAGAGGTTCGGCCTTGTCCTTCCGCGATATTAGAAGGAATTGAAACTACTGCGCGTCGCAACTGTTTTGTAAGGGAGTAGAGTTCGTCACTGGGAAACGCCTTTGTTGCTTGGTAGGTAGCTATCACCAAGTCCATCGCTTTCTGCCAGGCAAAAAGCTCAGTGTAATTTGTTACTTTCATTTTCACCTCCAGAGGATGAAGTGAGATAGGAGACTACTTTGAAGTGATTAATACTTGTTTGCTGCCCACTGCCCACTGCCCACTGCTCACCGGAAATTATTCCGGCCCCGTCTCGGGAGGCACAACGTCGCCAGGAGGCTGGGAGACTTTTACGATGGGAGGCGCGAGGAGTCGTTGCGAATAGCCTTCGGGGAACGAGCGTACATGACCGCCGGAATCAGTAACGACGTGTCCCGTTTCCCCTTCAGCGATGATCTTCCCACTTGAAAGGCGCACCACTTCGTATCCGAAGCGCAAGGAGCGCTTGCGCAACTCGGTGATGTGGGTGCGAATCACCAGTTCGTCGTCGTAATAGGCGGGCGCTTTGTAGCGGCAATAACACTCGGCCACGACGAGTAAAGCATCATCGTCTACCTCCATCTCGCCATAAGAGAGGCCTCGCGCCCGGCAAAACTCCGCGCGGCCAATTTCGAACCAGATCAGGTAGTTGGCATAATAAACTATGCCCATCTTGTCCGTTTCGGCGTAGCGCACACGCACGAGGGTCTCGTGCCATTCTCCGAGAATATTCTCAGGGGCAGGGCTTGTCATATGAGAGAATGCCTCCGGTCTCTTGGGAAAAGAGAATGCGTTAAAACTCTATCTATAATTGTTCTTAGCTTTTCACGGACTATATGAGCGAAACCCTAAAGATGTCAAAACAAATTGGCCGGCGGCTGCTATTGGTCTGCCACTGTCTCCTCGCTGCCAGCCTGCTCGTGGGAAGTTCTGCTGCCTTCGTGCCCCAGGGGGGAGGCATCGCGTCGCGGACAACACGAAACGCTGCGATCGTTTCCACCACCGTGGCGGTCCTGGCAGAGACCAGCGAAATTCGCGCATTGCCAATTCTGCGTCCGGTTAAGAGCGGCGCTCAATCGCGGGCGGACATCGAAAGGATGATTATCAAGAATCAGCGCGAGCAGACCACCCCAGGCGAGATGCGCGCAGCTGAGATTGTGTTAAAGAAACTCGGGCTGGTGCCCGCTGATTTCCAGTATCAGCCCTTCATCATCAAGTTACTCACTGAACAAGTCGCCGGTTACTACGATCCACGCGTGAAGCGGTTCTATCTTGCTGACTGGATCGAGCTTGAGGGTCAAAAACCCGTGATGGCCCACGAACTCGTACACGCCTTGCAGGATCAGCATTTCAACTTGCGCCGGTTTGAAAAGTGGCCGAAGGGAGATTCCGACGCCGAACTTGCTGTCCACTCCCTGATCGAAGGTGACGCCACGCTCGCCATGACTCTCTACATGGCCAAGAATCCCATGGTCGCCCTGGCGTTCATCCGTTCCATCGCCACCAGCAATACGACTTCAGAGCAATTCAAACAGGCGCCTCGCGCGCTGCGAGAGACCCTCCTTTTTCCCTACGAACAAGGTGCGGAATTCGCATCTCGAGTCTACAAACGTGGCGGCTGGCCTTTGGTCTCGGCCGGCTTTACGAAGCTGCCCCTATCTACGGAACAGATCCTCCACCCCCAGAAGTACTTCAGTTATGAAGTTCCAGTGAAGATTTCACTGCCCGATGTTCGTGGGGATCTGGGCCAGGGCTGGAAGAAGATCGACTCCGACGTGAATGGTGAATGGAGTTTCTATCAGATTCTCGACCACTTTCTGAATTCACCTGCCGAATCCAAACGCGCCGCAGCAGGCTGGGCCGGCGATCGTTATGGTCTTTACCAGGGACCTGATGCCAACGACATTTTCCTCGTCCAGCTGACGGCCTGGGACACTGAAAACGACGCTCGTGAGTTTTTTGATGCCTACGCGAAACGCACTGCGCTTCGCTATGCCAGTTCAGGTGAGCCTGCCAGGACAGTTAACGATGAGCATCATCAATCCAATTCCTGGCAAACGAAGGAAGGCGCCGTGGTTTTGGAGCTTCGCGGAGATCGCGTCCTCCTGATCGAAGGCTTGCCCGAGAACGCCGATAAGAGCGCGCTGCTCAAGAGCCTCTGGCAATAGGTTATCCACCAACCGAGACCTACGGCTATTAACTCTCACGCCTTCCGTAGGTCATTGAATCACTGGGTCTTCGCCGCCGGCCAGCGCTCCAATTTGTACACAACTTCTCTCGCCGGGTTTGAGCCGCTCGCGGGCACCTTGAGTATCGCCGTCCAGGCATCCTTCGACTCAGTTTGCCACCGAAAGGAATCGCGACCCTTTGCTAGTGGTGAGAAGGTTATCGACTTGTCATCGAGGTCAGTCGCTACGTAATGGCCGTTTGAAAACTCTCCATTGGACAATGCATATCGGGTAACATCTTTAACTTCGCTGAGTGTTTCATCGGCCAACTCCTCCATCACCAGAGTCGATTCGTTTTCAAAACGGTAACGCTCGTAGAAGGGTTTCTGTATATCTCCGGTGCCGCGCCAGCTCCCTTCGATCCAGCGCAGCTTTACCAACTCGCCCGCGGTGAGCTTTTTTGGAGGGGTCGCTGGAGAGACAGCGCTCTGAGCTCCGTCAGCAGGAGCCGATGGCTGACTGCCACAACCAACCCCGAACAAAAGAGTAACTATTGAAAGAAACAGGACTAATCGCTTTGAGGCTAAACTCATTTGTTGTTCCTTCTGTAATGTGATGCTTTGCTCGGGAATCAAACTCTAGCATTGATGGGCCTTGATCCGCATCTCCTCACCCCAATCTCACACCGACCAACGGTGTGCACTATCGCCCACTGCTTACTGACTCGCCGCTCCCTCCTGTTGTAGCATAGCTCGCATGTTAGGACTTGAGCATTATGTTGGCCACGTACTTGACGAGAAGTACCGCCTCGAGCGCCTGCTGGGGCGCGGCGGCATGGGCGCCGTCTATCTCGCTACACACCTGGGGACGGAACGCTATGTGGCGCTAAAACTGATTACGCCTCAGTTCATGCGTAATGAAGAGTTTGTCGAACGCTTCAAGCGCGAGGCGCGCGCCTCCGGTCGTCTCAGACACCCCAATGTGGTGGACGTCACTGACTTCGGCTTTGCTCAAGCGGGTGATGAACCTGTCGCCTACCTGGTGATGGAGTATCTCGACGGCTGTACGCTCGGCGACGTGCTCACAGAGGAAGAGCGTTTGCCCCTCGATTGGGTAGTCGACATCCTGGAACAGGTTTGCTCGGCAGTTCATGAGGCGCACCAGCAGGGAATCGTCCACCGCGATCTGAAGCCGGATAACATTTGGCTCGAACCAAATCGACTTGGTGGCTACCGCGTAAAAGTTCTCGACTTCGGTATTGCTAAACTGGCGGAAATGGAAGCCCCCGCCGGCGATGCCAGTCAAAATCAATTACGTCCATTCTCTGGAGCCTCAGCTCCCAGTGTTTACGCCCCCAGCGGAGCTCGGCTCACACAACATCCCGCCAGCTCCGGTTCGGAACTCGACACACTTCTCTATTCCGAGGACGAGAATAATCGCGTTTCCGAAAAGCCGGCGGACCTCGAGTCGAAGTTAGACCACTCAGCGCAGGTACAGTCTCGAGAGCAGGATTCGGCGCCGCGCGAGACACCAGACACTCAGGTCTTTGCGCGCCAGACGATCAGCACTCAAGCATTCTCTTCCGCGGCGCCTACTATGGCCCCGGTGGAATCAATTGGGGAGCCAACAGTTGGCGCGATCGAGCTGCGATCCGAACAGAGTTCAAATGCGGATGACGACGGAACACTGATGTTCGATCAGGCGACAAGGAGAATCGGCGCCGGTCCTAAGACAACATTTCAGGTCGGCACCAGCAAGGGTGCTGAGTTGACTCGCGTCGGCGCGATCATGGGAACACCCCTCTACATGTCGCCTGAACAATGTGCCGCCCGCAGTCTCGATGCTCGGTCGGACATCTATAGTCTTGGCGTCATCGCCTATCAAATGCTTACAGGTCAAACGCCGTTCTCGGGAGACACCTCCAGCGTCATACGGGAGCACCTCGAAGCTACGCCACCCGATCTGCGCACTCAAAACAAGAAGGTCAGAGAGCGGGTGGCTGATGTGGTGATGTCAGCACTGGCGAAGGATCCGGCAGATCGTCCGCAAACTGCCGCTGCTTTTTCGAGTTCGTTGCGCGCTCAAGCAGAAGGTGTGGGCTCGCTTTATCGGCGAGCACTCGCGCTCTACAGCGAACACTTTCCCAAGTTTTTCAAACTCTCAGTGATTGCTCATATCCCGGTCATCATTTTGACCTTCGCTATGATCGGTTTGCAGTTGGCCGAACATGCACAGCCACGTGGCTGGGGCTGGCCTCGCATTCTGATGGTTGCCGCGGGTGTACTGGTTGGGTTGTTACAAGTCGTCGCCTATTTTCTCGCTTCGGCAGCAATCTCCGGCACGACTGCAATCATTGTTACGCGGTTGTCGGTTGCGCCTTTGCGTCCGGTTGAACTTCATTCGGCCTTTAAAGTCCTCGAGCGGCGCTGGAAGCCCTTCATCAAAACGGCGATCGGCGTCGCGTTCCGCATCATTTTAGGTTTCATTCTCCTTGTAATTCCCGGGCTTGTAATGGTGGTCCGTTATGCGCTCTACGCGCCCGTAGTGTTGATTGAAGGACTCGAAAAGAAAGAGGCTCGGCGTCGCGCCCGCGAACTGGCCTCGCGGTCCTGGAAAACCGTAATCATCGTCTCAATTCTTCAGTTTTTGATTCCGACCGTCTTCAGTCTCCTGGTGGGACGCATAAGCATCGGCAGCGGCGGCGCCCAGCAGGGCGGTGTCAACGTTTCCAAGGGATCGATTTCTCATCAGATCTATCAACAGCTCTTGGGGTTGGTGAATATCCTGATCATTCCTCTGATGTCGATTGTGCCGGCGTTGCTCTACCTGAAAATGCGTCAGTTGGGTGGCGAACGACTCATCGATGCTTTGGATCAAATTGAGGAAGTGGACACGGAACGTAAGAAGTGGCAACAGCGTATGCGTACCCGGTTGAGTCTAAACACACCGCGTGGGAGCGGAAACTCACCCCGCAGCCAGTAACCGGAATCATGGACAGAAGTGACGGATCATGATGCTGCATCGTCGGTTGCGCAGTCTCTCCCTCATGCGGTTTCCGGCCCGCCTATCGCTATCTGGGTATTGACATTTGACCCACCGTGGCATAAAAGCGTCCCCACAGAACAACTCTTCGGTAGAAACTTTCGGTCCCCTTAGTTCTGAGTTTTTCAGTGACGAAAGAGTAGCTGTCTCCACTGAAAAATGATTTTACTGCAGTCCCGCTAGTGCGGAGAGTGGGATACATCTTGCCCAGGAGGAATGACTCACATGAACAAATACTTTCGGCTTTTCGCATCGGTAGGATTCTCAATGGCGCTCGTGGCCGCGACCGTTTTGCTTTCGGTCCCATCGACGATGGCACAGTGTTCGGAGGTGATATCCGGCCTCCGGAGACCGCTTGGGATCACCCAATCCAATCAAAATAACCTGATCGTCGGGGAGAGCGGAATTCTCGGCATGTTGCATTTCGGGTCGCATCTCCATTGTTGACCCGGGCGGCAGCCGCCGCACGCTTCTGACCGGCCTCCCTTCCGCGACCAACGATAACGGCGATACCTCGGGGCCTGCCGGCGTCTTCATGCGGGGACGCACGCTGTATGTCGTCATCGGTACTGGCGACACCTCTCTGGCCAATGGATTCCCTAACCCGAATCCTACTTCACCAATCTTCACCTCGCTTCTGGCCATCCACTTCAGCGCCAACGTCGAGAAAACGACGACTGGCTTTGTGCTCACTCCAGCCCATCAACAGACGCTGGCCAGCGGTGGGAGTGTAACGCTCTCGAACGGCAGCGGCAGAATCAAGATCCAGCTGATTGCTAATTTGCCCGACTATTCGATTGACCCAACAAGACCCCCGGGCTTCCGCAACGCAAACCCTTACGACGTGGTCGTAGTTGGAGACCAAGCCTTTGTTACGGATGGCGGACAGAACGTGGTTTGGCGAGTTGATATCCCGACGGGAACATTTTCGGCGCTAGCGACCTTCCCGGGAGTTGCAAACCCACTCTTTAATCCCGCACCGCCCCCTCCGAGTATTGGCGGGCCATTCCTGGATGCGGTTCCTACGGGCATCGCGTACTCGGATGGTCAGCTTCTAGTAGCTCTTTTCAGGGGCTTTCCGTTCCCGCCGAATGTTTCGGTCGTGGAGCAGATTGATCCGCTGACGGGAAATCACAGCCCGTTCATCACCGGACTGAGGACGGCCATTGACGTCATACCAATAAAAGAAGGTGGCGAGACGCATTATCTGGTGCTTCAGCACACGTCTGGAACCACTATCTTGCCGCCTTTCACGGGGCCGGGGCTGGTGCTGCACTTCGACACGCCCGCAGGTCCTCCAACAGTTGTCACCAACTGCCTGACGAGGCCTACTTCCATGACGTTTGATGAGAAGACGGGCTTGCTCTACGTGACTGAGTTTGGCGGGCGAATTGTTGAGGTCGCGGGCGCCACTCAGGCCGCTAATCAGTCCTCCTCTTTGAAATGGGCTAGCTTGCTTCGGTCGAGTCTCCGAAGGCTCCAAATGATGCCCTGGGTGATTATTAGCAATCGTGCTAGCGCTAAAGAAAAGCGGATTCAACTTGGAAGTGCAACAGACTGTTGTTTGAAAAAGACTTCATTCGGCGTTCGGTATCCGAGCGTCTTACGAGGTCGGTTATTAAGTAAGTCTTCCACGCGTTGCAGGTCGCTGTCTG
>JBPCNX010000050.1:0-25549 GCA_051000815.1 Pyrinomonadaceae bacterium
CAGCGACCTGCAACGCGTGGAAGACTTACTTAATAACCGACCTCGTAAGACGCTCGGATACCGAACGCCGAATGAAGTCTTTTTCAAACAACAGTCTGTTGCACTTCCAAGTTGAATCCGCTAATGACAAATGAAAAATGAGAATTGGTAAATCCCAATCACACACAACCGTACAATCTAGTCGCCCAAGTAAGCCTCGATCACCTTCGGATCATTTTTGATCTCTTCCGGCAATCCCAACGCGATTGACTTACCATAGTCCACCACCTGAATCCGCTCGCAGACACCCATCACTACCTTCATGTTGTGTTCCACCAGCAGAATGGTCAACGAGAAACGATCGCGAATCTGGTGGATCAACTTCATCAAGTCTTCCTGCTCTGAAGGATTCATGCCCGCTGCCGGCTCGTCCAGCAAGAGCAGCTGGGGACGCGTCGCCAGGGCACGCACAATCTCCAGCCGGCGCTGGCTTCCATAGGGCAGGCTTGTGCCGCCTTCATCCTTGAAGCGGTCCAGATCGAAGATCGCGAGCAAGTCCATGCAGTAATCGCGATGCTTGTCTTCGTCCCTGGTAAAGCGCGGAGTTCGCAAAACTGCATCAAGCAGATTCTGCCCCATGTGGATGTGGCAGGCCGTCATCACATTTTCCAGTACCGTCATGCTGGGAAAGAGGCGGATGTTCTGGAACGTTCGCGAAACGCCGCGGCAGGCAATCTCATAAGGGCGCAAGCCGTCGATGCGCTTGTCCTTAAAGTGGATCTCACCGGAGGTCGGCTCATAAACTCCGGTCAGCAAGTTGAAGATTGTAGTCTTGCCTGCGCCATTGGGTCCGATCAGTCCATAGATTTCGTTCTGACGCACTGACATGTCGAGTTCATTTACCGCGACAAGACCGCCGAAACGGATCGTCGCCTTGTCGGTCTTCAGGATTGCCAGTTTGCCTATATGACTGCTGGAAGTGCCATTAGGGACGTTTGCGCTCATTTGTCGTCTCCTTCCCCGAGAGACGTTTCGCTTTGGCGTTCGCCAAGCGTGGCCTTGTCCACCGTGACTCCATTGCGCCGATCTTCCGCCAGGATCTCCTCAGCTGCAGTACGCGACTTTGCCTTTCGGCGCGCGCGCCAGCCTTTAAATGCTGCCGTCTTGCCCAGCAAACCCTGCGGACGCGTAATCATCAAAATTATCAGCAGCAGTGAGTAGATGACCATGCGGTACTCGGCAAATCCGCGTAAGGCCTCCGGCAGAACAGTCAGCAGAATTGCTCCCAGCACCGATCCGACGATTGAACCAAGTCCGCCGAGAATTATCATGATCAGAATCTCAAACGACTTGATGAATTCAAATGATTTGGGATTCAGATAACCATCGAAATGAGCCAGCAAGACGCCGCCGGCCCCGGCCATCGCCGATGAGATTACGAAGGCCATCACTTTGTAGCGCGTCGTGTTGACACCCATTGCCTCTGCCGCGAGTTCGTCCTCACGAATTGAAATGAGGGCGCGACCGAATGCGGAGTTCACAATGTTGTAGACGATGACGATAGTGAGGATGGCGATCAGAAAGATCCAAAAGAAACTCTTGACGATCGGAATGCCGGAGTAACCTCGCGCCCCGCCCACGGCCTCGATGTTATTCAGAAAAACAACAATGATCTGACCAAAGCCAAGGGTGACGATAGCGAGGTAATCACCTTTGAGTCGGAGCGAAGGCACGCCCACGACGAGACCAGCCAAACCGGCAACGAGTGCGCCAATCAGAGTTGCGATTCCCAACGCTACAAGCCAGCCGAGTTTCCCGTTGCCAAGCGTTGCCGCCAGGTTCGCACCATAACTCACAGAGAAGTAAGCAGAGGAGTAGGCGCCGACGGCCATGAATCCAGCATGGCCGATGGAAAATTGTCCGGTGAAGCCATTGATTAGATTGAGCGAGACGGCCAGCGTGATTGCGATCCCGGATAACATCAGGATGCGACTGAAGTAAGGACTAATCGTGCGACCCTGAAAGACGATGTCGAGTACATAAAGCACTGCGAGCAGGATCAGGGCGATGATCAGATTACGTAAGTAACGAGGCATGGACAATCAAAGGATGAAGGATGAAGGATGAGGGATGAAAGCGGGAACAACTGTTGTTGTCTTATTCATCCCTTATCCTTCATCCTCCAGTCTTGCGTTCAGACTTTTTCCTGCGCGACCGAACCGAGCAGGCCCGAGGGTCGGAATAGTAGTATCAAGATCAAGATGGCAAACGCGACCGCGTCCTTGTAAGTCGGCGATAGGTAGCCGACCACCATAGTTTCGGTAATGCCGATTAGAAGGCCCCCCAGCACGGCGCCGGGAATGTTGCCGATGCCGCCAAGCACCGCCGCAACGAATGCTTTCAAGCCGACGAGTATGCCCATCAGGGGATCGATTCGCGGGATGCGGATTGCGACCAGCACGCCAGCCGCCGCGGCGAGCGCGGAGCCCAGAGCGAAGGTGAACATGATGATGCGATCCGTGTTAATCCCCATTAACTTGGCGGACTGTAAATTAAATGAGACGGCGCGCATTGCCCGTCCGGTCTTGGTGCGGAAAACGACGATTTGGAGTGCGATCATCAGAGCTATCGCGATCACCAGCACAATTATGTCAGCGCTATTAATGCTCGCTCCTCCAAACAGCTCGATGTTTCGTTTCTTAAAAAGTTCCGGGAAGAACTTCGGATCAGCACCGAACACTACCTGGCCGCCGTTCTCCAGCAGCAGCGAAACGCCGATTGCTGTAATCAGAGCTGTCAGGCGCGAGTACTTCCGGACGGGGCGATAAGCAAAGCGTTCAATAATGACACCAAGTGCGGCGCAGATGGCCATAGCCAGGAGCATTACGACAAGCGCCGTAATGAGAGACGGCTCCATGGTGCCACTCCCGAGCAGGCCGCGCGCTACCAATCCCTCCCCGCTCATGCCAATGGCTTGGGCGCCGCGAGCGCCAAGACCGTTGGCCAGGTAATAGCCCATAAAGGCGCCAACCATATAGACATCACCGTGGGCGAAGTTGATTAGTTTGAGCACGCCGTAAACCATTGTGTAGCCCAGCGCAATCAGCGAGTAGATCGCACCCAGGGAGATGCCGTTAATCAGTTGTTGAAGAAACGTACTCATAGCGTGACCCGGAATCTGGGATCAGAAAACAACGACGCGTGAAAGATTAGGAAAGACCCCGCACTCAGGGAGTCGGGCTCGTCGCAGCTTTACTGGGGGCTGGTGCAGCCAGGTCGTTTTTGTTTGCTGGCGCCGATGTTGCCGGAGATGGCGACTCAGTCGAGGAGTTCGTGTTTGTCAGTGGCGCAGTGCCCGGTGTACTTGGCATTGCCGCGCCTTCGACCTGGACGCGTTCCGCCACCACGAACTTTCCGCCTTCCTCGATCTTGATCATGACGATGGGTTTAACGGCGTCACGGTTTTCGTTGAAGGTTACCTTTCCGGTCACTCCGGGAAACTCTTTGGTGGCGGCAAGAGCGTCGCGAATCGCCGCACCATCGAGCGAATTAGCGCGCTTGATCGCGTCGAACATGATGTTCGCGGCGTCGTACGCAGTTGCAGCCAGGGCATCAGGAACCGAACCGAAGCGTGCCTTGTAGTCGTTGACGAACTTCTGCACGATCGGGTCGGCATCGTCAGGTGAATAATGGTTGCTGAAATAACAGCCGTTGAGGGCCGTGCCGCCGATCTGATACAGGCTTGGTGAGTCCCAGCCATCACCACCAACCAGCGGCACCGTAATGCCCTTATCACGAGCTTGCTTCGCAAATAATCCGACATCGCCGTAGTAACCGGGAACGAAAATCACGTCCGGGTTGGCGCCCTTGATTGAAGTAATTTGCGCGTTGAAATCCTGATCGCCTGCCTGGTACGACTGGGTAACCACGATCTGCCCGCCAAGTCTGGTAAAGACTTCACTAATAACTTTCTCCAAGCCGGTAGAGTAGTCATTCTTGCGGTCAACCATCAGCGCGCCGCGCTTCGCGTTAAGGGTCTTTGCGCCAAACTGGGCGATGGCCGCACCTTGCACGGGATCAATGAAGCAACTGCGGAAAATGAAGTCGCCCTTCTTTGTTACTTCCGGATTGGTTGAGGAAGGCGTGAGCATCGGAATCTTCGCGTTCTGCGCAATTGGAGCCGCCGCGATCGAGCGGGAGCTGGCGACTTCACCAAGAATCGCGTGCACTTGATCCTGTGTCACAAACTTAGTGACGATGGTGGCAGCTTCGGACGCATCGGAGCGATCATCCTGCACCAGCAATTCAATCTGTTTGCCATTGATGCCGCCGGCGGCGTTCACTGCGTCGGCAGCCATCTTAATGCCGTTGGTGGACGAGATGCCGAAGTTGGCGGTGTCCCCGGTGAGCGACATGAAGACGCCGATTCTGACTTTGTCGCTACCTGTGCCTGATGGTTGGCACGCGGATGCGGTTAGCAGACCGACGATTATGATTAGGCTTAGTAGACTGCGTTTCATAGGGTCCTCACAAATAGAAATTCAAGTAGTTAGAATTTTGGGGGCCCGAGTTGAACTTGAATCGCGCTAATTGCGGTTCAATCAAACCCGCGCCCTCATTGCTGGTAGACGGATTTTACGGCCTGAATGATAGCCGCGCCTTAGTTCTTAACGCAAACGCTAATACGGTTGGGGAACTTATCCCTGAGTCTTTGCCCTGGAAGGACAACTGGCCGGGATCCCGCTGATGGTCTAGAAGGCGAGAGGATTATAGCGATTTCGCGTCGAGTGTCGAGATCAAAACCAGTCGCAAAATCAGATACGGTTAGGGTTTTGCAAATTACCTGGAGCGCATTGGTCTCGTCCGCAACGAGCCGCAGAACGCAGTTACGCTGGAGCGCGAGCGTCTCGCCCGCAATGATCCGCTTTCATACGAGTCGATGAAAACGTGGAATTAAACTCGAGCCTAATCTAGACTGCCGCGCATGAGTGATTCAGGAAACGGACATGCGCCAGCGACCGGCGACATGAATGCCGAGGAGTTTCGCCGCTTTGGCCATGAGCTAATCGATTGGATCAGCGACTACTTCGAACGGATTGAGGAGTTGCCCGTACTGTCGCAAATTGAGCCGGGAGAACTGAAAAACCAGCTTCCCAACACGGCGCCGCAACAGGGCGAATCGATGACGGAGATCCTTGCGGATGTTGATCGCCTGATCGTGCCGGCCTTGACCCACTGGAGTCATCCTTCATTCTTTGCTTATTTCGCCACGTCCACTTCAGCGCCAGGGATCTTTGGCGAGCTTCTCAGCGCCGCGTTTGATAACAAGGCAATGCTCTGGCGCACCTCTCCGGCGTCTACCGAACTCGAAGAAGTAACGCTGGACTGGCTCCGTCAGATGATGGGTCTCGACAAGGGTTACAGCGGCATCATCTACGACACAGCGTCTGTTTCCAGCATGCATGCCATGGCCGCGGCGCGTGAAGGCGTTGAATTACGCATTCGAGAAGAGGGAATGAGTGGGCGGAACGATTTGCCGTTGCTGCGAGTCTATGTTTCGGAACAAGCCCATTCATCGATCGAGAAAGGAGTGATTGCGCTTGGACTCGGCCAGCGTGGGCTGCGGAAAATTTCTACCGATGCGGAATTCCGCATGGACACTTCGGAGCTAAAACGAGCGATCGCCGAGGACAAGGCGAAAGGTTATCTGCCGTTTTGTGTCGTGGCCACTGTGGGCACCACTTCAACTTCCAGCATTGATCCGGTGCCCGAAATCGTGCCCGTCTGTGAAGAGAATGCAATGTGGCTGCATGTTGATGCGGCTTATGCGGGCTCGGCTGCGGTGGTGCCTGAGCTGAGACACATTCTTGCCGGGTGCGAGCGCGCCGATTCGGTCGCCGTAAATCCGCACAAGTGGTTATTCACTCCTTTCGATCTGTCAGTTCTGTATTGCCGTCGCATGAATCTTTTGCGGAGGGCCTTCGCTTTAGTGCCGGAGTATTTGAAGACACCGGAGCAGGAACAGGTTCGCAGCGGCTCGGACTATGGGATTCAACTCGGAAGACGTTTCCGAGCATTAAAGCTCTGGATGATCATTCGCTACTTCGGGCACGAAGGCCTGGCGTCGCGCATCCGGGAGCATTGCCGGCTGGCCCAGGTGTTTTCCTCATGGGTTAACGATGCGACTGAATGGGAGTTGCTGGCGCCGGTCCCATTGGGGTTAGTCTGTTTCCGCGCGTGTCCGGAAGTTGAGGCGAGCGACGAGGCGAACCGAAACCGGCGGCTCGATATTTTGAATGAAGCGATCATGCACGGCGTAAATGCTACCGGGAAAGCGTTGCTGTCGCATACGCGTTTGCATGAGAAGCTGACGTTGCGATTGTCGATCGGGAATATACGAACGACAGAAGAGCAGGTGAGACAGGTTTGGGAGTTGTTGAATGAAGAGTTGGCTAAGTTGAAGTGATACTTCGAATCCTGATGGTTCCGAAATTAAGCCGCGGAAAGGGCTAACCTGGCAAAGGAAAAACCGATCAACTAAATCACACTAATCTTTCGTGTGATTTCGTGGATTGTTCCTTGATGACATTGGCAAACAAAACGACTTAGAAATCAAATTAGTGCACCACACATAAGAAATATCATGAAGGAAATATACAAACTATCCTCAACGACTGCGCTCTCGTTATTGCTGGCAATAACCTGCTCGGCGCAGGCGCGCCGCGCCATGGCTCCCGCCGATATACTGCGAGTCGCTTCCGTCGGCGATGCCCAGATTTCACCCAACGGCAACTGGATTGTTTACACTGTTTCCATTACTGAAGGTGAGAGCACTCGGTCAACTATCTGGCTTGCTCGGGTGATAGCCGATCAGGATCGCAACCCGCCTACCAGCACGCCGGCGCCAACTACCACAGAGGAAGATCAAATTCGCGACTGGCCCGCTGTCCGCCGTCAACCGGTCCCGCTGCTGCCCGCAAACTGGAATGGCTCAACTCCACGCTGGGCGCCGGATGGTTCGCAGATCGCTTTCCTTGCCACGCATGAAGAACAGAGTGGAATCTGGCTAACCGATGTCAACAGGTCGAGACCACGATTGGTCGCGCCGATTCAGAGCACCAACTTCTTCATGTCTTACGCTGGCGAACCTTTCGACTGGTCTCCCGATTCCAAGCGTATCGCTTACATTTCCGCGATTGAAGAACGTCCCGAAGCTGACAGTCTCCCGAAATCTTCCGATCCGCGGGTGATTGATCGCATCCAATACAAGTCGCGGACGTCTTTCTCGGACAATCGGCGTACACACGTTTGGATCGTCGACCTAAACAGACCTGAGCCGCGGCAATTGACCTCCGGCCCTTTCTACGACCATGCAATCAGCTTCAGCGCCGACGGCAACGAAATCGCGTTTCTTTCGAATCACGAAACTGATCCCGACGCGAACAACAATTCCGATATCTTCGCAGTGGACGTCCGCGGGGGGGTGCGCCAGATCACTTCGACCAGAGGTTGTGAGTACGAGCCCAACTGGTCGCCCGATGGCAAGTGGATCGCGTACACAGCCACGAAGCGCGAAGTGACAACGATTGACAGCATCGCGGAGGACACACATGTTTGGGTGGTCGATGCGGTTGGTGGCCAGCGTCGCGAGGTCGCCGGAAAACTTGATCGCCGCGCGCGTTCTCCACGTTGGGCCGGCAACAGTCGTCAGATCTTTTTCCTCGCTGGTGATGAGGGTGAAACAAAACTCTGGGCTGCGAGAAATGAGGGCGAGGAGTTGCGAGAAATATTCCCTCACCCGGAAACTTCGGAGCCAAGACCCGACCGCCCACTTCCAGGCCGGCCCTTCCAAATATCAAGCTTCAGCCTAAGTGCTCGTCCGGCTTCCCAGGTGGCATTCGTCTTAGGCGATTCGTTTCACCCCGGCGAGGTCTGGACTGCGGCAGCAATTTCCCCCCCGGTGCTGCAGAGGATAAGCAGACACAACGACGATTTAATGCGCGGGTTGAGGCTCAGCGGACCGATCGAGATCAAGTACAAGAGTTTCGATGGCGTGCAGATTCAAGGTTGGCTACTTAAGCCTCTCGGCTGGCGATCCGATCGCAAGTATCCCCTGATCTTGAGCGTTCATGGCGGCCCGCACGGGATGGCTGGCTGGGGGTTTAATGCGACGTTTCAGATTTACGCCTCGCGCGGTTATGGCGTCTTGTACCTCAATCCGCGAGGCTCGAGCGGTTATGGTCAGAAGTTCTCAGACGGTACACTGGGAGAATGGGGCGGCGGCGACTACAGCGACTTAATGGCAGGCGTTGACGAAGCGCTGCGAAGACAGTCGTGGATTAGTCCGGATCGTCTGGGCGTGACGGGTGGTTCTTACGGCGGCTTCATGACGAACTGGATTATCACGCAGACGCCTCGCTTTAAGGCGGCCGTGGCGAGTGCGAGTGTTAGCAACCTGATCAGTTTTTATTCCACATCGCTTTATCAGGATCTGATCCACGCGGAGTTTGGCGGGTTTCCCTGGGACGACTACGATCTGCTCTGGCGCTGGTCTCCGCTCCGTTATGTCAAACAAGCACAGACTCCGACCCTCTTCATTCACGGCGAGCAGGACAACGACGTACACATTACGCAGGCGGAGGAGATGTATATGGCGCTGAAGCGGCGGGGTGTGGAGACGTTGCTTGTTCGCTATCCCCGGGAAGGTCATGGGTTGCGCGAACCGCAACATCGAGTTGACGCACTCGAGCGAACTCTCGGGTGGTTTGATAAATTCCTGAAGTAAATTGGGATCGAAATAGCGAGAGCTCCACCCTGGTGTTGTTCGTGTGTCTGGGTGGATCGAAATCTTACCTGGGACAAGATGATCAACGAAAGGGTTTGCACAAAAACTCGGATTGGGAACACTAAGCGCGAAAGACTGCTTGGAAACCAGCGTCAGCCCGCGCGCGCCCTTGCTAGCTCACTTTCTGAGTGAGCCCGAGAAACCGGGAACCGATGCAGTTCATTAAAGAGAGTCTCATCCGCGTGGCTCCGGAACGCGTCTTCGCGTTTCACGAACAGGACAATGCACTCGAGCAGCTTATGCCGCCCTGGGAAACGGTGCGCGTGATTCAAAGAGCAAGGATTTCTGATATCGGGTCGCGCGCGATTATTGATACTCGAGTTCTGGGCCCCTTCAAAGTTCGCTGGGTTGCCGAGCACACGCGTTATGAACCCCCACAACTATTCGAGGACGTTCAGGTCGAGGGACCGTTTCGCAGTTGGCGCCACCGCCACATAATCTCCGAACATACAGAGGGCGCCATCCTGCGAGATGAGATCGAATATGAACCGCCTCTGGCGTTCATTGGTAAGGCTGTGGCACCGTTGTTAATCGAAAGACGTTTAAAGAGGCTGTTCGAATACCGGCATCAGGTAACCCGGAAGTGGTGCGAGCGGAGTTCGTCCAAAGTCCAAAGTCCAATGTCCAAAGTCTAGCGGCGGGTCAGATTTCGTTCCTGGACGAAGACCAGACTTTGGACTTTGGACATTGGACTTTAGACTAGGCGAATGCTGACACATATCGTTATCTGGAAATATCGCGACGACATTGAGGCGGAAGTGCGTGAGGCGCATATCGATTTGCTTCGTGGTCTGGCGGCAACGATTCCGGTTATCGAAAGTCTGTCAGTCGGCTTTGACGTTCTGAATTTGCCGCGCTCTTATCATACCGGTCTCGTCGCGGTATTCCGCGATCGTGCAGCACTGGACGTTTATACGGTTCACCCTGAACACATCAAGGCCGCTGAATTTGGGCGTGCCATCAGTAAACACGTCGCTTCAGTGGACTTCGATAGTTGAAACTTTGAGTTGTGAATCCTGGGAGCGCGGGCGTCCCGCCCGCAACACGCCGTCAGGCGCGATACTCAGAGCAATCTTTTTCGCGCTTCGCGCTCACTGCGGGCGAGACGCCCGCGATCCCAGCATCACAGCGGCTTTTGAGTTAGTAGTTGAAGGGGTTTACTTCCAAAAACGACATCGCCCCATCCGGGATGCCCTGCTACTGGCCCGGTGGGGCGACGAACGGCGCCGGAAAGCTCCGGCTATTGATCGGAAGCGGTGCGTACGACACCGTGACTTGCTGTTGAGAGTCGCGTGTTCGACTCTTCTCTCAAGGTTTCCCAAGTGTTAGGGACGTCCCGAGTACAGCCTTCCATACAATTTTCAAGTGAGTGGAGTTTAGCCCTCTGCCTTCGCTGCTGTCAATACTCAGCTTGACCGCATTTGAAGCATACAAGTATCCGACCAAACTCACTGTTATAAGATTGTTACAAAGGTGTGACATTGCAGTAGTGATTGAAGCTAGTTCCGCTTCTTTGTCTGTCGAAGGTCGAGCCTCTATTATGAAGTATGTCTCAAGTGATGAATATTTTTGCTGTTCTTTTCCTTGTCCTGGCTAATGGATTTTTTGTGGCTTCTGAATTTGCCCTGGTCGGAGTGCGCCGCTCGCGCATCGCGGCTCTTGCCGCGACCGGCAATAAGCGAGCAAAGCTTTTATTAGGGTTAGTCGATAATCTCAACGCCTACATTTCCGCTACACAACTTGGCATTACGCTGGCTTCCTTAGCACTTGGTTGGATTGGCGAACCGGCAGTTGCTCATCTGCTGGAGATTCCCCTCAAGGGTCGTGTCTCTGACACTGTTTTACATACCATTGCTTTCACGGTTGCATTCAGCATCATCACGTTTCTTCATATAGTGCTTGGCGAGCTTGCACCAAAGACGATCGCCCTTGAACGAGCAGAAAAGACGGCTCTGGCCATCGCCTTGCCAATGCAAATTTTCTATAAAGTGTTTTATTACCCCATCCGGCTTCTCGACTGGGCGGGCACCCGCACCGTACGGCTTTTGGGACTTCATCCATCCAGCGAACACGCCTCTGTTTACACGCAGGACGAGCTGCGCCAATTGATCGACATCTCGCGCCGTAGCGGACATCTTGAAAGGGACGAGCAAGACCTAATCAACAGCGTCCTCGAATTCTCCAACGCTGAGGTTCGAGAAGCCATGATTCCGCGCACGGCTGTTGACGCTATTCCTTTGACTGCCACTCTGGAGGAAAGCAAGGCGGCTTTTCGCAGATTGGGTTACTCGCGTTTGCCTGTGTATCGTGAGCGCCTGGATGATATCGTCGGCGTCCTCTTCAGACGGGATCTGGAGCCCTACCTGGATCAGACGGAGTCGTACCGCTTTGAGTTGGAAAAGTTGCTTCATGCGCCGAAGTTTATTCCGGCGACGGCTCGACTTGGCTCAGCACTTAAGCAAATGCAGTCGGCCCGCGCGCATTTGTCAATCGTCGTGGATGAGCACGGCGGCATGGAAGGTCTTATCACGCTCGAAGATCTGCTTGAAGAAATCGTGGGCGAAATCAACGATGAATACGATGAAGAGGTACGTTCGCAGATATCGAGAGAAGCGAACGGGACGTATCTACTGAGCGGAATGCTCACGGTACGCGATGCCAACCGACAGCTTCACCTGGGTCTTCCAGGAGATAGCGGTTACACAACCCTTGCCGGCTTTGTGCTCGCTTTGGCAGGACGGTTATTGCGTGAAGGCGAAACAGTGACTTACGAGGGAATGAGCTTCAGGGTCGAACGAATGGAGAAACGCCGCATACGTCGCCTGCGTTTTACTCCTTCTCAAGAAGACAAAGAATCGTCTGCCCTTACGCTGTTACCGTTCATCAGCACATCGTTGATCGAGCCACTGCAAATCGCCTCAATTATTCTTTGAGGTAAACTTTCGCGATTTGCGGAACTGCTACAATCCATGCTTTCATCTGATCGATTTTGATAAGCAGTAATCTCTCCTTCTTTTCAAACCACAATTCAGGCCATCATGCTCATATCTATTTCTACGCCTCCAACATTTAAATTTAAGCGCACCATCATCAGTCACGGCTGGTGCGAGTTGTTGCCCTTCGCGATCGACCGCGAACGCTGGATTCTGACGCGAACACTGGATCTTGGTGAAAGCTCCCCTGTAACGGTCTCGATTTCGGCAACAAAACGCGGAGTGCGAATCGTTCCTTCACGGACAATTGGGAAGAAGGCAACGGAGAAAGTCATCACCCAGGTACGACATATGCTGCGGCTTGACGATGATATGAAGTCTTTCTACCGGACGATGGACGCTCACCCCGACTTTGCGTGGGTGTCGGACCAGGGAGCGGGGCGCATGCTGCGTTCGCCGACCGTTTTTGAAGATCTGGTAAAAATGATCTGTACGACAAATTGTTCGTGGGCGCTTACCGACAAAATGGTGACAGGTTTGGTAGAAAATTTGGGGCGGGAATCAAGCGGAAGACAAAGGACGTTTCCCACGCCGGAAGCAATGGCCCTGATGCCTGAGAAATTCTACGTACAGGAAGTGCGCGCCGGTTACCGCGCAGGGTATTTGAAAGAGTTGGCGGATCGGGTGGCGTCAGGTGCTCTGAATGTCGAGGGCTGGCTCACTAGTAAGTTGCCCACCACAGAACTGATTAAGGAGATGAAGGGCGTTAAGGGAGTTGGTAACTACGCGGCGGAAAACGTGCTGAAGCTGCTTGGCAGGTATGATGGTTTGGCTCTCGACTCGTGGACCCGGTCGAAGTTTTGCACGGTGCGTAACAACGGACGGAAGGCTAGTGATAAGAAGATCGCTCGCTACTATTCAGGCTTCAAAGAATGGCGCGGCCTCGCGCTCTGGTGCGATCTGACGCGAGACTGGCTGGACTAACACTCAAGTCTCAGGTCTCAGGTCTCAAAATCCAAGTCGTTGGTGCAGACTTGTCTGCCGCCCTCCGCCGAGACTCGGAAGGTGAAACCGGAGAATGAAACTTTAGGTATGAGACCTGAGACCTGAGACTTGAGACTTGAGACTTGAGACTTAAGGTCTATTCCGCATTCAGAACGCGCAACAGGAACGCCCAACGGTCGGAAGCCTCTTCGATAATCTTTGAAGTCGGTTTACCCGCGCCGTGGCCTGCTTTGGTCTCAATGCGAATCAGAATCGGCGCCGGCCCGGCCTGTGCTTCCTGAAGTGCCGCCGCAAATTTGAAACTGTGCCCGGGCCAGACGCGGTCATCATGGTCCGCTGTGGTTACCATGGTTGGCGGATAAGCTTTTCCAGGTTTGATATTGTGCAGCGGCGAGTAGGCGTACAACGCTTTGAAATCATCAGCGTTGTCGGACGAGCCGTAGTCGGAGGTCCAGGCCCAGCCAATCGTGAACTTTTGAAAACGCAGCATGTCCATTACGCCAACAGCGGGTAGCGCAGCGCCAAACAAATCTGGTCGCTGCGTCAGTGCTGCGCCAACCAATAAACCACCATTGCTCCCGCCGCCGATCGCCAACTTGGGAGTCGAAGTGTACTTGTTGGCGATAAGCCATTCCGCAGCAGCAATGAAATCGTCGAATACATTTTGCTTTCTTAGTTTCATTCCGGCCTGGTGCCAGTCTTCGCCATACTCGGCGCCGCCGCGCAGATTGGGCTGCGCGTAGACTCCGCCCATTTCCATCCACACAAGATTGCTAACGGAAAAAGCCGGGGTTAACGAGATAGCGAAACCGCCGTACCCATAGAGATACGTCGGATTGTTGCCGTCAAGCTTCAGTCCTTTTTTATGTGTGATGAACATCGGCACTTTCGTACCGTCCTTGCTCGCATAAAAAACCTGTTTGGTTTCGTAGTCGCCCGGAGTGAAATCGACTCTTGGCTGGCGAAAGATGGTGCTTTGTCCCGTTACCATGTCGTAACGATAGATTGTGGTTGGCGCGGTGAAGCCAGTAAACGAATAAAACGTTTCCTTGTCTTTGGCATTTCCGCCAAAGCCCTCGGCAGTCCCCAATCCGGGGAAGGCCACCTCACGGAGGAATCTTCCGTTGGTATTGAAAACTTTGACCTGCGTGTGCGCGTCCTTCAAATAATTGGCAACAAACATGTGATTGATCACCGACACGCTCTGAAGAGCCTCCTTTGCCTCAGGCACCAGAACCTGCCAACTATCCCGATCAGGTTTAGTGATGTCGATGGCGATAATCTTTCCCCGCGGCGAATTCAGATCCGTTTGAAACCAGAACCGAGATCCCTCATTGCCAAGAAACGTGTACGCGGCATCGAAGCCGTCAAGCAGTTTGACGACGGGAGAGTCATTGGCTTGCAGGTCCTTGTAGTAGACACGGTTCTTCGTATCTGTTCCCTGGAAAACCGTGACGATGACGTAACGTCCATCTTCGGTAACTCTGCCATCGAACAGCCAGTCTTTTTGATCCGGCCGTTCGTAAATGAGCGAGTCTTCCGCCTGAGTCGTTCCCAACTTGTGATAGTAGAGCTTCTGAAAATAATTGGTGCCTTTGAGAGAATCGCCTTGCGGTTCGTCGTAGCGGCTGTAGAAGAAACCCTTGTTGTCAGGTGTCCATGAGGCGCCGGAGAACTTCACCCACTTGATCATGTCTGCCAGGTCTTTGCCACTCGCGACATCGCGAACTTTCCACTCCTGCCAGTCGGAACCGGAGGCTGAAAGGCTGTAGGCCATCAGTTTGCCATCGTCGCTCACCGCCATTCCTGAGAGTGCGACCGTACCGTCCGCTGAAAGAGTGTTGGGATCAAGCAGCAAAACCGGCTGGCCATCGAGCGAAGTGACCGTGTAGAGCACCGACTGGTTTTGCAGACCGCTGTTGCGGGAGTAGAAATAGTTCTTTCCCTCTCTAAACGGCACGCCGAAACGCTCGTAGTTCCAAAGCTTAGTCATGCGGTCCTTGATTTTTGCGCGCGCGGGTATTTCGTTGAGAAAGCCAAAGGTCAACTTGTTTTCTGCCTCAACCCAGCTTCGCGTCTCCGCGGAATCAAGATCTTCGAGCCACCGGAAGGGCTCCGCTACCTTCACGCCGTGGTAATCATCAATTTGATCGCTCTTTTTCGCGGCGGGATAGCTAAGGGGTTTAATCATCTTTTGTGCAGCCCCAGCTGTTGCGGTTTGCGCTAACGTCAGGGACGCATGTTGGACAAGGAATATTCCGCAAGCGATGAGAGTCATCGCCGCCGCAAGCCAACAACGCTTTGAAAAACACATAGCACATTCCTTTCAATCTCTTAGTGAGACCGGGGGAGACCGAGATTCCAACCATGGATGAACGGAGTATACGTTCTGAGCATTGTGCCAACCAAGCAGGTACCCTCGAAACCACGATCCCACACCGCGCTCAGGAAATTCTTGAGTTGTCTCAAGAATTCATTGTATCGTCCAACCCTGATTCTTAGATGAAGGAGTCCCCCGGATATGACTAACGAAAGGTTCGGATCGGGATTTGGGGCAGGTGTGGCGCTGGCGATCGGTTTGGTGATTGCTTCTATCATTGGCGGCTTGGCGTTCGTCAAGGGAAAGCAGGGCGATCAGACGATCACCGTTACAGGCTCGGCGCGCAAGCGGATCAAATCCGATTTGGTTATTTGGAAGGCCGGCGTTTCCTACCAGGCGCCTGTGCTGGCTGATGCCTACAGATCTTTGTCCGAGAATGTGCCGCGGGTTAAGGCTTACCTGGTCGGCAAGGGCATTCCGGAAAATGAAATCACTATCTCTTCGATTTCTTCGCAGACTCTCCACGTTCGCGACAGTAATGGGCAGGATACGGGGCAGATTAGTGGCTACTCGCTGCGCCAGGAGCTTGAAATTCGCTCCCACGACGTAGAAAAGATCGCCAAGATTGCCCGCGAAGCGACCGAGTTAATCAACCAGGGCATTCTGCTCGAGTCAATGGCGCCCGAATACCACTACACAAAACTCGGCGAAGAAAAGATCACGATGCTTGCCGAAGCGGCCAAGGACGCGAAGGCCCGCGCGGTAAAAGTTGCGGAGAGCACCGAAAGCAGTATCGGCAGCGTGCGCACGGCGCGCATGGGCGTGCTGCAGATTACGCCGGCTGATTCGAACGATGTCTCCGACAGCGGCATGAACGACACATCGTCGCTCGATAAAGATATTACTGCTGTGGTTAATCTGAGTTTCGAGATTAATTGATTCAAGCAGGAGACAGTAGGCAGGAGAGTGCGAAGTGGAAGTGCGAAGTGGAAGTGCGAAGTTCGAACACTTGGTTCGGTGTTTGGAGTTTTGGAGTTCGGTTTTCATGTCACGACTCCGAACCCCGCACTTCTCACTCCCCACTCCGCGCTCGAACTCCGAACCCCCGCACTTCGCACTTCGCACCCCGCACTCTTCTTCCTTCTGCCTACTTACTACTGGCTCCTGCCTTTCGTCTTCTAATTCCGTTGACAACTCCAGGCACCATCGGCGAATCTAAGTTAACACTCGCCGCCCCCCGGTGAGGAGTTTTACAAACTGCGAGTTGATTCAATTATGAAATTTCCTTCCCTCGTTTTCGCGACGCTGCTGCTCTTCGCGGCCGGCGTTAGTGCTCAGGCCCAATCCAAACAAGCTTCAGGAGCAAGCCGGCCGAGAATTGTTTCTGCGTCCGTCCCACAGGATCGGCAAACACTGCAGCAGCCTACTTCGCAAAAGCAGAACCCGGAAGTGGCGAAACCAGCCCCCAGCGAAGCGAAGCCTGCTCCCGCGACGCAGCCTGAGCCGATCGAGCTGGCCGGTATCGAACCGGAATCGGGGGAATCCTCGAAGCCCTTAGCTCATCTTTCGCCCCAGTCGATTCGCGCCCGAATTGCGGAAGCTGAGCGTCTGTTCAAATCGCACCCGAAGCCGGTGGGAATGATTCCTTCGATCGAATTCGTAACTTTGGCGATCCTTGATCGACGAACAAACCGGATTCATCAGCTTACACTCGCCAAGGAAACGTTTCTTACGAAAAGCGCCGAAGTGACAATGTCAACTTCACTGGGTATGCCAGTGAGCATGCGCATAGTTCGCGCCAATGGCGTCAATACTGCCGTCACGGTTTTCGATACCGCTGGTTATTCGTTAATGCCGCTCCTGGTTGAGTTTCCCATTGAGAAGCGCGGAGTCTTTCGCGAGCTTGCTTATTACACGTCCGCCCATCCGGCACTGCTTTCTCCGGATCTCGCCCGCTCGGGACAGCTCTACGTCAGAACAATGTTGGACTTTGCTGCCAAGCGGCTCCGTGAAAAAGGAGTCCACATCTCGCCACAAATCGTGGATGTTGCCGAGCGTCTCTGTTTGGTTGAGCACGTCGATCACGATCGTTTCCGCATGGAGAATCGAGCGGCCTTGTTTGAGGAAATCTATACGCTCTTCGCCTTGAATCAGCTTGACACTTATCGTTACTCGGTTAGTTCTGCCGGGGCGGGCGGCATGGTGCAGATGATTCCCTGGGCCTATAACCTCATGAGGCAGCGCCATCCCAGCGTCGGTTTGATTCCCGACTTTGTTGTTGGTATGCGGACCCATGCCAACGCGCTTCAGGCGATGTTGCTGTACATGCATGACACCTGGAACGACCTGGCCGCGAATGAGGATGTTCAATATGCACTTAGCGAAAAACTCGCCACGCAACCCGAATTGCTGGCAGCGGGCTACAATTCAAACGCTGCCCGGTTGCCGCAGTATCTCCGCCGCGGCGGCTCGAGTTGGCGAGTCTTAATCCCGCGCGAGACGCAGATGTATTTGCAGATTTACAAAAATTTTGAGGCGCTGGTGCCGATCAAGCAGCGTTCAAGCACTCTCGCAAAGGCGGCAAGGAAGTAAGTTCAGGCAATCCAATTATTCTCTCCGTTCCTGGCATTCCGGTCCAAAGTCCAAAGTCCACTTAGCAACTCGGGATTTTTGACCTTGGACGTTGGACCTTGGACTTTGGACAAATTCTAGTCAGTGCTCTTATCAAAGAGGACGTTGATTACGTAGAACGCCACCGTCCCACCGCCGATTACCACACATGTAGCCACCGTGCGCCAAAGAATATCGGTTCCGGCAAATTGCCAGATGGCGAGGAGTGAAGCCACGACAGCAACCAGAATGCAGGCGCTCGTCGTCCAGAAGGAAACGGCTCTCACGGTTTGAGGATTGAGATAACCTCGTCTGTTCGGGCGTGGCGTTGCTTGCTGTTTGTCTTCCATGTTCTCAAGTCTCAGTCTCGGCGACTCAAAAAGCGCGTGGCTTTGGATGATCACTAACCATAACGTGGGAACCTGCTTTGCTATTCAGGTTCGTCAGTAAGCAGATTCGCGTCGCGAAACAGCACCCATGCTCCATTCGCTTGTTTTCGTAGTACCGAGAGCACGTTGCCGGTGCGACTTCGTGGCGATCCACCCTGGCGTGGAGTCATAGTCACGGTAAGAGAGTTCCAGAGGTAAGCCCAATTCCCGTTCACTTGAATTTCCTGAATGTCACTGCTTGATTCGATGCGAAATTGCTGAAACGCGGCTTTGAATCCTGCTGCGAAAGCGTCGCGTCCGCGCATCGGCGGCTTGCCCGCTAGCAGAAACACCACATCCTCGGCCATCAATTCCAGTATCACCGTAAGTTCACCTTTTGCTGTGGCGCGGTGCCACTCTGCAACCAGGTCGCGAATGGCCTTTTCATCCTCGCTCATAACCCCTCCGGAAACGTGTGCCGGGTTTCGTCTAGTAATGGAAACGAATAGTGGCGTCGCAAAGTGACAAGATGCGCTTTTAGCGAAAAGTCGGAATCTGAATACGAATGGCCGGCACTTTCTCTATTCGTGCCGATTCGTGTTGATTCGTGGAGAGTCTCAGCCACCTGTTTTGTCGGACTCGAACATCTACCTGGTCCGGATCAAAGAGCATGGAGCAGCCGGGGGGTGTGTTATTTGTTCAGCAGTTCCGTTGTATGTTCAGTCACACTGGCTGAACTGCGCAGTTTGGGGGTGGCGGAAGCTTCCGAGTCGGGTTGACGAAGCGGTACTGGTTCTCGCGCCGCCAACTCGTGGGTAATCTTTGCCGTCTGGTCTGATACTACACCCAACTCGCCACGCAAAAACCGCGATTCGATCAATGCATTAATGCCTTGAGACCAGAGTATAATTCCCCAGCAAGCCATCCAACTGGCAAGTCCTAACCAGACAAAGATCCAATCGTTCGTATTGCTGAACACACCTAGCGCGACTGCAACCAATAGTGATGCTCCTATGAGGCCGCTGCCCTTAATGAGGGTTGATATCCCTTCACGGCGTTTCGTCAACCAATCTTTTCCCTTGTGCCCGGTGGCAGCGGCTACAAGCTGATCCGGATTCGATAAGGCGAGACTGACGACTTGAAGGTTCGTTCCACACGCGCGGCAAAACTTCGTGTCGTCGCTATTTTGTGCGCCACATTGGGGACAGTACATCGCCAAACTACCTCCAATGAGGATTGTACGACCGGATGCAAAGGCTATGTTTCAGAAAGATGTGCGACGCCGAAACCCAGGTTCCAGTTCAACGCGCCTAGCGTCGTTTTTTCTCTCCGTGGGCGATTGGTTCGGCCGGAAGAGAGAGCGATTTACGAAACCAAGAGAAGTGACACGAAGAAAACGCGACTAACCCGCCACTGCGTCTGAATCCTTCCTATTCCACCACCGAGGATCGTACGAAGTTCAGGGGTTAGTAGGCCATTCCGCAGCAGGCTTCCCAAACCAAATCCAGGCGATGAAGTCGGTCAAGGGAGGTTCCTCACCAAGTTCGCGCAGCCGAGCGTTGACCTGACCGCGGTGATAAGTACTGTGTGAAGCAACTTGCATGATGGTCTCGCCACGTGTTGTTCCCGAAGGATCGCGGCCCAGGTGTTTTGTCAGGAATTTCGCCCAGGGCATGTTCATTGGCTGATCGAGATCGTCTTCATTCAACGCGGCCAGATGTTCCGCAGCGAGTTGATGGTACTCGCGTCCCCAGTTAGCAAGTTCAACCAGCCCGAGCTCACTACCGGCGTTTGCCGAGTGCTCTTGACCCCGCCACACATTGATAAATGCATGCTGGACCATGTGGATGTGGTGCAGCCAGTCGCGAATGCGCTGGTCAGTTGTTGCCGCCGGAGAACTTAAGACTGCGCGCCATACGGTGGCATCCGCCCATTCCGTGTGTCGACTCAGGTCAGCTAGCAATTCAAGAGCTTTCATCGTTTTGAATCGTTAATTTTGAATCGTTAATTGTGAAATCGTGAGTCGCGAATCGGGATTCCAATTCACGATTCACTATTCACGAATTTGAGTAGTGGCAATCGACAGCGACTACAAGATACTCGGAGTACAGGTTCAATAATTCCTGCACCTTTCCCGGCCAATCCTCATGAGCCATGCAATCGAACCATTCACCCTGCGGCGTTACTATCGAGTAGGGAATCAACTCTATGGGCACGTCAGGAGCTAGGCGCACGTTGTCTTCAATTTTGATTACATCGAGTCCGTATCGTTTCTGAAACTCCGGCGGCGTCAGGTTGTACATAGGTGCGACGCCGAATATTTCCCGGTCGTAGCGCCCGCCGATTACAAAGCCATCACACTTGATCTGTTCTTCCGGGCGTTCTGCCGATTCTCGATCAAAGTAGGGATCGACGAGATCATTAACACGGTGTTCGATGTCCGCTTCATCAGGTGCGACCAGGACGAAAGTCAAAAAGTGGCTCATGATTCCTCTCGGAATTAACCACCGCAGTGGGGGGTAGTGTTCGCAGTTATGCTTAGCTCAAGAGGCTCTTATGGTTCAAGACTGGCGGTCAGCGTAATCTCTGCCTTCAAGACCTTCGATACGGGGCAGCCGGCTTTGGCATTGTTTGCGGCCGTTTCAAAGGCTTGCTGATCGGCTCCGGGTATTTTTGCCTTAACGTCCAGATTTACTGAGGTAATGGCAAAACCGGCGTCAGTCTTTTCAAGCTTGACGCTTGCCGTCGTGCGAATGCTCTCCGCGGTTAACCCTGCCTGACCAAGTTGTCCTGAAAGTGCCATTGAGAAACATCCGGCGTGGGCTGCCGCAATCAACTCTTCGGGATTTGTTCCTTTGCCATCTTCAAACCGGGTGCTAAATGAGTATTGCGTATTTGTAAGGACGCCACTGTCAGTTGAAATGGTCCCCTTGCCATCTTTCAATCCGCCTTTCCATTCCGCGGCTGCGCTGCGTTTCATGGTTCCTCCTGCAAGATCGATTTCGAAGATCGGTTTCCTGTTAAACTACCGCAAAAACGTAAATGTCGCTAATTGGGAGTTGGCCCAACGGCCGCGCAACTATTCGTTACCCAAATAAACTAGTTAGAAATGCTTTTGTGCCTTCCGGTCCTGTCAGTTCTAAAGAGATCGAGCCGTTGCCAGGTTCAACCGTAAGACGGAATTTGAGGAAGGGACAACATTGGTGTTCCAGCCAACCAGACTGGCGAGCTGTGCGATTCGTTCCGGACTCCGCGAAAACTGGTAGCTGAACCCCTGCTCGAGTTCCTGAACGCCGGTTATTGAAGTTTTGGCCTTCAACAATACTTCACGACGGCGTTGCTGAAGTTGGGTGTCAGTCAGGCTACAGGCAATAGGAAGATTGTTTTGCGCCATGGCATGAAATGCAGCTTGGAGGTAGATGAATTAGCTCAGCATCAAAAGGGCAGAGTCCCAAAGAGAGCAGCAGAGTTACAGTTCCCGCGTGTTTGTCGGAGATCGGGAGTCGGGTTCCGCCGGCAACAACTCAGTAGTACGCTCGGTTACGCTCGGCAAGGGTTGGACCTTTCCTTCTGTTAGAGATGCCCTTGCCGGTTCGCCGGCGACAGATGTTTGCAAGGGCACGGGGAAACGCCTCGCTGGTTTTTCGTTAGCCTGGGCAAAGAGAAACGCCGCCAGTATTCCACTCGCAACGACACCTAAGAACGCCAGAACGGCGAGTCCTTCGAAGGTTCGACCCTGAACGACAATCACTTTGTAAACCACTCCGTAAAGGATCATTCCCAGAACTCCCGCGGCGAACACACTAAACGCTGCGACACCAAGGCGCTCGAGTCTTTGTTTCCGTGCGTCCGGACTCTCGTCCAGCTGTATTGGCAGTTGTTCGCCCAGGAACTGCGCGATTTTTTCCAGTTCCAGCCCACACGAGCGACAGAACTTTTGCTCTCTGGACGTCTTGGTGCCGCAGTTGGGACAGTGCATGATGTCCTTCCAATCCTTAACTCTTTAACGATTTGAACTCAAGAGTTGTTTCCTTTCACATGCTATTGACTCAAGCGCGGGCGTCTCGCGCGCAATGAGCGCGAAGCGCGAAAACCGAATCGAAATAATCCCCGCTCGCGAGCGCGTTGCGGGCGAGACGCCCGCGCTGCCCGAAAATCACTTGGTGGGTTTACTCTTAACGACCCTGGACACACTAGATATCGATGTTGGAATGCTGGACACGGACTCGGGATTGCTTGAAACTTAGCAGACGGATTGTACGTTCTAACCAAACGTTATAACAGACGGGGCCGGTGAGTCACCCGGCAGGCCGCGCTTAAGTCCATCTTCTTAAGCCATCGCGAAATTAAGAAAATCCGTGCAGCCCTGAAAGGAAGAGTTTATGAAGTCGAATACACCTCTGAACAAGATTGTTTTCGCAGTCGCCCGCACCTGCGGGCGCGTTGCCGGCGAGACTCCCGCGCTCCCCGAAAATCGCTTGATGCGTTTACTGGTTCGTCTTAGACGGAACGCTGCAAAGTCCGGGCTGCTTCTCGCAATGCTTGTTGCAGTTAGTCTACCCGGCGCGGGCACATTCGCTCAGAAAACAATTACAGCGAAGCCGCGACAACCGGCAGAATCGGCATCTTCACGAACACCGCGTCAGTACACGATAGAGCAGTTCATGGACACGGTGCGTATCGGAGGAGCCTCCTTTTCGCCAGACGAAAAACAAATTCTCTTTCACAGCAATAAGACAGGGATCTTTAACGTCTACACCGTTGGCGTTGCGGGCGGTGAGGCAAAGCAACTAACCAACTCAACCAAAGAAAGCACCTTTGCCGTTTCCTACTTTCCCAACGATTCCAGGTTTCTTTACACCTATGATCGAGGGGGAAATGAAAACAACCACCTTTATCTCGGTGGCGCTGATGGCGCCGAACATGACCTTACCCCTGGCGACAAGACGAAAGCCAACTTTGTAGGCTGGAGTCACGATCGCAAATCGTTTTTTTATTCTACCAACGAGCGTGACGCGCGGTTCTTCGATGTGTTCGAGATGAATCTGGCCGACATGAAACCGACCCTCGTATTCAAGGATGAGGCGGGCTATGATCTAGCCGACATTTCGAACGACCGCCGCTATCTCGCCTTCAACAAGCCGGGTAATTCTTCTGTTGACGCCGACATCTTTCTTTTCGATACGCGCTCAAAAGGGATGAAAAAGATTACGGCGCACCAGGGAGAGATTGCGTTCAATGCTCAATCCTTCGATCCCCAGTCGCGGTTCCTTTATTTCACGACGGATGAAGGCGGCGAGTTCCAGTACCTGAAGCGATACGACCTGGCCATGGGCAAGTCGGAAGCAGTGGAGCAGGCGCCGTGGGACATCTGGACGACTTATTTTTCGCGCGACGGGAAGTATCGAGTGACGGTGATCAATCAGGACGCGCGCACTGTGATTAAGATTTATAACACTGCCACCGGCAAAGAAGTGGCGCTGCCGAAGTTGCCCGCCGGCGACATCACCGGCGTCACCATTTCACCCAGCGAGTCGCGCGTGGCTTTTTACCTTAACGGCGACCGCTCGCCCGCGAATCTCTATCTCTACGACTTTGCCACTCGAAAGGCAACGAAACTGACTGACAGTCTCAATCCGGCAATCAGTGCGGAGGATTTGGTGGAAGCTCAGAATATTCGCTACAAGTCTTTCGACGGGATGGAGGTTCCGGCAATTCTCTACAAACCGCATCAGGCAAGCGCTGCGAACAAAGCTGCGGCACTGGTGCTGGTTCACGGCGGCCCGGGAGGTCAGGCGCGGCGCGGCTACAAAGCGCAGGTGCAGTTTCTCGTCAACCATGGCTACGCGGTGCTTGATGTTAACAATCGCGGTTCGTCAGGTTACGGGAAGACGTTTTTTGTCGCTGACGATCGCAAACACGGACGAGAGCCGTTGTGGGACGTGGTTGAGGCAAAGAAGTATTTGCAATCGCTCGGCTGGGTGGACGAGAAGAAGATCGGTGTGATGGGCGGCAGTTACGGCGGCTACATGGTGCTGGCGGCTCTCGCGTTCAAGCCCGAGGAATTCGCCGTGGGCGTAGACATCTTCGGTGTTTCAAACTGGGTCCGGACGCTACAGTCGATTCCGCCGTATTGGGAGTCGTTCCGCAAATCTCTTTACAAGGAGATTGGCGATCCGGCAACTCAGCTCGAGATGCTAAAAGAGGTCTCGCCGCTTTTCCATGCTGACAAAATTCGCCGCCCCCTGATCGTTTTACAGGGAGCCAATGATCCGCGGGTCATCAAGCCGGAGTCAGACGAAATTGTCGAAGCGGTTAAAAAGAGCGGCGTGCCGGTAGAATACGTTGTCTTTGACAACGAGGGGCACGGTTTCACCAAGAAAGCGAACGAGATTCGTGCAAACAAAGCGATTCTCGAATTCCTCGACTTGCATTTGCGGGGAACCGGGAACTAAAAGTTTCGAGTTTGGATTCCGGGGTTCGCACTCCGCACTTCGCACTCCGAACTTCTTAGTCGGTTGCGGCGCTGCGTTTCATGTCGATTCCAAACTCCTCACGCAGCAACTGCTCATACGCATTTTCATCCGGCAACGTTCGTTCGTGGCGGCCGCCTGGTATGGTTGTGACAAAGCGCATTCCGCTCAAGGTGATTCGTCCTTCCGGCGTCGCCCGAGTGCAGACACGCCCCCTGGTGAAATGCGATTCCGGCGAGGTTTGATGATAGTGGCACATCTCCTGATAGTCAGAGTAGATGTGAGGTTCAAGCGTGAAACGATATTGTGGTTTCCAGTCGGCATCGCGTTCCCGTTGCATAAGTATCAGGTGTTCGCCGTCGGGGACAATGCGATAGGAACGTTCCCCATGGCGTTGCTCGTCTCGATTATCGAGGAGTAGCGGCTCACTGAACGAATCGCCAAAGCCAACATCTGCAAGCCAGCTCACCGCAGCCGTTTCCGGCGCCTTAACTAGTAACGCCATGTGATCGAAATCAGGGCCGAAACCGCCTTTGTCGTTTGCGACACCCGCTGAGAGCATGTCGACCTTGAAGCCCAGCGATCTTAGTAAAGCTGCGAATAGGCCATTGAGCTCATAACAAAAGCCACCGCGACGACGGGTGATGACCTTTTCGTACAAAGCGTCATTCTCGAGAACGATGGGTTCGCCTGCATGAATGCTCAAGTTCTCGAAGGGAACTGTTTGGAGATGCGCGACTTGTAGCTGGAGAAGCGTTTCAGCGTTAGGCGTCGTCGGACCGCTGTACTGAAGCCGGCTGAGATAAGCCTTAATATTCATCCTTAAAGGGCGCTCCTTGTGGATTATCTCAATCAATCCGCGTTAGCGGACGAATGAAAATAGCGTGTGCCGAGCATGTTCGACGACTTGAGGGTGAAAGTCCCTCGCCAACCTGATGGAGGTGAAGGATAGCAAAGCGCAAGGGCGTTGTCGCGAGGCAAGGTCCGAAGGAAGCGTGGAGCAAAGGTGCGAGCCG
>JBPCNX010000051.1:0-24787 GCA_051000815.1 Pyrinomonadaceae bacterium
TCGTATTGCCCGTCACGGTCACCGCAATGCCGTTAGCTACATCCTTGCTCGCAAACGTGCCGCTCGACGTCCCGCCCACGCTCACAATGTCGCCCGTGTATGGCTTGCCGTCGCTGCTGGTCCCGGCACCTGGCGCTTCCGCTATTGGTAACCCCGCCGTTCCACTGAGCGTCGCGGCCGTGGTCGCGTCATAGGTCTTGTTGCTGGCACTCAGCCCCGACACCGTCAGTGCTTTCGGCGTGATGTCCGCCGTCAGTCCGGTCTGTTGTGCCAGCGAGTAGTTGCTTGCCTGCGCCCCGCCGATCGTATTGCCGGTCACAGTCACCGCACTGCCGTTGGCTACATCCTTGCTCGCAAACGTGCCGCTCGACGTCCCGCCCACGCTCACAATGTCGCCCGTGTATGGCTTGCCGTCGCTGCTGGTCCCGGCGCCTGGCGCTTCCGCTGTTGGTAACCCGGCTGTCCCGCTCAGAGTCGCGGTGGTCGTCGCGTCATAGATCTTGTTGCTCGCACTCAGCCCCGACACTGTCAGTGCCTTAGTAGTGATGTCCGCCGTCAGTCCGGTCTGTTGCGTCAGCGTGTAGTTAGCTGCCTGCGCCCCGCCGATCGTATTGCCGCTCACCGTCACCGCGATGCCGTTGGCCACATCCTTGCTCGCAAACGTACCGCTTGGCGTCCCGCCTACAGTCACCGTATCGCCTGTATATGGCTTACCGTCGGCAGTCGTGCCGGCACCTGGCGCTTCCGCTATTGGTAACCCGGCTGTCCCGCTCAGAGTCGCTGTGGTCGTCGCGTCATACACCTTGTTGTTAGCTGTCAGTCCCGACACCGTCAATGCTTTCGGCGTGATGTCCGCCGTCAGTCCGGTCTGTTGCGTCAGCGTGTAGTTAGCTGCCTGCGCCCCGCCGATCGTATTGCCGCTCACCGTCACCGCAATGCCGCTAGCTACATCCTTGCTCGCGAACGTACCGCTTGGCGTCCCGCCTACAGTCACCGTATCGCCAGTGTATGGCTTACCGTCGGCAGTCGTGCCGGCACCTGGCGCTTCCGCTATTGGTAACCCGGCTGTCCCGCTCAGAGTCGCGGTGGTCGTCGCGTCATAGATCTTGTTGCTCGCACTCAGCCCCGACACCGTCAGTGCCTTAGGCGTGATGTTAGCTGTCAGTCCGGTCTGTTGCGCCAGCGTGTAGTTGCTTGCCTGCACCCCGCTGATCGTATTGCCGGTCACAGTCACGGCGATCCCGTTGGCTACATCCTTGCTCGCGAACGTACCGCTTGGCGTCCCACCTATACTCACCGTGTCGCCCGTGTATGGCTTGCCATCAGCGGTCGTTCCGCTCCCGGCCGCTTCTGATGCTTGTAGCGCCGCGGTTCCACTTAGCGTCGCCGCAGTCGTCGCGTCATAGATCTTGTTGTTGGCAGTGAGGCCCGACACTGTCAGCGCCTTCGCCGTGATGTTGGCAATCAGTCCGGTCTGTTGCGTCAGTGTGTAGTTGCCTGCCTGGGCGCCCGTCAGCGACGTCCCACCAACGGTCACACTAATCCCGTTGGCTACATCCTTGCTCGCAAAGGTGCCCGTCGGTGTGCCCGTGATCGTGACCGTGTCGCCCGTGTACGGCTTGCCATCTGAAGTTGTGCCACTGCCCCCTGCCTCGCTCGCTAGTAGCGCCGCCGTCCCAGTCAATGTCGCCGTCGTCGTCGCGTCATAGATCTTGTTGCTTGCACTCAGCCCAGTCTCAGTCAGCGCCTTCGCCGTGATGTTCGCCGTCAAGCCGCTCGGTTGAGAGACTGTGTAGTTGCCGGCCTGCGCCCCAGACAGCGTTACACCCGTAACCGTCACCGGCTTGCTGGTTCCAAAGTCCTTGGTGTTGAAGTTCGCCGAGTAGGCAGAGCTGTTGATGTTCACCGTGTCGCCACCAACCACACCCACCGGCGAGGCGCCGGTGAAGTCTACGGTAGCTGTAGTCGTGCCATCGTAGATCTTGTTCTGCGCCAGCGCGCCACTGATCGTCAGGTTCTTCGGGTTAACCGTCAGCGTCGCGGCGTTTGAAGTCGCTGTCTGCGTGCCGCCGCAGGTGTTGGTAAAGACCGCCTGATACTTGTTACCGCTGAGCGAAACCGTTGGACTGGTAATTGTCAGAGTGCCAGTTGTCACACCGCTGTAGGGCGCGACGTTCGATAGGTTTGTGAAGGAACCAACACCGCCGATTTGGACTTGCCACTGGACGGTTGGTGTTGGGCTGCCACCAGCGGCAGCTGTAAAGCTTGCGCTTGCTGCGCCGTAAGTGACTGTCTGGCTGGTTGGCTGAGTTGTTACGTTTGGTGCGGTGCAGGCCAATGTGATGTTCGTCGAAACTGATGAATCATTATCGTTAAGGTTAGGGTCTGCAGCAGAACTCTGGATTAATCCGGTATTGGTGACCGTCGTACCTGCTGCAGCGGTAACCGTTGCTTGAAATGTAACTGAGCCGCTTGCGCCAATTGCAAGCGCCCCAAGATTCCACGTGAGAGTCTTACTTAGGGAATCGAAAGAACACCCGCCAGTACAACTACTTGGTACGTAACTGAGTCCCACGGGTACCGTGTCGGTTATTTGTGTGTTACCCGCTATGTTTGGGGATGTAACCTTGTTTAGGTAGCTAAGAGTATAAGTTACTGTTTGGCTTGGGTTCGCGGTGGAGGGCCCGGTTTTGGTTATAGATAGATCCGCTGTTCCAATCGGCGCCGGCTTGGATATCTGCAGAGTGCCAAGTGCCGGAGTACCACTTAACGCGAGCGAACTGCCGCTAAAGTTGTTAGCTCCCACCGCCATGATGCCGTTGAAATTGACGTCCCCTGTACTACCGCTCAGAGTTACGCTGAACGTGTAAGACCATGAGTCCTGGCCCGCTGGCGCTGAGAGGACTGGTGTAGTCATCGTTACCCCAGCCGACGTAGCAAAATTCGTGAGATTCTGAATTCCTGGAGTAATAGAACCTCCCTGCGTCTTTGTGTGATCGAACTGGACTGTGATGGGTTGATTGGCTATGGGGCCACCAGTCATGTGTACCCTTAGCGGGATAAGACTCTGCTCCTGCCAGTTCTGGAGGTTGCCCGCGATCCAGGTGCCTGTGCCGGTTTGGTTGACAGTAGACACAGCTGACTGACCCTCTAAATCCGCTTTGAAAGCATCCGTGAACGTCGTTTGTGCGGTCGACCCAGAAGACAATCCTCTCGCGCCCACGATAAATTTCATGTAGAGATCGTAGCTTTGGACCAGATAGGTTCCGGCGAAGTTTCCATCGCTGTCAGCAACGATATCGAATCCTCGTTCCTGAGGTGTGTGTGGGTCTTCGTGGATCTTGATTCTGACGGTTTCTCCTGGCTGAAAGCCACGACCGGAAATAGAAACCGTCTCACTCGGCGCGTAATCCAACTTGTCGGTGGTGATTGAGGCAGACGAGCTGGCAAGAACCGAAGACGAATTGAGTACCGCGCCGCCGCTGTTGGCGCCGCCAAGCACCAACGCTTGTCCATTTATTTCAGTAATCGTGTGGCCGCTACGGTCGAATAGTGGATCCGTTTGGCCGTTGTGGAACAGCGCCGCGCGCGTCTGCGAAGTCAGAATTTGTGCAGGCAAGCCAACGCAAGTATCCGTTTCCGGAATGACGTGGGCGTAGGCGCCGATGGTTTCGACGAGGGGATCGTAAATCTCCATCGAGCCATCGTTGCTGCCGCCTATGATCTGCACCTTACCATCAAACAAAACGCGCAAGTGTGCACGCACACGCGCAACCTTCAGCGTGCTATCAACCGAAGAAGAAGTACCAGCGGGCGTATCAAAGATCTCAGCCGATGAAAGTTCACTACCGCCGGCGTCCCGTCCACCAACAATCAGCACTCGACCATCCTGCAGTAGCGCAGCCGAATGCATCGACCGCGCAACGCTCATGGAACCTGCTGCAGTCGAGCTGCTCAATGCAGCGTCGATGATTTCCGCACTACCATTCGCCTCGCCCCCCGCGATTAGAATGCGCCCATCAGCAAAAAGCGTCGCGCTGTGACCTGAACGCGCGACGCTCATTGCCGGACCGGCTGCAAAAGCGCCAGTCGCAGGGTCGAAAATTTCTGTTGTAGTCAACGTGCCGGTTGCCCCGCGGCCGCCGGCGATCAGCACACGTCCATCAGCCAGCCGCGTCGCACTATGGTCAGCGCGGGAGCTGTTTAAGTTTGCTCCGAGTGAGAATGTGCCAGCGGTTGGATCAAAAATTTCACTTTGGCTGATCAGGCCACCACTATTCTCCCCACCGACAATAAGCACGCGACCGTCGCCAAGTTTTGTCGCGGTATGTCCGCGCCGCTCAACCGCCATCGCCGTGCTCGATTGCGGAACTGCCACCATCGACATCGAATTGGGAAACGCCGCCAACGGTTGTGAGTGTAGTGACACGCTGCCCCCGCCATTACTCGAACCAAGGCTGAGAATCAACTGTCCCAACGATCCAGCTGAGGAAACTGTCGAAGCCAACGCAGTAGTTGCCACCGCAACTAAGCCGAGGAGCGCAAGAGAACGTGCTCGTCTGCTTTTTAGCTTAAAGGTTTTGGAGAGCGGTAGACGATGGCCGGTACGACAGACAGACGCAAAGCGAGAGGGGCGATGAATTCTCATCAAGGGAACTCCTGAGATAAAGCGGCTCGCCGTGTTTTGGGAGCGGTCAAGCCGTAAAAGTTTTAGCCAGTTCTTAGGTCACATCTGTAACCTAGTCATAAACAGCTCCGCGCTTTCATGGCCGCCATGAACGCATGAACCGGGGGGATACTGACTATTTAGAATTACCTTGTCGCAGAATCGCAGTATCGGATTGAGAGAACGATTCCCACACGCGTAAGGAAACTAAACGACCGTTATCAAATGTATTCCAAGCCCGCAGATTGTGATCTGATCTCTGCGGGCTTAATCCCCAGGCTCGTAATTAAATTTGCACCTCCCCGGATCGGAAGTGCCACACATTCGTGTAACGCTCACTGAGCAATAAGCGGGCCACAGATTGAAGCGTCGCTTTCAGCACGCTCAAAGATTCGCCGCCGAAGCATCAAGTGCTTGACCTGCAAGTAGGTTAAAAATGTTTGGTAGGCGAGACGAAGGATGTGTGGGATGAATTTGAGCTGTTTGGCTATGCGCTAAGAATTGCTCGTGTCCGCGCAGTTGTGGCAAATCAATCATTTGTAACTGCTGTCTCCAGGAGGACGCGGGGTCTCTCCTGATCATCATCGCAGCAACCCAAAGACCCCTACCCTCGAGGTGATGTTGTGAAGCTGCTTTCCGGAAATTGAACGGCTGGTCCCCGTCATAAGATAGTGCCCGATAGATTAACTACCGGGCATTACCGCTCGGATCGGTTCGCTACTCGACTCCGAAACAGATTTTGCCGTTCACCTCCGATGGGTAGGACTCATCGGGAAGCGCACCAATAGTGCTACCGTTGAAGTAAAGTATGCCCGTCGCTCCGGCGAATCTTCCTGTGCTGGTCTCGGGATTGATGTGTCCCATGGCCGTCCAGAGTCCCGTTGCGAAACTGTAAATGTACACATTGCTGGTCTTCAGCTGGCCTTGTTCAGTCGTAATAGTCAGCTCAGCAATGTAGGAGACAACGTTCGGGTCAGGGGTAAAGACAGCCGCGGGGTTGTAGACGGTTTCTGTCGTTCCGTTTAAGATTCCCCCATTCGTGATCGTCCCCGACGTGCCACCAAAGCTGAGATCAAATGTGTCAAAGAAATAACCCTTGGCTTGTTTGCAAAAGCTAGCTCCGGGACGGCCTTCTGCCGTTTTTGCTCTCAGCCGACCTGAAGAGACAGCGTCGATCGGAGATTGGGCCGATGCCGCTTGTTCTAGCGAGGACAAGCAAAAGGTCAACCCGAGGGCGACCAGCATGATAAGCTTTTCGGTCTTTGAGTTCATTTTCGTTTCTCCTTCGATTTGCCAGAAAGTAAAAACCGCTTCAACCTGTTAACGCGACAATAAGACCGAAATTGGCCGCAAATTTTTTGGGTTTCACGCGGGAGCCTTACAACACGAGATCAAAGGCTGCCTGTTCTCCTGGCGACACGGAATCAATGCCCAGTCCTCAAAAAGAACAAGCGATGACAGATCCGCCACGACCAGAGATCACCCAGATGCTTATCGAGTGGAGCGAGGGGGACCGTGAGGCACTCGACAAGTTAATCCCTGTGGTCTACAGAGAATTGCGCCGCTTAGCGGCCCGTTACCTGCGCCGTGAGCGCGCTGACCACACTCTCCAAACGACGGACTTAATCAACGAGGCATATCTTCGGCTGGTTGATCAAAGGAATGTCCGATGGCAGAACCGCGCGCACTTCTTCGCAGTCTCGGCGCAGTTAATGCGCCGCATCCTGGTCGACCATGCCCGGGGACGCAACCGCGCCAAGCGTGGGGGTTCGGCCATAACGCTGCCACTGGTCGAGGGCCTACTCGTAGCTGCTGCGAAATCAGACGGCGATTTATTAGCGCTCGATGAAGGGCTGACTCGTCTGGCTGCAATTGATCTGCGGCAGAGTCAAATTGTGGAACTGCGGTTTTTTAGCGGTCTGACTATCGAAGAGACTGCAGCGGTGCTCGGAGTTTCGCTTACGACAGTCAAAGACGATTTGAACATGGCGAAGGCGTGGCTGCGCCGTGAGCTCGCCCGGGGTTAAGCAACGTGACGCCCGAACGCTGGCAAAAAGTTAAAGAGCTATTCAGCGCCGCGCTGGCGCATAAAACTGAGGAGCGCGATGCGTTCCTGGACCGTGCTTGCGACGGCGACAGCGGTTTGCGGCGCGAGGTCGAGTCTCTACTCGCATCATTCCGAGAGTCAGACAGCGTTATCGAGGCAGCTGTGGCTGAAACGGCAACTCAACTATTTGCCGGCGATCAATCTGAATTTCAACCAGGCAAGCAGCTAGGCCACTACGAGATCACCGCATTCCTCGGTGAAGGCGGAATGGCGGCGGTCTATCTTGCCAGGGATATGAGGCTGGGGCGCAAGGTCGCTTTGAAGCTGTTGCCCTCCCACTTCACACATGACGTTCAGCGTTTGCGGCGTTTCGAGCAGGAAGCCTGCGCGGCTTCTGCTCTGAACCATACGAACATCCTCACGATTTATGAGATCGGCGACAGCAACGGCACTCACTTCATCGCCACCGAGTTCATCGAAGGCGAGACACTGCGAGAGCGCTTGAAACGTGCGCCGATGAAGATCGGCGAGATGCTTACCGTTGCCGAGCAGATTGCTTCCGCGTTGGCCGCAGCACATGAGGCCGGCATCATCCATCGCGATATCAAGCCGGAGAACATCATGGTGCGGAGCCGCGATGGCATCGTCAAACTTCTGGATTTTGGTGTCGCCAAACTCACAACTTCTCAAGCGGCAGATGTTGATACGGAGAACGCGACAAAAGCTTTATTAAAAACCGATCCGGCGGTGATCATCGGAACCGTCAGTTACATGTCGCCGGAGCAGGCCCGCGGTTTGAAGATTGATACACGGACTGACATTTTTAGTTTAGGCATCGTGGCTTACGAGATGGTTGCTGGTCGCCGGCCATTCGAGGCCCCGACGGCCGGCGAAGTGCTGGCCGCAGTTCTTGATGAGAAGGAACCGCCGCCTCTCGCGCGCTTCGCGCGAAACGTGCCCCGCGAGTTGGAACATATCGTCAGCAAGGCTCTCCGTAAGGATCCGGAACAACGTTATCAGACCGTTAAGGACATGCTGATTGATCTGAAGGACCTCAGGCGTGATTTGGAGCTGCAAGCCCAACTGGAACGCTCCCTTCCACCGGAAGCTCGTGGGAGTGCAACGGACGAAGCGGAGAAGATCGCGCCGGCCGAGACCCTGCAGGCCCAGGCAGCAAAGACCGGACGGGCGCCGCTGCCTCACGCGACTTCGAGCGCAGAGTACATCGTTAATCAGGTTAAGCAACGCAAGCGCGGCGCTGCGATCACTCTCGGAGTGCTGTTACTTGCAGGGATGCTGGTCATTCTCTGGTACTTGAAGAACACTCGCGCCACTCCGATCCTGACCGAGAAGGATTCAATCGTGCTTGCCGACTTTGTTAACACCACAGGGGATACAGCATTCGACGGCACTCTCAAGCAGGCGCTCGCAATGCAGCTTGAGCAATCTCCATTCATGAACATTTTTGCAGATCAACGGGTGAGGGAGACGCTGCGCTTCATGAACCGCTCGCCGGATGAGGGAGTAACGAAAGACGTGGCGCGCGAGATATGCCATCGTCAGGGCTTGAAAGCCTATCTTGCGGGCACGATTTCAAATCTTGGCAGTCGTTATGTCATCACGCTCGAAGCCGTAAATGCCCAGACCGGAGACACGCTCGCGCGCCAGCAGGGAGAAGCCGAAAGCAAAGAGCAAGTGCTGAGCGCTCTCGGACAAGCGGCGACCAGGCTGCGCGAAAAATTCGGCGAATCGCTCGCCTCGTTGCAAAAGTACGACGCTCCGATTGAACAGGTTACAACCTCATCACTTGAAGCCCTTAAAGCTTACTCTCTGGGAAGAGAGCTGCATCTTAAGGGAAAAGAGCCGGAAGCGATCCCGCTTCTTAAGCGCGCCATTGAACTCGATCCAAATTTCGCCCGCGCCTATGACGCGCTCTCATATTCTTATGGCAATTTAGACCAGAGGGAACTTGCGCGTGAGGCCTCGAAAAAGGCGTTTGAGCTGCGGGACCGGTCCAGCGAGTATGAAAAGCTCAAGGCTGAATCTAATTACTACACAAGAGTAACGGGTGACACGGAAAAAGCTACTGAGACATTGGAACTGCTGACGCGGACTTACCCCCGCGATTATATGGCGCACCACATGCTCGGTTCTCGATACATCGCATCTGGTCAGTACGAAAGGGCGATTGAAGAAGCCAGGGAATCCATTCGCCTCAATCCAAATATCGTTTTCGCGTATGGTAACCTTGCCAGTGCGTTCATACGCCTCAATCGCTTCGATGAAGCAAAGCAGGTTTACGAACAGGCTTTCGCGCTAAAGATCGACAGAACTTCCCATCACACCGGCCTCTATTCAATTGCTTTTGCGCAGGGCGATACGGCGGCGATGCAGCAACAACTCGACTGGACACGCGGAAAGCGCGACGAGTATTACGCTTTCTTTTGGCAAGCGGAAGCCGCAGAGTTTGCGGGCAAGCTGCGGATTGCGCAACAGCTTTATCAACGCACGGCTGACGTAGAGCTAAGTCGCAATTTGAAAGAAGAGGCAGGAGCCACTTTATCAAGGTTTGCCTCGACGGCTGCGGTTACGGGCAATTGCGGGAACGCACGGGAAGACGCCGCACGTGCTTCCGCGCTTCCCCGCTCCGAGTCCTCGTTTTCCCGGATCGGCATTGCAATGGCTCTTTGCGGCGAACCCGGCAAGGCCCAGACCTATGCAGATGAAGGCGCGAAACAGTTTCCGACGAATACTTTGGTAAATGCGGTTTGGCTGCCAGCAATTCGGGCGGCAATCGAGATGCGCCGCAAAAATCCAGCACAGGCAATTCGATTACTGCAATCGGCCAACCGCTACGACCGGGTAGGCCTATTCTTCCCCGAATACCTTCGCGGTCAGGCTTATCTGGCACAAGGCGCCGGAGGGGAGGCGGCTGCCGAGTTTCAAAAGATCTTAGATCGACGTGGCCTCGCTCCCTTGTCTGTTTTGTATCCACTCGCGCACCTCGGAATCGCGCGCGCCGCCGTGCTGCAAGGCGACCCAGCGAAAGCTCGGACTGCTTATCAAAACTTCTTTGTGCTATGGAAGGATGCTGACCCGGATCTTCCAATCCTCATTGAAGCTAAGGCTGAGTACGAAAAGCTGAAATAGCATTCCTCAAAACGACAAAAACGCGTTGAGTCCTGCAACCAGCCCAGAAGACCTCACTTCCGGCAAAACGGGAACACCCGTTCTTGTGGCAGACTTCCGTTGAGTCTGCGTAGTGGACTAACTCACTTTTCGCGCAGGCCCTCACCGAGCTTTCATCGTGACCGAAAGTGGTCATTCCAATCAATCAAGTTGGTCTACCAAGCATAGACTACCCGCGGTCTTTGCCTGGAAAAGCCAAGCCCTGACCGGTTACCAGGCTTCTGAACCCTAACCATCAATGGCGGCATGCAGCTTGTATTGGGGGATCGGGTGAAAGCGAATAATGCTTTCATTCAGAACTACTTTGAGATCGAGGTGAATATGCTAAAGCTAGTAGAAAAGACTTCCCGTCATTCTTCCCATCCAAAGCGCCAGAAGAAACGCAACCCCGGGCTGTTTGCTTTCCGTCCCCTTTCGACGGAGGAGTTGTGCCAGTTAAACCTTGCCACTTTTCGGGAGGGCGTCAATCATTGTCGCTGGCCCAGAGAGGTTATCGAGCAGTTTTTGGCAGTTCAGGTCTGACAGACCCTTCATCTGTCAACTCTGTTCTCCTAACATTCAAATCAACCGCTTCCTAAAACTAACAAACAAAATGTACGCTTCCGCAATCAATATCACCTTAAGCTTTGCCGGCGCGCTGGTGCTTCACGAGATGGGGCACTTTCTTGCAGCTCGCGCCTGTCGGGTTCAGGTAACTCAAGCCGGACTTGGTTGGGGTCCTAAGCTTTTTGGTTTCCGAGTCAATGGCGTTGATTATCAACTCCGTCTCTTGCCGCTCGGCGCCTACATCCGGATGGACATGTCAGGATTGCAGAGGCGGCCGCTCTTCCAACAATTGTTTGTCCTGCTCGCAGGCATTGCAGTGAATCTAATTCTCGCAGCGATAACCTGGGGAACCTTCTTTGGTACCCTCAATCTGGTGCTGGCAGTTGGAAATCTGTTCCCGCTATACCAACAAGATGGATGGAAAAGCGGCATGGTTATATTCCGTCGCATCTTTAAACGAGCCAGCCCGCTGGTAGAGTGGTCCTTCACGCTCTCTCCCGGCCTGGCAGGTTTGGTCCTAATGACGCGCGCCTTATTCGCCTGGTGACGAGCTGTGTGGCTCTAATTCAAAAAACTAAAACCCTCGGCAGCGAATGCCGAGGGTTTTTAGGTTAAATCTACCGGACTTTGAGACTTTGGCCGAACTCTACGGCGTCACCGTGGTGATAGTGAATGTCGCGGCGGGAACCGCGCCTTTCAAATCATAGCCCTCAATTGCCAGGTCGGCGAACCGCTGGCCCTGCAGACGAGTCACGATGTGAAACGGCAGCATCATGCAATCAGCCCGTCGATAATCGCTGCGTTCCTCCTCAATGAGAACCTGACTGTTGTAGCGCGTCGATATTTTGTCGATCAGAAAAGTTTTCATATTGATCCAGTACCGCACCGTGTCCTGTGGATTAAACTTAACTTCCACGACGTAATCATTGCCCTCATCTTTTTGGCGCGCCGTCACAAGTGATCCTTCGATCGCTCGATTAAGTGTGTCAAACCCCATCATCCCCCAGTGGCGCGAAGCCGCAGTCTCACTGACGCGAAACTCGTTACCAAAGATCATTCCTCCGCCTTGTGTGCCGGTGAAGACCAGATAGGTTCGCCCCGGGAGTGTGGCGCTTGGTGCAACATCAAGCCGCCGTCGCATTTGTTTGTCCTGATAATCCGTAATCTTAAGTTTGACTTCGGCCATGGCGCCGAGCGGGTTGGCGCCTATTCCTCCGAACGCAGCCGCATTCACGAAGCCGCCGGCTTGTACCGTGACGTTTTGCATGTTGGCATAATCAGCACCGCCATGAGCAATGCGACTGACGCTTAAAATCTCGCGGCCTGTAAAATCGGCGGCGACGCTGGGGATGGTCGTTGTGGTTGTGGCTAATGCTGATGCCCCGAGACCGCAAAACGCAAGCATTAAAACTTTCCGGCCAATTGATCTTCGTAACATGTTTCTCCTCCTGTGGGTTTTGATTGCACGCCGCTTGTACAGTAAGTAATAAGCAACGTCAAATGTTTATGTCTGGTTCAGTTTGGTTAAGAACTGAAGAGGTTGACTACGGAACCGGGAGCGCTAGCGACCGGGAGCTTGCGTCTCGTGGTCATTCAATACAGAAGCGGGAGCGCTAGCGACCGGATGCTAATTAACCGTTGGACCCGGATTTCACCTTCAACAACCTGCGAAGCAGGGGAAAGCATAAAGCCTGGGGCGTGAGCTCCAGGGTACACGATTAATAAAGACTATTGAGCCCGCGGAGCGGGCGATAGCGCATTCCATCGGAAGCTGTTCTGTCGCCCGCTTCACGGGCTCGTAATCATTTAGCGCTCCATCACCTGGGGCTCACGCCCCAGGCTCTATGCTTACGTCCGCTTCGCGGACTACATTTGCTATCGGACCACTTCTGGATTCATCCAATGTCCTGAGCGCGCAGCGCGATCCCTGTCGCGCCGAGAAAGACTAAGAGCATTGCCAGAAGCACGCCGAGATTGGTTAACTGTCCGCCCCAGGGGTGCAGGAAATCGACATAGTTGCTCAGGTTGGCAGGTACCCGAACTGCCTCGGCGATTTCCGGCGCCGGCCCAAGCTTCGGCGGTGTTGGCTTCGCAGGGGAACCTCGATTCAGAAGATCTTTCTGATATTGATCCATCGCCTTTTCGAAGTCCTTTGAGTTTTTCTCAGCGTCGGATCTGTACTGGTTGATTCTCTCTTTGGCATCCTCAACGTTGGCATCGTTCTCATGTTCGATCTGCTTGTAGAGTCCGCGACCTTCGTTCGTGACGGCAGGCTGGGCATCCTCGTCCTTACCACGAAGAACTTCGAGGCCCGACAAACGCTTCATCTCATCAAAGGACCAGGTTGCCGGCATCACGACGCCGACCACTTTGGCGAAACCCACCGGCACACCCACAAGTCCGGAGAAGAGAATCTGCGGTATCAGGATCAGAGGCACGAGGCTCGTCGCCATTTCCGAAGTTTTCACGACCGCTGAGATAAACAGACCGAGTGCGACGCCAACCATACCCGTGAGGATCATGACTAACAGCTGAGGAAGTCCCCCTAGTTTGCCTGGCAAACTCATCAGGGTCGTGACATCCAGCAGTTTTAGAGTGCCGAAGAGAAGGATACATTGCACGCTTACTATCATCATCAGCACAAGAAGTTTTGAACCCACGTAAGGCAACAGCCGCAAGTTCACCATGCGCTCCCGGTTATAAACGGCGCGTTCACGGATCACTTCTCTGGAAGCGACGGAGGTACCAAACCAAAGCGCAACCAACGCCAGGATGAAGTAGGGAAAATCCCGCTGGGCCGTCGTGCCAACAACCAGATAAGTAAGCAGGGCGATAATCGGGGCCTGAGCGAAGAGGACGAGCAGATTAAACTTGTCACGCGCCAGTACTCCCAGATAACGACGCGAGAGCGTTGCCCACTGACGCAGCGAGTCGCCAAATTTTGTCCGCCGCTTCGCCGGCGCCGCCTGTCGCGGAGTACTGGAAACCTCTGCCAGTGGATCAGCGACGTTCCTCTCATATTGCTCGGTCTTCATGAAGCGGCGCTTCCATTCCTCCGCCACCTCCTCAGCAGCCTGCTCCCTGGACATCTTCCCGTTCGTTTTTACGAGGCGCTCACTGATTGGCGCTTCCAGTTTGTCGTAGAGGTCCTTAAAGCTTTCTGCGCCGACATGAGCAAGGGCTTCGTATGGGTTGCCGTAAAAGACCAGCTTGCCGCGCATCAACAAAACGACCTTGTCAAAGAGCTTGACGTTCTCCATCGCGTGAGTCGTGAGAATAACTGTCCTGCCTGATTCCGCTATCTGGCGGAAAAGCTTCATGACCTTCTCTTCAGTCGCCGGATCGAGTCCGGACGTCGGCTCGTCGAGGAAGATGATCGAAGGTTTGGTAATAAGCTCGACTGCAATCGAAACGCGCTTGCGTTGCCCGCCTGAGAGCTGGGAGATAGGGACGTCGCGCCGTTCCGATAGTCCCGTTACGTCCATCACTTCTCCCACGATTTGATTGATTTCCTTCGTAGAGATATCGCGTGACAATCGCAAACGGGCCACGTAGTAGAGCGTGCTATAGACCGTCAGTTCGCGGTGAATGATGTCATCCTGAGGCACATACCCGATCGACTGCTTGAGCGACTCAAGGTGTTGATAAAGATCCAGATTGTTCACCAGAACCTGCCCACTGGAGGCGGGTCGCATCCCATTGAGCGAGTCCATCAGCGTCGACTTGCCCGCGCCCGATGGACCCAGCATTCCGACAAACTCGTTTGGCTGAATACTCAGACAGACTTCGTCAAGCAGTCGCACCTTCCCAGGGCCTGAACGGTTTGGCACATCCTTCGTTACCTGGAAAACATCGATGCGCGTCTTGGCCCGGGTGTCGAAAATGGCGACGCCCTTTTGAGGGTCAACTCTTAAAAGAAACGGTCCGATCTGAACGACATCTTTCGCCTTGACCACTTGCGACCGGTGATGCGCTCACCATTTATATAAGTCCCGTTCGACGAACTCAGATCTTCAATTGTCACACCGGCAGTCGTATTCGAAACCGAAGCGTGCCGGTTGGATATCAGTAGACCATCGAGCCGAATGTCACATTCTTCACCGCGGCCGATGCTAAGTTGTCCCGCCTGGCCAAAGGATCGCTCCATAAAAACGTGCGGTCGATCGGAAACGCCGGCATGGCTAATCTGGAGCGGACTCCCTGAACCAAGCACCATGGTTCCCATCTTTAAGGATGGGGTAGCTCCCGGTTTCGAATGTGCGGGAGCGACCTCGAGGTGAGAGGGTTGTGATGCCGGTTGCGGCGCCGGCCGGGGCGCAGGATGGGCCGGATCAATAAAACGAATCGTCGGACCTCCGTGACCGAGCTCGATACTGTCGTGGTGATAAAGCACCTCGGGCGCGGCAATACGCCGGCCGTTCAGCGCCGTACCGTTAAAGCTTCCAAGATCAACCAGTACGTATTTCGTTCCGAGACGACGAATCTCCGCATGACGGCGCGACACGGCAGCGGCGGCAGCATCAATTGCCCCTTCCACTCCTGCGTCGCGTCCGAAGCGAGTCACGTCTTTGCTGAGTTCGATTCTTTTGAGACTCCCCGTTCCTGCTCCCGATAGTTCGACGAAGGCCGACTCGCCTGTATGGCGCGCTGGGGTTTCGGGAAGTCGTTTCTGCGTGTCTGGCTGCAGACTGGGTGTAGATGAAGAGGGTGACGCCTGGCGCGGCGACGATCCTGAAAGTGGCGACGAAGATGCTGGACGTGCCGACGAAGACAGAGACGGTGGAGGTGGGGAAGGGACAGAAGTTGAACGTGGCGTCACCAAGGTCGACTCTGCCTTCAGTTCAATTCCTGTTACAACGAGTACAGGTCCACCGGTCCCGAATTGAACTCGAGAATTCTTGCGTAGTTCTGTAGGTACTTTAAGTGGCTCCCCGTCGAGAAATGTTCCGTGAGTGGAATTGCTGTCTGCCACGAACCAGCGGCCATTCTGTAGTCGAAACTCAGCGTGCTGCCGAGAAACCATCGGCCAATCTTTCCGATCAAAGACGATCTGACACGCCGCTGCGTTGCGCCCCACAACCAGCAACGGCTGGTCGTAACGGGTCTCTTTAGACAACCGTCCCTGGAGTTCTTCAGCGAAGGAGATTGAAGTCACGTTAAGCGGATCTCACTTGAAGTTCTGTTCATGCTATTCGGGCTACTTATCTGGGTTGCAGTTGAGAGTTAAATTGCAGGTTAGAATTAAATTGCAGGTTGGGAAGGGGGCCCTGCCCCCGCTCCTCTGCTGCCAGCCCTTTTTGTCCACAGCGCGGAGCCGCAAAGAAAACTGAGCAAATGTAGTTGTAGCGAACGGCGCTATTTAACGCGGAAAACCTTCTTATCGCAAATGTTTTCTCCATAGTAAGCGGCCAAGACGAAAGCGCAGTAATAAACCTACGACGCGTAAGCGAATTGTGTTGAGGGGGCTTTGCCTCAAAGGTCATGCGGCAAAGCCGATAGTTCATTGGGGAAGGACTATTGAGGAAAGCTATGTTGAGGGCAGGCTGACATCTCGCAATCAAACGCAAGCTGCGGCCTTGTAACGCAAACTGTCAGGTTGCAGGCCCTAGCGACCCTCAATGGCTAAGAGTCTATTGAGAGCGCCTTTCAAATATGGGTAGCGACGGGGGGTGAAATCCCCGCCGCATTAGCCGACTTCGACCGCTCCGCCTCACCCATACCGAAGCGCCTGGTTCGATCACCTGAACTCTATCCTCACGTGGCGAACAACACTCTGCTGGTTGACACCCATCTCCCGGATTTGGAATTGGAAAGTGCGCCCGTCCGTCAGCGTCCCGTGCGCAGTGATCTCAATCTTGCCGTTGCCGGCGCCTTGCGGTCGTTCGTTGCCCGGGTGCTGTGTCTCTTTGAAGAAGCTGGCGGAACCGATCTGCAGCGACGGCAGCGACAGCAGTTCCGGTACAGTCAACAGTCGTCGGCGAGGGCCACTTGCAACTCCGGCCAACTGACAAACCAGATGGGAACTGCGCCCAGGCCGTGCAGGTTCGCCATGATGGGCGCGTCGTCCACCGGCGGCGGACCGTTCTTGTAGACCAGGTGACCCTGCACAGTTAGTGGGCAGCCGAAAGCGGCGGGCACGTCAATCAGATCGAGCAGGTTGAAGTCGTCGGGGACGCAGCCCGGCTGGCGCAGAAAAGAGATGGCCGCCCACTCATCTGTGTGCGGGATGAAGACCCGCTCGATTGAGGAGTAGAAGGGTGGGCCCGGGTCGTCTTCCGGAACGGTTACACGAATCTGTCCGTGGGCCGCCGTGGTCAGCAGCACCGTTATTAAGAGAGTCAATGAGAATCTTCGCGTAAACATACTGTTTTCTCCTTTGATTAGCTTTTCTCGAAATTAACTCGGCCATCTGCGACACAACGTTTGGGTAGGCAGGTCCGAGCTCATCTCATATGGCGAGAACTAATCAGAAATCCCTCCACTCTTTCGAGAAAATATTTCAAGATTGGGTGCTGATGCAGTTTGGGAGTGAGGTCAGTACCACCACGCGGTAGCGGGTTTGGATCGATTGCCCATTGCCGATTGTCAATTGTCGATTAGTTGAAGTCAGTACCACCAGGCGGTAGCCGGTGGCCCGATACCCAGCTACTCAATCCCTGAGGCATCGCGCCCAACATCCGGAGCTCGAGTAATGACATTACCACGCGAGGCCTGAGTGCTAGCGCACCGGCCCACCCGCTACCCCGTGGTGGTACTGACCTCACTCCCAGAGTGCATCAGTACCCAAGATTGTTCAGGCAGAGGGCGAGATCGCGAAGAGTGGTAATATTCGGGCGTCCTTTTCCCCGGCAGTCTTCTCCTTATCAACGGCTTAATATGACGAAACCTGCGCCTGAAGAAGTGAGCCAATTGCTCCATGACTGGAGTAACGGGGATCAAGCGGCACTGGACAAGGTGATGCCGGTCGTCTATCAGGAACTGCACCGGATGGCTCATCATTACATGCGAAAAGAGCGGGCCGGCCACACTCTGCAAACCACAGCTCTGGTTAACGAAGCTTATATGCGGCTGGCTGACTACAAAAAAATGCGTTGGCAGAGCCGGGCGCATTTTTTCGCTGTGGCGGCACAGGTGATGCGCCGCATCCTTGTGGAACAGGCCCGCAGCAAAAAGTTTGCGAAGCGAGGAGGCGGGGCTCAGCAGATCTCGCTTGACGAGACAGCCATAGTTTCCGCGGGACGATCCGCGGAAGTGATAGCGGTTGATGAAGCATTGACCGACCTCGAATCCTGGGACCCGCGGAAAGGTAGGATTGTTGAGCTGCGTTTCTTCGGCGGGCTGAGCATTGAGGAGACTGCCGAAGTCCTGAAGGTTTCGCCGACGACAGTTCAACGCGAGTGGAGGTCGGCCAAAGCGTGGCTGCACCGCGCAATCAGCGAAGGGGACCGCATTGAAGCCTGAACGAAACCGGCAGATAGACGGAGTGTTTCAGGAGGTGCTCGCGCGCAACCCAGCCGAGCGTGCGGCGTTTTTGGATGAAGCCTGCGCTGGCGATCCCGCGCTGCGCAGAGAGGTTGAAGCGCTGCTATCTTCCGACGAACAGGGCGGCGGCTTCATCGAGGCGCCCGCGATTGAGATTGCGCCCGAGTTAGTCGCGGATGATCAGACAACGACTCTCGTCGGGGAAACCATCGGGCCATACCGGATTGAGGCCCAGCTCGGCAAAGGCGGAATGGGCGAAGTCTTTCTCGCTCAGGACTCTCGTTTGAGACGAAAGGTTGCACTCAAATTTCTGCCTGCATTCTTCACATCAGATGAGCGCCGCCTGCGCCGTTTCGAACAGGAAGCCCATTCGACTTCGGCCTTGAATCATCCAAACATTCTTACAATCTACGAGCTCGGACGATTCAACGAGAGGCATTTTATCGCGACGGAATTTGTTAACGGTGAGACGCTGCGACAGCGCCTGCTGGGCGGAAGGATGAGGATTGATGAAGCACTCAAAGTTGCAGATCAAATAGCGTCGGCACTGGCCGCGTCGCACGAGGCCGGAGTCGTCCATCGGGACATCAAACCGGAAAACATCATGGTGCGGCGGGACGGGATAGTGAAGGTCCTGGATTTCGGCCTGGCCAAACTCGTGACTCCACACGTCGACGATCCGGAAGCCAAAACCCGAACCCTTCTCAAAACAGAACCTGGAACGGTGATGGGCACTGCCCAGTACATGTCGCCGGAACAAGCACGCGGCCTTGAGATGGATTCACGCACAGATATCTGGAGTCTGGGAGTAGTTCTCTATGAGATGGTTTGTGGCAAGCCGCCTTTTGCAGGGCCGACCACAAGTGATGTTCTGGTTGCAATCCTCGACCGTGAGCCGTCCCTTCCAGACTCGACCGAATCAGAAATAACGCCAGAATTTTGGCGGATCATCAAGAAGACCCTACGCAAACCTCGCGAGGAGCGGTATCAAACGATTCAGGACCTCCTGGTTGATCTGCGGAGCCTCGAGAATGAAATAGATTTCGCGGGCAAGTTGCGGAGCTCCGCGCCGGCGGCATTGAGCAGCAGGCCGATGGATGCGCGAAGCGGCGGCCAGCCTTTCGTAAAGGCGGGCACGCTGCGAAGGTTCAGGGTTCTTGTAATTTCGACGCTTCTTATCGGAATAACTGCGCTTGCCGGGTACAAGTTGTGGACCAAACCCGATGGCCCAGTCTCTTCGTCATCACCCTCAATTAAACCCTCAGAGCAGCACCTCATCTCGACATTCTCTGGGTCGCACCGTGCTGCAAGCTTCTCGCCGGACGGGCGGATGATTGCTTTCATCGACGCGGCGCACGGCACGTCGCCTCAGGTGTGGATTAAAGATTTATCAGAAGGCGAGCCGGTACAAATTACCTCTGGTGAAGACCCGGCCGACCGTCCACGCTGGTCTCCGCGGAATGATCAGATCGTTTACACGCGACGCTCGCCGAACACAAATAGCATTTGGTCTGTCCCGCCCGCAGGCGGGGCGTCGCATAAGGTAATAGAAGGAGGGCGCAATCCCAACTGGTCCTGGGATGGTGCACAGCTTGTCTTTGAGCGCGGCTACGACATCTGGACGGCGAACGCCGATGGCGGCGATCAGCGCAAAGTGGAAGGGGTGCCGCCAACTGATCAGCTGTTGGCCGATCGGATGCCTGCGTTTTCACCTGATGGCGCGCTTATCGCGTTCTTCCAAAAATCAAAAGGACCGCACGGCGATTATTGGGTTGTCCCTACTGAGGGCGGCCAAGCCCGCCGCCTGACCTTCGACGACTCGTTCGGAGGCGCGCCGGCCTGGATGCCGGAAGGGCAGTTCATCGTTTTTCCTTCCCAACGAGCCGGGAGTCTGACGCTGTGGAAAGTTCCCGCCGCGGGCGGCGAGCCGGAACCGATCCTTGTGGGCACGGGCGAAGACACGGACCCTGAAATCTCGCGTGATGGTCGGCGACTTATCTACACGAACACGCGGAACAACTTTCTGCTCACTCTCACTGATCCGGCTACCGGGCGCCAAAAGGAGTTACATCAGTCACGCAGCGATGTGGTTAATCCTTCCTTCTCTCCCCAGGGGGACAAGATTGTGTTCTTCGCGGTCGCGGAGGGGGGAGGCATACACATCTTCGTTGTCAACGCGGATGGCACGGGGCTGAATCAGTTAACGCGCGGGAAAAACGAGCAGAATGTTCACCCGCAGTGGTCTGCGGACGGCGCGGCGGTCTATTTCTATCAGCACCGCCCGACTACTTCCTTCCGAAAGATTTCGCTTCAGGACGGCAGCATCACAGAGCTCGCTCGAGGGTGGGAATGGGGCACACACAATCACGCTTGCGTTAACGCTGACGGTACGCGGATAATCTACACGCGGCTGGACAAAGGTCAGCCGGCCGCTACGATGATCCGCGACGTGACGACAGGGGGCGAGACTGCATTCACGCAACTCCTACGCTTCGTCCGGTGGTCTCGCGACGGCAAGTTTATCGCTGGCACTAAGATTAAGGGGGAGTGGTCCGAAGCCGAGATTACGGTGTGTCCAGTCGTTGGTGAGGGATGCCGCGCGCTGACGCGGGGCTACCTCCCGAACTGGTCCCGGGACGGTACACTGATCTACTTCTTCAAACTCAGCAGCTTGAGGGACGGCGAAGAGCTCTGGGCCATCTCCCCTGACGGCGGGGGTGAAAGAAAGATCATCGACCTGCGTCCTATTCACCCGATCGGCCAGTTTTTCGATGTCTCTGCAACAGGACAACTCGTCTGGGTGCAATATCGGGTGGGCAAACACGAACTCTGGCTCCGTGATCTCCCCGCCTCGTGAACGTCAGTCCCTCCATCAAACCCGCAGTGCACCTACTTAATTGCCGATTGCCAATTGCCGATTGCCGATTAGGATTAGAAGATTTATCTCATCGGACGAATGACATAGTCCAGCACTTCAGAGGTTGTGAGAATACGGGAATGTTCAGGCGGTAAGGAGCAAGTTGGCCAATTCACAGGTCGGGAAGAGGACCCTGTCCCCGCCCAACTTGGTCGAAAGAGATCATTCGTGTTGCTTCGGGTCAATTAGTGGATCGTTTTTTCACCAATCGGCAATCTTGGATAATCGCGGTCAGGAAGGCCCGCTTGCGGCCGCTGATCCGCAGCCGCCAATCGACAATCCGCTCACGCTGAAAGCGTGAAAGTTAATAGCGTGTGCCGAGCCCACGGATCAGCATGAGGAGAAACCTGTTGACCCTGTAAGGGTCGAACGCATCGGATTAATCGGCAACCGCCAATCGGCAATGCGACGGGCCACCCGCTACCGCGTGGTGGTACTGACCTCACTTCGAAGATCCTCAATCCTCAATTGGCAATCGGCAATAGGCAATCGGCAATTGATCAATGAGCTTCTTCGTCGCTGTCTTCTGCCTTGGCGATAAAGAGGGTTAGCGCATACAACAGGAGTCCCACCAGAACCCCGAGCCACGATGGAAGTGCACCGACAAATCGGACAGTCATCACGCTCGCGAAAACCAGGGCGGCCGCCGCAAGTACATGTCCCGCAATCAAGAGCTTCATCGACTTCTTCCCCCAGGTTCTCGAACGCACAAGAGAGGATTATTTAGAAAGCCGGCAACGTCCTCTCCAAAACGTTGCCAGCTTCTAATAGGAGGGGGTTTTGGGACTTTTCCGTAAACCAGTGTTGTAGGAAAAACGCCCTGCCCTTCTATGTATAGGAGTAAAGGTCTAAACGCGGTGGAATTCCTTGTTGAGGTAATTGCAGTTAGGAAGGTGGGCTTGCCCCCGCTCTTCGATCGCCAATCGGCAATCGTTTGAGTTGGTTCTGGCTCCAGTTCGTGTTATTTCGTAGATCGTTTCAACCCAATTATCGCAATCTCAAATTCCAATGATCAAAGCCCGCATCTTCGCCATTTTCCTAATCGCCTTATCTATCTTCCTCATCTATATCAACTGGCGAGAGCTTTGGACTGAGGGCACTTACTCCATGAAGCTCGCGGCGTTCGCGCCAGTTGTGGGCATCGGTGGACTGTACCTGTTGCTCTTCCCCTCACGCGCTGGCAAACCCACCACCACGGCAGAAAAAGTCACCGTCCTGATTTGTATTTGTAATCGGACTGCTCGCCGGCCTACTAAACTGGTACCTAATGGATCCTGGATTCTTTGGCAGTTGAAGTTGAAGCATTTCGTGCTGGCGAAACGCTTCAGGCTTTTCCGGGAACGGTAGGCGGTAACGCAAACTGTTAGTTTGCGTTACCTTGGGTGATCAGTTCGTCCCCATCTATTACGGCTCGAGCGGAAGCAGCTACAGTCAGGATGGTGGCTTGCCCCCGCTCGGACATCAGCAATCGCCAATCGGTAATCTACCGCCCCTACTCCTTATCGTAGACCGCCACACTTCTAAACTTCTTTCCGTTCGCATCGGTTACATTCGTAGTAATCGTGCGCATTTTTCCATTGGGAGACAACGCGATGGTTCCGGTGAGCGTAACCTTGCCGCCTTTCCTCCCGGTTAACGTCATCGTGCGGCGGTTAACAACTCGGTAGGACCGCTCGTCTGAAGTGGCATCACCGGTGACTGGATAGAATTTCCTGTCAAACTTCCCGGTCCACTCGTTATGCGTGGCAGTACCATCGCCGGCGGTGCCATCCACTATTACCTTTATGTCGTCGCCGGCTGCCTCATAGACAACCGTGTGATTTTTGGCCGCGCCCGCGGCGATCTTCGACTTGGCCTCATTCAGCTTCCATGTACCCATGTGGGGGCTTGTTTGGGCGTAACCGACTGCCGTGACGACGAAGCACAGCGCCACAGCGAACAGAATCGTTCTTGCTTTCATCTTTTCTCCTCTGAATCAGTTGCGGGTGATGTATCGCGCCGCATTCTATGGCTGGCTTCCTGGCTTTGCAAGAGCATTACTTTACTGGTGTGATCCATTCCGCCAACTGCTTTATCTGTACGTCCGATTCCTTTGGAGTGCGACGCCGGAGCTCCGACGTGTCGGGGCGCAATAAGGTAGCCCGGGGCGGAAGCCCCGGGATCAGGTCGCAATAAAACAAAAACCGCCGACCCTCGATGGGTCGGCGTGTTGTTCGCGCGCTCGCGGGCCGCTTCACTGCGAATTATCCGCAATCAACTTCCTTGCCCAACCTTCGGCCTCTGGATAATCTGCGGTGTCGAGAACAAATTCTTGTCCCCGACCAACGCTGGTGAGATTGGTGAAGTCCCCATCGAGTCGCCACCGCTTTGGATTGGAGTGGTAGCTTAAACTCGATTTCCCTTCGACGGGATGAAAACCCTTTGGCAAACGCCATGAGCTGCGACTTGATCCTTCACGCGTCAACGTCAATGCTTCGCTGACTGTTGGAAAGTTACCCGCGGAGTAATGTCCGTTTATTGTAGCCGCAACGTAGAGGGTATTGTTCGGCCCATAATCCGGCGTAACGTGAGGATGGCTTCTTGCCCATTCAGGAACTTGGCCGAGGTCATTCTCTAAATTCCTCACCTCACCAACCTCGAGCCACCCAAAGATGACATGTAGATCCGGCACTCCGCGTTTGAAGTTCCACCTGCCGTCACGTTCCTCCACCTCCCTGAACCATCCGAAGAACAAGAAAATGTCGCCCTCGCCAATGTGCTGATTCTTAAGGTGAGTACCTGCCGCATGAGACTGCCCAAATATTGGCCGCCATCCAGCATCGCGCGAAAGCGCCTCAGGCCGCAGATCTGGGTCGAGATGAACTAAGTCACTTGCGTCAATTGGTTTCTTCAGTTGCCTGGTCAAGTCGGTGACAAGGACGCCAATATTCGGACTTCCCAGGAGCTCCGCATAAGTGATTGGCCTCGTTGGCGACGGAACACCGACAAAGTCCTCGGGGATCGGCAACGTCACCAAACTCCCATCCGGAAAGATCGGACTCGCACATCCGCCGAAGGACGAATCAAATCCTTTTCTGCTTAGAATGATTTTCATCTTTTGATCTTTACCTTTCGTTCGCTACTGCACTAATAAATTCCACGTGCAGGAGCCATTCGACCGTGGCTTGACGCACCGACGCGATTCGATTTAAAGCTCGCGGAATAACATTGCCACCAAGCCCCCAGAAAGAACAGGCGCCATCTGGACACGTTTGCCAACCTTCGATGGCAGCGGGACTGAAAGCTCCTGATCAGACTTACTTGTTTGATCGGTGAGCTATTGCTTCGTTGGTCTGGAAAATTCCAGAGAAACTGAGAAGGGAGGGCGCCGGGCTCGATTCGACGCGGACTCTATTACACGGTAGTTTGGTTACCTAATCGAGCTAACAAAGCTCACCGCCGTCGGACGGCATAAGCTCATCTCCACCAGCAAAATTTTTGATTCGCTTTTAATCTCGCAACTTCGCCCCGCTCAAAGCGGACACTTCATGTGTTAATTGCACCGGACATATCATGTGCTAACGACACATTGTTTTTACGTTCTTGCACTCACTGGCACGCAAGGTATATAAGGACGCCACAGGATCATTACCTACCACATCTGCGCTTGACTCGGAACCCTCCGAATAGCCTCCTGATTGTGCCGACTTAGATAGGAGCTAATCATGTACGCCACGTTCATACCCGGTGAGTGGTATGTACTCATCATTTGCAAGAACTGCAAAACAAAATATTCTCTCGCTCATGATCTGAATCGAGAGCAATCGAATTTCCAGAGTACGTACGCTTGGACGTGCCCGAAGTGTGAGCACCAGGACCAGTACGATTTTGGGAAGTTAGAACGCTACCGCTATTCCACGGAAGGGGGGCGGCGTGAGCACGCGCAGCGCTCGCTTTAATT
>JBPCNX010000052.1:0-7111 GCA_051000815.1 Pyrinomonadaceae bacterium
GGTTTATTGTACGCGAGGAATGTGAAATTGTGAATTGTGAATGGTGAATAGCCGGGCTGGTCTCCCGCCATCACCGCTTGGTTTCAACTATTTACCATTTACGCCGGCAACGGCTTGTGACGGGCCATTGGTGATTGGTGCACCTACCAATTCCGGCCATTTACGACTCACCATTCACCATTCACAATTCATCCTTCAGCCCTCATCCTTCACCCCTCATCCGGCAGCCGCCATCCTTCATCCGGCATCCTTCATCCTGCTATACAGCCACGCCTTTGCTGCGCGCCAATCTCGGCGCACGGTCATCAGAGAGATTTCCAAAACCTTCGCCGTCTCCTCAAGACTTAGTCCGCCGAAATGACGCAGCTCCACAACGCGGCTCTTACGCGGATCGATTTGTTCTAACTCCAGCAACGCCTCGTCAAGCGCGATCAACTCGGCCGCGCGCTCGTGAGTCATCACAACCGCGTTCTCCAGCGAGACGTGGCGCGCCTCGCCTCCATGTTTTGCAAACTGCCGGCGTCGCGCGTGATCAATCAAAATATGACGCATCACCTGCGCGGTCACGCCGAAGAAGTGTGAACGATTCTGCCAATTGGAAACTTTCTTTCCCAGCAGGCGCGTGTAGGCTTCATTCACCAACTCGGTGGTTTGCAACGTGTTTCCATTCCGCTCAAGCTTGACGTAGCGATGAGCAATACGGCGCAGCTCGTTGTAAACCAGAGACGTTAACTTCTCCAGGGCCGCTCGATTGCCCTGTTGCCATTCCTGGAGCAGTTCAGTCAAGTTCTGCTGCGAAGGAGTCGTCCTGTGATCAAGATACACGCTCATGGATAGGCTCGGCATTTTAACACCTTTCACTGGCCGCGGTTTCCGAGTGTAGGACCGCGCAAGCAATCTTTTGATTAAGGGCACTCCAGAAAGCGTCCGCACTGAACTTACCAATGCACTGAACAAATAGTGCTGCTATGAACACTTTCAGCCCGCTTTCTCGCTTATCTATTTGGAGGCTTCCTGGACCTGCGAGTAGCGGGCTTGAGCAGTCCGTGTAGGTCGTCCTGTATAAAGTGATTCAGAAGGAGAAAAATCATGAAACTAAAGACAATGATATTGATTGGCGCAGCCATCCTGGGAATGGTAATGGTTGGACGAGTCGAAGCTCAAACTGCCACCAGGCTTTATCAGCAGATGAGTCCGACGGAACAAGCGAACTTCGTCGAAGCCCAGGCGGCGGGAATCGCACGTCAAATTTCCGGCGGCGAATATCAATTCACGACTGCGTTTGAGATGGAGATTCAGAAATCTATTGACCACTATACGCGACGAATCGGTAACAACGGCGGCGATGTTCCTGGGAAGGGCGATGCCCGTCACGTGTTTGAGCGCGGCAGGGCGGTGGCCCCGACCTTGATAGCTGCCTTCAAAGCACGAAGCGTTTCGCCGCTGATTGGGCTCTATCTCCCGCTGATTGAGTCGGAATACCTGAACAATCCCCGCGCCAACTCCATGGGCGCAGTGGGAATGTTTCAATTTCTCCCGGCGACGGGAAAGCGCTACGGTCTTACAAGGCCGGAGTTGTTGAGTGTGGAGAAATCAGCCGACGCGGCCGCCCGGTACATTGCCGACAGTATCAGTAAATTCGCAGACGATCCGATGAAGGAAGCACTTGCCCTGCTGGCCTACAATCGCGGGGGCGAAAATACAACCCGCGATCTCGAACTTGTGATGGACGATCAGAACAGACAATGCAGCATCTGCGCTCTAACAGCGGCGCGCGCCAAACTGGATCAGAACTTCCAGGAAGAGAATGTTTACTATGTTCCGCGATTCTTTGCTGCCGCTATTGTGGGCGAGAATCCACAGGCCTTCGGTCTACAGATGCAACCACTTTCATCTTTCGAACGGAAACAGTAGGGATGTTCTGGGATCGCGGGCGTCTCGCCCGCAATGAGCGCGAAGCGCGAAACTGAAACAGAAGAATCCGCGCCTGCGGCGCGCTGCGGGCGGGACGCCCGCGATCCCGGTAAAATCGCCCGCACTTAAATTCAAGTTGTCTTCACCAGTATTGCGGGCGAGGCGCTCGCGGTCTCAGTAATTGCGCGGAACGCCCGCGTACTAGTTTTCGCTCCCGGTTAATTCACTCGCATCCGTCGCATTACACGAACACCCGAACGCCAGGCTTCATTAATGTCAAAGCGATAGATTTCAATGTCGCTGGAGATCGAACGGGCGAGGGTTTGAAATGCCGGATGCACTCGTAATGTCGGCGCCACCAGGTAAACCAACGGCGACTCATCACTGATCTCTCGCTCGCCAAAGAGTCTGGCTCGTGCAATGTGGCCGCGCCGCCGGTGAGCTTCTACCCGCTGCCAATAGTCAGCGCCCTGCAATACATGCTCGCGATCTTCCGAGACCTTTAGTTCGATTACTACCAAACGCCCATCCTGCCGCAGGGCCAACATGTCAATCGGCCGGACGCCCAGCCGTCCACCTTTTGCCGTGCGAAACTGTGCATGCAGCGGGGCGATGATCAGTCCTGGATCCAACTGTGTGATATCGCGTCGCAAGATTGATTCGAGCCAGGCCTCACCGGCGTTGCGATAAAGAGCGTGTCTGTGATCCAACGCCTCGGCCGAACGATGTTCGCGCAGGTCGGCAAGCAGCGCGGCATAAGCGTGTTGAGTTTTCTCTTCGAGCAAACGCCTTTGAGAACTTTCGACTCCAAACCAGATTCGTTCCGTGCTCATCACACTTCGCACGCGCGCGAAGGGTAATCCAAAGTAACGCAGAGTTTTTCCATGACGCGCGTGGACGATGTCGATTGCTTCCGGAGCCTCAGCGGTAATGGCTTCGGCCAGTTCCATCGCATCGCGTTCCGGTACGGCTGGAAATCGCGCAAGCTTCCTCTTCCACAAGTCCTTACGCGGCGGAACGGGGATTTCCGTTAAAGCAGTCCAGTAATCGTCGATCTCGTACACAACAATCGCATCCTGCAAGCTGGCGCGCAGCAGAGCAATCCGTTGGGTTAACTGCTTCACCCCGTCGCGCTCGACGATTAAAAAGAGCCGCTGAATGTAAGGTGGGCGCGCGCGATCGCTTAGACGCTCGAACCAGAGGAGGGCCGAGCTAAGGAACGCATCGGTCTCACTCGCTTTGCTCGAGGCGGTGGACCCGGTGACGGCGATGCGCTGATGTTTTTGCCGTAGAACAATTCGAGCGTACCTGCCTGGTTGCCCGCGGCGAATGCCGGGACTGAGCGCCAACCGTTCGACTCGAGAAGCTGGACGCAATGTGCAGGTGAGTTGTGCCAATTGTTCACAACGGACTAGTCGCGCTGCTTTTACAGTAGCGGCGATCGAACTTGCTGAGGCGCGGGGGATGATCTCAATAACTGGACGCTCGGCGCCCATGCGACGCGAGGCCTCGAGTCGTAGTTTTTCTTCAGACCATTCCCAGGCGCCGATGCGCCACGAACGTGTGCCGTGCTCGGTCCAGCAGGAGAAGATCAAGCGACCCTGGGCAAGCATGATCTCCATTTCATCTCGCCGTACTGCGTGGGCATTTCCGTCGCTGAGAGTGTAAAACCACTCGGTGTGGTCATCGAAGAACTGATTGATGCATTGCCGGGCAGCCGCTGCGAGAGTGGAGTTAGTGAGGGATTCGTACATAGTGTGAGGTGTTGATGATACAAACTGCTAGTTCGCGCGCAGGTTAATAGGTTTCGATCCGTGGGCGTTGCCCATGGCTCTTAACTTTCACTCCTTCAGCGTGATTCGCGCTTTTCGTCGTTACTTCTACCGTGTGCTACCATTTCTGGTCAACTAGCCCAAACAAAAACTTCAGTTATCATCAATGAAAAACGTCTATCTTGCCGGGTCTGTGCGTACACCAATCGGGCGCTTTGGCGGCGCGCTTGCTTCATGGACCGCCGCTGATCTCGGTGTAGCTGTCGCCAAAGAAAGCTTGCGCCGGGCTAAACTCCGCCCCGATCAAATACAACAATCAATCTGGGGTTGTGCGCGTCAGGCCGGGGGCGGACCTAACGTTGCACGCCAGATCACCTTCCGCGCAGGCGTTCCGGAGACCGTGCCCGCCTTCACCGTTAACCAGGCTTGCGGCTCGGGCTTGAAGGCAATCATCCTTGCGGCACAGGAGATTATGTTGGGCCAGGCCGAGACAGTTCTTGCCGGCGGCACTGAGAGTATGTCGCGTGTGCCTTACTTCGCTGAGGGTGCTCGCTGGGGAATGCGCATGGGAACTCAGGAATTGGTCGACGGCATGTATCGAGACGGTTTCAACGATCCGCTTTCGGGACTGGTGATGGGTGAAACGGCCGAGAACCTCGCTCGTAACTATGAGATTCCCCGCGAAGAACAGGATCGGTTTGCATTGCGATCGCAGCAACGAGCTCAAACAGCGATAGAGTCAGGACGGTTTGAGGATGAAATCGTCGTATTGGAGATCAAGGGCCGCAAAGGTGAAACAGTAACGTTTGCTCGCGACGAGCATTATCGCGCCGGCACTACGATGGAACAGCTGGGCAAATTATCTCCGGTCTTTTCTCATGATGGGACAGTCACAGCAGGGAATTCATCCGGCATTACGGACGGCGCGGCCGGGGTCATCGTTATGAGCGAAGAGACTCTCAGCCTGTCTGGCGCTGAGCCAGAGGCGCGTATTGTTGACTACGAGATTACCGGTGTTGCCCCCGAGATCATGGGCATTGGTCCCGTGCCCGCAGTACGCTCCCTCCTCGCGCGACAGGAGCTGAAGCTTGACGATATCGATCTCATCGAATTAAACGAAGCCTTTGCCGCACAGGTGATCGCTTGCGACCGCGATCTGCAATTCGATGCCGAGCGGCTAAATGTGAATGGCGGGGCCATCGCCCTGGGACATCCGATTGGTTGCACGGGAGTGCGCATCACCACGACGCTCATTCACGAATTAAAAAAGCGCAACGCCAAAAGGGGACTCGCGACGCTCTGCGTCAGTGGCGGCATGGGACTCGCGCTGCTCATCGAACGCATGTGAAGAATGATTTCTTACAAAAAGAAATGGCCAGCTCAGTCCGCGCAGCGGACGAATGATAATACCCCAGCACTTTAGTGCTGGGCTCGCATCACGCGAAGCTCGCAGCCCGTGAAACGGGCGACTGAAATGTCGCGAACTCACAGGCTTCCTTGTTTAGGATTCAGCCGTCCGTTACACGGACTGTCCCTTCGCGTTCTAACATCCCAGCACTAAAGTGCTTGGCTATTATCATTCGTCCGCTACGCGGACTGATTGGATTAGCGTGAACAATGTCTTTAGGACATCGATGATCAGGAAACGCTTACTTGGCTTGGCTCTTATCGCGTTACTTTCGCCTACGCTTTGTGGCAGCACCAGGGCGCAAGAGGTCAAGCTTTACCCGGTCGATGAAGCTTATAAGGATCGCTCTTTCAAGCTCTTTCGCGGCAGGTTGAAGGCGGCACTTAAGAGACGTGATCGAAAGTTTCTGCTCAGCATTCTTGATAAGCGGATCCGGAATAGCTGGGGTGGCGCCGGCGGCGTGAAGGAGTTTGTGGACCATTGGAACCTGAATTCAGCCAACAGCAAAGTGTGGGCAGAATTGCTGACGATTCTTTCAATGGGCGGTTCGTTTGTTAAAGAGAATGGAAAGACATCCTTCTATGCTCCGTACGTGTCCAGTCGCTGGGATACGATCGAGAAGAAGTTACCTCGCGATCTGGAAGACTTCTGCTGTGGAGCCGTCATCGCGACAAAAGTCAAAATGCACAGCCAGCCTGGCTCAGCGGCGACGATCCTTGCCATCCTCTCGTATGACGTTGTGAAGGTCGACTACGAAGGTTCGGTATTGAAGGATGCCAGTCAAGAAGACTTTCGCTGGGTCAAGATAAAAACCCTAAAGGGCCAGGACGGATATGTTCGAGGAGACCAGGTCAGATCCCCCATTGGATTACGAGCCTCGTTCAAAAAGGTCAGAGGCAATTGGGTAATGGATAATCTCGTGGGAGGAGACTGACTGCGGAAACAAAAGATGCGCCGACGCCTGATTGTTGCTGCGAGCGTGGTGTTAGCCCTGCTGATTGCCGGCGCCGCAATCTACAAGAAATGGATCCCGCTGCTTCATCAGTCTTCGAACGACAGAGGCACTCCTGCTCTTCAGCCGGTCGTGACATCCGTTCCTCCCTTCGCCACGAAAGAACCCGAAAGTTATCAGGCCAGGCGAACGGTTACCTTCACAGAATCACAAAACAAAACGGGAGCTGTTAACGAGACGTCGAAAACGAGCGTCTTAATCATGCGTGATGGTGAGCGACGCCGCGAAGAGTACGACACAGGAACCTCAGCGTCGATCGTCTATCTTGAAAATTCATCAAGTCGTCTGGTGCTCTTACCCGAATCGAAGCTTTATGCCGAACTTGGCAGCGAAGCGAGTTCAGTTGACTTAGGCGAAATGCCGACGGAAACGACCGGCGTCTCGCTCGATTATCTTCTGCACAAGTCGCCTGCCGCTGCTCGTTACGAAAAGCTCGGCGCGGAGACTATCGGCGGTCGAGCAACAACCAGGTACCGTGTTAAAACAGCAGAAACTAATTCGACTGCAAGGAGTGAGACTCTCATTTGGATAGATGAAGCGCTCGGCATGCCGATTAAATCCGAGACGATGCATACTGACTCAGACCACACCAAAAGAGTCTTGATGGAACTAGTCGACATTCGCACCGAAGTTGACCCAAAGCTATTTGTATTGCCCGTTGATTACCGAAAGGTTGCTGCATCTCAAATTTTCGACATGATCCGGAATGCGGCTAAGGGAAACAAACCCCGGCAGGAGCAGGAGTAGCAACCTGTAGCCGCCTGGTTGGCATCGGAAGGGCGCGTACGTGGTATGAATAGATCGGTTTTGGCGGCGCTAAGCCGCATTACGAAAAGAGGTTCGAAGGTGAAAATAATAATGCACAGGGTGTTTGTTTTTAGTTGCTTGATAACCGTAACGGCGGTCCTAGCTGTTGCGGGGTTTTCGCGAAGCCCGCGTCGGGTCGCCCCAACCCAACCCCCCCCCACACTGGAAGCGACCCATCTCCTCGCCACCTCTGACGCT
>JBPCNX010000053.1:0-4035 GCA_051000815.1 Pyrinomonadaceae bacterium
AACGCTCAACCGCCCCGCGCTGTGCCAACGCCTCCAGCCGACGCTGTGCATCAGTGAGCCGTACGCAATACGTAAAGACCAGGCTCACGAGCGCGTCGCGGTTACTCTGGAGATAATCCATGAAGTCAGTGAGCTTCACTTCGACAGCTTCGCTCTCGACAACCACGCGCGCATGCGTCTCGCGATCGAGCCTCTTCGCGGGCGCGCAGAAACAAAGTTCGCCAAACGGTTCTCCGGCGCTAATGAGGCCGAGCACCACCTCGCGTCCTTCCGAGTCGCCGGCAAAGATAGCGATCTCGCCCCGTTGTAAAAAGAAAATGCTGTCCGAACGGTCGTCCGGTCTCCACACGTTCGCCCCCTTGCGATAACGTCTGGTACGCCCCAGCGAACCATCGCGCGGCGCATTCTCAACCGTAAGCGACGTGAGCGTCTCACAGTCGTGATGATTGACGAGTTCGAGAAATTTCTTCTTCGGCATACTTTGATTTCCACGCGCCGAGGCTCAGCGATCAAATCACTCCCCTCGACGGCATCCGAAGCGTATCGCTTGAGACAGGTTTAGTTAACAGAATGATAGCAGCAAAGCGTGTAGTCGTGAGGTTAGCGAGCTAACGTCAAAGTTATGGACTTGGATTTCACGACTGGTCAATGTCCCGATCGATAACCAGATAAGACAATGGACGATCGCAACCCTCCCCTCAAATTGGGAAGAAATAAGAGATCGTTGGCAGGTCTATCAGACCCTCCGCACCTTTGCCTCTCTTGCCGGTTTAGGATGCGCCCTTGCGAGCGCCCCTGTTTCTGAGGAGCGATTCGCATGAGAGAAGGTGAACCACGAATCAGATCTTCCGTTTTGGTCTCAGTGCGCGGACGATTCTTCCTTGATTAATGCGTCGAGGCGCGCTGGATAGTCGGAGGGTAGTTCGTTTCCGAAATAGCGCACGGTGCCCTGGCGATCGAGAAATACGATGGTGGGCGTGCCTGTTACCTTGTAGAGCCGAGCCACTCCGGCGTCCGCATCGCGAACTACCGCATAACGGATGCCGAAATCCTTGATGCCAGACTCAGTGCGAGCGAGACTGTCCTGGATGTTGATCCCCAGCACGCGCACGCCGAGTGATTCATACTGCGCAGCGAGATCATTGAAGTGTGGCGCTTCTTCTCTGCACACCGGACACCACGCCGTCCAAAACACCAGCACAGCGGGCTGGCCATGCAAATCAGCGAGCGAGATCGGAGCGCCGCCGATTGAAGCAAGTTGAAAATCGGGCGCAGTGTCGCCAATGGCAGTGCCTACCTTCGCGGTTGCGCGGTTCGCTTTCGAGACGGCTTCCGCCCGTTTACCTGGCGACCTATTAGTCACTGCCCAGCCTGTCAAAATTGCGCCTACTGCCAAGAGAGTCACTGTTGAGACTGTCTTCCAAACTCGATTCATTCTCTCATTACCTCAAAATAGAAGCGTCAAATAAATCCTTGTCCCGCCTGTAGCAGCAGGTATTCCGCCATTAGAATCATCACCACACCAAAGGCCTGCTTCACTTTAACCATCCACGCCCCTGAGCGCGGCAGCGCCGCCAGCGCGCCGCCGAAGGTTCCGAGCGCTATCATCAACGCGCCCATCCCAAAGGCGAACACGAAAAGCACTGACGCGCCGAACATCACGTTGCCCTGACTGCCGACGTAGGCAAGCGCAGCGCCGAGCGCCGGTGCGGTGCAGGGGCCAACGACCAGGCCTGACGCTGCGCCAACGAGCACGGCCGAAAGATAACCATTGCCCTTGCGTTCGGGATTCCACCTTGTCAGGAATTGTGGCGTCGGCAGTTGAAACACGTCGAGCATTGAGAGCGCCAAGAGGAGTACGACGTTGCCGACGAAAATATATGTCCAGGGACTTGACGCCCATATTCCGAACAGCGTTCCGGTCAATGAAGCGAAGGCCCCGAGCGACGCATAGACGAGACTCATGCCGGTTACAAACAAGACTGAGAGGAAGAACCCACGCAAGCTGGCCCACGCTTTTCCGCCTCCTCCTGCTCCGCTATGGACGGCGGTCTGTCCGCCGATGAAGCCGAGTTGAATCGGAATCACCGGATAGACGCAAGGCGTGAAACTAATCAACAGTCCGGCGATGAAAGCCGCCGGGTAGGCCAGACCCGAACTGGCCGACAGATACTGTTGTAGATCAGGAGCAATGCTTTGCATGACTGTTAAGAAACCTACTTAGAAAAGAAGAGCGGAAGCGCGCTTCAGCCGCACCTGCGAGCCGCTTGCGACTGTCCCCTTTCAGCGCGCCCCGCGCTCGTACGCCGAACCGCCCCGAATCCGGCGATGCCCGAGAAGGCTTAGCCTTGCTTCTTCATCGACATCGAACTCGCTTTGGCGACCGCATCGTCAAAGGCGCGCACGTAGGCGTCGCGGTCGTAGTTGTGTGTCGTCTTGAAAAGAATCTTGTTCTTCTTTCCGAGGACGATCACTGTTGAAGTGTTCTTCTTGTTCGCTTCGAAAAGCTTACCAATGCCCAAAGCGCGAGCGGTCTTGGCTGCCTCAGCCGTCTTCTCATCAGTGGTCACATCGAGTACGACAAAGTTGAGACGATCCTTGTACTGGGTCATCAACTCACTCATCGTTGGCTCAAGCTTCTGGCATGCCCCACACCAGTCTGCCCGAATGATCGCAACGGTAGGCTTCGAATGGTCCATCATCATCTTGTCGCCCGCCATTTTGTTGTCCTTCATCATGCTGTCCTGGGCCGCGACGTTCAGCGCCATGAAGGCCATGAGCGCCGTCAGTGCGCCGGCAATCAAAGCCACGCGTTTCATCTGTTGTTTCATACTTGTCTCCATCCTCTCAAATTACGGCTTGCTGCGAAGTCCCCGAACCCGTCGTACCACCTGTTCGCAAACTTAAATCCAGCCATCATGTACCGCGCACGAAAGATTTCCGGGCTTCGGGGTTTTCGCGTGATTGAATGCAATAGTGCGCGGTTCAGGTGACTAATACCCGTTTGGTCTCCGTTTATTCCAGCTCTCGTGTTTCTCTTGTCTTTTCCGTTTTCTGCTCCTGACCGTGGGCTTGACGGGAGCGGCAATTAAACTTCCGATTCTGGGTAGCGGGTCAGTTTGATTTGATGAAGTGCTCTCGACGCGTAGCGTCGGCATGAGTTTAGCCCGGCGTTTCAACGCCGGGAAAGGTCACCCGATTGTTCGCGTCGCTTTAGCGACGCCTGAATTAGGACGTTATTCAGCCGTCGCTACGCGACGGTCGCTGCCACCCATGCGGACCCCGGCGTTGAAACGCCGGGTTAGATTCATGCCGACGCTACGCGTCGAAACCCGTTGGATTAGATTGAACTGACCCACTACCCGATTCTGGGATAAGCAGAGCAGGCCTGCCAGATCGTGTATACTGCCGGTTCCAGACGGATAAAGATTTATTGCCGCCCATCCGGCGCTTTCCTGAAAGCGAGGAGAGTGGGAGCCTTCCAGGCTAAGGCCTAAGTTTTGGACTTGGAGCTATACCGGGAAGGTCGAAACAACAATTGTCAGGAGTTATGAGGATGAATATGTCGTCTAGTCTCATGCGTTGCGCGGCTGTGATTTCGTCGTTGTTCCTAATGGTAGCGTTTGGGCATGCCCAATCTATCAACGGCAGGATTATCGGGACCGTCACGGATCCAAACGGGGCGGTCGTGCCTAAAGCGTCTGTCTCGGTGACCAACGAAGGAACCGGTGCGCAACGCACCGTCGAAGCCGACGATAGCGGAACTTACGTGGTCCCGGAACTACCCGTCGGGCTTTACACGATCTCGGTCGCAGCGGCTAACTTTGCTTCGGCGAACCGGCCGCACATTAAGGTGGACGTGGGGACGGAAACGCGCGTGGATGTTGCGATGTTGGTGCAAGGCGCGACGGCCGAAGTGACCATCAACGATCAGTCGCCGGTCTTGCAAAGCGACAGCAGCGCGTTGGCGGAGGTCATCACCAGCCGTCAGGTCGAATCTCTGCCCCTCAACGGCCGCGACTTCCGGCGACTGAC
>JBPCNX010000054.1:0-13818 GCA_051000815.1 Pyrinomonadaceae bacterium
GAGACAGGGGTGGAAGATTGCCTACATCTTGCTGTAACGATCCTTTAGTGGTGGCGTGAGGGCTTCGGATCAGCGCTTGGAAACTCGCGTGCGCGGGAGGTTGGCCAATCAAGATCAGCAGGCCGCCTATTAAGACGGTTGCCAGCTGCCTGACAAAGATCGACAGGGGCGCGGACTCCTTATCAGAAGTCCACCCCATAAGAGACAATTTGAATCGTATCGAGCAGGGAAGGAGGCTCTCTCTCATGACACATCTCCAGGCTGAGGCCTTTTGACTGAAATCAAGCACTGCCGTCCGTACATTGGCCCTGATTCGCCGGTAATCCTCTGCTCTAGCCTTCTGAGTGCGCTTTTCGTGGATCGATTGAGCGGTTGAATGACTGCCTCAGCGGCCGGCCGCCGCGGCTTCTCCTTCGCCCGTGCCTGCTTCCCATGTACCGACTTCTTCCTCGGGTTCGACATTGTTTGACCAGTCCCCGCTCGCGGTGTCAGCAGACATCAGGACATTACGGAGAATCCAGTTTGCGCCTTTGAAGTTATCGAACGAGAAATTAAGCGGGCTCCTCGTGGTGCAAATGTGGGGAGCCAACACGTTATTGTTCGTATCGTAGAAATCGTAGCAGTTGGCAGTAGTTGTGGCCAAAAAGTAGCAACCCTTCAGATCGTTCCCACTGTTTCCGCCATCTGTCTTGTTAATCTTTATTTTGTCGCTCATGATCACTTCTCCTTTTTTCGTGTGATTGTTTCTGGGTAACACAACCTTAACGGCTTGTGCGTTGGTGCAAAACACGCGAGCATGAAACTCGCTCCTGGCTAACCCGGTCGATATCTCCTGTCTTGGCTAACACTCGTAGAAGAAGTTGTGGCGCCACACTGAGGCAACACTCTCCTTAATCTTTGCTCTATGTATTGACGCGAGAACTGCATGGAAAAACACCACGCCAGCGAAAGACCGTTGGTATGGAGGTTGAGATATCGGATTAGCCGCAGAAAGACAGTTTGAAAGTCGACGAGCTGGGTACGCGTTTAGTGGCGGCATCTTATTCTCCAGGACGGCTAACGTCAATCGATCTAGCGAATAAACGAGAGAGCCAGCTCTTCTTTCTCCAACTCTAATAACGAAATAGAGGGCCGAAACCCCTCACGGGATCGGAAGAAATGTCAGTAAATGCGTAGCTCGAGTCCAACCAGGTATGTTGACTGTGTGAAGGCTCGCAGTAGGAATTCAGTGGTGCTCCAGTTTTATGACATGTACCAGTATCTCACCGTTCGCTCTGACTATGGTCTCCTTCTTATCCTCATCCCTGTTGACAGAGGACTTTGTTGACGAGTGAGCTTTCAAAAATTCATTAACTGCCGTTCTCAGTCCGGGACTGTTAACGACCCCGCGGTCTCTGGGATTGGCGAAACCTTTGACAGCCTCCATCTCCGGCACGTCCTTCTCAGCCCAGACGACCCATATCTTCTCCGTGCCCTGCTGCTCATCGAATTGAAACCAGCTTTGCTGAGGAATTTGAATCTGCTGATTTTCATTCAAGAGCGCCGAGCCGTTGTTGGCCGTTTCAGATGGGAAGAGCACGTTGAACGTCGGAGTTTGATCAGCTCCAGCAGGGCCCTCGTTCAGCAGATAGAGACGCCCGCGCTGTGAGCTGGTGACGTTCAATCGAATTCTATAATCCTTCTCAAAATTGATGTCATCTCTGAGCCGGAATGGATCCTGATAGGGGTTGCCGTCGCGAAACTTCTGCACTGTTATCCAGTAACTCAGTGCCCGTTCGGCAGGTCTTGGTGGAGTAGAAACTGCCGGAGTAGAGATGGCAGGTGTTGACCCACTGAGCCGCCAGACCACCGCGCCAGCGATCGCCAGCGCCGCAAGCACGACGGCAACCACTGCCATCAGGAGTTTGGGTCGGATTCCCGTTCGCGGAGTAAACTTATCGGCGGTTGCAGCTACTAACCGTTCTGGATCTGTTGCTGCTGCGGCTGTGGCAGCCGGTGTGGTCGCCGATCCAACGCTTGCCTGTGGCGGCCTCGATCTCTCGAGTTTCTGTTCGAATGACAGCTCTTCCTTGAAGCTCTTAAGGTCGATCAACAAGTCCTTTATTGTCTGATAGCGTTCTTCGCGATCCTTGCGCAACGCTTTGTTTATTATCCTCTGAAACTCGGCGGGAACATCGGGCGCGTGCTGGTCAAGCGGCAAAGGATCCTTCTCAAGTATTGCCACGAGGGTGTCGACGCCCGTTGCCGCGGCGAATGCCATTCGACCTGCCGCCATCTCATACATGACTACGCCTAGACTGAATACATCAGTCCTCGCATCAAGGACCTGACCGCGCGCCTGCTCGGGCGACATGTAATGAACTGTTCCCACTAAAGTCCCAGGCTGGGTATGTGCCCTGAGCATGGTGTCTACTTCTGAATCAATTGCGTTCGAGTTCAATTGGCGAGACTTCTCGGTCAGTTTAGCCAGTCCGAAGTCGAGAACCTTCACATACCCGTCCGGTCTCAGCATGATGTTTTCAGGCTTGATGTCGCGATGGATGATTCTCGCGGCGTGCGCGGCCTGCAACGCGCTTGCCGTTTGAATCGACACGTCGAGAATATCCGGTAGTTTCATCCGGGCGCCTGCCATGTGTTGCTTAAGTGTATGCCCGTCGATGAACTCAGTAGCGATGAAGTGTGCACCTTCCGCCTGACCGATTTCATGAATCGTTATGATGTTGGGGTGATTGAGGGAAGACGCGGTTTTCGCTTCCTGGATAAAACGGCGCAGTCGATCTTTGTTACCGGTAAGCCCAGTCGGCAGTAGCTTCAACGCAACTTTGCGGTCGAGCTGAGTATCACTTGCAAGATACACTTCACCCATTCCACCTTTTCCGATAGGAGCAATGACTTGGTAGTGTCCCACGACCTGTCCTATCACTAGCGCCGGCGGTTCCTGGACGATCAATTCGGCAGCGGCCTCATAAGCGGGCGAATCAATGGGACTGTCCGGCCTCTCGTGGGCGGCAATGAGGGACGCTACTGCTACTGCCAGTGCGGGATTCGAATCCCGAACCCGTGCCATAAAATCGGCACGCTCCTGTGGTCCAAGGTCGGCAGCTTCGTGAAAGAGCTCCTCAAGTTGCTGCATGCTTTCGGGGGTTTCCATGTTCCTAAGCGGCAAGCTCGCGTCGCAACCACGCGCGAGCAAAACTCCAATAACGTTCCGTCGTGGCGTGTGACAAAACTCATTACCTGCGCCGTCTCCTCTATAGTAAGGCCTCCGAAGAACCGCAGTTCGATCACCCGGTTGTGTTGGGGGTTAGTCGCGGCTAACACCTTCAAAGCATCGTCGAGCGCTACCAGCTCCACATCAGGTTTGTGGCCGAAGCGTTCAGCATCAGTCAGAGATAAACGCAATTGGTCACCGCCGCGCTTTGCCGACAGGCGCTTGCGCGCGTGGTCAACCAGAATGTCGCGCATCACCTTTGCTGCCAGGCCATAAAATTGCGCGCGATGTTCCATTGATATACTCGACTGGTCAGCCAGGCGGATATAGGCTTCGTGAACCAAAGCGGTGGCCTGAATCGTGTGTGGTCCGGCCTTGCGGCGGAGATAACTGGCGGCCAGTTTTCGGAGTTCGTCATAGACGAGAGGAATCAACTCATCAAGCGCAGCTTTGTCGCCACCGCCCCACTTTACCAGCAGTTGAGTAATGCTCTGATCTGGGCGTTTTACCGATTCCTTCATCCTGGGCTCGCAAGGCGTAGCGACGAACCGCCACAAGTAGGTGGGCATCATCCGGCCCGGTGTGGGGTATACCAACGAAGAACCATTATGGCACGAATGCGGCAAGTTCAGGCTTAACGTATAGACTTGTCGCAACGATCTCATTGTGGACAGATACGTCGAGGCTTAACGAAGAGACGTGGGAAGTGCAGAGCAACGCCGTTAAGATGCTTCTCCTAACTATCAAGAGCTCCACTGCGCGCGCGGAAACGTCCATTAAGGAAAACATCGGCGGCCTGATAGTAGGATCCTGCAAAATGAGTAAGGAATTTGGCGTCCCGTACGGGAGTCGAACCCGTGTCGCCGCCGTGAAAGAGAAGCGACCTATTGTAATTCAACGGAACTTAGCGGCATGGATAGCACTCTACCGCATTTGCAGGACTCACGGGAACGCTTATTGGACCTTTAATGGACCCCCGCTTGCCCTTGGGGAGCGCCGCTGATTTCGTTAGCGGGCAACGGATTTTAAGTCGGAGGTTGTCCCGTTCGTGCAGTTTCCGCCTCAACCTGCTCGCCAGCGCGCACTCTGCGCCTTGCGGCACCAGGCTCGAGGTGGTAGTTTGACGACATGATTGAATCAGCTCAGATAGAGAGGATGTCAGTGACTGAACGGCTGCAGACGATGGACCAGCTTTGGGATTCCCTCAATCGTCACGGCGACGAGATCCCTTCCCCGGACTGGCACCAAGACGTTTTGGCTGACAGGAAGGCAAGAGCCGAACGCGGAGAAGCAAAGTTTCTGACTCTGGACCAACTCAGATCCCGTTTACGAAGTTCTGAACCATGATCGTAGTAATACTCGAGGATGCGGCAGAAGACCTCGAGTCGGGTGCACAATTCTATGAATCGTGCGCAACCGGAGTTGGCGATTACTTTCTCGATTCAATCCTTTCCGATCTTGACTCTCTCGTTCTTTTTGCCGGTGTTCATCCAATCTACTTTCAATTCCATCGGATGTTGTCGAAGCGATTCCCATTCGGCATCTATTATCAGGTGGAAGGCGGCGTAGCCTACGTTTATGCCATTTTTGATCTGCGGCGCGATCCCCCCTTGATTCGGAAACGTTTGCGGGAGGGAAAATAGACGTGCCGTCGTAACACAACCCTCACTACACAAGTGATCCTGGACTATCTGATTCAAAGTATTGGCGTCCCAAAGCATTCCGAGTTGGAACCAGATTATCGCCTGGCTGCGGGAGATGGAAACACTCCGCAGAGCAGCCGCTTGAGCCCGAAAATACATCATAAAGGCTATAAATAGCTCGCGCCCTATCCCACGCTTGATTGGAACACCGCGGCTGCTCGCTCTGAGTATTGTGGAAAGAACCCTGGCAGGAGTTGCAAGACAATTTGAGTTGAATGACATTGACAACTCCCGCTTTGTCACTAGCGGGGCTGTCAGCAGTTAAGGAGAGGGCGGATTACCAGGATCGAAGCTACCGCTTGGTGAACAATTCTCATTTCCTCTTTTCTCGGTCCGAGATATAAGTAGACCGAAAAAACCGAAGATTAAGGGGCGTTCCGGCACTCACTCCGAGAACGCACTGGGCTAGTTGCCAACCTCACCACTGGCAACCGTGCGCTAATTATAGTTTCAGTCCAGCCCTCTACTGCTTCTTGCCAGGTGAGCGGCGGACGCACACCTCAGCCGAGGCGGTGATTGTATTCACACCCGTTAGGGCCGCGCTGGAGTTGTTGTTCACTACCACGATGTCCGTCACGGTTTCAGGGACTCCGCCGCTGCCGGGCGTCACCGTCACGTGAAAGACGCACTGAGTGGCGGTGCCTATTCCCGTGTTGGTGGCGGCTGTCATCACCGGGACGAGTGGCCCCCCAGCCTGACCCGCAAGAATTAGCATGTTCGCTGGCGGTGCCGCCCCTGCGGCACATGTAGTGGTTGCGTCCGTGATGGCGATGTGAGCACTGACGATGCTATTCGGTGTGGTGTCGATGAAGGGAAAGAGTGCGCTGGGTGCTAAGCCAGACAGCAGCGCACTTTCCGAGATCAGTTGGATATTGCTGTTTCTCCGACAACTACCTCGATCATCGACATCATCTGCGGCTTGCACGGTAGACACAATGCTTCCACTGCTGCCTTGTCCGCCGGCAAAGATGACTCCAAACACGAACAGGCTTGCAAAAACGATGACGAGACTAATCCTCATAGCTATTCGTTTCATTGGTCATTCTCCTTATTTTTGGGAAGCGCTGCGAATTGTGAGTTTACAGCATAGCGACTACTGGGGGGCTGCACGAGGAGAGCAACACCGCACACGCGGGCTCCTGAGTTCAGCCACTCAACTCTTCACTTGTCACGTGGAGGCCGCACACCCGGCGTGGAAGGGAGATGGAACTGTTGGAAACGGGCGAAGGCTATGTCAACTCAATCTTCGCTGTCAAGAATTTCTGGGATAAGAGGGCATGGATAAGAGGTATGCCCAAACCGAATCCGGAATTCAGATTAGGACACTACGGGGCTAATGTTGATCGATAAGAGGTAGGCCCAAGATCTTCCATAACGAGATCAACAAGTCGAAGTAACTGAGAAATCTAGCGTCCGTACGGGAGTCGAACCCGTGTCGCTCTGTAGTTCAATGGAACTTCGCGGCATGGATAGCACTCTACCGCATTTGAAGGACTCACGGGAACGCTTATTGGACTCCTAAGGACTCGCGTTTGACAGGCTGAGTGCGGCTGACTTCTTTTGATAATCGGATTTTGAGTCCATCCGAACACGAGGGTTGTTCGTTATCAACCTTTGGACCTCAATGGTTTCAGCCGGGTATTACTGGAACTTTTATCTTCTTACCTGGCTAACCGCTGGCGAGCAGTGATTGCCTCGGGCAGGTCAGCATCAGCATCTTTCCAGACTTGCAGAAAACGCTCATATGCTGCCAACGCTTGCTTTTGTTGACCCTTCCGCTCGTAGGCCTGGGCCAGGCGATAATGGGCCAGAGGGTAGTTCTGATTGAGGCGGAGGATTCGTTCGTATTCATTGATAGCGTCGTCCAGTTGGCCCACTTCGAGGTAAGCGTTCGCGAGACAATCTTCAAGCGGATCAATCATCCAGATTATCGGCGGGTGGCGCAGAGCTTCTTTGAAGTGTTCTATGGACTTTGCTGATTGCCCACGTCTGAGGGCCAGGTAACCGCGCCGGTAGCTGATCAGTCGCCCGGGGAATCTTTGCCCTCTCACCGTGTAGGGCCAATCGGCGAAGAGCCGGCTCTCCAATTCGTTAGCCCCGGACGTGTCGCCCTGTTCCAAGGCTACCACTACCGAATTCCACAGATTGTACTTCTCAAAGCGCAGCTCCATGCTCGCCGCTTCCGCAGCGTGCCTAACGTCTCTCTTTCGCAGATAGGTCTCAGCAATCGAACCGTAAGCCCGCGAGCGGGAAAAATTGTCAGGCGAGATTTGAATCAGCCGGCGGAATTGAGCGAGCCCCGCTTGATAACGGCCGAGTTGAACGTAGGCATTGCCAAGATGAATGTTCGCGACGTAATTATCGGGTCTTAGCGCGAGCGCTTGCCCGTACGCAGCCAGAGCCTCCGCGTAACGGCCGGCGCACTGGTAGCTCATTCCCAGGCTGTCATGCGCATTCGGCTCAGAGGGCGCTAACTCGACATAACGCTGATGCGCAGCAATCGCCTCTTCGTACCTGTGAAGATCGAGGTAGATGAGTCCCAGCGCGTTGTAAAGATCCCTGGATTCGGGATCAATCACGAGGCCCTGTTTGATTACGCGGACAGCCTCTTCATGTTGCCCTTCACCCCGAAGCAGATAGCCTAGTCTCAGATACGCTTCAACCTCCATCGGATACTGGGCGATGATTTTCCTGAACGGCCCCGTAGCGCCGAGATAATCCAGATTGGCTATCGAGTACCAGGCGGTGATGTAGAGCCTGTCCTTTTCGGTCAGGCGGTTTGACAGTTGAAACGCTTTTTCCAATGGTGCTTTGGCCCGCTTCGCCTCATTACCTGTGACTGCATAGGCATACCCGATGCGGCCATAGGCCATCGCAAACTGCGGATCGAGCGCCACGGCCTTTTTCAGGAGCGCGATGGCCTCCTCGTTATGTAACGCCTGCGCCTTTTCCACCGCTAGCGAGTAGTAGCGATAGGCTTCCAGGTTATGGGTCATCACACCGGTTAAGGCTGTAGTCGGATCCTGCTCAGTCGGCTTTACTCCCAAATGCGCGGCCAACTTAAGGGAAAGAAGATCAACTTGGGTGAGAATCTGACCGGGCTTGTCTACGACGAGATGCTCCGCGGCCAGTATTTGGCCGTCGCGCGCGTTGTGGAGTTGCACGTCTATGCGAACTTGGTCGTCGAGCCGGGCAAAGCTGCCGAGAACAATCGCTTCCGCATTGCTCCGGCGCGCGATGTCGAGCGCCTCATCCAGTCTGACCGGCTCCGTCTGTTGATGCTCGACCCTTTCCATGACCTGAGAGAGCTGCTGTCGGCTGAGCACGGACAGGTGCTTCGAGCGCGACAGGTCTGTGATCAGCATGTCGGCCAACCCTTCGCGCAGCCAATCCAAGTCAGCGCTGCCCGAACTGTTCTCAAAGTACAGCACGACCAGCACCTTCTTTCCGGGCACTTGCGGCAGCGTAATCGCGGCAAGCTGCCGATCCGTGAGCTTCTGAGAAAATCTGACGGCAAGGACGCCCGCCGTCAAAAGAATCAACACCCCGGCAGAAGCCACAGCGACTCGCAGACGTAATGGCATGGGAACGCGGGGTAAGAGATTTTGTGTCAGCGTCTCCGCGGACGCATGCATCAATGTCCCCACGTCCGCGCCCTGACCTTTCGTCTCCCCGGCCGGCTCCTGGTCAAATTCGATCTGAACAGTGGTGATTTCGTCTATCTCGATGGTTGTCGGGTGTGCGGAGTAGGACTCTTCGACGGGGCCGATGAAGCGATAACCGACTTTGGGGAAGGTCTTGATGAACCGCGGATGGCGGGAATCGTCGCCGAGCAATTTGCGTATGTCGAAGATGCATTGCAGGAGCGCGTTGTCGGTGACAGCAGCGCCCTCCCAGATATGCTCGAATAACTCTTCCTTTGTCACCAACCGCTCGCGCCGTTCGAGTAAGTAGAGAAGCACCTGAAGCGTCTGCTGACGCAGATGCACCTCCTGGCCACCACGCTTTATGCGGCCACGCGGGGCGTCTATCTCGACATCCTCAAAACGGTAAACGGGTTTGCCCAACAGCTCCAACATGACACGGCGACCTCTTATCTTGCCGAATTGGCGACGATTTAAGAAGAATTTAACTTTTCTCTAATTACTTTAGCAGGCGTTCGATGAAATAAGAGATTGCTTTCGGGAGAGACTGACTCTGGATTGACCGGCGAATTATAGCACCGGCCTCGGAGGAGGGAACAACTCAGTTTGGAGCAGAAGCTAAAAGTGAGGATCACGGCCGTCCGCCGCCGGACGATCAGACTCATGGCAGGCGTGCCCCGTGCGCGATGCGCGACTTGCGAGCGCGAGGTCGAGGCGCTCACCCGTAGCCAGGCCCGCGAGATTCTGGAGGTCGGGGATCAGGAGTTAGGCGGGTTCATCGCCGCCGGCCACGTCCACTCGATTCCGACCGTAAGCGGCAGTTTGCGCATCTGCAGGGAGTCGCTGTTTTTGAAGTAGGAGAACATTATGAAAATACATCGGGGTCTCATCGTAACGATGGCAGTATTGCTGTCTCTTCTCATCCCTTGCACCAGCTCATCTGCCCGGAGCAGTTCAAGCGGCTTGACTCCAGGTTCGACTCCTCGATTCAACACTCTCCGGTCTTCGCTTGCAGCCACGCAGGATAGGACGGTCAAGCTGACGGTCACAGTCAAGAATGCGGAAGGCAAGGAGATTCCCGCCGCCCGCGTCAACGTCTATACCCGCAGTGCGATAGGTAGAGTCGTCCCAGACTTCTTAAAGGACTCCTTACCTGCGGATTACGGGGAGTTTACAAACGCGAAAGGCATTGCCACGTTCGAGTTCAAATTAAAGGCGGGCGAAGGGCTGAGACTCAGTCTAGAGATCGCGCGGGAAGATTTTCAAACCATCAAAGACGAAGCTTTCATCGGGAAAGACTTTCAGGGAGAGATGCCCAAGGAATATACACTCACACCGAAGACTAAAGGCGATGACGTGAACCTGATAAACGTCGGATTCAATGTGCAAGACGATGACTTTGATTTTGTACAGGGAGCCAAAGTCAGTGTTAGAGAGCCCATCATGGAAAGAACACACGAAGGAGTAACCGGAGCGGATGGCTCCGTCACAATTCCGGTTCCAATGTATCCTGTCGCCAACTTTCATCAGCGGGATTTTCAGATAGCAGCCTCCAAAGAAGGTTACAAAGTGGGCCGGAAGACCATTACCCTACGCGAAAGCCAAATCGGAACGACGGTCTTCGGCGGCAACATCGAGATTGAAAAGAAAAAGAGTATCGCCGGACGTGACGTGACAATCACCGTTCACGTCATTGATGCACAGAGCAAGAAGGCTGTGCTCGATGCGAACGTTATATTAGACGGCGCCGGCTACTATTCAAATACGACTGACGCTTCAGGTAACGCGACCTTAATAGTCAAGGAGACAGGTCGATTCGCGGTACGAATTTCTCAAGAGTACTACGAGCCATTCGCGGGCGAAGCGCAGATACAACCGGGCGAAGAAAATCAGACTTTCGATTTCACCATGAAAGCGAAAGCGAAGAAGTTCGACGAGGACCCGAATTCCATCGAGGTCACGGTTTTGCAGGGCGATAGGGTTGAAAGGATTGCGCGCTACAATTTGCCGCTGCCTGACGCCTCGGTAAGAATCGAGCAGGGAGGCTCTGTAAAGGCAGGCAACGTGACAGACAGCAGCGGACGGGCGAAAATTTCCGGGGACTTTGAAGGAAATGTCCAGGTGGTCGTTGAGGCCAGTGGATACAAACGCCAGGTAAAAACGGTTCGCGTCGCCGGTAGTGAGCGGTTAACGGGGAGCAGCGCATCCGTCACATTCCTCATGCAGCCCGAAGCAAGTGAAGATTCCATCGAGGTCAGCGTTTTCACCGTCGGTAAAAACAATGAAGGCTCTGTACCACTTGCCGGCGCCACCGTGTCCGCCGGTGAAGAGTCGGCAACCACTAACGCCAATGGGCGTGCGAAACTGACAGGAAGTTTTGCGGATAGTGTAGAGGTGGCCGTGGAAAAGGGGGGCTATCTTCGTCAAACCAAGAACATCAGTGCGTCGGGGGGCAAAGGATCTGCGGTCTTCACGCTCCAGCCCGAACCGGACGAAGATTCCGTTACAGTGACCGTAATGGGCCAGGACCCGAAAGGCGGAAGTCCTGCACCGATTGTGGGCGCGCTGGTTTCCGCCAACGGACTCACTGCGACCACTAACAAGAGCGGACAGGCGACCATCACGGGCAATTTCAGAAATGGGATAGAGCTTGAGGCCAAGGCGAAAGGCTTTCTTAGTCAGGTGCAGCAGGTAACCATCGCCATGCCTGCTCGCACCGGCTGGGCAAACTTCACTTTGGTTCATGAGCCTGATCCGCTCCGCTTGATCGTCGAAGTCCTCGATTCTGTGAAGCCTAACAATCCACTTGCCGGGGCGACTGTGTATATTCATGACCCCGGAAAACCCGTGTCGAGAACTTCCGCGCTTGCATTCGGAACAACCAATAATCAGGGTGAAGTGAGTTTGGAGCTTAGGGGCAGTGCCGACGATCTGGCCAGGATTCATTCCGGTCTCAAGCTCGAGGTCGTGAAGGATAAGTATGTAGTGAAGTTGACCGATATCACGAAAGACTCATTACTGCCTTCGGTGGAACCTCGCCGTGTAACTGTCTTTTTGAATAGTGATTGGGCCGACCTTCGCGCAGCTGTTGATGCCCTCGAACCAAGGGTGCTCGCCTGGAATAACGATCTCGCTTTAGCCGGCCAGGCCAGTAATCTCGTTCAAAAACTAGTCGAGCAGTCGATACAAGCCAGAGAGAAGGTGGCGAAGCTTTTGAACGAGATTGAGTCTGCCAGCGTGATTGCCAGCAGCGGCGGCATGGGTCCTCTGCCAGCCGATTACTATTGCGCACAGGCGGCTCGCTTAAGGTCGAACATACAGGGTTACAAAGCGGAAGCGGAGGCTAAAGAACAGGCACTCAAGACACAGCTCAATAATGCTTCGGCGCTGTCGGCCAGTTGTTCTTCCGCCAAGGACGTCGCCGGTGTGCGGGGAATGTATAGGAGTGCCATTCAACTAGCCGGTGCTATTGGGGCGCTGGAGAAGAAAGCGGCCAACGATAGCGACCTTTTGACGAAGCTGGCCAGCCAAAGAAAGGACGTCAAGAGATTAATTGAGGAAGTAGAAAAGAACATCGCTGAAGTTAGGCAAGAGGCAACTAAGGCAGAGACCGCAGCAACTACCGCCGGGGCGTACTTCGTCCGCGCCGACAATCTAAACAAAACCTTATATGCGAGGCACGGCGCCCTGTCCGGCGAACTGGTGAGCCTGAAAGCCAGGTACGGCCTGGATAACTTTGTCGAGGGACTGCCTACGGATCTGGATAAACGGGTGCAACTTATGACCCAGTTGCTCGGAAAACAGAATAACAGTGTGTTCGGTGGTCCTAATGTGGATTGGCCGAAGCAGGTGCAAGATGTTTCAGTTCAGATCCAGGCTGATAAAGGCCGAGCTGAAAAGTGGGGAGCTCGTAACAACAGGTTAGTCGGCGACTGCGAGATTGAGGCGGTGGCTGACTTGGTGCAGGAGATAGGCAATGCGACCGTGAGCGCGACTACCGAGGTGGCGGCTGCAAGTGACCTTGCCAACAAGTGCAGCGAGTCCGCGAAGCGAGGCGAGTGCGCGCCGGTTGTCGGCGAGGTTCGTAACCTGATGCAACAGGGAGCGATTGAAGCGGCTCAGGTCAAAGTAAGTGAAGCCCGCGCGGGTGGGTGTGATGTGACTGGCCTGAACGAAGAAATCGACTACTACAAAACGCTGTATGAAGCCGTCGCCCTGCTCAAAGGCGCGCAAAACAACTGCCGCTTCCAGGAGGCGCTGGACTTCGCCCATCGAATGCCCGCCGGTGTGCAGGAGAAACCTTTGATGCGTCAAGCGCTCGCAGACGTGCAAATAGGGTTGAACGCACTGATGGAAACGCGGAATTTGTTGGAGCGAGCGCGGCAAGCGGGCGTGGCGCAAAATATTGCAGAGCAAGATCGTTTCCTTGCTGCGGCGCAGAGTCGCGCACAACCCTACGCTTGCCTGACGGAGGAAGTGAATAATTTCAAAAGGGACAAGAGAATCACCCGAGGGCGAGTCTTAGGGGCGCCCGTCAATAAGCCGGAGGTCGAAGAGATTCCCGACGAGGCCCTCAAGAACGCGAGCGAAGCCGGTGACATTCTTGCGGAGTCGCGCAAGAGATTTGATAAGCCTGAGGTCGAAGAGATTCCCGAAGACGCTGTTAAGAACACGCCGAAAACCGGGAACGCGCAACCGCCCGAAGTCGAAGAGATTCCCGAAGAGGCAGTGAAAAAACCTACCTCGACGTCCGAAGTGGAAGAGATTCCCGAAGAGGCAGTGAAAAAACCTACCTCGACGCCCGAAGTGGAAGAGATTCCCGCGGAAGCTGTCAGACCGAACAGGGCCAAAACAGAAGAGCGCCCCGGCAGCGTGATTGGAACGGCACAGCAGCCGTCAACTCAGCGCCAAGCAGCAGGCGAGCGTTGGATTCAGGACCCCGTGACGGTAAACCACGAAGCTTCTGATATTAGCGGCACCACACACAAGTGGACCTACACTGCACAATCATCCTCAGCACATTTGGGCTACACTAACGGCGATCAGGCTGATTTCAAATGGACGCCACCGCCGCAACAAATCGACAGCAACGGCTTTACTGTGTCCTTAACTGTTCAGACAAAGCCAGCACCGACTAGCAGGATGGGGATGGATATGGGCGTTTGGGGGGTCGTCGGGCTGAGCACGAACTCACGCGGAAAGGACCTGGCCGCGTATGCCTCTGGCGAAGTCGGAGAAGCTAAAACCGCTACGCAAGAAG
>JBPCNX010000055.1:0-8435 GCA_051000815.1 Pyrinomonadaceae bacterium
ATAGCTGCCATCAGTCGATTCGTAAATATTCGATGTACCAACCTGTCGCAATTCCACGCGGCTACCGGAAGAGGTGATTAGCATGTAGGAGTAGCCGCTGCTTGAATTGGTGTAGCGTCGCTGGAGCTTTGGGAAGCCGAGGCGAAAACCAACAGCAGGATTTCCCTTGTCTGCGTTGAACTTGATGTACGAGCCATCCTTCGTCCAGACAAGCGAGTTGTAATAGAGCGTTAGATTCAAATCCATTCCCGCGCGCCCAGGTAGACTGAGGAGCGGTAGACTCCAGTTAAAGTTACGCGAGCCCAAATCGACGCCGTTGACTCCAGGGTTTCCGATTTCATCTTCCGGGCGCTCTCGCGCGACCGAGAAGTCAGGATCGCCGGGAGGATGGTAACTGCCTCCGCCACCGCCATCGAGTGGATCACAGTCGGCGCACATCAGGTTCGATTGAATTGGCTGTCGCGGTTGTGGTTGTTGGGGCGTCGAGTTGCGCACGTGATCCAGATTGGGCAGATTGGTGCCCGGGATCTGAGTGACAAATGGAGGAGGGGTAACTGAGAAACTGCCGCCGGATCCAGTTCCGCCGCTGCCATAGCCTGGGGTAGGAAAGGGAGGCGGATTGGCCGGTCCATGCAGTTCGCGCAGAGCTCCCGTTGCACTGACCACTCCTCCTGAGGACACCTTACCCTGGAGCGAAGCAACTTGTCTGGCGCCACCTTCAATAGCTCTGGCTACCTGCTGGCTCCGCGCCCACGGGCGCGCTGACTTAATCAATCCCGCCACGCCGCTAACGAGCGGCGCCGAAGCGGAGGTTCCCGTCGCCAACCAATAACCGCCGCCCATCTGCGTGGTCAGAACACTTATTCCGGGGGCGGCAACTGTCACGCTCCGATCGCCCCAGTTCGACCAGGGAGTCAGTTGATCAAAGTTATCGCTGGCGGCAACCACGATCAGGTTCCTGATGTTGAGCGAAGCCGGGTAATAAGGTGTGGTGTCTACATCCTGGCCACTATTACCCGCCGAACAAACCACAACCACGCCGCGACGCAGGGCGCTTTCGATAGCCTCTTTCAACGCCAGCGACTCGCCCGTGGTCCCCCAGGAAATATTGATAACGTGGGCGCCATGAGCGGCTGCGTAATCAATTGCTTCGACCGCATCGGCAACGTCGCCGGTTCCCGTGTTATCCAGCACGCGCAAACTCATCAGACCGGCACGCCACATTACCCCCGACACACCCGCTCCGTTGTTACCCTGAGCGGCAATGATGCCCGCGATCGCCGTGCCATGACCCTGCTCGTCGATGATTGACCCGCTATCGGTGATGAAGTCCCAACCATTAAGATCGCCATACGCGCCGGGCGCCGCGTTTGTCCACTTATTGTTTGCCAGGTCGGGATGGTTGAAGTCGATACCACTGTCGATAACTGCGATCACTGTTGCCTGGGAGCCAGTCGTTGTTTGCCACGCGGTTGTGGCGCCAATATCCGAACCAAACTGTCCACCGCTCTGGCCGCTGTTGCGCAGGGCCCACTGTTCACTAAAGCGCGGATCGTCTGGCTGAATCCCCTGCGATTGCAACAGCGAACCTGGCAATGCGCCTTTTGAAGCAGGATCTAAAGCACCTGAATTCGAGCCGCTCGGATCGTCGGCGCCAGAAGTTGGATTGAGAACTAATCCGCTCAGCTGTGAAGGACGAGGCAACAACCCCGGAGCCCTCGTCTCTGAGCGAAGATCATCACGCTGGATCAGAAAGTTCGGCTCCGCGAACTCCACTGCGGGATTGAGACGCAACTGCGCTGCAACTGTTTCCACTCGCTGCCCCGCACCCACCTCAATCTTCTCAATCTCCGCCTCTCCTGCCAGCCGTCTCCTGTTTCGTCCCCCGTGAGTCGCCACCACGCCAGCTTTGTCATGTTCGGAAGTCCCAGCGCGGAAGCGCACCAGCAACTCACCGCTTCGCTGCGGCGCAGCGCCGTGCTGAGGCGGAGTCGGGAAAACCCCATTCGTGCTTGCTGGCGTTTTCGGTTCACGCCGCGCGAAGGCTGAGGGCGCTGAGGGCAAAGATAAAACGACTAGTGCAGAGGAAATTAGGAGAGATATGAAACGGCGGTAAGAGTGTTTCTGCAGGTAGGATTGCATTGTAAGCCCTCCCTTTGAGGTAGAGGAATCTGCTCTCGGATTGCGCGGGATAGGCTTCTTCATCCCGCGCGAACCGGCACAGAAATAGGCCCTTCGGCTCCGGCATCACCGTCCGTCAGTGGGGCTTTTTGCTGTGAGCCCACTTAACGTTCCGTAGGCATCAGTGAGCCTTGGCAATCAGAATCCCGCGCACCTGTCCATCGAGGATGAAGCAAAGTGAGTGAAAACTGATCGCATGGATTTGAGAATCAAGCTAGAGAAATCGTTGACGTGAGGCGAGGTCGTTTGAGTCACGTAACGACAAGCTGCGGGGGAATACGCGCCGCACTCTATGTTTGAACCATTCGTCTGTCAATAAGGGAACGAACAATATAATCAAATTGCAAAAGAGCAGGGCATTTCCAGACACGCGACATGACTGAACCGGGCGTGACTTTGAAACAAAAATCTTCATCGTCAAACAAAAGGCTCTCCGGCATTTTGCCGAAGAGCCTTTGCGTCTAACTTGATAAGGGAACTGCTTACGGTTGCGGCGGGGTTGACCCGTCATTCCGCTTCAGTTTCGGAGCCTCCTGCTTTTCGGCAGGCTTCTGTTCCCCGTCCGGCGTGGTCGTCGTGGTCGGTTCATCAGGTGTTGGCTGACGACGTTTAAGCGTGGGGCGACCGGGCGCTCCCTCTTCGGCGCCGGGCAAAGCACCAGAAGACGTGGCGCGGGCATTTGAGAGTCGCAACAGCCGCGACTTAACTTTCTGGAACTCGGATGAGCTAATTACATACTCTTCTCGTTCCGGAAATCTTGCCGCCAGGGCGAGGGAAGCGGCGCGTCTTTCCGGAGGAGCCGGATGCGTCGCGAAAAGCTTAGAGATGAAACCGGGCTTCTTCTTATTCTTGGCCTCGAGCTTTTCAAACATCGTGGCCATGGCGGTCGGATCGTAACCCGACGCGTACATGTACTGCACTCCGAGTTTGTCCGCTTCTTCCTCAGCGCCCCTCGTGAACTTCATGAATCCGAGCAGACTCGCAAAGCCGCCTCCCTGGTAGATCAACTGCCCGAGGCCGCCACCCAGGAGGATCGAAGGAATCAACACAGCATATTGAGCTAACTCAGCCTTCTTATTGTTCTCAACAGCATGGCGGGCGGCTACATGCGCAATCTCATGCGCCATAACGCCGGCGAGTTCAGCTTCATTGTCGGCCGCCAGCAGCAGCCCTTTGTTCACGTAGAAGAATCCGCCAGGCAAAGCAAAGGCGTTAACTTCGTCAGAATCGATCACCTTGATGGTGAACGGCACTTTCGCGTCGGAATGCAAAACGATGTTCTGACCTACCCGATTGATGTATTCGGTAACGACTCCGTCGTCGATGAATTTGGCCTCGCGGTCAACCTGGGCAGCCAGTTCGCGTCCGATTCGGACTTCCTTCTCAGTCGATCCGCTCATACTGGCGATGATCCCCTTGTTGATATTGCGTTTCCCGATCATGTTCGGGTCTTCGCTCGGGGACAAAGTCTTATTGGTGGCCACCGGCTTGGCTGCCTTCTGGTCTTTTTTGGGATCCTGTTTGGCTTCAGTCTTGGTTTTTGCGGATTCCGGAGGTGCGGCGGTTTGCGCTAAGACGCCCAGTGAGCTTGCCAGTAGCGATGCGACCAACGCCATAGCGGTGGCTATGCGGGAGCAACGGTTCATCTCGAAAACCTCCAGATATTTCGAAATCGGCCGCAGGGAATGAAGCCCGGTGGACTGTCGTTCAGAAAGGCCGCCAAATTGTTTAAGTCTGCGCGAATCGCTCAAACCACAGGAGACTGGGATTACGGAAGTTGGAAGCTGTTTTCGCAATTTCCTGACGCGCAGTCTATGATGCTCGGGTTTAGCACCAAGGTTGCGCGCCCGATTATCTTACTTGCTGCTCCGCTGTCGAATTGTTTTGGGCTGCAGCGCATTATCTTGTGACACGCGGGAGGCGGCCTTCATTATAGTCCAGTGCCCGAGAAAAGACCCTAAGAAATTAGTGCTTTGCCCCGCCAGCCGCCGCAAATGTCTACCGCCACACGAAGAACGACTAAACGACCGACAATTTCGATTGTAGGATCAGGTCGCCTTGGCACTGCTTTGGCAAGGGCCTTGTTCCTGTCGGGTTACGAAGTCGAAGCCGTAGTTGCTCGTCGCTCGGCCAGGGCGCGGCGAGCTGCCGCCCTGCTGGGACGCAGCACCCGGCCACTGGCGGCGAATCAGCTACACAGCCTTCCCGCCAGCCAGATCGTTTTCATAAGTACGCCGGACGATGATATCGAAGCCATCGCGACCGAGCTGGCCGCGACGCACAAGAGCCCTGTTCGCGGGCGCACTGTCCTGCACACCAGCGGAGCGCTTTCATCCTCGGAAGTCCTGAAGCCCTTAGCTGCGAAGGGGTTTCATACAGGCTCGCTTCATCCTCTCGTTTCAGTGAGCGATCCGCTTGTGGGCGCCGGCAATCTGTTAAGCGCTTTCTATTGCATTGAGGGCGATGCGGCGGCAAGTCGTGCGGCGCGTTTAATTGTTAAGGATTTGAAAGGAAATGGTTTTCATATTCCGTCGCGCCTCAAGCCGCTCTACCACGCCGCCGCCGTAATGGCGTCGGGACACATGGTCGCGCTTTTCTCCCTGGCGACGGAAATGTTGACTTACAGCGGGCTCGACTCGAAAACCGCGCGTCGGGTGCTGTTGCCGTTGCTGGAAAGCACAGTGGCTAACCTCGCTGCATCAGACTCTGCTCAGGCCTTGACCGGAACATTTGCTCGAGGCGATCTCGCCACCGTGCAACGACACCTGGCGGCGCTTTCGCGTAAAGATCTTGCCGACGCTCTTGCTGCTTACAAATTGCTGGGCCGCCGTTCGTTGGATCTGGCGCAGGAGAGTCTCGATCCCAAAACGCGAAGGGAGATTCTGCGAGTGCTGAGCCCAGTGAAAAGTTAACTCTATTCCGCGCCGATAAATTCTTCACAGCAGGCTTGCCCACGCACGTTGCGGGCGCTTAGAGTCTACAGAAATACAAACGAGAATTAGCAAGAAGGGATTTACTCGGTCATGCAAACTCCCAGCGCGAGTTACAGTCTGACTTTGCGGGTCAAGTTGTCGAGCCGGGCCGGCACGCTGGGCGAAGTGGCGAGCGCTATTGGGCGGGCCGGCGGAGATATCGGCGCGATTGACATCGTCAGCGTTGCCAGCGATTTCATCACGCGCGATATAACGGTCAGTGCTGTTTCCAGCGAACATGGACAGAAGATCGTCGAGGCGCTCAGGGACATCAAGGGCGTCGAAGTAATCAATGTTTCCGACCGCACGTTCCTCATGCACCTCGGCGGCAAGATCGAGGTCGTCTCAAAGATGCCGCTCAAGAACCGCGCGGATCTCTCGATGGCCTACACTCCCGGAGTAGCGCGGGTATGCGAGGCAATACATCAGGATCCGGAGAAAGCTTTCACACTGACGATCAAGAAGAATACGGTGGCAATTGTCACTGATGGCACTGCCGTTTTGGGGCTGGGCGATATCGGTCCTGCGGCAGCCATGCCGGTGATGGAAGGCAAGGCAATGCTTTTCAAAGAGTTTGCCGGCGTTGATGCCTTCCCGATTTGTTTAAGCACGAAGGATCCGGATGAAATTGTTCGCACCGTTAAGGCGATCTCAACTGCGTTCGGAGGTATCTACCTCGAAGACATATCGGCGCCGCGCTGTTTTGAAATTGAAGAGCGACTTAAGGAAGAACTCGACATTCCCGTTTTCCACGACGATCAGCATGGCACAGCCGTCGTCGTGCTTGCCGCCCTCTTAAATGCTTTGAAGATCGTGGGCAAGAAAATGGAAGACATCAAGGTGGTTGTTAACGGAGTCGGTGCGGCTGGTGTTGCTTGCACAAAGATCATATTGGCTGCCGGAGTGAAGAATGTCATCGGTTGTGATCAATCCGGAGCGCTTTATCCCGGGCGCGGCGAACGCATGAACTGGGTTAAAGACTGGTATGCACAAAACACAAATCCCAACCAGGAGAAGGGAAGCGTGCGGGATGTAATAAAGGGCGCGGATGTTTTTATGGGTCTGTCTGTCCCGGGTGTGATCGACGCAGCAGGTGTGCAACAGATGGCCGAGAAGCCGATTGTCTTCGCAATGGCTAACCCGACTCCGGAAATCATGCCGGAAGAAGCTGCGCCTTATGTGGCGGTGATGGCGACCGGCCGTTCCGACTATCCCAATCAGATTAACAACGTGCTCTGCTTTCCCGGCATCTTTCGTGGCGCCCTGGCCTGCCGGGCCTCGACCATTAATGAGGAAATGAAACTGGCCGCCGCAAACGCGATCGCGGGAATCATCAATGAAAGTGAACTTCACCCGGAATATATTGTTCCGTCCGTTTTTGACAAACGGATTGCTGAAGCGGTTGCACGTGAGGTTGAGAAGGCTGCATACCAGACAGGCGTAGCGCGCAGGGAACGACTTGCTCAGGAGGGTGAGTGAGCGTTCCTACCAAAAATCCATTCACGAACTCTCACGAACCCGTTTAGTGTTTCTTTCGTGTAATTTCGTGGATCCGTTCTGGAATAGATCGCAAACTAACAGTTTGCGTTACAACGGTTACTCCGCAAGTTCGTAGGCTCGCTTCAACCAGGCTTTGAGTTCCCGATCCACCTGGCCGGGCTCTTCCAACTTGATTTCAACATGCCAGCGGTTTCGCGAGACTTGTTCGCGCCGCATGATGCGCTTGCTCTTCACGTCAGCATCCGCCTTGAGCGTAAGGATCAAGGCCATCTTGCGAGTCGCAACACCAGCGAAGGCTTTATTTCTGACGAGATGAATGGACGTCTTCTTCGGATCCTCCTGCACCGGGCCCAGCTTCTGCGCCGCTTTGAGAATTGCGGAATAAGTAGTTTTTACTTCAGGGGCACGGTTATCGAAATGCTGCTGAATCGTATGATCGTTGGAATTCATCAGGGGGGTTCTCCTTCGGAGGTTAGCGCGCGAGAGTCGTCGCGCTCAGGCTACGAGCGATCAACGGCACAATCCGACGCGGTACAGCGATCGCTTCTTTGATGTGGCGTGCATGAGTGAAGTGTCCCGCTACATATAAGCCCGGTACGTTTGTTTCAAACGTTTCTTCATCGTAAACCGGAACCTCGGTTAACTTTCCCGATTCGGTTTGCACGCCAAGGTTCTTTAGTAGACTCAAATCGGCATCGCTGCCGATCAGAACAAACACGACGTCGTTCTGCAGGGTAATCGTCTCATCTTCGTCATTGATCAACCGCACTTCATCCAGGGTAATCTCACTGATCTCTTTGTAGAGAATCACACGCAAACGTCCGGCGGCGATTTCCTTTTCCAGTGGTTTGCGCACCCAGTGTTTCATCGCACCTGCCTTGGGATCGCGATTTTCCCAGTCCTGGCGCCAGATCGCCATAGTAGTGCGCGCGCCTTCTTCAGATAGAAAGAGCGCCGCCTCAGCAGCGCTATTACCACCGCCCACGACGAGGGCATTCTTGCGCACGTAAGGATACGGCTCGACGAACAGGTGATGCACCTTTGGTAATTCCTCGCCGGGAATATTCAGCCGGCGGTGGCGGGCCATCGCACCGATAGCAAACAACAGACGGCGTGCCCGATAAGTTGTCGTTGTCTGCTTGAGAACTTCAGCTCGGGTAAGGGTGGTAACGGCAAAGCCGTCGCCTTCGACACGTACGTCGGTCACGACTTCATCAGTTTTGATATTCAGGTTTTGGTCGAGCACGAAGTGAATGTAGTGTGAGAGCAATTCCTCGCGGGTCGGCTTTTCCCGTATGGGACGTAGGGTGCCTTCGCGCATTTCGAGTTCATTAACTGTTGAGAATAGAGTTCTGCCGACTGGATAATGGCGAATGGTGTCGGCGATCGTTCCCTTTTCGACCACCAGATAACTAAGCCCTTCACGCGCGGCCGCGTCCGCAGCAGAGAGTCCGGCCGGTCCGGCACCGATGATTATTAAGTCGAGCGTTTCGTTCATGGAAATTAAAGTCTCAGGTCTCAGGTCTCAAGTGTCAGGTCTCAAGTGTCACCCTAATGGCACTCAATGTCAGAACCGGGAGCGGGAGCGACGGGGTCTCGAGTGACAACCGATACTCTTGGCGCCAGAACAAAACACCACCCCCCCCCCCCCCCCCCCCGGTTCTGACATTGAGTTGATTCGAAGTTAAGCTTTCCTCAAGAGTGATCTACGACTCGGTTAAAGACTCACTTAAGACTTGAGACCTGAGACCTGAGACCTGAGACTTGAGACCTGAGACTTTC
>JBPCNX010000056.1:0-9981 GCA_051000815.1 Pyrinomonadaceae bacterium
ATAGCTGCCATCAGTCGATTCGTAAATATTCGATGTACCAACCTGTCGCAATTCCACGCGGCTACCGGAAGAGGTGATTAGCATGTAGGAGTAGCCGCTGCTTGAATTGGTGTAGCGTCGCTGGAGCCTGGGGAAGCCGAGGCGAAAACCGACAGCAGGATTTCCCTTGTCTGCGTTGAACTTGATGTACGAGCCATCCTTCGTCCAGACAAGCGAGTTGTAATAAAGCGTTAGATTCAAATCCATTCCCGCGCGCCCAGGTAAACTGAGCAAAGGTAAGCTCCAGTTAAAATTTCGCGAGCCTAAATCGACTCCGTTGACGCCAGGGTTTCCTATTTCATCTTCCGGGCGCTCTCGCGCGACCGAGAAGTCGGGATCGCCGGCGGGATAGTAACTGCCTCCGCCACCTCCATCGAGTGGATCACAGTCGGCGCACATCAGGTTCGATTGAATTGGCTGTCTCGGCTGAGGCTGTTGGGGCGTCGAGTTACGCACCTGATCCAGATTCGGCAGATTGGTCCCGGGGATCCGAGTGACAAATGGAGGAGGGGTAACTGAGAAACTGCCGCCGGGTCCCGTTCCACCGCTGCCATAACCGGGAGTCGGAATCCACGGCGGATGACCTGGTGATCCTGGTAACGCCTGCAACGCTCCCGCAGCATTCACAACTCCCCCTGCTGCAACCTTTCCGGAGAGAGATGCCACCTTACGCGCACCGTCACCAAGCGCTCTTTCAATCTGGCGGCTGTTCACCCAGGGACGCATCGTCTTAAGCAAACCTGCGACACCGCTGACTAATGGAGCTGATGCGGAAGTTCCGCTCACCAGCCAATAGCTTCCACCCAACTGAGTGGTCACAACATTCACTCCGGGTGCCGCCATAGTTACTCGCTGTCGCCCCCAATTGGACCACGCCGGAAGCTGATCGAAGTTGTCGCTTGAAGCAACGGCGATGAGATCGGGAATGGCGAACGAAGCTGGGTAATAAGGCATGCTATCCAAATTCTGCCCGCTGTTACCTGCTGAACATACGACGATGACTCCACGCCTGATCGCGCGCTCAATGGTATCTTTCAAGATTAGGGACTCGCCGTTTGTACCCCACGAGATATTGATGACGTGAGCACCATGGCTGGCGGCATAGTCGATAGCTTCGACAGCATCAGCAATATCACCGGTTCCGGTGCTGTCCAGTACCCGCAAACTCATTAGACTCGCGCGCCACATCACACCTGAAATTCCAGTTCCGTTGTCTCCCTGCGCAGCAATGATCCCAGCGATGGCCGTGCCGTGACCCTGTTCGTCCGTTGTGGTTCCGATGTCTCGGATGTAATCCCAGCCATTCAGATCGCCAAAGGAGCTCGGTGCTGGATTTGTCCATTTGTTGTTCGTGAGGTCGGGGTGTGTGAAATCTATTCCACTATCGATTACGGCTATGACCGTCGCCGGCGAACCGATGGACGTCTGCCATGCTGTTGTGACGCCAATATCGGAACCAAACTGCCCGCCGCTTTGGCCAGTATTACTCAAAGCCCATTGCTCATTGAAACGAGGATCGTTGGGTTGAATCCCCTGGGGCTGCAACGGCAATGAGGGGGAAGTACCCGTTCCTGGGGAAGCTGAAGCATCGGAACCCAACACAGCCAAAGGATTAAATCGACTTGGGCGATTCAGATCGTAAGCTACAGTTTTAGGGAGACGCGGCACCTGTCCGGCGGCGCCGTCCAAACCGACATCATCTCGCTGAATGAGAAAGTTTGGCTCGGCAAACTCAACTGCCGGGTGCAAACGCAACTGTGCCGCGACTGTATCCACATTTTCCTCAGCTGCCACTTCCACTATCTCAACGCCCGACTCTCCTCGCAATTGTCTCCGGTTTCGTCCTCCGTGTGTGGCCACGGCGCTGGCTTTATCCTGCTCTGAGGCCCCTCCGCGAAAGCGCACCAGCAACTCACCGTCGCGCCGTCCACCTGGTGGGACAACGTGGAGTGGCGCAAATACGCCAATCGCACCCTCAGGTTTATGTTTAGCATTCCGTCCACGCGAGGCGGAAGCTGCCCCCGCGCGCGTGGTAGCCAAGGGACTTAAGATCGAGAAAATCAGAACGTAAGCAAGCAGCAGGCAGAGACAATTGCTGCGAACAGCGGAGTGATAGAGGCTTTGCATGAGACTAATCCTTTGAGGTCGTGGAGCCATGCGCGACCGACACTTCGTCGCGGGATCGTTATTCCCTGGTATTCACGAGTTGAAAAAAGCCGCAGCATGGGGGGTGGCTGCAAGGATTGATCGTTCACACCTGACGCGACGGTAAGCGAGAATTCGTCAACCAGACAACTGTAACTGATCCGTTCGGCGTAAACAGCCGACAATATATTCCCAAGGTCGAAGTCGGTCAAGGCTTTTTGCAGCCAGTTATTTTACCCACTCCTCTGCAATCTCCGTTTCCACTTTAACCGGTACTGTCTCCAGATATTCTTCCACTGCAGCGCACATCGCGCCTTCCACTTTTCGCGCGACTTCCTCCGCCGGATCGGCATCCACCTCAACCACGATCTCGTCATGAATGATGTTGACGATCTTAGCGCTCGTCGTTCGCAGTTCATCGCTTAACAACCTCAATGCCTGCTTGAGAATGTCCGCGCTCGTGCCCTGGATTGGAGTATTCTTGCCGTTACGCTGTGTCATGGAAATCTGTTGCGCGGCGCGGCCAACAGACGTCGCAGGGGTTCGAGTGCTTCAAGTTGCCTGAGCTCGGAATGCGAACGGTTTGCAAAAGCGTCGAGGTCGACAATGTGAACGATGCTGGGAGTCGCAAGTTGGATCAGACGCAATCGTTAGGTGTAAGGATCAAGATCGGTGGTTTCGGTGTCGAGCCCGATCACCGGATGAGCGGTCCGACTCCATCCCCCTCCGCAGCTCATCTTCGGTCTTGATTACTTTGTAGATAAGAGAAGGCATTATCAGTAGTCAGTAGCGGTCGAATGCCAAATGAAAATGACCCCCTAGAAATAGTTGAATCTAGCGTTCTTGTGTACTGAGAACGGGAGTTGTTTGATGCATTTGGCTGATAGCTCTTTCTCAAAGTAGATTTGCAATCGTTCGGCAGTCAGATCCCAACGAGCGAGTACAAAATAGTTAATGTAAGCCGCCGGCAAAGAGATCTTCTCTTCAGGACGTTGATGAAGCCGGAGCGAGGATAAATGACCGGCCCGCCGGCCGATAGGTTGTACGCCGTCGAACCAGTGGGCGTGGACACGATGAGACCGTCAGCGCGAAAAGAGTTTACAAACTGGTTATTGAGATTTGCTTCAATCTCGATGATGCGGGCCAAAACTGATTTTGTTAATGACTAAGTTTTGTTGGAATAGAATGCGCCGCTATCGGGCATGGTACTCAGGTTGCTCGGGTTTTTCCCTATTTAGTACCAAGTGACAAAGAGGCAATGCAGGGGTGGGCGAGTGTTGCGCTTTTGAGCGGAGACCAAGAGAATTTGTCTATCAACAAACAACGGTCGCGTGTATTCGACAATTTGCGGTATGAAGGGGTGGCCAGTCGAGATGGCAATAAGTCAGGGGTGACTTCCCGATCCAAATTGTTCTATGGTGAATAGCCCATGTGTCCATTTTGTGTCCAGAAGAAACGACAACTGACAGCTAGGGGATAGTATGGAAGGGTAAGCGATTGGAAGTCGCGAATAAAACGCCAAAGGCTGCAACCTGTTAAGGGCAAAAACTTGCGCTTTTGCCTCGAGTACGATTCATAACCCCCAGGTCGGAAGTTCGAGTCCGCCTTCCGCTAAAGATTCAACAATCTACGAGCCACAGCCGCACTCGTTGCGCGCGAAGTGGGCCGCTTAATGGACACTTGGTCCAAACGCGGCAGTCAATCCCGGGAATTCTGGCGGCCGCTGGTTATCTCAAAAGGAGAAGTCATCGCAACACGGCGATCGAACACTTAGGATCCGCGGCTGATAAACAGACGTGGAACACGCGCCTACACAGACGGCCATTACGGAGGTCAAAGCGGAGTTATGACAAACAAAATGGTGCGTGCTAGTAAATTGAACTACTGACCCTTCGCTGCTCAATCGAACCTCACTTTGGTCCTGCGTTTAGACCTCCAACAGCGGAAGGTTTCATCTGCCGATACGGTCCACGGTGGAAATGTGTAAGTGAGTCGCAGTAGCAATCTGTGCACTGTAACGTCAGCTTCCGCTTGGCGGTCTTTTAAGACTCGACATAACGCTAATACCTTGCTGCGGCGGCGGCGCCTCCAAATCAATTGTGATGGGACCCATATGCACAGTACTGTTGCCATTCATTAAAGCGGGAGCGGAGAGCATTCTTGGCCCGAGTATCCATGGCGAAAAGGCTACTGTGAGAGTTTTGCTGATGCCCTTACTCGGAAAGCTAATCAAGGCTTTATGCTCTACGGTAGGAATAAATCGAACACGAATGGGCTTAATATCGTGGGGAGGAAGCAAAATGCTCAGACAGTGCGGTCCCACTTTATCAGGACGCAGCAAAGCAATGCGCCTGATCTCATCCACAAAAAGACTCTCGGAAGCGTCCGGTGTCAATGCGCATAGCCGTTTGGCAAGATGGGACAGCTCGGCAGCTAATATATAACCGTCTGGAAAAGAGACTACACAGGATTTATGGCGCGCGCGGTAGATATATCGGGGGGGCGACTCAACGATGAAACTACCCCCCCTCTTCAATATCTGGGCCAGGACGAATTGGACGATGCCGCGCCTATTCTCTTTCCATCCAGCGATCGCTAGATGAACGGTGCTCCGTTTCCGTACCGAAGCCGGTAGTCTCTGAAATGACTTTTCAAGCTCGGTCTGCAGTAATCTGATCGCCTGGTCGATACTAAGCACCTTGCCGGCTTCCCCAAAGTTGATCGTTGCTGGCGTGCGGCCGTCCCGGCCCCTGGGAATCGGTTTGCCCCAAAGGGTTTCGGCGATCCATTCATCAGTCGGCATGTCCCTTTTTGAAGGGTGAAGCCCATAAGCTTTGCCCGCATACCCTATGACTACAATGGCATCGCCAGCATGATAAATCAGGTTCTTGTTTGCTAGCGGGTCGCTCATGCCGCCGCTTACGAGTCGATCACTTACCATTAGAGTGTAATCATTGGAAGTTCGTAATAAATGCTGGGTCATTGCGGTTCAGAAAATCAGCGCACGCACAAGCACATCAGAGGTAATCGAAAAAGAGCCCGTTTGGAGCGGTTCGCAGGTCAATCGTGGGACCCCAAAGTTGCTTGAGTTGAGACGGCGGTTGTAGCCACATCGAGTCGATCGCGGCGTCGTCTATGAAGTTCGAAAGCAGGTTTGGTGTGCTAAGAATTTTTCTATAAACGAAGGATGCGAGGAGTTCAGCTTGGTATGCGCGAAGAGCTTTAATGTTGTCGCGCTCATGCTGTTGGTACTGACCGAGTTTGCTATCAAGTGGGTTGAGATGTTCAGCCGCACTTCTGAGTTCGTACAATTCAGAAAGTAGCTTTACATCATTCTGGTTACTACCAACGAAGAACTGGCAACGCTCCTTGAATTGTTTTGTGGCTTTACCCTGGTCTGCCTTGATTACCGCGTCAATAGATCGAACGAACTGGTGAAGGCGATTATGCGCATCAATCTGCTCGTATCTGATGCCACTCAAAAAAGCGTTGAAACCCTTACGCAGGCGCAGATACCTGCCGCCTGAAGGTTGCTCGAATATCGCGTCGATCCCGCGAGCGAGTTTCACCGCCTGGATCAAGTGTTGAGGCTCAAGGTCACTATAAACAACCTTTGCGGGAGAGTAATACTTCGATAACCAACCGATCGACGCAACCCTCGAAGCTGTGCTGGAATTTGTTCCGCCTAACAGGATTCCTGCGGTTGAGTATCCGACGCCCTGCAGCAATAGCGCGTAGAGGTACGAATATAAACGACTATTCAACTGTGGGACCTCGACGCTTACCTCAGTCGTCTGAGCGTGCAAAAAGAGGGAGCAGTGATCTATCTCTCCGATCTCAATTTCGCCGACTTGTTGGCGCCACCACCGATCGATATAGAACGGCTTATCTGCCGTCGCGTAAATGGTTGGCTCAAGTTGGATTGATCCTTTGAAATCTTGAGCCACGCGCGTTTGCAACGCATAGGAGCAGAAATTGCCGCTGGTCAGTTTTGGAAGGCTCACAGAACTTACCGATACTTAGGCCCACTTTTTGGACCAACTTGCGCAGAGCAATGCGCAATCACGGTCACGATGATGAGTGGTAGCTTATTGGTTTTCATAACGAGTTCCACGAAAGTATGTTTCGACGCAGCGGCGAGAGGTTGCAGGCGGAATCTGCCTAAGTTTTTCTTCTTTGGTTCAGCGGTTTCCCGCTTTGGTGACCGCTTTTGAATTATTCACAATCTAATGAGCTCGCAATACTCCTCAAGATTTCCCAATTCTAAAAATATTGGATCCAACGATGTCTGTTTTGTTGGCGGTAACCAAACGATCCGATATTCCTTCTGATAGGCGTATCTAAAATGCTTCGAGAAGTGAACATCCGGCCGTGCCGATTTAGCTTGAAAGGGATCGATGTACGAGACTCCCCAACCTAAGCTGTCCCACCCAGGTAATTTTTCGTCGAAGGCTCGCTGGACAGTTTCAACAAACCGTACCGGATCCTTAATCAGCAGGCACGAGTCGGCATTAAAGTCTCCGAACATCCTCAGTGAGAAAGCGGCCGCCAAGCAGAGCACGTAGTAGTTGCTTCTCGCCTTGGCCGTCATCGTGATGTTTCCCTTGGGGTGCACTGGTCCTTTGAGCTGTCCTGTTTTCCCATCGTAAGCGACCAACTTGACCTCGGAAGGTAGCGCCGCGATCGAGATCTCTAATTCAGTGTCTCTCACCGCAGGGCTTAGCGACGGATCGTCGTACATTGCTGCCGGTGCTATGCGTACGATGCCCTTTTCCAGTAGGGGTTGAAGGAAGCGAGTCTGCCCATATTTCAATAGGAACTTGCCTGGTTCGAGTTTTTTCGATGCAAACCCTGAGACCGCGGACTCGAGACCAGGCCAATCGTATTTTGGAATCTGCGTGTCGTCCATTTTATGTGCCAACGGTTGTGGATATTTGTACCCACGCACAACGCACTCTTCCAAAAAGTCTGTGAAGTTGCGCCCCCAATATTCGAGCTCCGGGCCCACTGGATGAAGGCCAATCTTAAGTCCTTCAGTTAGGACGGTCATGTTACTCATGATGTCCTTTGCGCGCTGGACCAATTCATCTTCGCTCAAATATTCCAAGTATCGACGCTGACGGTACTGCTTTCGCCAAACCTTATGCCTGGGCAACATTACTTGAGCTGTCGACGAGGGCGGGTTCCCCAGCGGCGAGCCATGACACTTTTTGTATTTCTTGCCGCTGTTGCATGGACAAGGCTCATTCCTGCCGACTTTCATAGGGCGTTCGAGATTTCATTAAAAGGTAAGAAAGAAGCTTTCATTTCTGCTCAATAAACTTTGAGCCGGCCATTCGGCATGCGGCCAGGATCAGCAGGTGTCAGGTGTTGCGCGATGATCCGCGCATCAAAGTCTCGCACCGCGGCTTGCGCGGCCTCGAGCTCGCGGTTTCCAGGTGGCCAGTGCGCCGGCAGCTCGAGCGTGGCGAGGTGATTGTTGAGCAGCTGCTGCAGTGAGGGCATGGCCGATCGCCACTTGCCGTGGGCGAGCATTGCTCGCTTGCCACTTATTCGAATCGTTACGCTCAAAAGTCTTTTTTCCTTTGTTGCCTGTGGGCGGACCTCTCCGGTCTATGTTATTCAGAAGTCAGCTGGGGGCGAGGGTAGCCCTTTTGGGAGGGGGCTCTCTTTCGCGTTGGCGAGCCACTGCCGCACGTATTGGTGGTCCCCTGGGCGGTGGCCCGCCGTCGCTGGGGTTAAAAGACCCCTAGGGCTCCAACCAAAAGCGACGGTCACTAGTTTTTCGTGTCGGCCTCTTTCGTTTTAATCCAGCCAACCAAGTACTCAATAAAAATGTCCGTGGCCTCATTGAAGCATTCGATCACTTCCAGCCAGCTAGATTCCGGATATTTCGTGTCAGTCTCGTGAATCTCAATTTCAACGCCTCCCTCAGTTTCTTGCAGTGGGCTGAATAAGTGCTCACCAGAGAAGTGAACATAACCGGAGAGGCTCTCGTAGACTCGAGGCAACCAGGGGTGCGCGGGCGCCAGCCTGGAGATCAAATACGCATCCTTCATTTGCTGACCGTCTCGGTCCTTCATGCGATCGATTCGCTGACCTTTAATGATCTGGCTAGCGAAGTCGTGAGGCTTTTCGACAAGCCAGATTGCGGAGAATCGCAACGCTGTATCAATTTGCAGTCGCAGCAGGGCCCGAGCACATAGCAAATTCCATGATTCGACAAGCAAACGAAAGCCACTGGACTGACTGACGAGCCGTTTGACTGCGCCAGTTGCCACAAAGTCAACAGGAAACCACGCCCCATTGTCGGCTTCGCACATGCGCACCCACAGACGCTGAGCACTGTCTCTTTTCGCTTCTGTCGCCTCGATGGCCGTAAGGACGCTTGTAGTATGTCGGGGCCTCTCTATTGGCATGCCCGTTTCGTCCACTCATTCACCTCATCAAGATCAAAGCGCAGCGCGCCACCCACTTTGCGAAACGGGATCGTGCGCTGGTGCGTCCACTTGTAGAGTGTTTCGATTTCCACTTGCAGGAGCTCAGCGCACTGCGCCGGCGTCATCAGCTGAGTGACTAAAAGTTGTTTGAGTGTCTGGCTTTTGTGAGGTCCCGCTTTGCTCACTGCTTCATTTTGCTGCGACGCTTCTTGCTTGCAGGCTTCGGAGGTCGGCCCCCCCCCGCCAACCCCAGGGATTCCGGTCTACTTACTGCGCTTTCTCCCTGCTTGAGCTTTCGTCGCAGTGCGAGGCCGACCGGGCTTGCGGTTCTTAACCAACTTTAAGTCACTGTCGTTGATGAGATAATCGCGGCCCTTCTTCTCTGCCGGCAATCGGCCTTCTTCTATAAACTGATGGACCCGTCGAGTGCTCACACCCAAGCGATCGGCCGTTTCAGCAGTAGTTAGAAACATGGGCGATTTATACGCTTTACAAAACCCTTCGTCAAGCTGCAGAGAATCGCTTGACAAAACCCTTCACCATCCCGTAGAGTTTGCCAGTTGAAAAACAAAGCGGCCAGGAAAGGTGCTTGCAACACCCGCCCGAGCCTAAACACCAACAATCTACTAAGGAGATTGAAAGATGCCTACAAAAGAGTTTAAGCGAACCGCCCTTCAGACTGCCACCGTATTACAGTTCAAACCGCGCGGGGAAAATCCTCCAACGCTAGTTTTCGCCGCTAACGGCAGTATTTGTATGGAGGTTGAGATGGCGTCTGAGTCTGCGCTTGGAACCAAACTCTCTGCGCTTGGGACCAAACTCGCGAAGGAAGTCTGCGCGACGATCGAACGGAACTGAATCGGTTGATTGCGGAGCGCCTCATCCTGAAATGGAGCGAAGCCCAGGGGGGGCGCCGGGCGACGGTTATAGATTCTTCTGTGCGCTGCTGTAGCGTGCCGTCAAAGGGCCAATCTGCACGCCTGATCGTGCAAAGAGCTTGCTCCCCGTGCTGCTGGCCGTCAATGACGACAGGGATATGGCGGAATGGGGCGAACGGCAAGCCGGTGATAACCAGACGCTGATCAGGCGCGCAAGGCGACAACGCGTTTCAAAGCGGAGATGAAAGCGGACTCGCTGCCGCAATAGTGGTACCCGCGGCAGGGGTCGAACCTGCGACCTTTCGCTCCGGAGGCGAACGCTCTAATCCACTGAGCTACGCGGGCATATGAGAGGCTAGAAAAGATAACACAGGTAAGTCTCAAGTCTCAGGTCTCAAGTTGCAGGTCTCAAGTTTCAGGTACGGAGGTACTCAATATTCGGAGGTACTCAATGTCAGAACCGGGAGCGGTAGCGACCG
>JBPCNX010000057.1:0-9033 GCA_051000815.1 Pyrinomonadaceae bacterium
CGTTTGGGATTACGGGCGATCGGGCGCAACTCGCTCCCGGTTGCACGGCCGCCGACCTGGTGACCTCCGGGTCTGTCCAGAGCAGGTTGGGTGGCTACTTCAACAGGCTATGTTTCAACGGCCTCACCGCAACCGGCGGTGCGCCCGTCTGGGCGTTGATTGAAGCTGGCAGCACTGCCACCAATTTCGGTAATAGCGGTCCGGGCATAGCCTTTGGGCCAGGCCAGAATAATTCTGACTTCGCGGTTATCAAGCGGACGCCACTTCGGCTGCTGGGCGAAAGCGGCAACGTCGAGTTCCGCACTGAGTTTTTCAACGCCTTCAATCATCCGCAATTCTTCAATCCCAACACCAACGTATCGAACCCGGCATTTGGTAGGATTACGGGCACTTCAGTGAACCCGCGAATCATTCAGTTCGGGCTGAAGGTGAACTTTTAGGGAACTGCCGAAAGACGATCCACGAAAACACGAAATGGTTTCTGCAATGCGATTTTCTTCGTGTGATTCGTGGATCGTTTTACTGCCTCGACTGGATTTCCATTGAGAGCCAGGGTTACTGCCCGGACGCAGCCCCGAAAAGATCCGAGGCTCTAGAGTCTCAGGAGTTCTCAAATCTTAAAGCAAAAAAGAAATTTGATAAGTCGTCGTGATTTGCTGCGGCGGGCAGCAGGCGCGAGCGCAGCTGTGCTGGCTGCGCCTATGATCAATCGGGGACGTTATAGTCTCTTCGCTTACTCGAGCAGCACCTACTCCGCACGAGCGGTCGAGTTGATGAAGCGGGCCACCGTGATAGACATGCTCAGCCCGTTCATCATTACCCCCTCGCTGGGCGCGAAGTGGTTTTCAAATCCTGACAGCTTCACCGCGGCAGACCTCCAAAGATTTAAGGACTCGGGCATCAACATCTTTCACATCGCCGTCGGGACTGGCGGACGTGATGCCCACTTGGGCACGCTGAGATTCATCGCCGCATGGAACAGCTTTTTGTCCAATCACGACCAGCACCTGATGCGTGTGGACAGCCCGGCCGATCTCGAACGGGTGAAGGGCTCAGGCAAAGTGGGTGTACTACTCGGCGTGCAGAATTCGGAACACTTCCAAAGTGCGGACGACGTGAACTTTTTCCACGGGCTCGGCCAGCGTGTGTCTCAGCTCACCTACAACACACGCAACCTCATCGGTAACGGCGCCACCGAGCGTCGCGACGAAGGCTTAAGTGACTACGGCGTCTCAATCGTCGAGCGGATGAACAAGGTCGGAATGGCGGTTGATGTGTCGCACTGTGGCGACCGCACGACGCTCGACGCGTTTGAGGTTTCAAAAAAGCCCGTCCTGATCACGCATTCCAACTGCCGCGCGCTCGTCCCCGGCCACCCTCGCTTGAAGACCGATGAAGCGATCAAGAAGATGGCGGCGACCGGCGGCGTAATGGGAATCACGGGTGTACGTATGTTCGTGAAGTCTGACGAGCCGACGACCGTTGAGCACGCGCTCGATCATTTCGATCATGTCGTCAACCTGGTGGGCGTCGAGCACGTGGGCGTCGGCAGCGACATGGATCTGGATGGTTACGACGACATGCCGCCGGAAGAGAACAAGAAGTTGCGAGCAGGCTACAAGGGCTCCTACAGCTTCCGTGAGAAGATAGACATTGAAGGATTGGATCACCCGAAGCGAATGTTCGACCTGACTGAAGGTCTGATTCGCCGGAAGTACGGCGACAAAGACATTGAAGGAATACTCGGTGGAAACTTCAAGCGAGTGCTCGCTCAAACTTGGACAGTCTAAGGAACAGTAGACCTATGCAACGTTTTAATCGGTATTCCAAAAGATACTCGCTATCAATCACGAACTTCTCACTATTAATAGTCAGCCTCATTCTGCTGATAGGCATGTCCTCGCAAGCGGTGGCCCAACCCGCGCCCGCGCTTGATGAAAACCTGTCCAAGGCCATCAACGAAACACTTACGCAAACATACAAGTCAAATGAGCCGGGAGCGTCGGTCGTAGTAGTTAAGGATGGGAAGGTCATCTTTCGTAAGGGCTATGGGATGGCGAATCTGGAACTCGGCGTCCCAGTCGAACCGGACATGATTTTTCGACTGGGTTCGGTTACGAAACAATTTACCGCCGTCGCCGTTTTGATGCTCGCCGAGCAGGGGAAGCTCTCACTCGACGATGACATAACTAAGTTCCTTCCCGACTATCCTGCAAAAACACAGCGGGTCACGGTGGAGCAACTGCTAACCCACACTTCCGGAATCAAGAGTTACACGTCCCTGCCGGAGTGGCTCTTGATCTGGCGTAAGGACACCGAGCTGGACGAACTCATAGGTCTGTTCAAAGATAAGCCGGCAGACTTCGCACCGGGTGAACGGTGGTCCTACAACAACTCCGGTTACGTTCTCTTGGGTGCAATTATTGAGAAGGCCTCGGGACAGAGTTATCAAGATTTCATTGAAAAGAATATCTTCCAGCGGCTCGGCATGGCGCATTCCTTTTATGACAATACGGCTCGCGTCATTCCGCGCCGAGTGACTGGCTATTCGAAAAGTAAAGATGGGTATATCAATGCTCCTTACTTGAGCATGACCCAACCGCATGCGGCTGGAGCGTTGGTTTCTTCAGTTGATGACCTGGCTTTGTGGGATGCTGCCCTCTACACGGACAAACTCGTGAAGCAGGAAACTCTCAAGCGCGCATGGACTCCAGCGAAACTGACTAACGGCAAGTTAACTCACTACGGCTTCGGCTGGGCGATGAATTCTTATGAAGGCCATACAGTGATCGAGCATGGCGGCGGGATCAATGGCTTTTCAACCTACGCTCTGCGAATGCCTGATGATCGGGTATTTGTTGCGGTGTTGACCAACAAGGACTCCGGCGGACCAGGCCCGGCTAGAGTTGTGCTCAAGATTGCTGCGTTGGCCATCGGCAAGCCTTACCGGGAACCGACAGTAATCAATCTGCCTTCTAGCGCGCTTGATAATTACATCGGCGTCTATAAGCTAAACGAGAAAGAAGAAGCGATCATCCGCCGCGAAGGTGAGAAGCTTTTCGTTAATTTTCCTGGTGCTGGAAAGACTGAAATCAACCCTGCGTCCGAAACAGAGTTCTTTATCAAAGATTCCCGTACGCGTCTGAGCTTCACACGCAACGCCGCGGGCCTTGTTACTGAATTTGTTCTGAGTGGCTCATCCGGCCCGGATCAGGAGGCTACGAAAACGAACAAGCCGCTGCCAGCGGAGCGACAAACCATTGCGCTCGATCCGAGTGTCTACGATTGCTATGTCGGAGAATACGAAATCGCCCCAAGCTTTTCGATCACGATCAGTAAAGAAGGCGGTAAGCTGATGGCGCAAGCGACCGGGCAACCAAAACTAGAACTCTTCCCTGAATCGCAAACCAAATTCTTTGTGAAAGAGGCGCCCGTTCAGATCGAGTTTGTTGTTGAAGGGACCGGCAAGGCAACAAGCCTGGTCCTTTATCAAGGTGGCCGGCAAGTGCCTGCAAAGAAGATCAAGTAAAAAAGCTCACGAATGAAGCTGGGTTAAACAGCAACCAGGCAGATTAATAATCACGAGGCCGAATGACCAATTTATCTTTGGAGAGACTGGAACTCAGGGAGATCGAACTACCACTCAAGTCTCCATTCGAGACCAGCTTTGGTCGCACTACTGAGCGGCGCATTCTGATTGTCAGAGCCTTCGACAGAACAGGAGCGTCCGGTTATGGCGAATGTGTCGCCGGCGAGGGGCCTTTCTACAATCACGAAACAGTTGACACGGCCTGGCTGATAACCACCAAGTACGTCGCGCCGCTTTTGACCCGCGCACAAGTCAACAATGCCGCGCAAGTCAACGCCGCGCTCTCGCCAATTCGCGGCAACCGGATGGCCAAGGCTGGCGTTGAGGCTGCGGTTTGGGACCTTGAAGCGAAAATCGCGGCCCGTCCGCTCTGGCAGCATCTCGGAGGGGTCCGGGATGAGATCAACTGCGGAGTTTCTATTGGTTTACAGAAAACGACGGAAGCATTAATAGACAAAGTCACCCGTGAACTCGAGGCTGGCTATCAGAGAATCAAGCTCAAGATCAAGCCCGGAAAAGATATTCAGTTAGTCGAAGCAGTTCACTCGCGATTTCCTGCCATCACGCTCTCGGTCGATGCGAATTCCGCTTACTCTCTTAATGGAGACGGAGGGACAATCAAGCAGCTTGACGAATACAACCTGCTAATGATCGAGCAGCCGCTTGCGCCCGGCGACCTCGTTGACCATGCCAAATTGCAGCGCGAGATGAAGACGCCAATCTGTCTTGACGAGTCGATCGTCAGTCTCGCTGATGCGCGTCATGCTCATGAGTTAGGCTCCTGTCGAATTATTAATATCAAACTCGGGCGCGTCGGGGGGCACACCGAAGTTCGACTAATTCAGGGTTACGCCGTTGAGCACGGAATCCCCGTATGGTGCGGCGGGATGCTCGAAGCGGGTATCGGGCGCGCGCACAACATTGCTCTGTCAACGCTGCCGGGCTTCACTCTGCCGGGTGATGTTTCGGCATCGGCACGCTACTGGGACGAAGACATCATTGATCCGCCGGTGACGGTGAGCCGAAAAGGCACGATCAAAGCACCAACAGGTCACGGCATCGGCTATGAAGTTAATGAAGCTCGCATCGAGGCCCTGACAGTACGGCGTGAGACAGTCCGACTGGAGTAGCTAAAAGCTGGCGTTAGGCACGGAATATTTATAGCCAGCAGTGACCCATTGATCTCTTTAGCCCATTTATGGGCGACAGACATTGCGCTCCTACGGAGCTGGCGCTCCTTTCAGGTGCTGTGATCTATAAACATTTCGCCGCCACGCGGCTGAGAAAGATCGTGTAGGCCCTTCGCGGTCGTCTCGTTTTGTGAGCAGCTTAGTTGACCTATGGCGAAAGAAGACCCTTCACATCAGACAGCCACGTTAGAGCGCACGCTCGGCTTGCGTGATCTCATCCTGCTGATCATCGGCACCGTGATCGGCTCGGGAATCTTCATCGTGCCTGGCGCCGTGCTGCGCCAAGTGGGCGGCAGCGTAACGCTGGCAATGCTGGTTTGGGTCACGGGTGGAATCCTCTCGCTGCTCGGGGCATTGACCTACGGGGAACTTGCAGCAATGAACCCGAAAGCGGGTGGCATTTATATTTACATCCGCGATTGTTTCAGTCCGCTTCCCGCTTTTCTTTACGGGTGGACGCTTTTCTTTGTCATTAGCAGCGGTGCCATCGCAACGCTTGCCGTGGCTTTCAGCGCCTACCTTGGTCAGGTTGTTCCACTCACCCCGTTGCTGAGCAAGCTGATCGCGGTGGGGATGATCGTCATCGTCACTGCTGTCAACGTGCTCGGCACGCGCGAGAGCGCGAATCTCCAGAATTGGACCACGGCGATCAAGGTTGTGGCGATCCTGATCATGAGCGCAGTATTACTTTGGCTCGGACGCGGCTTTAGTGGAGTGGACGTGCAATTCTGGCCAACGGGAGAAGGAGCCTCGCTCGCGTCGGGTTTTGGTCTCGCGATGATCGGGGTCCTCTGGGCTTACGAAGGATGGCAGTACGTCACCTTTAGCGCGGGCGAGACCAAAAACGCGCAACGTAACTTTCCGCGGGCGTTGTTAATCGGTTCCGCAGCCCTGATTGGCATCTACCTGCTTGCTAACCTCTCTTATCTTGTAGCGCTTGGTCCAATAAAAGCGTCGCAAACCGACAGCATTGCCGCAGCGGCAGTGACCGCGGTTGCCGGCCCCGCTGCGTCGAAGCTGATCGCGCTCGCGATTTTGGTTTCCATCTTTAGCGCCGCGAACGGCGTCGTGCTAACTGCGCCGCGCGTCTACTATGCAATGGCTCGCGACCGTGTCTTCTTTCACCGACTTGCCGAGGTTCATCCGCGTTTTCATACACCGGCTTTTGCAGTGTTGGCGGGTTCGGCGTGGGCCACTGTGCTGGCTGCGACCGGAACGTTCGAACAGTTGTTGACTTACGTCGTCTTCACCGGCTGGCTCTTTTATGCGCTGGGCGCGGCGAGCATCTTTGTCTATCGCAAGCGTCGGCCCGATGTAGCTGGTGCATATCGCGTGCCTGGCTACCCTTGGACGCCGCTGCTGTTCATCATTGCGGCCGCCGCCATTGTCCTTAACACGCTTGCGACCCAACCCCTGCGAGCTGCAATGGGTCTCGGGGTCGTCCTTCTCGGCGCACCCGCTTATTTGATCTGGCGTTCGCGAAGTGGGGTCCATGAATCATGAAGCTTAAAGTCACATCGTTTACGAAAGTGCTTCTGCTGCTGGCGTTGAGCGCCGGTGTGTCTTTGTCTTCGTCGGCACTAAGCAGCGGATGGGAACCCTCGGTCAGTCAGACAAACAGTCGAACTCAAAAGCCGCCGAGCGTTACGGAGAGAATTAAGCGAGTTGAGAACGGCTTACTGCCGCCGGTCGTCATCAAAGGGCAGGCTGTCACAGCAATGAATCTCAGCGATCGGATGTGGTTTTACAAAACGCCCGGTCTGAGCGTCGCTGTCATTAATAATGCGCAGATCGAATGGGCGCGCGGCTACGGTGTGCGTGAGACGGGCGGCAGCGAGGGTGTTAAATCCGAAACTCTTTTTCAGGCGGCGTCTATTAGTAAGCCAGTTGCGGCAATGGCAGCCCTTCGGTTGGTACAGCAAGGCAGGCTCAACCTTGATGAAGATGTGAATCAGAAACTCGTCTCGTGGAAAGTTCCTGGGAATGAGTTCACCAGCGAGAAGAAGGTGACGCTACGCGGGCTGCTCAGTCACAGTGCAGGATTGACCGTCCATGGATTCGCAGGGTACGCCGCGGATGCGGCAACACCAACCCTTCTGCAGGTGCTTGACGGAGAGAAGCCCGCAAACTCAAAGCCGATCCGCGCGGACATCCAACCGGGCACAAAATACCGGTATGCCGGCGGAGGCTACAGCGTCATGCAGCGGCTCCTATTGGATGTTACAGGCCAACCGTTTCCAGTTCTCATGCAAGAAACGGTGCTCAAAAAGATCGGAATGAAACACAGCGCGTATCTACAGCCTCTGCCGAAAGAGCGTTGGTCACAGGCCGCTGTCGGTCACAGACCTGACGGCACGAAGGTGAAAGGGAACTGGCACACGTATCCCGAGATGGCCGCCGCAGGACTGTGGACCACTCCGACTGATCTCGCTCGCTTTGCTATCGAAATCCAAGGGTCCCTGGCCGGGAAATCAAACAGAGTTCTCTCTCAAGAGATAGTGAGGCAAATGCTCACACCGCAGGTCGGGGGTTTTGGACTGGGGCTCGGGCTGGCGGGTGAAGGAACTTCCGCGCGTTTCAGTCACGGCGGCGCTAACGAAGGTTACCGATGTGTGTTGGTCGCATACAAAAACACCGGGCAAGGCGCGGTGGTGATGACTAACTCAGATAGAGGTTCGTCTGTCGCAGAGGAGTTGCTGCGGAGCATCGCTAAGGAATACGGCTGGGTTGATTATCTTCCCAAAGAGAAAGTTTTGGTTCACGTCGACCCTAAGATTTATGGCTCTTACGCGGGCCAATACGAGCTTGCGCCCAACTTTGTTCTAACCATAACGGCAGAGGACGGAAGACTAATGGGGCAGGCGTCGGGCCAACCGAAGCTGGAGCTGTTTCCCGAATCCGAGATTCGATTCTTTGCCACTGCCGTGTCGGTTGAGTTGACGTTTGTGAAAGATGCGAGCGGGCAAGTAACCCACTTGGTTTTACGTCAGGGCGGGCAGGACACTACGGCAAAAAAGATTAAATAAGAAGTAACGATCAGGAGAACATAATGATGCTCCCACTCAGAAGACTTGTAGCTTTGTTGTTGTTAATGGGGCTTCCCTTGATGGCCATGGGGCAAGTGTCTCGCCCGGCAGAGTTTGATGTCCTCATCAAAGGCGGAATGGTTTATGACGGGACTGGACGCGCACCCAGGCGAGTCGACGTCGGGATTAAAGGAGATCGGATCGTCGCCATTGGCAACTTGAGTAGGGCGCGCGCACGCAATGTCGTGTATGCCCGCGGGCTCGCGGTTGCGCCTGGCTTCATCAACATGCTGTCGTGGTCCACCGAGACTCTCATCGTTGACGGGCGTTCCCAGGGCGAGGTTCGGCAGGGGGTGACTACGCAAATCATGGGCGAGGGTTGGTCTATGGGACCGCTCAATGATCGCTTGAAGAAGCAGGCGGTCGCCGAGCAGGGCGACATTAAGTTTGACATTGAATGGACCACCCTCGCCGAATATTTGAAATACCTTGAGCGCCGCGGCGTTTCGCAGAACGTCGCCTCCTTCATTGGCGCGACGACGATCCGCCAGCACGTTCTTGGCGAACGAGACGTGCAGCCGACACCGGCGCAGCTCGATGAAATGCGCGAGCTTGTCCGCCGCGAGATGGAGGCAGGCGCGCTCGGCATTGGGTCGTCGCTGATTTATGCGCCCGCATTCTATGCAAAGACTGAAGAGCTGATTGAGTTATGCAAGGTTGCGGCGAAATACCAGGGTAAATACATCTCGCATATGCGCAACGAAGCCAACAAACTGACAGAAGCTGTCGAAGAATTGATCCGCATTAGCCGGGAGTCCGGGATACCGGCTGAGATCTATCATCTAAAAGCGGCGGGCAACCAGAATTGGCCCAAGATGAAAAAAGTGATTGCAATGGTCGAGGCGGCACGCCGCGAAGGGCTGAAGATTACCGCCGACATGTATACCTATCCTGCCGGCTCAACCGGGCTCAATGCCTCGCTGCCGCCATGGGCGCTGGATGGTGGCTATGAGGAGCTCTTTAAACGGTTACAAGACCCGGCGACTCGGCAGAAGATTGCTGAAGCCGTGCGTACGCCTACTGACGAATGGGAGAATCTTTATCTCAATGCCGGTACTCCTGACCGCGTGCTACTGGTCGGCTTCAAAACGGAAAAACTAAAGCCTCTGACGGGTAAAACACTGGCGGAGGTGGCGAAGATGAGAGGTAAGGACCCAATCGAAACGAT
>JBPCNX010000058.1:0-25576 GCA_051000815.1 Pyrinomonadaceae bacterium
CAGACAGCGACCTGCAACGCGTGGAAGACTTACTTAATAACCGACCTCGTAAGACGCTCGGATACCGAACGCCGAATGAAGTCTTTTTCAAACAACAGTCTGTTGCACTTCCAAGTTGAATCCGCTACTGACAGATGAGAAATGAAAAATGAGAAATGAATTCCTTCATCCCTCATCCTTGCTTTAGAACGTGAACTTCAAAGCCAGTTGCACTTGCCTTGGATCTCCGACGCCCTGGCGCAGGAAGCCGTTAAAGTCGAACAAAGGCGATCCGATGGTTGGATCGATACTGTTAACGGTATTGAATGTATTGAACATTTCGACCATGGGAATCAGCGCGTAGCGTTCGCCGAAGCGGAACGGCCGCTCCAAACGCCAGTCGAACGAGAAATACTCGTTGGTCTTTCTGGCGTTGTTTCGAGGGAAGCAGCGGATAGCGCACCCTGGAGATTTCGGCTGCGCCGTGCGCGCTTGGACGCGTGAGCTAAGCTCAAAGCCCGCTGGAATTTGAGCACTCAGAATGAAGTTGAAGCGGTGGCGTACATCCCGGTCCGCAAGCGAGTAGTCCTTTTGCAGGTCATTGAAATCAAACGCGCGGTCGTTGAACGGATCGCGCTCATTGGAATCGTCATCCTGGTCCTTCGCGAATGTGTAGTTCCACTCAAACTGGTAGCCGCGGCTGAAACGCTTGCGCATTCCGACGGTGAAACCGCGGTAGAGCGATTTCCCAACGGAGCTTGCGACCATCGTCTCGCCCAGATAGTCATCGAAGAATCCCGTCCTGGCATAGTCGAGGAATCGCGTCAGGTGAACGCCTTTCGCGTGAGTAAAATCGAGATAAAGTGACAGGTTTGGGGCCAACTCCTGCTCAAAGGCGACGTTCGTCGTATAGACGCGCGGATTCTCGTAATCGCGACTGAAGACACGCACACCCGAAAAGCAGGGGAAGGGGTTATTGAAGGGGCCGGTCGCGGTAAACCCGTTGATAGTTGAGCATGAACCCGCCGTTGGCGTAACCAGTCCCGGCCAAGTCGGGTGGACGCTCGGGTTGGCGAAAATGCCGCCAGCGATTGTCTGCTGCTGAACGCCGTTGGTGGTAATGGAACCGACCTGAGTCAACATGTTTTGACGCGCGTAGTAGATGCCATAGCTCCCGCGCAACACAGATTTGCCTTTTCCCGCGATGTCCCAGGCAAAGCCGACCCGAGGCTGAAACTGCTTCGTCTGGTTATGTAGTGTACCGTCGGAAGGAAACCGCGGATCATTGAGAAAAATCCCATAGGCCGTTTGAGACGGTGGAACCACTGGGTCGGGGAAGATTTGGGCTTCCCATCGCAGGCCGTAATTTAGAGTGAAGTTTGGCCGGATTTGCCACTTATCCTGCGCGAACAGGGCATAGTCTTCATTCTTGATATTGGAGGCGCCGGCGGCGTCGGTTGCAGGTCCCGCTGGTCCCGCGCCTTGGAGGTATAGCAATAGGTGGGAGAAGTTGTCATCCGGTCCGAAGCCGGAGCCTGGAAGACCGGGTGTGGCATAACGCAGAAAGCCGCTCACGCTGTCGAAGATGTAGCGCCCTTCGAAGAAGCCGCGGAAGACTTGCGAGTTGACACTGTGCATCCAATCGCCCCCAAACTTAATTGTGTGATCGCCCGTTACGATTGATATGTTGTCCTTTACCTGCGTCCGCCAGAATGTTTCGTCAACGTTGGGCTGAAGGAAGAACGGGTGACCAAAGCGGAACGTCGGATCGGTGGCGACAGTAAAGCCGCCCATTGCCGTGTCCGCGGGGATGCTTGAATTTACAGCCGAGCGGGGCCTCCCTTCTCGCGAGTAGGTGAAGTGGAACTCATTCAGCTTGGTCGGCGAGATGGTGGAGAACAGGTTTGCATTGAAGACGTTGATCTTCGAAGGTCCCTCGATGCCGTTCGCTGAGTTACCGTAGGTGACTACATCGAATGTTTGATTCGTGTTTTTCGAATGGTCAAAATTGTACGAGAGGGCAAGCTTGTTCGAGCTGTTTACATCGAAATCAAACTTGCCAAGGAGGGCATAGTTTTCAATGGGACGCTTGATTGGAAGTCCTTCCTCCTGGTTTCTGTTTGTTCTCATGAAATTGAGAAGGGCTAGCCTTTGACAGTCGGTGTTGGCGTTAATCGCCGTCTCGTGAACCGGATTGGTGATCACCGGAGTTGCAAATGGACACGGGGTTGTCCCAACCTGCTCACTCAAATTGGCTCGAGTCAGAGTCTCTCGAATACCCTCAAAAGCAAAGAAGAAGAAGGCCTTGTCCTTACTCAATGGCCCTCCTAAGTTGCCGCCAAACTGTTCGCGGTGGAAATCCGTCAGGGGTTTTCCGTCGGACGCGTTTGCGGTCAATGCTTCCAGACGCTGGTAGTGAAAGAGAGAGCCGTGAAATTCGTTTGTGCCTGACTTGGTAATCACATTGATTACGCCGCCGGCACTACGTCCAAACTCGGCACTCGCACCTGTAGCAACTACCTGAAACTCCTTTACCGCATCCAGAGGAATGTCGATCGCAGCCCGTTGGCCGCCGGCTTGCTCACCAAAGAAACCATTGTTGTAGTCACCACCATCAAGGCTAACGTTATTGAAGATGCCCCGTTGTCCGGCAAAAGTAATCTCGTCCCCATCCGGACCCTGGACCACGCTCACGCCGGGTGTCAACGTCAGCAAATCTTCGAATTTACGGCCGAGAATAGGAGTATTGCTGACAGTTCTCTCATTAAGAGTGGTGCTCGATTCAGTTTTGATTGTATCGACCGTCGGCGCTGTGACGGTTACTCGTTCCTCAACCCCGGAAACTTTCATTGACAGCGGAAGATTAATAGCCTGCCCAACAGTGAGACTGGCGTCTTCAAGCACCAGAGTTGCGAAACCCTGTTTGGTAACTGTGACACTGTATCTGCCCGGTGGCAGTTGCAACGCTACAAACTTTCCATCTTCATTGGTCGAGAGGTTTGTAGTCCCATTCGTATCCAAATTCCTGATCGCAACGTCGGCGCCCGGCACAGCCGCGCCATTTGCATCGACCACCGTACCCTGAATAGTCCCAGTCGTAATCTGCGTTTGTGCTACGACCCTTGGCGCAGCAACGAGCAGCATGACGAGCAGACAAATACCGAGTCCAATTGCCGGAGAGGCAAAGGAGCGAAGCAATGCGTTACGCATGATGTTCTCCTGTTATTCTTGAGATCAGTTTGCCGACTGCAGTTCAGGCTAAATTCAGAAGTGCATACACCCGATGATCGGTTGAAGGGCGTCATCTTATTGAAAATTTCTTTATCGTGTCAACGCAAATAAACTAGCGCTACGCGTTGGCGTGATGAGGATGGCGCTTTCCAAGGTGCTTCACAAGCTCCCGGTTCAATCAACGAACATCTAACAAATAACCAGGAGTGTCTTATACGAAAAGAGAATTATGAGTCCGACAGTTCGTCCAGCGAAGACAACAAACTGAATGGGCTTTAAACCCGGGGCGTTGAAGATCAGGCGGCGGCGGAGCGGGCGAGAAAGGCATCGCGGACCAGGACGTTGAACTTTTCCGGGTGTTCCTGTTCGGGCAGCATGCGACAGTAGTCAAAACTCTCTAACCGCGTGGAAGGATTTGCCTCACGCAACGCAAAGGCGTTCTCGATTGGGGTCGTCATGTCCTGTTTGCCCCAAACGAGAATCACGGGCTGAGTAAGACGAGAAAAAGCGGCGCGTGTGTCGGTGTTCAAGTAACCGGACAAGAAAGCAGCGATAGCATGTTGCGCACCTTGCTGATGGCTCGTGGCATAGAGGTTCGCAACCAGGCGGTCAGTGACGCGACGATGATCGTAGAACAAATGTTTGCGTGAGTAATCGCGAATGCCGCGTTCGCTGGCCATGACGTTGTAGAACGAAGTACCAAGCACGGGCGACTGCAGCAGGCCATAAAAAGCCGCTCCCGCCATACCTGGTCGCGTGTTTAGTTTGTCCGCGCCCGTCGGAGCGTTGAGCACCATCGACTTGATCAGCTCGGGATGTTCGTCCGCAACCCGAATCGCATAAGCCGCGCCCAGAGAGCTGGCGACGATGTTGACCGGGTAGCCACAAACCTCGCGAATGAAGTCGCTAATCAGTTCGACATAGAGATCGGCTGAGTAAGCGGCGGTGCCTGGTTTGTGCGAGAGGCCGAAATGTCGCGCCAAAGAGCGGCGAAGGTAGGCTGCCATCGGGCGCAGTAAAGCCCAGAAGATCAAAAGCATAAACACGAAAGTCGCGCGCCAAAGCGTCGAAGTTCTTGCGCCACATGAAACTTGATGAACCGGCTCCGACGCCATGAATAAACAAGAGCGGCGGCCCGGAATGACCAATGCCCGCAGTCTTGTAAAAGATCCTCCCGTACTTCCAGGCAAAAAAGCGCGCCTCGCCGCCGAGCGCACTATCGTCTGGATCGCTGGCATTCCGGCGAATGGAGGCATTCATCGCCGCCAGCGCCGCCACACCTGCCCCGCCGGCCAGCATGGTCTTCCACAGATTTCCCACTTTACTCATCAACGTATTCGGTTTTGCCTCAGGCCGGTGGTTTTTGAACTTTGAACTTCGTACTTAGAACTTTGTTCGCTATTGCTACTTCTCCTTCGCCGGATCGTTCAAGCAACAAAACTAAAACAAACTACAAAGTACCAAGTTCAAAGTTCAAAAACGCAAAGTTCAAACAGTCTCAACCCGAGGCCAAAAGCCAAGCCTATATGAAGGCGTAATCATACTGTTCCTGGTGAATGGACGGATCACTATTGATGTCGACCGGGCCCAGGTATTCTTCAATCTCGTTTAAGACATCGCGTTCCGGTCCGCGCAGGGCGCGCGCAACTTCAGGGTTCACACGCAACGTAGTTTGCTTGTTGGCTCTGCTGCCATTCACGTGCTTACCGAGGCGGCGCGCTTCGTCAAGAAGTTCATAGCAAACCGTCTGCGGTGATTTGATCAGGCCGGCGCCCTGACAATATTGGCAGGGGGCACAAAGCGTCCTTTCCAGCGATTGCTTTACGCGTTTGCGAGTCATGATTACCAGACCGAAGTCGTTAAACGACAGGACCTTGGTTGGCGACTTATCGCCTCGCAGAGCATCCTGCAACACCTGCATCACTCTTGTGCGATTGCGACGTTCCTCCATGTCGATGAGATCCAGAACGATAATCCCGCCGAGGTCTCGAAGGCGAATCTGTCTGACTATCTCCTCCACTGCTTCCAGGTTAGTGCGGGTAATGGTGTCTTCCAGTCGTCCGCTGCCGCGACCGACAAACTTTCCCGTGTTGACGTCGATGGCCACCAGCGCTTCAGTCTGATTGATTACCAGATAGCCGCCGGACTTGAGCCAGACGCGTGGCTTGATCGCCTTGTCAATTTCCGCCTGCACGCCAAATTGTTCCAGGATCGGCTCATCGCGCGTGTAGAGTTTGACGCGCTTCACCATCCGCGGGTAGATACGATTAACAAACTCAACGATCCGTTCATATTCCTCCTCTGAGTCGACTCGAATTGCGGCGAAATCGTCGGACAGCTGATCGCGCAGGATGCGCTGCACGAGGTCGAGATCGCGGTGGACGAGGGAAGCAGGCTTAGATTTCTCGGCAGCCGCACGAATGTCGAGCCAGGTTCTGACAAGGTAACGAACGTCTTCGCGCAAATCCTTTTCGCTGATTCCCACGCCTGCTGTTCTCACGATGAAGCCGCCGGAAGGAATGTCTTCCTCCGCGCGAATGATCTGAATCAACTTACGGAGGCGATGACGTTCACTATCCGATTCAATCTTTCGAGACACGCCGACGTGTTCGACTGTCGGCATGTAAACGAGAAAGCGACCGGGAAGCGCAATATGCGAAGTAATACGCGCGCCTTTCTTGGCGATTGGTTCTTTGGCGATCTGAACAAGTATCTCCTGTCCTTCGTCCAGGAGATCCGTGATGGTTGGTTGTTGTTGGCGGTCCCGGCGCGAAAAAGAGCTCCGCTGACTGCGGCCACTCTGAATACGTTCGCGCGGAGCCGGTTCAACAGCGACTTCGGGAACAGTTGGCGGCGGGGTAACGACCAAAGCCGGTGATTCCTCCACTTGTTCAACTGCTGTCATCTCTTCGGCGTTCTCGGACTGGTCTTCACCGGTATCGTCCGCGGTGGCGCCTGGTTTCCCTTTGGTTGTCGGCCGGCGTCGGCGTCGTCCGCCTCGACGCGTGGCAAACTCCCCGCGCGAGCGGGTGCCCGTGATGCGTGCTTCCGAATCTTCAGAGTCTGCACCTAAACCGGCTTCCGAAACTTCTGTACCCTCCTCGCTGGATAACTCATCTGAGGTAGTCTTTCGTCCCACAGGTTTCTTACTCGCCGACCTCGCCCTGGTGGTCCGGCTTACGGGGGTCTTGCGGGCGCCACGCTTACCCTTGGCTACGCTGACAATCTTTTCCACAGCTCTCGCGGCGAATCCTTTCTCAGCCTCTTCCTGCGTCTCGTCGTCCTCGGAGGCGTCATTGGCGTCCGGCAAAAAAGTTTCGGCCAGCTCTTCATCGTCGCTAATGCGTTGGAATGAAGCGCTGTTTAGTGTGTTTTCGTTGACACTGTCTATGAAGGTTGCGACGTGAGCGGCAACCGGCGCTGGTGTCCGCATCGTGATCTGCGGGGCTTCAGGTTCTTCTTCGCCGTCGTCAACTCTTTGAAACGACTCGTCGCGGTAACCTGTGGACAGGATTGATCCCACCTCAGCCGTGCGGAAATCATCTTCCAGATTAAATTCAACCGCATGAATCTGGTCGAAGATGCGCTCCTGTAAACGGGCGTCTTTGAACATTTCACCGTTAGCTGCGGTTTCTTCTTCGTCAACAATTCTTTGAATCGAAGGGTCGCGCATTACGAGCGGTGTTTGCACCTCCTCTTCCTCTATCTCCAACCCGCCCGGTGTTTGACCCTCATTTGCGGTCTCGACTTGTGCTTCCTTACCTCTCCCGCGGCGGCGTCCGCCACGGCGGTTGCGGCGACGGGCGGCTTCAGCAGTTTCAACCGGCGGGATCTCCGTCGTGGGTAATTGTTCCGCTTCGCGAAGCGGTTCAGCGCGTTCGTGCGTGGCCTCGATACGGTGCTCCCGCTCAACGCGACCGAGGGCTATTTGTTCCGCGGCGGCACGTCCGGCATCAGTCTCACCCTGCTTGGCCTTGTCGATTACGATTCGCTCAAACTCTTCCTCTTCATCAAAGAAATCAGAGACGTAGAGGAAAGCATCTCGTTCGAGTCCGACGTCGACAAAGGCCGACTGCATCCCGGGAAGAACCCGCATGACGCGGCCCTTGTAGATGTTGCCGACGATACCTTGATTTTCTTCGCCGCGTTCGATGTAGAACTCGGTAACTTGATCGTTCTCAATGATCGCGATCTTCTTTTCGCGTCCGTTGACGCTTACGATTAATTCTTTTGCCATTTTGTAGTTTAGGTCTCCTGGAAAGGCGGCGGCGACAGTGCTGGTTGATTCACGGCAGCCTGGTAGCAAGTGTTAAGAGTGCTTTGGGGCGCGGTGTCAGCGTTTTCTGCGAGGCCGAACTTTCTTTTTGAATTGTGAGCTGGTCGAACGACGCGGCCGTCGAGCTCGAAAGCGAAGCTTGTGCCTGACCATGAATTAGCTAGGTCAGAAATGATCTCGCTGCGATCTGATGTGTTGGAATTTTCCGGCCGCGACTGGGACAAGTCTGAAGACAGATTGTCTGCCGGCCGGCTGCGAGCTTGTTGTGGCGCGGACTCGAAACCTTTCGAGCGGCTACCTACTCCGTCGTTAACGCGACGGTCATTTGAACTATTCAACCGAAAATCCTGAAGCCGTCCTGCTCTTACGCGAAAGGCGACCGGGAGCACATCGTTTTTACCCGCTGGAGGGCAATGGGTTCAATGAACCTGTTCAAGGTGCTCAAACCTGGTTCCGTTGCACTTGCGCGCTAAACTCCGCGAGGTTATTCATCCTCGGAGCTTTGTGGCGGCTGCGAAAAAGTTTAAAAAGAAAGTCGTCACTGGTACGACCAAAAAATCCGCGTCTCGCCTGGCCGGGCGCACAGAAAACTCATTTAGTGTTTTCTCGTGCTGGTGATTGACGGTCACATGAGTACCGAAATGAAAACTTCCGGCAGGCGAACTGAGGCAGAGTATAGCCGAAGGCAGGGCGAAACGCGAAACTATTCGTTAAAAAGCTAGTGGGTCACATTAAAATGAAGCCCAGACTCCGATGAACGCCTTCGGCGTTTTGGGAAGGCCCGTGCCGTAAAGCTAGTTAACAAATCGCCGCAGCTGAACGCTTATAGCGAAGCCAATCGCGATGAAGGTAGCGATAAGAGAAGCGAGCCCGGCGCTCATGAGCGGCAAGGGCACGCCGATGACCGGCAGAATTCCCAGTTCCATTCCAATGTTGATGAAGATCTGGAAAGTTAACCCGCCCACGATCGCCATGATTACAAGCATCCCCATGCGATCTGGAGCGCGGCGCGCTCCGGTTACCAGGCGTGAAAGCAGGATCGCATAAGCCATCAACACGAGAATGCAGCCGATAAACCCGGCGTTCCCCGCCGTGACTGCGAAAATAAAATCCGTATGAGGCTCCGGCAGAAACTTAAGACTGCTTTGCGAATGTTCTGAGGTAGTGTCGGAGCCCAGTAGGCCGCCTTCGCCAACGGTCAGGATCGACTGCCAGGTGTTGTAACCAAAGCCGCGCCGGTCAGCCTTCTCAGGATCGAGGATGACGTTAATACGTTCCTGCTGGTACGACTTCACGAGATGCGTTTTCACCCCAACCCAGTAAGCGACGGGCAGCATCACCACGGCAATTAGCAGGCTCGCGACAACCAAACGCATTCTGATGGCCGAGAGAAAGAGAACGACCGCGAGGATGGGCAGGTAGGTGAGCACTGATCCGACGTCAGGCTCCATTAGAATAAGGCCGATCGGGAGCGCCAGGATCAAGCCGCCCACCGCGATTTCCCTGATGGCCAGCGCTTCCAGACGATGTTTGCCAAAGTAGCGGGCAAGCATCATCGCGGTCGTCACCTTTACGAATTCCGAGGGTTGAAACTGTCCGATACCGGGGACCTTGATCCATGCCCTTTGTCCGTTGATCTTCAGACCAATGCCAGGAATCAGAACCAGCACCAATAGTAAGAGTCCAAAGATGTAGAACGCGGGCGCGATATTGAGCAAGCGGCGGTAGTCTGTGAAGGCAACCGCAATCATGGCTACCAGGGCGATGCCCAGGCCAATGAGTTGCTTTACCCAGTAGGCTTCGAGCGGTTGCGCGTAGCGAATCTGCACAGTGCCGAATGCGACGATGCCGATCGCCAGAAACGCCAGCAACCAATCGAAGTCTCTAAGCGAACGTTTTTCTAATATTGCAGCCATGACTTAAGAAAGGATGAAGGATGAAGGACAAAGGATGAGGGATGAGGGATGAGGGATGAATAAGAAAGGGCTCGTAATGGCGCAGCATTAGCTGCAACATCCCAAAACAGCTGTTCGCAGATCTTGCTGGTCTTACTCATCCCTCATCCCTCATCCCTCGTTTCATCCCTCATCCCTCGTTTCATCCCTCATCTTCATCCTTTGTCCTTTGTCCATCACTCGCCTCGTGCGATCGTTTCCGGAGACTTCTTCGGCCCCGGCCGATTCGACTTAGGAGACTTGGCGAGTGGTACCGCGCCCGGAGGTTCTGCATTCCGCGTCTTGCGATAGTAAACGTCGTAGACTTTGCGCACGGCTGGCGCCGCGTGGTGACCTCCAAACCCTGAATTCTCGATTAACGCGATCATCGAAATTTCCGGTTTGTAAGCCGGCGCGTAAGATACAAACCATGAGTGGTCTTTGTTCTTGCCGGTGTCCTTCCCCAGCGCAACCACCTGTGCCGTTCCAGTCTTACCCGCGATATCAAACCCGGCCATGCGAATGCCGGCCCCCGTTCCACCATTGTTGACAACCGACCACATTCCTTCCACTACGGCGTGGTGAATGTCTTCCGGAATGCTAAGCATCTTGGGATTTGCTTTGGCAGGATCCAGGGGCTCAAATGTTCGCCCGGCACTGAACTCCGGTTGACCAGGCTGGCCCACCGGCTTTATTTCCTTCAGCAGGTGCGGCACAAAGAGCTTGCTGCCCTCGCCAATAGCCGCCACCGTCCGCAGCATGCTGATCGGCGTCATTTCTTCGTAAACCTGTCCGAACGAGGCGAACACGGTATCAATGTCCTTCCACTCTTGATTGCGTCGGTCAAGGATAGTCTTGAACTCTCCCGGGGTACGGCTGGCTACTTCATTCGGCAGATCGATACCTGTTCGCTTGTTGAGATCAAACTCTTCCGACATGGCGATGATTCCATCCAAACCCATCTTCAGGCCCAGGCGGTAAAAGTAGCCGTCACAGGAATGGGTGATTGCGGCTTTGATATCCGGCAAACCGTGATTGCCCATGCATCGAGTGAACTTGTTGCCGATTGTGATACCTCCACCACAGATCAGATTAGAGTGGTCGAGGCTGATCGCTCCCTGTTTCAGGCCGGCGATGGCCATCGGAATTTTCCACGTCGACCCCGGCGGATAGCGGCTCTGAATGGCGCGATTAATCAGCGGCTTATCCGGATCGTTCAATAGCGCCACATACTCTGCGCGCCCTCCCTTGGTTGTGATGCGTTGCGAGAAGAGGTTTGGGTCGAAGGTGGGGGCGGAAGCCAGCGCCAATATTTCCCCACTGTTAGGATCCATGACGACAATCACACCGCGTTTTGTTGCCGAGTCGCGGAGTTGCTGCTCCGCAACCATTTGCAGGTCGAGATCAATTGTAAGGACCAGATCGTGTCCCGGCTGCGGTAGTACCGTTTCAATTTCATCATGGATCCGGCCGCGGCTATCTACGACAACCTTGCGATAGCCGTCGCGGCCGCGCAGGTAGTCGTCGTAAGACTGTTCCAGTCCGCTTTGACCGATTACGTCTCCAGGCTTGAGTTTTTTTTCCTTGTAGGCAGGCTGCTTCAGTTGTTCCGGGCCGACCTCGGCGACATAACCGACTACATGCGCTAGAGATCCATCGACGGGATAACGCCGCTGCGGTTGCTGCTCGATGCGCAACTCGGGAAATTCCAGTTCACGAGCTTCGACCCAGGCGATGTCTCCCGGCGTCGCATCTTGTTTTATGGGAACCGACTCGAAGGATGGAAGCGACTCAATCTCTTCAAAACGCTCGCGAAGCAGATCCGCGTCGATCGCGAGACCTTCGGCCAGTGGCTTCACAAGGGTTACGAGATCTTTCCGCGCATCTTCGCGCGAGAGCATCACTGTGTAGATGGGACGGGAATCGACAAGTGGATGTCCGTTGCGATCAAAGATGATGCCGCGCGGCGCCGTGATCGGGAGCAGTCTGAGGCGCTGGTTTTGAGCAATCTCGGCGTAGTAGCTACCGCGCACTACCTGCAAGAGATACAGCCTGACTCCCAAAAGGCTGAGCAGCAGCACTGCTACGATTTGTACGGCGAAGAGTCTGGCTCGAAGATTTTGAGATGTATCGACGAATTTCATTGTTATCTGCCTGGCTGCTGCCTGGTGAATCAGCGTCTCTTCGAGAGCCCTTTGCTTCTCCGCGCGCCGCGACGTCGGGAGGCGAATTGTCGCCGCTGGCTGGCTGTAGGATTGAACAGCGAATCAAGCATGTAAAGAACGAAAGTGCCCACTACCGTGGTCCCAATCAGATTATAGGATATTGTCTGCACAAATGGAGCAGAAGGTGGATGTCCCAGGGACCGTTGCCAGAAAAAATAGATAGCGCCATCGATGACCGCGGCAGCTGCCAGCACCGGGATTCGAATCAGGGCATTTTCCAGATTGATCCGCGTAGCCCCGAGATAAACCAGATAGGCGACCAACGTTTTTGAGAAACCCCCGGCGCCGATAAGGCCGCCGCTGGGAGCATCGATCGCCAAACCTGCGATCGTGCCGACTATCAGCGCCGTCCAGGCGTCACGCTGCAACGCGACGTAGACTACGACGATTAGTGGAAAGTCGATGTGCGAAAGTGGCGGCCATGCTTCTCGGAGCGAGAGCTGGAGGATGATGGCGAGCGCGAGCACCGCCGCAATCTTAAACTGGGGCATTACTCAAGAGTGGTAAGTGATCAGTGATCAGTGAAAGGACAAGGGATCGAATGATGTTTCTTATCATTCATCACTTATCACTCATCACTTTCTTCTTGTCTACGTTTGGCAGGGTCTGTTCGGGGGCAGGCCGCTGCGGTGGGTGATACAGGAGCACCGCTACCTCTGTCAGTTGATCCAATCGCGCGCTGGGACGGATATAGATCTGATGAGGTTCGGTTGCAGTGCCAGGTCTAACTTCAATTACTTCTCCAACATTCAAACCGGGCGGATAGATTCCGTCCTGTCCGGTGGTCAAAATGTAATCGCCGGCGTCGACCTTCTGCAGGCCGGAAACGTATCGCATTTCGACCAGGCCGGAATTACCCAGACCTCGGACTGAACCAAGCGCACCCGAGCCACCAAGTTGTCCGATGATTGCCCCGGCGGCTGCTTTCTCATCTGTGATTAGCATGACCTGGGCAGTAACGGGACTAACTGCGACGACGCGTCCAACGATTCCTCCCGGTGTGATCACCGGCATGTTCAGAGCGACGCCGGCCGAACTACCGCGATTGATCATGATGGTGTTGAACCATACAGAGGCATCACGCGCTATCACTCTCGCGTAAACTTTCTCAGGTCCGGCTTCCGCTTTCAGCGCCAGCAAGCCCTGGAGCCGGTAGTTTTCATTCTTCGCTTCGCGCATGTTGCGTAACTCGAGTTCGGTCTCGGCAAGCCGTTGTCTGAGAATCTCATTCTCGTTCGCAGTGCTGCGAAAGCTGACGATTTGGCGGAAAAAACCGCCACCCGTGCCCGAGACCCACGAGGTCGCAGTTTGGATCGGTGAAAAGAAGGCCTGCACCAGACCCTTGTACGTTTGCTGCTGTGAGAAGCGGTCTCGCGCATCAACCGCCATTACTACAAAGTTCGCGAACAGCAGCATCACCAGCCAGATCGGCGCGCGCTGTCGGATTTCTTTTTGTGTGCGAGTGGCAGCCATTAGTTGTGAATCGTGAAGCTTAACTGGCTATCGCCGGCCGAGTTGTGAACAAGTGGTCGTGAATGGACAACGGTCTTGTCATTGACGATTCACGGCCCTGCTACATACCGCTGGTCATCGTATTTTCCCACCTGACTCGCTTTAGCAAGTCAAAGTCCGAGAGCATCTTGCCTGTTCCCAGCACGACTGACGCGAGAGGATCATCAGCGACGGAAACGGGAAGACCGGTTTCAATCGACAGGCGTTTGTCGAGGTTTTTAAGGAGGGCTCCGCCACCTGTCATCACAATTCCGCGCTCAACTATGTCAGCGGACAACTCGGGAGGCGTGCGCTCGAGCGCTACTCGTACCGCGTTAATGATCGTGGCAACTGAATCCGCCAACGACTCGCGCACCTCTTCGTCAGTTATAGTAATCGTCTTCGGTATTCCTTCGATCAGATTGCGCCCGCGCACTTCATAGGAGAGCGGCTCATCAAGCGGGTAAGCTGAACCGAGTTCGATCTTGATCGCTTCCGCGGTTCGTTCACCAATCAACAGGTTATACTTTTTCTTGATATAGGAAATGATCGCTTCGTCCATCTCGTTGCCGGCTACACGTACAGCCCGCGAATAAACAATTCCACTCAAACTGATGACGGCGATGTCAGTCGTGCCACCGCCGATATCGACTACCATATTTCCGTGTGGTTCGGTGATCGGCAGGCCCGCACCAATGGCTGCGGCCATCGCTTCTTCTACGAGATAAACTTCCGAGGCTTTCGCGCGATACGCGGAATCCTCAACTGCTCGTCGTTCCACCTGCGTGATCTCGGAAGGGATGCCAATCACGACGCGCGGGCTGACCCAGGTTTTGCCGTTATGCGCTTTGCGGATGAAGTGTTGCAGCATCTTCTCCGTGACCTCGAAGTTCGCGATCACTCCGTCTTTCATGGGCCGGATGGCAACGATGTTGCCCGGAGTTCTTCCCAGCATCTCCTTGGCGTCGCGGCCTACCGCTTCCACTTGATTGGTAACCTTGTTGATTGCAACTATGGAAGGTTCGGAAACAACAATGCCGCGCCCTTTTGCGTAAACCAGTGTGTTTGCGGTTCCGAGATCTATAGCCAGGTCACTGGAAAAAAGACTAAAAAGAGATTTAAATGCCATCTACTTTGATTCACTTCCCGTGTATTTAGAATGAGACTGCCGTGGAATGTGCGGTCGGGTTGGTAAACGGTTACTGCGCAAAACAAACGTGGCCCGGCTCGAAGCCTTTTCACCCTCAGGTTACCTTCCGATCAACTCGCCGAGTAATCGAAGCTCTCTAAGATACACCGAATTCCAGGCTTTGTGCTATCAGGAAGTGGGGTTCTGGTGTGGGCGACTCGTTTCAGGATAACGCCTCAGTCTCTTCTGACTCAGAGTTGTGGAGAGACCGAGACGACGGGGGTTGTGACCTGGCGTGGTCAGGATTGTGAGTGGGGCTATCGGCCGAAGAGGCCCCTTGAGACTTGTTGGGCACGGCCGCGAAGCGAACACAGTTCTTATTGGCGGCCTTTGCTTCGTACATTGCCGTATCGGCGCAGGCTATGAGTTGCTGAGGAGACGAAGCATGATAGGGAAAAGTAGCAACGCCGAAACTCGCCGTCAGCGACAGTTGCAAGCGTCGCCCGCCCGTAAATTCATACTTGCTGATCTTGGCGCGGATACGTTCTGCAACTACACCCGCTAGTTCAATATCGGTGTCAGGCAGCACAATCACGAACTCGTCGCCGCCATACCGGGCTACTGCATCAGTGTCGCGAACAGAAAGCAGAATAACCGCCGCGACTTCCATAAGAACGTGCGACCCGACCAGGTGGCCGTGCCGATCGTTCACCTTCTTGAAATCGTCGAGATCCAGGAACAAGGCTGCCACGCGGGAACCATAGCGACGCGCACGTCTGATTTCATTCAACAGAAACTGGCGCATGTAACGTGCGTTGTGCAGCTTGGTCAAATCGTCAGTTTGCGACAAGCGCTCCGCTTCTGCGATACGCACTGCGTTGGCTAGGGCCGACGCGAGTGGTAGCGAGAGAGCGTCGAGTAGTTCCACTTCAGATTTTTTGAACGAACCGGTTAAGCGCATGCCTTCGAGGACGCCGAGAATGCGTTCGCCACAAATAAAAGGAACCGCGACTATATGGTTTCCTTTTTCCTTCTTCTTGATGGTGCCCATTCCAGCTGCTGAAAGTCTCGCAGCTTTCGACTCGATTGGATGGGGAAATCCGTTTTCAGGTTCCAGACTGTCGCACCAGCTGCTTGCGGCGCCCGAGCTCTTATGTGATTCACGCTCACGCGCCGCAATAGGCTCAAGTCCGGACGATTCGAATCCCTTAGCGTCTGAGATGAGATAAATAGTCCAGCGGTCCGCACTCACGAGCGGTTCAAGACCCGCGAGTGCGGTTTGCGCGGCGCCCATTTGATCACCGATGAAATGCAGGGAAGAGACAAGGTCGAAAGCGGCGCGCAAGCTATTGGCCTTTAGTCTGGCAGGCAACGAAAGGGAATTCGGGTCGGTAGGCCTTTGAATGATTTCCGGCAGTTTTAGTTCACCGGTAGCTCCATGTCCCTCAATCTCCCGGAGAAGCCCGGGTAGTTGTGCAGCCTTGTCAGCGATAGCGCGGAAACCCAACCGCTTCAAAGTCGTTCCATCGAGACTGCGCAGTTCCATTCGATGGTAGCCGTGCAGTTGCCGGCGACAAGCTATGAGCGGAGCGCCGGGCCAGAAGGTCTGGGCATGATCGATGGCGGTTTGAAGTTCCACCATATCGGCCCCTGTCACTACCTCGTACAAGACTGCGAGCGGCGGCGGGCCTAATTGCTCCACGATCCCTTCGCGCTCACGACTTTTTGCCAACTCAAACTCCGCTTCCACCTCACGCAGTCCCTCAATCAGGGTCTTTACGCCCGCTGCGCGTAACGCCTCAATGAGCTCGTAAGCCGGAGCTTCATGCGCGTCAGTTAGTAAGATTACGTGTTTCGACATTTGATAGTGCGGCAGCTAGTCTCGCCGGGATGAACGGCCCGCCAGGTCCACTTTGTAGTTGCTGATATTTCCCTGCACATCCATTGCTTCTACCGTGATCTCTCCCGTCCCCGGAGGGGCCGTGACTTGAATTCGAAACTGTTTATCGGTCGAAACTAAACTCTCGCGCCCACCGGCGCGAATGGTCGTTCCCGGCTCTGCACGTCCGCGAATGAGGAAGATATTTCCACCCAAGAGTTCGGCGGCAAGATTTGAAACGGGTACCTGCGATCCAACACCCCTGGTGGCGACGACAAACTTTTTCGGATCGCTCCAATCGCTTGTTTGCCCGGACTGGGCTGTGGCTCTTACGCGCCAGAAGTAAACTCCGGGCCGGAGATCACTGGCATTGAATTCTGTTGCTGCTAACTGATCGCGTTCAATAACTTTTCCATCGGCAACAAAGAAAGGGGAGGTGGCAACTTCGACGCGATAGTACGCTGGAGACCCGGTTTGTGGTCGCAACCACCGCAAAGCGATATTGGCCGAACCACTACTGCCGACTAAAACCTTGTCCAAATCGCGCGGCTCAGAGGGAATCGGAACGTCAAGGAGTTTTTGCGGCCGCGAAACTGTCCCGGAGGGATTAACTGAAACGTATTCGCCACCCTTCAGGTTCGTCTTCTCACCGGCCCGATTCGTGGTTTCAACCGCACCAGCGTTCACGCGAATCTCTTCAGTGCCTTCCGGATTGACACCGAAGCTTGCTCCTGTCTGCTGGCCAAGTTTGTTTTTGGTCTTGGGCGTCTCGACGACGTTGTTTGCCCCTTCGGGTTGTTGCTCCGTACGGACGAACATCTGCCCGCTATCGACAACGACGTGTACATTGATCTTCTTCCCATCATCGCCGCGGGCGTTGTCGCGCACGATGATGATGCTATTGGGGCGGACCAGCAGCATTGAACCGTCGGCCATACCAATTCGCGCACGTCCACTTGCCTGCGTTTGAACTGTATCGCCGGGATAAAGCTCGGTGTCGCTACTGGCAGTGATGGTCTGACGCGTGGCCGCGCGAATTACGCGCACGTCGCCTTCGAAAGAAATGAATCTGGCGCCGGCTGAACCCCGGAGTTCTGTGCCGACGTTCTTCAGCGGATTACCATATTTCCAGACATACAGCGTCATGCCTCCCACGAGGAGGAGGGTGATAAGGATAGCGATTCCGCGGTAGATCGAGCGCTTCGAAACGACCCACCAATCAAACATGAAACGACTGGTTCTCGTGGCCATACTGTCTAATCAGGAGCGGAAACTGAGGGGCAAGCACACTGGAAAAGGTCGGGAAGACGGGCCCGGACTGGACATCAGCTGGCGCTAATCCGAGCTCAAGGAGTGAAGTGCTGACGTATTGCCGTTGGCTTCGATCCGCCGGTTTGGCGATGACGGACACCGATCCGATGCCGGAGAAAAATTTAACACACGCGCGAGACGCGTACAAGCAACTTGTTTTTTACGTAAATATTGGCGTGATTAAGCGCTTACAGTCGGGCGTGGCCCCGCGATGAAGGAACGAAGCGCCTCGATATTCGGCCTATTGTCGGCCGGAGTGACGTAAGGAGTCTCCAGAATGAAAGCGGCCCGACGGAGTTTCCGATGTTGCGCGATACGTCGCAGAGCTTCGGTTCCAATATGGCCCTGGCCGATGTGCCAATGGCGATCGACCCGCGAATAGTAAGGCGCCCGGGAGTCGTTGAAGTGAATTGCTCTCACGTTCCTCGCGCCAACCTCGCGGTCGAGCGCCTCCATCGTGGCCGCGAGTCCGTCCTCTTCTCTAATGTCATAGCCGGCAGTGAATGCATGGGCAGTATCGAAGCAAACGCCGAGTGGAATCTCCGGACAGGCTTTTATTAGCTGGCCGAGATGCTCAAAACGATGCCCGATGCACTCGCCTTGCCCCGCGGTATTCTCCAAAAGAATTCTGAAAGAACTCAAGTCCAGGCCATCAGCGGCAACCTTCAAACTCTCCGCGCAGGTCGCGATGCCATCCGCCTCGCACGCTCCTCGGGAGCTGCCGGGATGAACAACCAGATAGTCGGCACCCAGTCGAATCCCGCGCTCCAGCTCCTCGCGAAACGACTCACGAGATTTCAGCAGTATCGACTCATCCGCAGCAGCGAGATTGATTAAATAATTGGCGTGGATTACTACAGGCGAGATTCTGGTGAGGCGGCGAACTCGTTTGAACAACTCTACCTCTTCGTCACTTAGAGTCTTTGCTTTCCAGCCACGAGGATTGCGCGAAAAGATCTGTACTGTCTGACAGTCAAGCTCTCGTGAGGTTGTCAGCGCTTTGTGCAAACCACCGCTGATAGGAGCGTGAAAGCCGATGCGCGGCGCCTTTGGTTTCTCGATTGGTCTCCCGCTTCCGGCGCCGCCCTGTTGCGCCATCGCTGCGCGCTTCTTCACTTCTTTTCAACTTCTTCCATCACACGGAGAACGTTGCCACCTAGCACCTTTTCGACGTCAGATTCCGAATAACCGCGTCCCAGCAACTGCTGCGTCAGATTCGGAAGATCCGCAACCGTGACCAGATCACTCAGCGTAGCTTGCACCCCGTCGAAATCCGAACCAACACCGACATGATCGATGCCGACCAGGTTCACGATGTGATCGATGTGGTCGACAAGCCGTGCGACGCTCACTGGCGGCAAGCGCTTCGCGTACTCCTCTCGTCGCACGCGGTCGCGGGCGATCTTCTTGTGAGCGATGTCGCCTTCCTCGTTTTCGGAAGCGGCCCTCACCAGCAGCTCTATCTCCGCGTCGACTTGATTTTTCTTTTCGCTCCAACCAGGTTCGAGAAACTGTGGATAAAAAAGTACGCAGATCACGCCTCTGGTTTTCGCCACGGCACGGATCATTTCATCGTCCAGATTGCGCGGCACATTCGCGATCGCTCGACAACCGGAGTGGGTTGCGATGATAGGTTTTGTCGAAGTCTTGATGATGTCCCAGAAGGTTCTGTCGGAAACGTGAGACACGTCTACCATCATTCCCAGCCGGTTCATCTCCCGTATCACCTGAGCGCCGAAATCATTGAGACCGCGCGTCTGTCCCACCTCGTCATTTGAAGACCCCGCCCAGCTCGTACTCACACTCCAGGCTGGCGACATGTAGCGAACACCCAGGCGATAATAACGTTCAACATTTTCGAGTCGCTCGTCGATTGCATAACCACCTTCAAGTCCCATCAACGCTGCCAGTTTTCCTTCGCCGGCAATACGCCTGATGTCTCCGGCAGAGGTGGCCAGGGCCCAAAGTTCCGGGTGGCGTTCGGTTAACTGGCGCACGGCGCTGATTTGGTCGTCGGCGCGCTTCATTGCGCCTGGACCCCCACCTCCGAATAGTTGTGGTTCGACCCAAATTGAGAAGAACTGAGCATCCAGCCCGCCTTCCTGGGCGCGAATCGAATCGAAGTGTCCATCCGCGAGTCGTTGCGAAAGATCCACCTGCTCGTCGACAAGGCGCTGCGTCGTATCCGCATGCATGTCGATGGCAATCGCCCGGCGATGAATTGAAAGATAATCGAGCGGTGTGTTGTTGCTTTGTTGAGGGGTGACGGGTTCGATTTGTTGGGTCATGCGACAGTCAGTGGCAACAGTTAGAAGTAGGATCGTAGTTGCGAGCAAGGGAGAACGTCCTGGATTTCCACGGCGTCTCACAGGAACCAACCGGCAATTAATAATATTGGCTAATTGAGAGAGCATTTGGATGTTACGTCGTGGACTTTACGAGAAGCAAGCGTGCCTTGCCAAGCTGCGCAAAACTGCTGTATCGTGCCCTGTCAGATAACCCGCAAACTATGCACAGAAAGTGACCGAAACTATTTTGCAAATAGGCTTTCGCAAGATTTGTTCTGCCCACGGTTGAATGGTTAGGCCTCGCCTTTTCTGTATCGAATTTTCCTGAAGGAGTAAAAAAGAGAAATGTTTCCAAAAGATGGCAAGGTGAAAGATGTGAGCACACCACGCATCTGCGACGTCGTTTGGCATGACGGCGAGTTCATTAAATGGAACGACGCACGCGTGCACGTGATGTCTCACGTTCTCCACTACGGCTCAAGCATCTTCGAAGGAATCAGATGCTACGACACCAAAAACGGGCCGGCGATCTTTCGGTTGAAAGAACACATGCAGCGGTTTTTAAACTCCGCAAAGATCTATCGCATGGATCACACCTGGACGCTCGATCAGTTGTCAGCAGCGTCGGTTGAATTGGTGCAGAAGAGCGGCATGAACCAGTGTTATATCCGTCCGATTCTGTTCCGGGGCCTTGACGAGGCCCGGCCGGCATTCGGAGTAAATCCATTTCCCAACCCTCTGGCCTGCTATATCGGCGCCTGGGACTGGGGCAAATACCTCGGTGATGAGGCGATCGAGAAAGGCGTTGACGTCTGCGTTTCGACCTGGAACCGGCTGACACCTAACTCGATGCCTGCTATGGCCAAGAGCGGTGCGAACTACATGAACTCACAGCTCATCAAGATGGAGGCTTTGCTCAATGGTTTTGCCGAGGGCATTGCACTCGACGACCGAGGTTACATTTCTGAAGGTTCAGGTGAAAACATTTTTGTGATCAGCGGAGGAATGGTTATGACGCCCCCGCTGTCTTCTTCAATACTTGCCGGAATCACGCGCGACAGTGTGATTCAAATTTGCAAGGAATTGGGTATTACAATCAAGGAACGCAGCATCCAACGCGCGGCGCTTTATGTTGCTGATGAAGCATTTTTCTCAGGGACAGCGGCAGAGATCACCCCGATTCGTTCCGTAGATCGCATCACTGTGGGAAACGGTGGCCGCGGAGAAATCACCACCCGGATCCAGGAGGCGTTCTTCCAGATTACCAAGGGTGAAAGAAAAGCTCCCGGGGACTGGCTCACGTACGTGAATTCACTAAAGCCCGCTTCAGCTGCAAACAACGGGCACAAGGTGCAGGAAGGAAGCGGTGCTTCTACTCCGTCTGTGTCAGGACCGGGTACTGAGCCAGCTCTCAACTACCACGCCGCCGCTAAGGACTAGCAGCCTTTCACACTGACAATAAAGGACAGCGAGCCAAGTCATCTTTGCTCGCTGTTTTGCTTTTCATGGGCCAGGGTGTGCCGTGAGCGGAAGACATGATCATTGACGCTTGTTGAGCAGATTGGCTATTATCCCTTCAGTGTTTTCGGCGTGGCAGGCCGGCCACAACCCCAAAAGGAACTGGTTCCCAGGTTCCTAACTCACAATCTCAAAAATTCAGAAGTCCCAGGCTAGAGAAGTGCTGACCATTCTCGCGAGGTAAACAACTCCCTTATGCCAGTAAGAATCGACGATTTGCTCCGTGTCGCGACCAGCCACGGCGCCTCCGATCTCCACCTCAAGGTGGGAGCATTTCCGGTAATGCGCATAGGTGGTGAGCTGCACCCGATTAACGATGCTCCTCGCTTGAAGCAGGAGGACTCGCTCGACATGGCCTTTGCGATGATGTCGAACCGGCAAAAGCAGCGTTTCAAAGAAGCTTCTGAAGTAGACATCGGTTACGGTGTTTCCGGTCTGGGAAGATTTCGCGCCAACATCTTTCAGCAGCGCGGCACTGTCAGTATCGTCCTGCGCGTAATTCCCGATCATTCGAAGAACACAGCTGAGCTTGGCCTGCCACCAGTAATCGACAAGATCGCCGAAGAACGCCGCGGACTGATCCTGGTGACTGGTTCGACCGGATCAGGTAAGTCAACAACTCTTGCGGCGATGATCGATCGCATCAACGCGATGCGCAGCGGCCACATCGTCACAATTGAAGATCCGATCGAATTTCTACATTCCGACAAAAAGTCTTTTGTGACGCAGCGCGAGGTTGACGTTGACACGCGCTCGTTTTCGGAAGCGTTGCGCGGCGCCTTGCGTCAGGATCCTGATGTTATCCTCGTCGGCGAAATGCGGGACTACGAAACGATTGAGACAGCCTTAATGGCCGCCGAAACCGGTCACCTGGTTCTCTCAACACTGCATACCCTCGATGCGACCGAAACGATCACGCGCATCGTCTCTTCCTTTCCTTCACACCAACAGAAATCAGTCCGCATCCAGCTGGCGGGTATTCTCAAAGGCGTAATCTCGATGCGCCTCGTCCGCGCTGCGAAAGGGCCCGGCCGGGTGCCGGCGGTGGAGGTGATGGTCTCAACTGGTTTGATTCGCGATTACATCGTCAATGAGGAAAAGACTTATATGATTCGCGAAGCCATCGCGGCGGGCACGTCGCAATATGGCATGCAGACCTTCGACCAGTCGCTCTTCCACCTCTTTCAGTCGGGATTGATTTCGCTGGAAGAAGCGTTGCACAACGCCAGCAACGCGGATGAGTTCAAGATGCGGGTCTCGGGAATCCTTTCGTCAGAACAGGCTATGAATAGCGTCACTCAGCGATCTGAGAACACTTCATCACCTGCTCACAGACAGGCAGATATGGTATTCGTCAAACACTGATGAGCGTACTGTGACCGTTACACTGGAAACTGGGCGGGACGCCCGCGCTCCCACAAAATCTCTAACTGATTACCTGGCAGCTGAGCTGCCTTGACTGGTTAAGGTCGACAGCGGTTCCATGTCCAGTCCAAAGTTTCGCGGGTTCTCGCCAATAATCGCCGCGGCGAAGAACATCGGCACATAACCGGCGCCTTCATTGCGAAACGATTCGTCCAGCCGATCGCGATTCCTGAACAACATCCAAAAAGTTCTTTCGAAATCCTCAGAGTCTCGCAGTTGGCGCAAGCTGCCCCGGACCCAGGTAGCGCCGGTGTTGTAGCTCAGGAGCACTAAAGTCATGCTCTCAGCGTCGTCGCCGAGTTCGGCCATGTGGTCCGCGGTGTAGTGGGCCGCGGCCGGAGCCACTTGCTCGACGTCGCACATTGCTCCAGGTGCCACGCCGTATCGTCTCGCGGTTTGCGGCAGAAATTGAAAAAGGCCCTTCGCGCCAATGCTGCTTTCAAAACACGGCCGATACTCCGACTCGATCATCGGCAAATAGATACCAATGACCACGGGAACCTTCTGCGCCGCGAAGGAGCGCGCGATGGTCGGCAGGTAAGGGTGCGCGCGGGCGTAGATCGAATGAAGACTTTCGTTGTTTGCAGCATCTGAGGCGGTGCCGCTGCGCTTAACATAGTATTCGACAGATCTTTTTATCGCGCGCAACGCTTCTTCGTCGAGTTTCCCCGGCCGATCTCCCATCATGGCCGAGATGCGTTGTTCCTGGGCGCTAATGAAAGCGAGTTGCTCCGGCTCAGTCATTTTTAAGTAGAGCTTCGCGGAATCTGCAGCGGGTGCCGGTGCGTTGCCGGCCGCTTGCCGCGGAGTTACAAGGTTTCGATAAGCGAAAGCGGCGGCCAGGACGATGGCGAGCAACACGCTGAAACCCAAAGCGACGAAACCGTAACGGTTGGACGCTTGTTTGGTTTTTGTTACAGAGGCTGCGCCAAATCTGGCGGCGTCGCTTGGCGAGAGCAACTCTGCAAACGTTTGTTCGTTCCCGTTACCAGCGCGATCGAGTCCCTCTCTTACTTGTCCTAAATCGTTCTGAAGCTCACGAGCAGTCTGGTAACGATCATTCCGATCCTTTCGCAAGGTCTTGTCGACCAGTTGAACTAAAGCTTGCAACTCGGGCAACGATTCTTCTGCGCTGGCAGGCAGCAGCGGTAGGGGCTCACGCTCGAGAATGTTGACCAGGGTGTCCATGCGCGTTGCGCCCGTGAATGGCAGACGCTTGGTGAGCATCTGGTAAAGCACTACACCAAAGCTCCAGATGTCGGTCCGCTCGTCTATCGCCAAACCGCGTGCTTGTTCGGGCGACATGTAGCCTACTGTGCCAACAACCGCTCCCGTTTCGGTATGCATCACGGCTTGCGTCGAACCGGAAACGGAATCGGGAGCTTCCAGTAGCTTCGCAATTCCAAAATCGAGCAACTTCACCAGGCCATCGGCGCGACGCATTATGTTGTCAGGCTTAATGTCACGATGAACGATGCCCGCAGCGTGGGCCGCGGCCAATCCCGACGCTACCTGGATAGCTATATTCAGAATCTCCTTGAGCGTTAAATGCTGCCGGGAGATCAACTCCTGAACCGTTTCGCCGTCGATGTATTCAGTGGCGATAAAACGTAAAGAGTCTGCTTCGCCCACCTCGTGGATGGTAAGAATGTTGGGATGATTTAGCGCGGACGCGGCTCTCGCCTCTCTTTGAAAGCGAGCCAGACGTTCATCGTCGGATGCGAAATGGACCGGAAGAAGCTTTAAGGCAACCAGGCGATCAAGGCGATGATCTTCGGCGAGATAGACTTCACCCATTCCACCTGCTCCAAGACGATCGACGAGCCGGTATGCGCCGATTTCGCGGCCAATGTTTTCCGCTGCGGTCTCATTAAAAATGACGCGCGCATCGTGAACGAGTGCGGGCTGCTCAATGAAGTCGCCCGCCTGATCATGCGCGGCGATCAGGGTGGCAGTCTCACTCTTGAGTTCGGCGTCGCCATGACAGGCCTGCTCGAGAAAAGAAGCACGCTCCTGCGGCGGGCGATCCAGCGCCTCCTGAAAAACTGCTTCAACTCTTTGCCAGCGGTCAGGGATCATCTTAGTAAATGATGAGGGATGGGAAAGAAGGATGAGGGATGGGAAAGAAGATGAGGGATGAGGGATGAGGGATGAGGGATGAATAAGAATTCCTACTCGTCATTCATCATTCACAATTCATCCTTCATCCCTCATCCTTCATCCCTCATCCTTCATCCTTCATCCTTCATCCTTCATCCTTTATCCTTCATCCCTCATCCTTTGTTCTCGCCCCAACAGTGCGACGCTCAACGTCACGATCGCCACGCCCGTGATCTGCAACCCATTCAGCGTTTCTTGAATCATCAACCAGGCTAGTACAACCGTCAGTGCGGGATTGCTGGCACCAATGATGGAGGCAGACGTCGCACCAATCATACGAATGCCGATGTTATTGAGCAAGTGCCCTGCAAAGGTGACGATCGCCGAGAGCAGACCGCCTATCCAGAGCAGCAACCAGGGTAAGGCTGTGCCGTGATCCTGCCAGAACAACAGGCTGACTCCTGACAAGACCAGCGTCGTCAAAAAACTGAGCCAGGTGAAGGGCACGGGATGCAGCGTCTCGAAGCTCTTCTGCGCCACCACCGTATACAGAGCATAGGTAACGCCGGATGCAACACCCGTCACAATGCCAATCAACGTTGCCTGTCCAACCGCTGCATTCACCTGCGGCAAGGTAAGGATGCTGCCCAATAGCACCAACCCCATCACACTCCAACGGAAAGGAGTCGGGCGATCGCCCAACAAACGCCAGGAAAAAAGTGCTGTAAAAACGGGATACGCAAAAAACAGCGTAATGGCAATGCCCACTGGAATGAGACCCATCGACACA
>JBPCNX010000059.1:0-54415 GCA_051000815.1 Pyrinomonadaceae bacterium
CGGAACAACCCGCCGCCCAACCTGCCGCCGATTCTGTCGTCGAACGGCCAAGTCATCGACCGGGGGTTCGTGTCGGCGGACGAACGGGCCGCGCTGCTGGCGTACCTCCGAAAGCTGTAGGCGGCCAGTCTTGGTTTGACAGTCATGCAAGCCCTTATGTTTGCGAGGACGCGCAGGACACGACGGACTCGCAAAAAGAGTCGCTTGAACGTTCCGCGCGAGTCAGAAAGAGAGAGCGAAGGCTTTCGGGTGTGAGGATAACAAAATATGCGGTGCGAATACGGCGGCCCCGTCAGAACATATTCATTGCTGCGCACGACACCGGCTCGCCTCCTATCTGCAAGGCGATCCCATCGATGATCGCTATCGTTAGACACACTCGCGGAAGCTGTCTGCAAGAGTGCCATCGACGGACGAAGTGTCCATGCTATGCGGAGATGGATTGCTTGGAAGGGCATAAGCTCTGCCGCCGCGCGTACAATACGCGTACGTCGAAGACCCTAAAACGGCCCAAACCATCCTAAGCCATCCTAAATAACCTACGCCATATGCCCTTCACTCTCAGTCGCATCCGTTGATTTCAAACCACTTCGGCGATTCGGTAAGCGGCCCTGAAAAGGCCGGCGTCGGCGGTTCGATTCCGTCCCTGGCCACCATTAAGCCTCGTAAAATCATAACCCGGAATCGTAGATTTTGAATCCCGTTTACGCTCTCTGGCGTTGTTCCTGTCTATCTTTTCCAATAGTGCTTAATCCTTTCTGCCAGTAAAGGGAAGGGCACGTATTCGGCGTTCCGTCCGGCCCGGCGCATTTCTTCCACCATCCGCATTGCTCCATCGGCGTTTCTGGTGTGAACCAATATCGTCGAACCTCGTTGTAGTTCCGAATTTGCCGCAAGCCATGCGGCTATTGCGTAGCCTGTCCGCTCATCGTCGTGGTCAAACGAGCTGTAATGTTCGGGATGAAGGTCGTGATCGAGAAAAATTGCGTCGTATGAGTACTCGCTCAACAACTTCTGAGCTTGCGCAACATCCTTCGCCACATGAAGGAAGTCGCCTTTGAAGCGGACCGCAAACCACTTGTGTCGTCGGCTATCATCGTCGAGAAGAAAGACTCTTATGGGATGACGTTCGGTGGCTGTTTTGCTGAGTCCAAGTTTCTCCAGTAATGAGATTAAGAGACGCACGTTAGTCTTGATAAAAGCAACAAAAATCAACCTTTGGGGAAATTTTAACTCGCTTGAAGATACGAGAGAATATCACAATACTTTGCCGGCTCAGACCACGCGGAAGCAGGCCGCATTATTAGTCGTAGAGTAAAAGTGATGACTGTGATTCGAATTAACACTCCTGTCCCCAGGCGATTTATTGCGATCGTTTCTTGCGATGCTATAATCAAGTAGATCAAATGGAGGCAGCTTGTGTCGAGAATAGCGTTCTGACTGGGACGAACACAGACAAGAAAGTAGTGAGGATGTTCGATGCTCGTAACGACGTGCCTGGCGTGAACGCGACTGAGCCAATCGACACCGCAAGTGAGGTGTGTTCGAGGTGCTTTGGTACTGGCACGTGGCTGAATCCTGAAAAGGGCCCCATACTTTGCACTTGCAGACGTACGAGTTCCGAGGGAAGAATTGACCTTGCCCGTATCCCGCGCCGGTTTCGGGAAAGCTCTCTCCACAACTACTACCCTAAGAATGAGTCGCAGTTCTTCGCGCTTGGGTTTGCAAACACTTTGGTCGAAAATTACCCGGCGGTCGAAGCGGGGTTGTTATTCATGGGAGGGGTCGGCGTTGGTAAGACCCATTTGGCCGTCGCAATATTGCAGGAACTGATTAAGAAAGGACGGAATTGTCTATTCTACGAATCGGGGTCGCTGCTCAAGGCGATTCAGGAGTCTTATAGCTCAGTTTCCCAAACCTCGGAGATGCGTGTGCTGTCGCCCGTTTTGGAAGCGGAAGTATTAGTCCTGGATGAGTTGGGGGCAACCGTATCAACGGACTGGGTCCGCGACACGCTTTATCAGATTATCAATACCCGGTACAACAATAAGAAGCTTTCTATCTTCACAACGAACTACCTGGATGAGCTCTACGTGGAGGGTGAGGCCAGGAACTTGAAGGCCAGGAAAGAAGAATTGAAGAACGCTCCTTTTAGTCGCGAGAATTCCCACGAAGAAAAGGAGCTCGACAAACGGCTCCTGAGCCTGACGTCATCCCAACTCCTCGAGGATCGAATCGGAGTTAGGCTGCGTTCCCGGCTCTACGAGATGTGCAGAAAAGTCGAGCTAACAGGAGCTGACTACAGAAAAAAGTTTGCAAGTCGTGAAAGCTCATTCCCCCCGATTGGGAGCTCTGCTTAGGTCCTTCCAGCTAGATGCCCAAACGCACTGATATCCACAAAATTCTAATTATTGGTTCCGGTCCCATCGTCATCGGTCAGGCTTGCGAATTTGACTATTCAGGCACGCAGGCATGCAAGGCCCTTCGCCAGGAGGGCTACAAGGTTGTGCTGGTTAACTCCAATCCGGCAACAATCATGACCGATCCCGAAACCGCCGACGTTACCTACATCGAACCACTCACACTCGAAGCAGTCACAGCCATTATTCGCCGGGAAAAGCCGGACGCGTTGCTGCCAACAGTTGGTGGACAGACCGCTTTGAACCTGGCGATTGCGCTCTCCGATGCCGGGGTTCTTGACGAATGTGGCGTCGAGATGATTGGCGCCAAACGAGAAGCGGTGAAAGTTGCTGAGGACCGGCAGCTCTTCAAGAAGGCCATGGATGAAGTTGGACTGCCGATGCCGCGCGGGGGTTTCGCGCGTTCCTGGGACGACGCTCAGGAAATCGTGGCCCACACCGGATACCCGGCGATCATTCGTCCGTCCTTTACGCTCGGCGGAACCGGTGGCGGCACGGCTTATAACCCGGAAGAATTCGAGGAGATTGTTCGCGCGGGCCTGGCAGCATCGCCGATGGATGAGGTCCTGATTGAGGAATCCATACTCGGCTGGAAAGAATTTGAGTTGGAGGTCATGCGTGACCTGGCAGATAACGTGGTGATTATCTGCTCGATAGAGAACTTCGATCCGATGGGCGTGCATACCGGAGATTCGATCACCGTCGCACCTGCACAGACACTGACTGATGTTGAGTATCAGAAAATGCGCGACATGGCGATCACCGTGATTCGCAAGGTAGGCGTGGAAACCGGCGGTTCGAATATACAGTTTGCGGTAAACCCCGAAGACGGCGAGATTCGCATTATCGAGATGAACCCACGCGTATCGCGTTCGTCTGCGCTCGCTTCCAAAGCGACAGGTTTTCCGATCGCCAAGATTGCCGCCAAGCTCGCCGTGGGCTATACGCTCGACGAAATCCCAAACGACATTACGAAGAAAACTCCCGCATCGTTTGAGCCGACGATCGATTATGTGGTTGCGAAGATTCCCAAGTGGGAGTTTGAAAAATTTCGCGAAGCTGAAGACGTGCTCGGCACCCAAATGAAGTCAGTGGGCGAGGTGATGGCAATTGGCCGGACGTTTAAGGAAGCTCTATTCAAGGGTCTGCGCTCCCTTGAAGCGGTAAGGCCGCTCAGACTGGAAGACGTTGCGGAGGATGAGTTGCAGCGGAAACTGGCCCGGCCCAACTCGCAACGCTTTTCTTACATTACCTACGCGCTCCAGCACGGTTGGGCAATTTCAGAAATCTACCGGCTCTCTCGAGTTGACCCGTGGTTTCTCGAACAGCTTCAGGATGTGATGAAAATTCAGCGCGAAGTGGAAGGAAAGAAGCTCGAAGAGATCTCGCCTGAACTCTTACGGGTTTTCAAGGAAGCCGCACTATCTGACCGCCGGCTGGCTTACCTGACCGAAACCACAGAAGACGAGGTGCGCGCTTATCGCAAGCGAATCGGAGTGACTCCGGTGTACAAACGCGTGGACACCTGCGGCGCCGAGTTTGAATCCTTCACACCTTATCTATATTCAACTTACGAATCGGAATGCGAGGCCGCGCCGACCGACAAGCGCAAGATCATGATTCTCGGTTCCGGTCCCAATCGCATCGGGCAGGGGATCGAGTTTGACTATTGCTGCTGTCACGCCTCGTTCGTCCTGCGCGACGAAGGGTTTGAGACGATCATGGTGAACTGCAATCCGGAAACCGTCTCAACAGACTACGACACTTCGGACCGGCTGTATTTCGAGCCACTCACTTTCGAAGACGTAATGAACATCGTCGACGTTGAGAAACCTGAGGGTGTGATCGTCCAGTTCGGCGGGCAGACCCCGCTGAACCTCGCGATGCGTTTACATCAAGCCGGCGTGCCGATCATCGGCACAACTGCGGAGTCGATCGATCTTGCTGAGGATCGCAAGCGCTTCGGATCTCTTTTGCGCGAGCTCGGCATTCCGCAGCCCGCCAGCGGCATGGCCGCCACCGGCGCTGAAGCCAAAAAGATTGCTGCGGAGATTGGATATCCAGTACTCGTGCGTCCCAGCTATGTGCTCGGCGGGCGAGCGATGGCCATCGTTTATGACGAAGAGAGTATTGATGAATACGTGAGAACTGCCGTGGGTTTTACGCCAGATCGGCCGGTGTTGATTGATAAGTTCCTGGAACAGGCAGCCGAGTTTGATGTCGATGCTTTAGCCGATGAGACGACCTGCGTGATCGCCGGTATCCAGGAACACATCGAAGAGGCAGGCATCCACTCGGGCGACTCATCCTGCGTTTTGCCGCCGGTGCGCATCGACCCCGAGCACATTGAGACCATGCGCCACTACACGCGCACGCTCGCTACCGCCTTATCAGTTCGCGGACTGATGAACATCCAGTTTGCGATCAAGGATCATCGTGTCTACGTGCTTGAAGTAAATCCGCGCGCGTCGCGGACAGTTCCTTTTGTTTCGAAAGCGACGGGTGTTCCGATCGCTCGCATTGCCGCCCTCGTGATGGCGGGCAGGCCGCTTGCTGATTTTGGTCTGACTGAAGACCTCAGCGTGAATCGTTTCTTCATTAAGTCACCAGTCTTCCCCTTTGCGAAGTTTCCCGGAGTCGATCCGATTTTAGGTCCGGAGATGCACTCGACCGGAGAGGTGATGGGAATCGGCGACACATTTGGCGAAGCGTACGCGCGAGCAATGATGGGCGCGGGCCTGACGTTGCCGAAGAGTGGCACTGCCTTCCTTAGTGTGAATGACGCGGATAAGGGCCAAACAGTGATCATCGCACGCAAACTCACCAGACTCGGTTTCGACATAATCGCAACATTGGGTACGGCATTTCGGCTACGTGAAGTCGGTCTCAAGGTTGAGAATGTTTTCAAGGTTAACGAAGGGCGCCCAAACATTGTCGATCATATCAAGCGCGGCGAAATCGCCTTGATCATTAACACGCCGCTCGGTCGGACGTCACATTTTGATGAGCAGGCAATTCGCCGTGCGGCGCTGCAGTACAACGTGCCATGCGTGACGACAATGACCGGCGCGCAGGCAATCGTCGAAGCTATCGGCGCGCAGGCGGCAAATGGTGAGATGAAGGTGCGTTCGTTGCAGGAACTGCACTCAGTTAGCAGTCCTGCCATGCATTAAAAATCCACGAAACCTCACGAATAAGGCTGGTGTTGACTCGTGTCGTTTGGTGGATCGATTGCTTTTAAATCGGAAATAATCATCCAGGGGTGTCATTTGGAAATCAACAGCAGTGAAGCGATCGAAACGATTCTTGGAGAATGCCGAACGATTGCGGTGGTCGGCCTTTCTTCTTCTCCCGATCGAGCATCTCATGGTGTCGCGTTGTACATGAAACGGCAGGGCTACAAGGTAATCGCGGTAAACCCTAATGAGACCGAGGTCTTCGGCGACGTCTCGTATGGATCGCTCGCCGAAGTCGCCGGAGACATCGATCTCGTGGACATCTTCAGGCGGTCGAGCGAAGCCGGTTCTGCGGTGGATCAAGCTATCGCTGTGGGCGCCAGGGCCGTATGGCTTCAGGAAGGTGTGATAGATGAAGCGGCCGCCCGGCGCGCCCACGATGCCGGGCTGTTGGTTGTGATGGATCGTTGCTGGTTGAAAGAGCACGCGCGGCGCAGGCGGTAGGCCGCCCAGCGACAGTCAATTTTGCCCTAGGCTATCTGTCAACTCAGCCCAAGGAATGCTTTGATGAAAAAAAGTTTACTGCTTGCACTTATCTTAATAACGTTAGTTTCTCCGTTGCCTTCATTCGCCGATGAAGGGATGTGGACGTTTGATAATCCCCCGCGCAAGCAATGGAAGGAGCGTTACAACTTCGAGCCGTCTGATGCCTGGTTGGAGCAGATTCGGTTGTCGGCGGTGAAGATCGAGGGTTCGTCCGGTTCATTCGTTTCCCCTAACGGGCTTGTGTTAACAAACCAGCACGTGGCAAGTGGTCAGTTGCAGAAGCTCTCGACTTCGCAGCGCGATTATCGCCGCGACGGTTTCCTGGCCACGACGCAGGCAGAAGAGTTGAAATGTCCGGATCTTGAAGTATCAGTGCTCATCTCGCATGAGGATGTCACGGCGCGGGTGCAAGGGTCGGTGAAGGCCGGAATGTCAGGCAGCGAAGCCGAAGCCGCGCGCCGCACGCAGATCGCCCAACTCGAGAAGGAGTCGACCGACAAAACCGGATTCCGTAGCGAGGTAGTAAAAATCTACAACGGGGGCGAGTACTGGCTCTATCGCTTCAGGAAGTATACGGATGTGCGACTGGTTTTTGCGCCCGAGGAGCAAGCTGCCTTTTTTGGCGGTGATTACGACAACTTCACCTATCCTCGTTACTGCCTTGATGTCACTTTCTTCCGCGTCTACGAAAACGGACAACCGCTGAAGACTCAAAACTATTTTAAGTGGTCCGCTGCCGGTCCGGCTGATGGCGAGTTTGTTTTAGCCATTGGCAGCCCCGGCTCAACGAACCGTTTGTTGACCGTTGCTCAGCTCAAGTACCAGCGTGACGTGGGAAATCCTCTGCAAATGCAGGTCTGGACATCGAGGCGTGAAGCCCTGTTGCGTTATGGAGCCAATGGTCCGGAAGAAACACGACGCGCACTGGCGACCGTGCGAAGTTTGGCGAACTCAATCAAACGACTCACGGGCCAACAAGATGGTCTCAGCAACCCAAGGATGATGGCGAAGAAAGAAGCGGAAGAGAAGGCATTGCGAGCGGAAGTGGCGCGCCGGCCCGAATTGCTGCAGTCGGTCGGTGGCGCCTGGGATGAGATAGCGCGGGCATACACTGAACTGCCGGCGATGGCAGGGCGCAGTGCTTTCTCGACGCTTGTGTGGTCACGTCTCGGCCAGATAGCCTCAACCCTGGTTCGTTACTCCGAAGAGGCCTTGAAGCCAAATGATCAGCGCTACGAGGAATTTCGTGATTCGAAACTGGAGTCATTAAAGTTTGGACTGTTTTCACCGGCGCCAATCTACCCGGATATGGAAGAAGTGATTCTCGCTTCGTGGCTGACGGAGGCGGAGAAAACGTTGGGCGCAAATGATCCATTTGTACGAGCAGCGCTCAACGGATCGACGCCAGCGGCTGTGGCCAAGTCGGTAGTTTTGCAAACCAAACTCGGCGATGTGGCCGTACGCAAGAGCTTATTTGATGGTGGCGCGGAGGCGATTAAGAGGAGTGATGATCCACTGATTGCTTTGGCGCGGCGAGTAGAGCCGGTGATTCGCGAGCTCCGCTCCTGGAACGAAGAGAAGATCCTAAATTTGGAAACGGCCGCGGGACAAAAGATCGCGGCTGCCCGCTTCGCCGCCTACGGGCGAAATGTTTATCCCGATGCCAACTCTACTTTGCGAATCAGCTATGGCCGGGTGTTGGGCTATGAAGAAGACACCACACTCGTGCCTTATAAAACGACGTTCAGCGGGCTTTACGATCGCGCGGCCAGCTTTGACGAGAAGGTGCCCTACGACTTGCCGCAGCGTTTCAAAGATGGGCGTGTGAAGTTAGACCTCAGTACGCCGATGAATTTCGTCTATACGGCCGACACGATTGGCGGCAATTCGGGCAGCCCGATCATCAATCGCAAAGCGGAAATCGTCGGGCTTAACTTCGACAGCAATATTCAGAAACTACCTAACCGGTATTGGTACGTTGATGAAACGGAAGGTGGTCGGGCGATTGCAATTCATAGCGCGGCGATCATTGAGGCGCTGAGAAAACTTTATGGCGCGGATAAGCTGGCTCAGGAGTTGACCGGGAGGTAAGCCAGTTAGAAAGCATGGTTAGCAGGCTCAAGGTTAGGAAGGGTGGCTTATCCCGCTTTGTAACGCAAACTGTTAGTTTGCGCGCGACTTAGTCCGGGAAGCGGACGACTGGCAATAGCCCAGCACTTGAGTGCTGGGTGCGAAAGCGACAATTCTTCATAGTCCGTGAAACGGACGGCTGAAAATTACCGACGCATGAGTGCGAAGCTTTCAGTCGTCCGCTACACGGACTTAACTTGAATGCTAAGTTGTCCCAGCACTAAAGTGCTGAGCTACTGTCAGTCGTCCGCTAACGCGGACTAATTGAACCTGCCCCATGTCCACTCCCATCAAAGCCGTAGTTATAACTGTCAGCGATCGCTGCGCTCGCAGTGCGCAGGAGGATCTCTCCGGCCCAGTGCTTGTCGAACTACTTCACGAAGCGGGAGCCGAAGTTATCACTCACGAGGTTCTCTCCGACGATCTCGAACCACTCGCGGACATTCTGCGGAAGTTCGCAGATCGTCCTGATGTAAACCTCATTGTCACCACAGGAGGCACCGGCTTCGCTCCTCGAGATAACACACCGGAGGCGGCCCTCCGCGTAATTGAACGCGAAGCGCCGGGCCTGGCTGAGGCGATGCGCGCAGAATCGCTCAAGCACACGCCGATGGCTATGGTCTCGCGAGGCGTTTGCGGAATCCGCTCCGGCGCGTTGATCGTAAACCTGCCGGGCTCTCCGAAAGGCGTTCGCGAAAGCTTCGCTGTGATCAAGCCTGTGTTGCCTCACGCGATGACGCTGCTTTCGGGTGCCCCAGATCATGAACCTGACGAGACACCCAGGTAGACCCATGATTCTCGTAGCTGGAGCTCACAAACGAGCTTGTGCCCGATTTGTCACGAATACCGATCCACCAAATCACACTAAACAGCACTAAGGATCAATTCGTGTATTTTCGCGTGATTTCGCGGATCGTTGCTGCTGGACCGGAGACTCAGACGCGAAATAAAGGACACCACCCGCCATCGACTGACTGTGCCTGACGTCAGAAAGTCGTATACTCGATACGGTTCGAGATCAGCGGGTGCATTGTCAGCCGCACTGAGTTCTTGGGAGAGTCTGAATCTATCGCTGGCAAAGGAGTTAGCATGAAAAAGATGAGGCGTTTTTTATGCGCGATGGCGCTAGGTCTGGTCGTCTCGGTCGGGGTGTCGCCTATTATTGCCCAGGACAACAGCAATACCGCCAAAGGGGAAATAAAGAAGAGCGGCAGCGAGACCAAGCAAGCAGGTAAAAGCCTGGGCAAGAACATGAAGCACGGCCGGGTCGTACGCGGCGGCAAATACTTTGGTAAGCATATGGGGCGCGCGGGCAAACACTTCGGGCGCAGCACGAAGAAAGTATTTAAGAAAGTAATCTCGTAACGAAGTAGTCAGCAGTCAGTAGTCAGTAAGAAGTAGACAACGTTAAGCCCCGTCAGGCTTGTGTGGCCTGGCGGGGCTCCTTACTGACTACTGACTACTGACTACTGAGTTTAATGCGCGCCTGCAGTAGCTCCAGTGTCGATCAACTGGTCGGGCTGGAAATCCGAAGGTTCCTTCAGACCTAATAGATTCCCTGTAATCGCAACTTCATAATCGGGTGAGCCGTGAAAGGCCCATTCGTAGCGGCCAAAGAGAAAACAGGACAGTCTGCTCCCCAACCGCGACAGAATCCGTTTGCCGTCCGAGGTCGTCTTTCTCTCTCGACTCGCAACAAAGCTCTCGCCGTTTGGCGCCAGGTAAATACCGCGTTCGCGAAGGTGTTTCATACCTATCCTCTTCGCATTCGTAGTGCCGTGGCACAAAAGCACCTGGGTAGGGGTCCGAAGCCTTCGAGAGTAGACGAAGAGGTTAGTGGCGTGCTCGAAATCGTTTAGGCAATGGCCGCGGCTTGGAGGCGGATAACGCTAGAAATCAACAACACTGCGGAGCTCGATCACCCCCTGCATGTTAGGGAGCAGGCACAGGGCTGGATAGAGAAAAGTCTTAGGTCTTTAGACTTGGAGATGACCCACTTTGGATTGGCTATGCGCTGAGGTCAGTGAGAGTTGCCGTACTGATAGTGATATTTGCTGTTAGCTGACTGCTGCTCACTGTTTGCTTCATTTGTCCTACGGTACAATCTCGTCATGAACAAGCGCGCCAAGAAACGATTGAAAGAAGCCATCGCGAAGGACAAGCAGGAACGTACAAAGTCACTTCCGCAACAGCGTCCCGGCGCTTCCAAAGACCCTCGAGAGCTGACGGGGTTTCTGCCAAAGCCTGCCAAGAAGCGCGGCTAGGCCTTCGTGATTGCTGATTGCCACGGACCTCCGAGCAGCATTATGTTTTTATGACCAGACGAGACTAACTCGTCGAGAATTTACCAAACACATCAGAACAATCCGGGCTTCATCAATCAATAAGCGTCCTGTAAGAATGATCCTCAATTTTAGGAGACTGTGCTGTAGGCTGAGCAGTGTAAAATGCCTGCGAGCAGCAGTCATCATTTAGCAATCCAGGAGAGGCATCATGGAAAGTAAGGTTACTGAAATTGCGCGGGACGTTTATCGTATTTCGACCTTTAATCCCGACTTCGGCATTCAACTTAATCAGTTTCTGGTCAAAGACGATGAGCCATTCATCATGCATACGGGCCTAAAAAAGATGTTTCCCATCACACTTGAAGCGGTAGCTTCGCTCATCGATCCAGCGAACGTGCGCTGGATTGGATTTAGCCATTTCGAGTCAGACGAGTGCGGCGCCTTGAATGAGTGGCTGACCGTAGCGCCCAAAGCGCAGGCCGTTTGCAGCTTGGTGGGGGCGATGGTCATGGTGAACGATTTCGCCGACCGCCCTGCGCGTCCGCTTAGCGATAACGAAGTGCTCGAGATTGGCAGTCATCGCCTGAAGTTCCTGGCAACTCCTCACGTGCCGCACGCCTGGGATGCGGGTCTCTTCTTCGAAGAGAGCGACAAGACGCTTTTATGCTCCGACCTCTTTTTCCATCCGGGAAATCCTGAGCCTCTAACCGAATCCGATGTCGTGGGTCCCGCGAGAGCGTCAATCACGGAAAGCCTTTCAGGTCCATTAGCTAACGACATGCCTTACTCCTTACACCGATACGACGCTGCGCCGGCTCGCCGATCTCGAACCGCGAACGCTTGCGCTGATGCATGGGTCTTCGTTCCGCGGCGATGGCCGCACGGCCATTTTGGATCTGGCGGGAGTAATAAAGGAGAAATTAGGGTAACCAGAAGCGCGGAAGGAGAAGGCAAGAATCAGAAAGCCCTAAACGGTGTTGGGGTAGTAGATTGTTGCTGGCCTCGAATTATGTTGCGTACTATCGCCACCCCCGGTCACTCTGACGCGCGGCGTCGGCTTGATCATCTTGTTAAGACTTGTCATGAAATCTGCACTTGACCAGCGGGATATGCTGCTCACCGCGTGGAGAACCAACAACCGCGTCACCGTCTTCCTCGTCGAACACTTAACCCCCGAGCTATGGAGAGCGACCGTGCCGGGGGCTCCCCGACGAACCGTGCGGATGATTGCCGGCCACATCCACAATGCACGCTGCATGTGGATCAAGACGCTGGGGAGGGAATTTGGCATCGCGGTGCCGCGGGCCGTCAATCGACACAAGGTTGAACCGAAGGAGCTAATTCCAGCACTTGGTCACAGTAGCCGCGGCATTATCAGTTTGCTGACGCTCGGTTGCGACCGAGGCGGCGAGATCCCCGTCTCCTCGTTGTACACCTGGCGTAACCTTCCGCTCGACGTTGGGCATGTCCTAACCTATTTCGTTGCGCATGAAGGTCACCATCGCGGGCAGATTGTCATGCTCGCCCGCCAACTGGGCTGTCGTTTGCCCATTGAGATTACGGGTGGTCTTTGGCAATGGTCGAAGCGCGCCAAGGAAGCGCGGAGCTAGATTTCGCCCAGCCGAACTCCCCCGACACGTCGGGGTTGGACGACCCGAGCGCGGGGGAGCGTGTTTCTCAACTTTGCAAACTACTATCCCAACACTCCCTAAATGCTCTTCTTGTCGTGATTAACTACAACTTGCTATAGTGTCGAGCAAATGATTCTTCAGGAAGCGGCAACGATTGCTCAGCCAGTCACGGAAAATATCGGTGCGCCTATCACGGCTTACTGGCCGGTGATGATCTTTTTCCTGGTCGCAATCGTCTTTCCGGTCCTTCCCATTGTCCTCGGCCGGTTCCTGCGGCCAATCAAATATGGGAAAGAGAAGATGCGGCCATACGAGTGTGGCATCGACCCGGAAACAGAAGCGCACGATCGTTTTACTGTGCGCTACTACATTGTGGCGATGTTGTTTTTGATCTTCGATGTGGAAACAGTCTTTCTCCTGCCTTGGGCGATCATTTTCATGGGAGACGATTTCTCATTCACTAAATTTGCCCTGGTTGAAATGTTTGTTTTCATCGGCATCCTGGTGGTGGGTTATTACTATGCCTGGCGCAAAGGCGCTTTAGAATGGGCCTGAACCAAGGGATGAGGGCGGAGGGATGAGGGATGAAATCTGAGCGTCAGGATATGCGGCAACGCACGAGGCAGTTCGCATTGAGAATTATCAAGCTCTATGCGGCTCTTCCTAAGACGGTTGAAGCTCAGGTGCTAGGAAAGCAAATCCTTCGGTCGGGAACATCAGTCGGTGCCCAGTATCACGAAGCGTGCCGCGCTAAATCGAATGCGGACTTTATCAGCAAGATTGAAGGCGGTCTGCAAGAACTGGATGAAACGCTCTATTGGTTAGAGCTGCTCGCAGAGGCGAAGATTGTTAGCTCAAAGCGATTAGAGCCTCTGCACCGTGAAACAAACGAACTGATTGCGATGTTTGTTAATATGGCCAAAGGCCTGAAGCATAAGAAAGCGGATGAGCGTCATGGGGTTGTCATCCCTCATCCCTCCGCCCTCATCCCTTAATACTATGGCTGAACACGAAGAAGGATTTGTCCTAACTACTGTCGATTCGATTATGAACTCGTTGCGGCGCACCGTGGGCGCGAAGGCGATGGATATTACTGCTCCGGTCGTTAACTGGGCGCGCAAGTCTGCGCTTTGGCCCATGACCTTCGGCCTCGCGTGTTGTGCCATCGAGATGATCGCCACCGGGGCGGGACGGTTTGACATTGATCGGTTCGGCGCCGGGGTGTTCAGGCCCAGCCCGCGCCAGAGTGATTTGATCATCATTGCCGGCACCGTGACGTTGAAGATGGGTCCCGTCGTACGCCGCGTTTACGAGCAAATGCCAGAGCCGAAGTGGGCAATCGCCATGGGAGCTTGCGCCTCGACCGGTGGGCCATTTGACTCGTACTCGACCATGCAGGGAGTGGATCGTTGTATTCCGGTGGACGTCTACATCCCTGGATGCCCGCCGCGGCCGGAAGCATTGCTTTACGGCTTGATGCGTTTGCAGGACATCATCATGCGTGAAGCGCCTTCGGCTTATATTTTCGAATCAGACGGATCTGTTCACCGACAGCGCAATTTCGCAGACGACGAGTCCCTTCCACCTTCTCAAGAGTCCGAGCAACATCCGGCTGCCACGGTATAGTTCTCCAAGCTCGCTCCCCTAAATAGTAAACTCAGTTGACGCTGTAGTCCCGCAAGCGGGACGACTGATAGTAGCCCAGCACTTTAGTGCTGGGAAAAGACACGTTCATCTCAAACGAGTCGGTGAAGCTGACGACTGAAAGGAGTGTTTGCAATTCAGCCGTCTGCTACGCGGACTGGTAGTCCTTTCACCGCCACAACCAGCACTAAAGTGCTGGGCTATTACCAGTCGTCGGCTTCGCCGGCTTGAAGCAATTCTTTGTGCAAAGCTTTAACTAATTGATCGACACTCGGTCGCAAATCGCTTTCGGCAATGACTTCAAAGACAGTTCTTAGGCTGGGCATCGAATTGTTAACAAGATTCCTTCATTTCCCGGGAAGAAAACCACGACAACCTTCGTCTAATAATTGATGTAGCCAGATGGAGGAGCCGATGGAGCCGCGCGCTGTAATGGCTGAACCGATAATTAACGAGCGCGTAATCAAAGCCTGCCAGGAGGGTGATCGCGATGCTTTTCGGCTGCTTTTTGAGACTTACAAAGACAGGGTTTTTTCGATTGCCGTCTATTCGTTCGGCGGCGATCAATCAGCAGCCGGTGATGTTACACAGCAGATTTTTCTGAAATTGATGACAAACATCAGCCAGTTTCGCGGTGAGTCGCAGTTCACGACCTGGCTCTACCGGCTCGTTGCCAACGCCTGCATCGATGAGCAACGGAAACGCAAACGCTTTTTGCCTTTAGGAGCAGAGCCGGCAGTGAAAAATGTTGAAGATCGCAGACCTCAGGAACGGCATTACGCGAAGGTAGAACGTGCCGATTCAGTCAAGCTCGCGATTGCGGAGTTGAAACCACAGTTTCGACTGCCGATCCTACTTAAATATGTGGAAGAACTTTCTTACGAGGAGATAGCGAGCATTCTTGGTTGTTCGAAAGGCACGGTTGCATCTCGTCTCAATCGTGGTCACAAGGAATTGGCTCGTCGTTTGTCTCATCTGCGCGACCAGGTAGCGCTGGGAGATTAGAAATGTTTTCAAACCAGACGAAGCATCCAACTGAAGATTTGTCGGCGTACTGCCATGGCGAGCTTTCGCTGAAAGAGTCGCAGCGAGTCGCCGAACATCTGATTGGTTGCCTCAACTGTCGCAGGGAGTATGAAGAAATCAAATTGGGAGTAAAACTTGCCGAACGCCTTCCACTCGTTCAAGCGCCTGATTCCCTCTGGGACGAACTGGAGGCACGCTTAGACAATCGTGACATCGGTGATAACAAGATCATCAAACCGGGAGCACGATTTAATACCAGCCGCTTTCGATCGTTACCGGTGGCAATTGCGGCAGCACTTGTTTTGACAGTTGGACTCACTGCATTTTGGATCTATCGCCAGGAAGCGCGTCCCTCATGGGAAGTGGCGCGGCTGGTGGGATCGCCAACAATAGGAAGCTCGAGATTTGGTCAGAGAGGTCAGTTGGCCGTGGGACAGTGGCTGGAAACTGACAACTCCTCGCGAGCGAAGATCAGCGTAGCTTCGATTGGTCAGGTAGAAATCGATCCGAACACGCGAGTGCGATTGCTGGAAACCAGAGCGACCGAACATCGCCTCGAACTCGCGCGTGGCCGGATGAGCGCTCACATCTGGGCGCCGCCGCGTCTATTCTTTGTCGACACTCCTTCAGCTGTTGCCGCGGATCTGGGTTGCGCCTACACATTGGAAGTGGATGACGCCGGTGCGAGCCTGCTGCGGGTTACGTCCGGCTGGGTTGCATTGCAGTTAAAAGATCGGGAATCCGTCGTTCCTGCCGGCGCGGCCTGCGCAACACGTCCGGTTATCGGCCCCGGCACGCCTTACTTTGAGGACGCTTCTGAGGCATTTCGTGCTGCGTTAACAAAATTGGACTTCCAATCGGGAGACGCTGCGGTTCTGAGTCAGATCCTTGCAGAGTCGCGTGTGCGCGACACGCTGACGCTTTGGCATCTTCTATATCGAGTCAACGCAGGCGATCGAGCGCTTGTGTTTGAACGCATGGCGGCCCTGGCGCCGCCGCCGAATGGTGTCACGCGTGAAGGAGTATTGCGGCAAGATGAAACAATGCTGCGGCTTTGGAAAGGTGAGCTGGACAATATTTGGACGGGCGATTCGAGTTTGCGAAAGGGTTGGATCAATACCTGGACTCGCACCCTGGGAAAAATTAAATCTCTGGAAGGTAAGCGGTGAAAAAACAGGAGGCAGCAGGCCGGAGCCAGGAGGCAGACGGCAGGAGCAAGTCGTGGACGTGTCTAGATCGGTTTCCTTACCAGAAACAATATACGATCCACGAATTGACACGAACAAACGCCAACCCTTCGACGCACTGAAGCTCGTGGAACCAACGACCGAACACTACCGAAACGACCAAGTCTTAGGAGGTCACCATGCGACATGAAAATCAAATTCTTCCCCGTAGACATTTTCTTCGACAAGCGTCCGCTTTTGCCCTGGTGCTTTTCGTAATTGAGATTAATGCCCTCAGTTTCTTCGGTTGCAGTCCGACAAGTTCGGCGGAACAGAAAGCTGTGGCGCCGCGGGCGGAGAACGTGCCGGCAAAGGTCACGATAGTTTCAGATAACGAACCGGGTGAACCATTAATTGTCTCTGGAACCATCTACGCACCTGACGGCAAAAAGCCCCTAGAAGGCATCACCCTTTACGTTTATCAAACAGATGCTACGGGTGTTTATTCGACTTCGGGAGCTGGCGGCGACAATCGCAACACGCGCATTCATGGGGTGATGCGGAGTGGCGCAGACGGACGCTATGAGTTTCGCACCATCAAACCCGGATCATATCCCGGGACGAGAAACGCCGCACACATTCATGCCTATGTTTCCGGGGCCGACTACCCCGAATACTGGATCGATGAGTACGTGTTTGAGAGCGACCCATTCGTCGGCGAAGACGTAAAGCAGAAATTTCGTGGCCAGAAGAGTTTCTCGCCGGTACTGAGTTTGACGCGCGGAGCCGATGGTGTGTGGCGCGGTGTGCGCGATATCAAGGTTGAGCGCTGCACGACTAATTGCACGCGACATTAATCGCGCCTCTGCCGCTTGATGTGCGGAAGGTCTTTGACCTTCCGAGTAGACATTCTGTTTTTTGGGCTACGCTCTGACTGCGGGCGAAGCCCAAATCAGTCAAGAACAATCTCAACGGTTGGGCAAAGCCGCAACGCACATCAGTCGGCGAAGCCGTAACAATATTTGCGGCTTGTTCGGATGGTTTGAAACCCGGAATCTAAGATGAAACCCAAGCTCTTGTTAATGATCATCGGCGCCGTGACGTGTTGTTTGTGGGCGGCCGCTGCTGCTTCGGCTCATCCAGCGAGTGGCATCGTTGTGGATCGCACCGGGAATGTGTACTTCAGTGATCTGGAAACTATTTGGAGATTCAGTGTTGAAGGAAAGTTAACAGTATTTCGTCCCGGCCAGGGCGGACGTCATGTGCACGAGTTGGCAATAGACGAGCAGGACAACATCTACGGCGCCGACGTCAGTTACAATCCGTCCACTAAAGGGTGGCCCAGCAATGTTTGGAAGATGAGCCCCGCTGGAGAGATATCCTACCTGCTTGAGACTACGGAGAATCCGCCGCGTGGCATGAGCATCTGGCGCGATGGCAGCGGCAACATGTACTGGGTTGATCAAAACAATCACACGAAAACGCAAACGCTCTTGCTGCGAAGAACGCCAGCGGGAATTGTCACAACACTCGCCGGCAGTTCATACGGACATGCCGATGGCAAAGGCACAGCGGCCAGGTTCAGCAGCGTCGGCGGCATTACATTCGGTCCGGATGGCACTGTCTATCTCACCGACGGCGCGACCATTCGCAAAGTCAGCATGGACGGTACCGTGACGACTGTTGGAAAGGGTCTCGATTTTCTAGAACCAGCTGATCAGCCGCGTTTCCTTTCCGGCTTGTCGGGAAGTCTAACCGGATTGAGTGTAGGTCCAGATGGAGCAATCTATGCGTCGGATTCGGCAAATCGACGTCTGCTCAAAGTCACTGAAGGCGGGAGGGTCGAGGCGATACTGCGGACGCAGCCGCCATTCTTTCCTAATGGTGTCGCAGTCGCCGGCGGCAACCTGTATGTGCTGGAAGTCGGGCTAACGCTGCCGAACATCTCCAGTGGGCCAAGAGTCCGCAAGATTACCGCCGACGGTAAGCAGACGATTCTCACGACTGTCGGCGCCAGCGAGAATGGAGGAGAAAGGAGAGGGCTTGCAGAGAGGGCCGGTGGTACCGTCGAGCACGCTCTCGTCCTTGATTCGGAGACGGGCGTCTAAAATACTCGGTGGGTCTGATTGGCATCGGGATTTTCTCAGTTGTTGCACTTACCTGGCAGCGTCGACGGAGGGCGCGCGCATGAGGAAGGTTCGCAAGGTGCTGAAGTGGTTTGTCCTGGTGATTGCCCTGGTGTTTGTATGCTTGCAATTTGTGCGTCCGGCGCGAACTAACCCTGCCATCGATCAAACCCAGACGATTCATTCGCGATTGCAAGTGACACCGCCAGTCGCTTCGATCATCGATCGTTCGTGCCACGATTGCCACTCCAATGCGACGCGCTGGCCCTGGTATAGCAATGTAGCTCCAGTCTCATGGTTCGTAATCGATCATGTAAATCATGGTCGCAGTCATATGAACTTGTCTGAATGGGGCAAACTGGACAAGCGTGGCGCCGATACGAAATTGGAGGAGATGTGCGAGGAGGTTTCCGATAAACTGATGCCAATCGACTCCTATACCTGGATCCATCGCGGCGCCAAGCTCTCGGCAGAGGATATAAAAACCTTGTGTGATTGGACGGAGGCGGAGCGCGCACGACTGGCTGCGCAATAGGAAAGGATGAAGGATGAAGGATGAGGGATGAAGGGGAGAAGATGGGAAATTAGGCGTGAACAAGAGAGACCGTCAAGGAAAGAGCCCACCGCTTTCATCCTTCATCCTTCATCCTTCATCCTTCATTTTTCATTCCTCATCCTTTCTTCCGCCGCCTGGCTTCGCCTTCAGGCACGGTATCAGTCATCTTAGCTTCGTGTTTTTGACGCTGGCGCTCGGTGGGATTTACTTGCTTCCGCGCGCTTACCGCCTCGCGCATCCGCTGGTTCTTCTTGTTCTTGTTCTCACCGTCTTTCTTTCCGCGATCTTTGTCCGACATAGAATCTCCCTTCCGGAGTAGTCAGTAAACGGTAGACAGTAGCGCAGTCTAACAACAGCAACTATTCACTGTTTGCTTAGTACCCCTACTGCCTACTGGCTACTGTATTCAGCGGCGTTTCCTTTGCGGTAGCGGCGACTGCTTTGTTAGGGACAGCTTCAGCATCGCGCCCCGATGGCTGTCCCTCAGTAATAGCTACCTCACCAGTTTCAAAAATTTGCTTCAGTCGGCGCAGATCATCAGCAATCATCTGGCCGGGCTCCCGACCAAACAACTTCGCAAACAATGCGCTCAACCTCCCGCCGGGAACGTTATAGTTGAGGACAACTTTGACCTCAGTGCCGCGCGCGCCGAGAGGTGTGAAACGAACTGAACCGGCGTTGACGATGTCGGAGCCTTCAAGTGAACGCCACGCGATCATCTCGCCCGGTTTGTCGTTGTAGATTTCTGCGTCCCATTGAACATGTTTGCCCGCCGGTCCCTGAGCGATCCAATGCGAGCGGTTGAGTCCGGTGCAGGTCACCGATTCGAGGTGCTTCATAAAGCGCGGCAGATTTTCAAAATTACGCCAGAAGCGATACAGCTCTTCAGGAGGGTGGTCGATGACGATGGACTTCTCCACATGAACGTCCCTTGCAACCGGCGCTTCGCCATTTGTGTCGTTGGTGCTGATTCCCAACAGTCCATAAGCGTTGCAGTGACCACTGACTCCGCGATGCAGCAAAGTAGTGCCTGCGAGTGTCAGGCCCAATCCGCCGACTGACCGGCGCCGCAATCCGTAAATTGCGAGGGAGCCTCCGGCGATCGCACATGCGAGCCGCTCAATTCCTCCGATGTTAATTTGGTTTTCCGGGGCCTCAGTTGCTTCGTTCCTGGGTAGGACATTTGAATTAGTGCTCATACTACTTTCCTCCTTGTCGTATCCGATTGAAATTGATGGCCAACGCTCCTGGTTCTATGCGATTGGCCGCCGTGACTGTCCGTTTGACTGAAAGCTTCGAACGGCAGCATACGCCAGTCCTGCGCCTGCTAGCAGGAGACCACCCGTGATGAGGGGATGAAACGAACTCTTCGTATAGAGGCTGCTTTCAGCAACATGGCCTTCGTAGCGACCGCGCTCTCCAGATCGACCTGATGGTTTGTCGAGACTGTGACGCTCACGCGGTCGAGCCGGCCGGTCGGACTGTTGCAGATCAAACATCGTCCACTCCATCACTTTATCGGTTGCCCGCGGCGCATATTGTCCGAGGACAGAGATACCCTTGCTGCCGCCGCCCACATAAACATCTCGCTCCGGATGTTCGGCGCAGTGCAGAATCGCTTCCGCGACAATCTCGGGTGCATACACGGGCGGCGGATTCTGTGGCTCAACCGCAAGATAGTTTTTGGCGTGATCAGTGTAAGGCGTGTCGATGGCGGCGGGTTTAATTAGTGTGACCGAGATTGGCGCACCCTCGTGCTCCAGTTCCATCCTTAGCGCATCGGTGAAGCCTTTGACGGCATGCTTGGAAGCGCAGTACGCGCCTTGCAACGGTATGGCCCGGTCTGAAACCGCGCTGCCGATGTTGATCAGCGCACCGCCTCGCTGCTGCAGTTGCTTTACCGCTGCCAGTGAGCCATAAACCACACCCCAGTAATTTGTTTCGAAAAGGCGACGTTGATCTTCCAAAGGTACGTCCGTCAAATTGCCGTAAATAGAAACGCCGGCGTTGTTGACCCAGGTGTCAAACCCGCCGAAACGCTCCCTGGCGGTTGTCGCAATCCTATTCACATCGGCTTCATTGCCGACATCCGCAACAACTGCGACAGCTTCACCGTCCGCATTTCTAATTTCTTCGACCAACATTTGAAGTGCAGCTTCACTGCGAGCCGCAAGCACGAGCCGTGCGCGTCGTTTAGCCGCCATCCTTGCGGTTACGAGACCGATGCCGCTGGTAGCTCCTGTGATCACCATGACCTGAACGTCTAGAGGCTTGAGTTGTAGTCCCATATCGAATCCTTTGCTCCTGCGTTTGCGCTGCGTAAACACACAACGAACTGTAGCCTTCCGGTACAACGATTCAGCATGTACTTCTTTTTAGAACGCGGAGAATCGCGCGTAAGCTGAATTTTTGCTTTCCAGTGGGAGAGTTAGCAAAGAAGGTGCCGCATCGTGATCTATGGTGACAACCCTGTTCCAAAGGTTAGTCGGCAATCGCCAATCGGCAATCCATCTGGACCGACTCGTAAGGTCTCACTTACTATTCTATTATTGTGATTCCAGACTACGATCATCATCAGTCTTGCTAATCCATGACTCTGCCAATCAAACCGCCCTATCCGCCGATGGAAGCTCTTTTGGTCGCTGAGCTGCCGCGCGGTGCATCCTGGCAGTATGAACCGAAGTGGGACGGCTTTCGCTGTCTCGCATTTCGCGACGGCCAGAATCTGGAGCTGCAATCAAAGTCAGGCCAGACTCTGGGACGATACTTTCCTGAAGTCCTGGAAGCGCTGCTAAAGCTGAAAGCGACAAAATTTGTGATCGATGGCGAGTTAGTGATCACCATCAAAGGCGATCCTTCCTTTGACGCGCTGCTGCAACGAATTCATCCCGCCGCTAGTCGGGTCGCCAAACTCGCGCAGGAAACACCCGCACGTCTGATTGTTTTTGACATTCTGGTGGACGAGCAAGGCAAAAAGATTCTTGATGAGCCGCTGGTGAAGCGCAGGAAAAGGCTGGAAGCATTTGCGAAGAAATATTTTTCCCGGAACGCGACTGTCGAGCTGTCGCCACAAACTGCCGATGCTTCTCTCGCCTTGTCGTGGCTTGAGGATCCATCCGTCCGTCTTGATGGCGTGATTGCGAAGAGACTCGATCTACCCTATCGGACCGGCGAACGCGACGGAATGCAGAAGATCAAAAAGCTGCGTACGGCAGACTGCGTCGTTGGAGGATTTCGCTACGCCTCAAGCGGCAAGGTGGTTGGATCGTTACTGCTCGGCTTGTATGACAAAGACGGTCTCCTGCACCACGTCGGTTACACTTCGAGTTTCACTGAAGCGGAGAAGAAAGAGCTGACGAAATTACTCGAGCCGTTAATCAAGCCGCCCGGCTTCACCGGGAACAAACCCGGGGGACCGAGCCGATGGAGTACCAAAAAAACCAGCGAATGGGAGCCGTTGAAGACGAAGCTGGTGGCTGAGATTCGCTATGATCATTTCACGGGCGGTCGTTTTCGCCACGGTACAAAGTTCTTGCGCTGGCGACCCGAGAAGAAACCGAGACAGTGCGGGTTCGAGCAACTAGGCGCCAAGGCAGCAGAGTAAAGGGAAGGGGAAGGAGAGACGGGGAGAAGGGTTGAGTGAGAGGGGGGAACGCTTTGACGTTATCTCCGCGTCTCCCACTCCGCATTCTCCCCGACTTTCCTTTCCCTTTCCCTTTTCCACCGTGATGGAACCTAGCAAGAGAGACTTGAGTAATACTTGAGAAATACTTGAGGACGAGCTTCAATCGGAAAAAACATCCAGACGCCGTTCTAGCATCATGTTTGGTAGCCAGATTTAGTCCGCAAAACCGGACGGAAGAGAACTGGATCGCGGGCGCCCGCACTGCGTCAGGCACCAACCTTAGGAGCCTTTCGCGCTTCGCGCTCGTTGCGGGCGGGACGCCCGCGATCCCAGTAATCGCGATCCCAGTAACCGCGATCCCGTACTGGCTCGAATTGTTTAATAAAAAACAAACCCCAAACTTTCAGGTGGCGAGCCACCGATCCTGCCCGACTAAGTGAAACGAATTCGGGCAGTTAACATCAATAACATACAGCGCCACTCACCCTTCTGACGCCTCATTCACCTTGTTATGGGGACGCAGAGAATCCTTCTACGTGGTATGCCGGTTGATAGGTTCCAAAGCGGTGATTCGACCGGGGGGACGAATTTGCGCACCTCGACAGTGATCATGAGGGTAGGTTGTCCTTGTGGCGCGTGCACAAAATTCGGCGGTGACAGCACATGGACAGGAGGAAAATACGTTCGGCACACACGAACCTATTCGGCACAAGGGAGTTGGCTCCACATTCGCGATATGCTGTTATCGTTGCGCATCCTGACGACGAAATAATCGGGGCTGGCGGTCTCATCTCCCGTCTGGAGAACGTGACGGTACTCCATATCACGGATGGCGTTCCAGGCAACGGGTATGTTGCTGAGGCGGGCTTTGCGAGAAGGTCCGACTATGCAAAGGCGCGCCGAACCGAGTGTAAATCCGCCCTCGCGCTCGCCAACGTATCAGAGGACAGGATAGTAGACTTGGGCCTTGTCGATAGTCAGGCTTCCCATTACCTCTCTGACCTGACCAGGAAGGTCGCCACCTTCTTGCAAAAGACTTCTCCCGATGTAGTGTTGACTCATCCTTACGAGGGCAGCCATCCCGATCACGACGCAACGGCGTTTGCCACCCATGCCGCGCTCCGTCTGTTGCAACGCCATGGATTCAAGCCGCCAACTGTCTTTGAGATTGCCCTTCATCCGGGTAGCGATGGAACGCAGAGAGTTCTGGACTTTCTTCCCAGTGACGCCACCGAGACCACAACGCTAATACTCGACAAGAAAGCCCGCGACTTGAAGCGGCGCATGTTTGAGTGCCTTATCACTCAAGCGGACGACTTGCACGAGAACGCACTGGGTCCGGAGCGGTTTCGCCGCCCGCCTCCGTACGACTTTGCGGCGGCGCCCCGTGGCGGAAAAGCAAACTACGAGAAGTTTGACTGCGGAGTTACCGGCGACGAGTGGCGGGTGCTGGTGCGCCAGGCCTGGACCGATCTCTTCCCCGATGAGACAACTGCGCATTAAGGTGGCTGGTCAGTCTTCTCGTTCCTTCGGAAATTCGGAGGAACAGCCTGGGTTTCCGCATTGTCAGACCGGACACGTTCCAGGTCTTCCTTAATTAATGTTTTGTTGATGGCAAAGGCCGCCTCGGCTCCTTCGGCCGCTGCCACGATAGCCAGCTGTACCGCTCGGGAAGCATCCCCCGCGACATACAGTCCCGGAACACTCGTCGTTTCGTATTCTCCAGTGCGCACTGCACCTCGTTCTGTGATTTCGCAGCCGAGTCTCTCTGCAAGGTCACAACCCTGGTGCTGACCGCTACTGAAAAACAGGCCGCTACGTGAGAGCGTTTCGCCATTCGCGAAAACGACACGTTCAAGCTGTCCATCAGTTCCTTCCAGGTGGGAAATTCGCTCCTCGCGCACCGAGATCGAGAGTAAGTCTAACTGTTCGCGATCCTCAGGAGACAACTCCGCAGGTCCATCGCTGCAAAGGACCAAATCATCGCTCCATCCAGTTAGCTCGAACGCCAAGCCAGCCCCGTGGCTACCGCGACCGTAAATGGCGATGGGTCGGCGTTTGAGTTCCCAGCCGTCGCAATAAGGGCAATGGAAAACGCTGCGGCCATAAAGCGGTTGGAGCCCCTGGATGTCGGGAAGATGATCAACGACGCCGGTTGCCAGTAGCAATTTTCGCGCGCGAAACAACTCGTCACTTTCCGTGGTGATCTCAAATCCACGCGCGATCTTGCGTGCTGTCGTCACTTGATCGTTTCGCAGCTCGACTGTGGTGTAAGGACGCAGTTGTTCGCGTCCGATTTTCAGTAGTTCGGCTGGGTGGATCCCATCGCGGGTGAGATAGCCGTGCAGAGACCGCGAAGCGGCGTTGCGGGGTCTTCCCGCATCGCAAATAAGTACGCGTCTATAGCAGCGTCCAAGGATTAACGCGGCGCTCAACCCTGCAGGGCCCGCCCCGACAATAATTACATCAAACATTCTGATGTCCTTCCAAAGTAGTTAAAAGTGATGCAAGCCATCACTGATTAGCAACTATTAAGCCGCGGTTGGGCTCAGGTTCCGGGTTTCGGGTCGCGGGTTTCGGGTCCTAGGTCCCAAGTCTCAGGTCTCAAGACTCAGGTCTCAAGACTTCGGGTTTAAAGATTCAAGGTCAACCCGACACCCGACACCCGATGACCGACACTTGAGCCCCGACACCTGAGACCTGGCACCTGAGACCTAAGTCCCGGAACACGAAACTCGAAACCCGAACCCAACTTGAGGTAGAATCCCTGTGCATGCGCGTCTTGGGAATCGATCCGGGTAGCGAAACCACAGGCTGGGGCGTCATTGAAGGTGACGGTCCGCGTTATCGTATCCTCGAGTATGGCGCGATTCGTTTACCGTCCACCCAGAAGTTTTCCACGCGCCTGCTTACTATTTGCACAGGACTCGAAGAGATCATTGCGCGTCACACGCCGAGTGAGTGCGCTATCGAAGATGGTTTCCTCGCGACCAATTTTAAGGTCACTCTTAAACTCGGGCAGGTACGCGGCGTGGCCATGCTCGCTGCGGAGCGCGCGGGTCTGGCCATTCAGGAATATTCACCACGGCTGGTAAAGCAAACGGTAGTCGGTTATGGCAACGCCGAAAAGCATCAAGTGCAGGAGATGGTGCGCGTGCTGTTGTCGATGAGCACTCTACCGGAACCACAGGATGCTGCTGACGCGCTCGCCGTCGCCATCTGTCATTTTCACCATGCGGGCATAGCTCAACGAATTCTCGCCGCTGAGGCACGGACCCGGCTTTCTGCCACAGCGGAACGCAAGCGCGCGGCGCGTTAACCGCCCCGGGGCGTAAGCGGAAATTCTCCTGTCAACCTCACCTTGCAAAGGAGTAAGCCTTGAATACCTCACACTTTCAAGTAGGCGCCGGCAATCCGCGATCGGCGCACAAAAATTTCCTTCGTTTCGTTTCCACAATCTTCTTTACCTCTCTCTCACTCTATCCGCTGGCAGTTGGTGGGCAGACACGACCACTGTCCGCGCGTGTGGCCATAGTTGTTGATGAGAGGCTCTCAGTCCTGCGTAGCGCGCCTGGCTTCTCAGCGCCGCTCGCGCGACGGCTCGGTCGCGGCCGCGTCGTGCGCATTCTCGAGTCCCGGCGCGCCCGCGATGGAATTTTCTACCGTGTTGCGGTAACCAGACGTACGCGCGGCTGGATTCAACGTGAGGCTGTAATCGCACCGAGACAACAGGGTGAAGACGAACGCCTGCTGCGTCTGATCAATTCTTCGGTGGACTTCGATCGGCTCGTTCGCGCGCGAATCTTTCTCGACGCGTTTCCAAGATCCACACTGCGTCCCATCGTGCTCTTGAGCTTCGGCCAGGAGGCAATGAGAGCGGCCGGGAAGTTATCGCGCGATGCGGCGCGCCGACTTAGTTCGGAGAACGTCAAGGATACCGGGGCGCCAATCTCGTCATACTTTCTCAACTACAGCGGACTCGATCGTTACCACAGGCAAGGCATAATTTTTACCTTTGACCACGCGACGAAGCAGTTTCATTACAACGGTGGGAGTTGGCGCGAGTTGCTTCGTCGCTACCCGTCTAGTCCTCAGGCCGCCGAAGCTAAAGCAGAAGGCAGAAGGCAGTAAGCAGAAGGCAGAAGGCAGTAAGCAGAAGGCAGAAGGCAGTAAGCAGAAGGCAGTAGGCAGTAAACAGAAGGCAGAAGGCAGTAGGCAGTAGGCAGGGGCAGAAGGCAGGGGGCAGAAGGCAGAAAAAACACGGCTCTCCGAAACTGTGGTTAGCTGGACCGCGCCTTAGCTTATACTGCCTTCTGCTTACTGCCTACTGCTTTTCGGGCCCAATGGCTACTTTCTTCCGGAGGTTAAGTTGCCGGTACAAGATCTGAAGAAGCTGCTGGAGCGGATTCACCTTCGTCTCGACGAGAGTTTCGTGGGCATCAGCAGCATGGTTGCGGACCTTGCCGCCGCAGATCTCGCGGAACTCTTCAACCAACTTACCGTTCCTGAAGCGGCGACGGTGGTCACAATGCTGCCGGTTCAGCGCGTGATTGAAGTATTTGATCAGCCCACTATGCGGCGGCGAGCGGCAATTCTCGAAGAGCTGGAACCTGCTCGTGCTGCGGAAATACTCGCAGGCCTTTCGGCGGATGAGCGCACCGACATTACGCAGCGGATGGGTTTGCACGAACGCCATCGGGTGCTTCCGAAACTCAGCGAAGAATTACGCGCGGAGCTTGAGGACCTTCTACAGTATCCCCCTCACACAGCTGGCGGAATTATGACAACTGAGTTTGTTCATCTCGATCTGAAGATGACGGTGGCAGATGCGCTTAAACATATCCGCTCAGTAGCACGTGAAAAAGAATCGATTTACGCCTGCTATGTAATGGAGCCCGTCACCGACCACTTGCTCGGCGCCGTTTCGCTTCGCGACCTGGTGATGGCTGAGCTGACTACGCCCCTCAAAGACGTAATGCGTCGCAAGCCCGTTACGGTCACCGCGCTCGAAGATCAGGAATCGGTTGCACAGAAGATCAGCAAGTACAACCTGCTCGCCGTGCCGGTCCTGGAACAAGACGGGAGCGTCGTTGGGTTTGTAACGGTTGACGATGTGATCGATGTTCTCATCGAGGAACAAACGGAAGACATTCTGCGAATGGCGGGCGTGGAGCCGGGGGCCCTCGACAAGCCTTACTTCGATAACCCCATCTTCCGAGTGGTACGCAAGCGCATTGGCTGGCTGCTCCTGTTGTTTGTCGCCGGAACGCTGACCAGCGCCGTGCTGCACCGGTTTGAAACGGAGCTGGCAGCGGTGGTCGCCTTATCGTTTTTCATTCCCCTCCTGATCGGCACGGGCGGTAACGCCGGCGCACAGACAGTCATGACTGTGATTCGCAGTCTCGCTCTCGGGGAAGTGGGCGTGCGTCATGCGTGGCGCGTGGTGCTCCGCGAAGCCACCACCGGAGTAGTTTTAGGTTTGCTGGTGGCGCCGATAGCCTTCGGCCAGGCACTTTTATGGCAGGCGCCTTTGGCATTGGCGCTCACAGTTTCGCTGACAATGTTTGCGATCTGCATTTGGTCAACAACCGTAGGTTCGCTGATTCCCATAGCAGCTCAGCGTTTCGGTGTCGATCCCGCGGTCCTCTCCGCTCCCCTGATTACGACGCTGGTTGACGCCACTGGATTGATTATCTATTTCACGATTGCGAAATTGATCCTTCACGTCTAAACAGGATCAATTCAAAGTGGTAAAGAAACTTGGGTTTACCGTTAGTTAATCCTCGTCCGAAGGACCCGGTCGCTACCGCTTCCGGTTCTGACATTTCCTAAGGACCCACGCTGCATCAGTACCACCGATCGAAAAAGTTCGAGTTTTGAATGCACACGGGTTATTATTCGTACCCACCAGTTGATTTCGCAGTGTAATTCCGTCCGTGGTGAATTGTTTAAGGGCTGTTGACCACAGAGATACGGAGAATACATTCATGGATGAACCGAGAAGCGCAGTGCAGCATGGAGGCTTCGGCGCAACCATGCGCCGCGATGCCTGGTGGCTCGAACTGATTCCCGTAGTGATTGTGCTCGGCGGCTTCAGCGTCTATGCAACATGGCGCGCGTTCGAGGGTGCGCACTATGAATGGGGTCCCTATCTCTCTCCCTTCTATTCCCCGCTGATCAAACCCAGTTGGTGGCCGCTTTCCCCGGCCCTGCTGATCCTCTGGGCGCCGCTCGGCTTTCGCGCCACCTGCTACTACTATCGCAAGGCCTACTACCGCGCGTTCTTTCTTGATCCGCCCGCCTGCAGCGTAGGCGAAGCGCACTCGCACAAGTACAAAGGCGAAACTGCTTTTCCTTTCATACTGCAGAATCTGCACCGCTACTTTCTCTACGTTGCTCTCGTGTTTCTCATCATTCTCTGGTATGACGCGATTCGAGCGTTCTGGTTCAACGGGCGTTTCGGTATAGGTCTCGGCTCGCTCGTACTGCTCGCCAATATCGTTCTGCTTTCCTTTTACACTTTCTCATGTCATTCGCTGCGGCACATCGTCGGCGGAAAGGTTGATTGCTTTTCGTGCGTCAGCTTTGGCGGACCACGCCATTCGGCATGGCAAGGCGCCAGTTTTCTCAACGAACACCATATGCTGTTTGCCTGGATGAGCCTGTTCTCGGTTGGGCTGTCCGATTTCTACATTAGATTGGTGGCAACGGGCGCGATTCACGACCTGAGAATCCTGTGACGGAAAAATACGAAACCCACGAACACGATGTGTTGATCATCGGCGCCGGTGGCGCGGGGTTGCGCGCAGCGATTGAAGCGCTTGGCCAGGGAGCTACTGTCGGCGTTGTCTGCAAGTCGCTGCTTGGCAAAGCACACACGGTGATGGCTGAAGGCGGAATTGCGGCGGCGATGGCTAATGTCGACAGGGCTGACGATTGGCACACTCACTTCGGCGACACGATGCGCGGCGGCAAGTTTCTGAACAACTGGCGCATGGCCCAGATTCATGCGCAAGAAGCCCCGGAGCGAGTGCGTGAGTTAGAACAATGGGGCGCGCTGTTTGACCGCACTAAAGATGGCAACATCCTGCAGCGGGCATTTGGTGGACACACGTTCAAGCGACTCTGCCACGTTGGCGATCGCACGGGTCTTGAGATGATTCGCACCTTGCAGGACAAGGGCGTTCATCTAGGCATCGATGTTTTTATGGAATGCGCCATTACGCGTCTGCTGAAAGATGGCCAACGAATCGCAGGCGCATTCGGATACTGGCGTGAGACAGGACGCTTTGTCGTTTTCAAGGCGAAATCCGTGGTTATTGCGACAGGCGGCATCGGCAAGGCCTGGCGTATCACTTCGAACTCGTGGGAGTACACGGGTGACGGGATGGCGCTGGCTTGCGACGCGGGTGCTGAATTAATGGACATGGAGTTTGTCCAGTTTCATCCTACAGGAATGGTTTGGCCGCCAGGCGTGCAGGGGATTTTGGTGACTGAAGCCGTTCGTGGCGAGGGTGGGGTCCTGCGCAACAAAGATGGTGAGAGATTTATGGAGCGTTACGATCCTGCGAAGATGGAACTGTCAACGCGCGATGTGGTAGCGCGAGCCATTTACACAGAGGCGAGGGAAGGACGGGGCACTGAGCATGGCGGCGCGTATCTCGATATTTCGCACAAGCCGGCCGACTACGTGAAACGAAAACTGCCGAGCATGTATCACCAGTTCCGAGAGTTGGCGGATGTGGACATCACGCAAGGTCCGATGGAAGTGGGACCGACTTGTCACTATATGATGGGCGGCATTCGCGTTGAACCCGAAACCGCTCAGGCAACAGTTCCCGGAATGTTTGCGGCAGGAGAAGCTGCAGCGGGATTGCATGGCTCAAATCGTCTGGGCGGTAATTCGCTCTCCGATCTTTTGGTTTTCGGCAGGCGGGCAGGGCTTAGCGCGACGGAACATGCCCAACATGTCGGTGCGGTGGCGATCGATCCGCAGCAGATCGAGGAAGCTGAGCGCGAACTGCTTGCGCCCTTTCAACGTCCGGCGGGCGAAAGTCCCTACGATATTCATCGCGATTTGCAGGAAACTATGCACAACTATGTCGGCATTTTCCGCGACGAGGATGATCTAAAGAAGGGACTGTCGGAGATTCAGTTACTAAAAGAACGAAGCGCAAAAGTGCGTGTCGAAGGCTCGCGGCTATTTAATCCGGGATGGCACCTCGCGCGCGATTTGAAATCGATGCTGTCCGTTTCCGAAGCCGTGGCCTTAAGCGCCCTTGAACGCAAGGAGAGTCGCGGCGCGCACAGTCGAATCGATTTTCCCAACTACGACGCAACATGGGGCACGCAGAACAACATCATCTCGTGCCAGGCAGGCGAGATGAAACTAAAGCAGCTGCCGACACCCGAAGTGCCTGAGGACTTACGATTGCTTTTGAAAGAAAAGAAAGCGTAATTTCACCACGGAGGCACGGAGATCCACGAAGAACAAGGGAGAAGACAAAACTAAAACTAAGAAAGGCGGAACCTCACTATGAAGCCTAAACGGAAACTCTATGAAGAAAGACTCACTAGCGAAATCATCGGAGCAGCAATTGAGGTCCATCGCGAACTTGGGCCTGGATTACTTGAGTCCTCCTATGAAATTTGCCTGGCCCGCGAACTGGAGCTTCGTGGGATTTCGTTTGAGTTCGAGAAGCGATTGCCATTGGAGTACAAGGGAGTAAGGCTCGACTGCGGATATCGTCTAGATTTGTTGGTCTCAGGCGCAGTCATTGTGGAAGTCAAATCAGTCGCAGCCTTGGCCCCGATCCACGAAGCTCAACTGATAACTTATCTCAAGTTAACAGGAGTAAAGGTCGGCTTACTCATGAATTTCAACGTGGTTGTTCTCAAAGACGGCCTACGACGACTGGTGCACTAACAGTTCTCAGTGCGCTCCGTACCTCAGTGGTGATAATGCTTTGTTTTTTTCTCCACGAAGACAGTGGAACGCGGAGGAAACAAGTCGATGGCAAACGCTAGGTTCAAGATATTCCGTGGTAATCGCGAGGGTGGTGAATTGGTTAAATACGATGTGCCAATTGCCCCGGGCATGGTTGTGCTTGATGCGTTACATTACATTCAGGCCCACCAGGCGCCCGATCTGGCTGTCCGTTGGAATTGCAAGGCCGGCAAGTGTGGCTCGTGCTCCGCGGAAGTGAACGGTCGACCCCGTCTCACCTGCAAGACCCGTTTGGATGCTTTGCCTCTGGATGCGCCCATCACGGTCCAGCCGATCAAGGCATTCCCCGTGATCAAGGATCTGGTTACCGATGTCTCCTGGAATTATCGAGTCAACAGAAAGATACCGCCCTTCACCCCGCGCCCGGGAACCGAATGGAAGATGGATCAGCGCGATGTGGATCGGGTGCAGGAGTTTCGCAAGTGCATTGAGTGTTTTCTCTGTCAGAACGTCTGCCACGTTTTGCGCGACCATGACAAGAAGGAACAGTTTGGGGGTCCTCGTTTCTTTGTGCGCATTGCTGGACTGGAGATGCATCCACTGGATGGGCTGTCTCGAACTCGCTTGCTGAAGGAGGAGCTTGGTATCGGCCTTTGCAACATCACGAAATGTTGTACCGAAGTTTGCCCGGAAGACATTCACATCACCGACAACGCAATCATCCCTCTGAAGGAGCGAGTGGTCGACGACTACTATGACCCGGTGCGCTGGTTCTTGCGGAAACTAAAGGGAAAGAGTCATGGAACTAAAGCTTAAACCAATCTCACAGGCCGGTATCGCCGAAGCGATTTCGAAAGCGGAGGTCTATCGCTACCTGAACGAACCCGGTGAAGCAGAATCGATCTGCCGCGACATTCTGGCAGTTGAGCCTGACAATCAAGCGACGCTGCGGTTGCTGGGGCTGGCGATCACGGATCAGTTTAGTGGCGAGATGTCTGATCGGTATTCAGAAGCCGAGCACGTTTTTCGGGGTCTTACAAGCGAGTATGAGCGTGTCTACCATTTCGGCATTCTTTTAGAGCGCAAGGCAAAAGCCCAACTTCGCTCCGGTCGTCTTCCGCATACGGTGTTTCCCACTTTCGAAGAGGCGATGAAATTCTTTGAAGCGGCAGAGAAGATCAGGCCTGCCAACACAGACGACGCAATCCTGCGCTGGAATCGCTGCGTGCGACTCCAGGAGAGCCGGATTGGCTCCGAATGGCGCAAGGAGATGGAAGAGTTTGACGCCAGTGAAGGACCTCCGGTTTGAGTTAGTGAGCAGTCATTGACCAAAGTCCAACGTCCAAGGTCCAACGCCGAAGGTCCAAGGTCACTAAATCAGCAGACATTGGACGTTCGACTTTGGACTTTGGACTTTGGACTTTGGACATTGGACGAATGCTTGCCCACAGACAACTAACCAACAAATCTTCCCCCGTCCCTGTTAATAAATCCTCCTCCGATTCGTTTACTGGGTGGAAACGAATTTAGGAGGGCACCGTGCCAGTAGCCGTCAGAACCTTGAAACCAGTTCAAAACCCTCCGGGAGAGCTGGAAAATCTCTTCCGAGCGCATCACGATCGAGTCTTTCGCACGGCCCACCGCATCACCGGCAGTGCCGCGGATGCTGAAGACGTGCTGCAGACTGTTTTTCTGCGCCTGGCCAGAGGACGGGAAGACTACGACTACGCCGGGCACCCGGAAGCCTACCTTTCACGCGCTGCTATAAACGCTTCCCTGGATCTGTTGCGCAGTCGCAACCGTTCCCGCTCAGTTGGACTGGAAGACGTCGACACTGCCGCGTTGAAGAGCAACGAGAGAAACCCCGAGACCCAACACGCCGATCGCGAATTACAAATACTGATTCGCCGCGCAGTGGCTCGTTTGGGCGAGACCGCTGGTGAGATGTTTGTGTTGCGTTACTACGAGGGCTATGACAACCAGGAAATCGCGAAGCTGTTGGGAACTTCGCAGATGGTTGTTGGCGTGGTCCTGCACCGCGCGCGTACTAAGCTACGAAAAGAGATAGGGCACTATCTGGAGAAACATCATGAATAAAAATACGGAATCCATTCTCGACAAGGTAACGACCGAAATCCGGAACGAGCAAATCGATTCGGTGACGGTCAATGCGGCGGCAGAGCGCGTTTGGGCGCGTCTCTCCGCTGAAAATGTTGAACTCAACGCAGGCACCATGACAACCGCAGCAAGTGAACGCATTGAAAACTGTAAGGACTTTCAGTCGCTCATCCCTGCTTACCTGAACAAGAAGCTGTCTGAAGCTCGCTCATTGCTTCTGGTCGACCATACACACGAGTGCATTCCCTGCCGGCGGGCGATGAAGGATGCTCGTTCCCGCAGCACGGCGCCGAAGAAAACTGCGCCCACTGCACGCCGCTACAGTCTGCAGCCTGTAATTCTCCGCTGGGGCATCGCGGCCGCTCTCGTAATTGGTTTTGGTTTGCTGGCCCTCCCGTTCATTCAACGCTATGCGCCGTTCGGCAGCGATCTCGACGCGACTGTCCAAGCCGCTGAAGGGCAGGTGTACCAGATTGACGATACGACCAGCACGCCGATTAGTGCTGGTGAGAAGCTCGCGAAGGGTGAGCGAGTACGCACCGCCAAGGGTGCTCATGCTTTTGTGCGCCTCGGTGATGGCTCGATGATTGAAATGCGAGATCGTTCAGAGCTATCGCTTACAAAGAACGCTCAGGGGACCACGATTCATCTGAATCGCGGCAGCATTATGGTCGAAGCTGCCAGGCAACAGAACGGGCGCTTGTTCGTTGACACTGGCGATTCATTGGTCTCCGTAACAGGGACAGTGTTTTCGGTTGACAGCGGTACGAAGGGTTCGCGCGTGTCGGTAGTTGAAGGAGAGGTCCGTCTCGATCACAAAGGTACTGAGCGGGTGCTGCGCCCGGGCGAACAGGCCACGACCAATCCCAGCATCGAGATTATTCCTGTCAAAGATGACGTTGCCTGGAGCCGCAACGCTGCCGGCTACGTCCAGTCACTTGCCGCTCTGACCGGGCTCAATAAAGAGCTGAACAAAGTGCAGCAGCCCGGCGTGCGTAACTCGACTCACTTGTTGGACCTGATGCCTGAGAACACGGTTGTTTACGCGGCGTTGCCGAACTTGACTTCGACGATTGCCGAGTCGCACCGCATCATGCAGGAGCGTATCAACCAGAACCCGGCCCTGCGTCAGTGGTATGAGAAAGAACAGACCGGCCGCCACCGTGGTCCTGGCATGGATCAGGTGATTGGAACTGTTCGTGAGTTTGGCGAATATCTCGGAGACGAGGTCGCTGTATCTCTTTCGATGAATGAGAAGGGTGAGCCGGATTCACCGCTCGTGCTGGCGGAGTTGAAGAACTCGGCTGGTTTCCGCCAGTTCCTGGAACAGCAGATTGCAAAATACGGCGGCAATCAACAGGGTAGACCGGCTCTACAGTTTGTTGAAGATCCTTTGAATATGCCAGCTGTCACTCCGGACCCAAACAAGAAGTCCGACAGTCTCTACGTCTGGATCAACAACGACCTCTTCGCCGCGAGTCCGAAGCGCCACCAGTTGCAGGCTTTGGCTGGTGTGATGCAAAAGGGCGGTGGCAGTCCGTTCACCGGCACTGCCTTCTACAACCAGATCGCCCAGGTCTACAAAGAGGGCGCCGGATTGGTAGTTGCCGCAAATCTGGAACAGCTGATCGCGAAAAACAAAGCGGACTTGGCCAAGGGTGACGACGGCGCCAAGCGTGAAGGCGCGTTGCAGCAGCTCGGCATCCTAAATCTCAAACACTTCGCTCTGGATCAAAAAGACAGTCAGGGCAAGACCCATACGCGGGCGGTGTTGTCGTTCAGCGAGGCGCGCGGTATTCCCTCGTGGCTGGCGGAACCTGGACCGATGGGTTCCCTGGAATACATTTCGCCGGATGCCAACGTCGTAGCCGGCTTTGTCGTCAAGGACCCGGTATCGTTGGTAGACGACCTGCTGGGAGTTCTGGAAACGGTGTCGCCTGATCTGCGCAAGAACCTGGACAAGCTCCAGGCAGAGCGTGGGTTCGACATTCGTAAAGACTTTGCGGCGCCCCTCGGCGGCGAGTTTGCCTTCGCGATTGACGGTCCGATTCTTCCTACGCCTTCATGGAAAATGGTGTTTGAGGTAAACGACCCACAACACTTGCAGCAAACTCTCGAGAGAATGGTTACGGAGATTAATAAGGAAGCAGCGAAGTTCGGCAAGACCGGACTGGTTTGGGACCGCGCTGAGATTTCCGGTCGCACTTACTACACGTTGAAGTCTGCCGACTTCGGCGTAGAAGTAAATATGACTTACGTGAATGGGTACATGGTTGCCGGTCCGAGCCGCGCCATGGTCGAGCGAGCTGTGAGATCGCAGGAGGGTGGATATTCGCTGTTACGGTCCGGGCGGTTCACTGCGGGATTGCCGGCTGACGGCAATGCAAACTTCTCGGCGATCTTCTATCACAATCTTGGTCCCCTCGTGCAGCCGTTCGCAGATCAGATAGCCAACACCGCGAAGAATCTGCCGCAGGAGCAATCCGAGGCGATTAAGAAGATGGCCGCCGACATGCCGCCGACCCTCGCCTACGCATACGCCCAGGGCGACAGCATTACGTTTGCCGCCAACACAGAGGGCGGGCCGTTTGGTTTAAGTCCGGCGAGTTTGTTGGGAATGCCCAACGCGCTCGAGATCCAGCACATCCTCCACAAGGGGATGGGCGGGAAGTAGTTTTGCAATTGCCGATTGCGGATTGCCGATTGCCGATTTCGTTCACCTCGTCATGGAGAGTTGAATCGGCAATTGGCATTTGGCAATCGGCAATGAAATTCATCGTTCATCATTCAGAATTCATCATTCTAAGATGCGTCTCGTTTCCATCTCCCTCGGTTCGTGGTTGTTAGGCCTGACGGCGCTCCTGCTGACTTTTTACGTCGTCGAAGGTACCAACCTCAGCGTCGCAGACGTTAAAGGTGCAACGGTCATGTCTTTGATTGTTGCGGCGCTGCTCTTCTCGCTCGCCTATGCGCCCTCACTCTTCTGGTTACGTCGCCGCCTGGGCGGTTGTCGCCCGGCAGCCCTCTTTCCGCTCGCCTCAGCACTCGTGCTCAATCTTCCTGTGTTTCTGATCGGAATTCTGGCAATAGGCAGAACTTTAGCGCCCACTGAAGCGTTAGCACTCATCGGCGCATTTGTCTTAATGGGTACTGCTTTTGGTTTGGGATTCGTTTGGAATTATCAGGACAGAACGATATAAGTACGGGCATGGCAACAGCCGCAACGATTGAACAACAGGAAAGTATCCAGGACCTCAGAAACTTCGCTCCCGTAATCGATCTCAACGATCTGAGCGTTAAATTCGGTAAGCGAGAAATTCTGAAGGGTCTGCGCGGGGAATTGCGAGGAAGGGCCATCGGTCTCCTTGGTCCCAACGGCGCAGGGAAGACGACTCTCATTCACACGCTACTGGGCTTTCACGCTCCTTCAACCGGCACCGCCCACATCTTCGGCAAAGACATTCTTACTGACGCCAAGCAGATTAGAGGACTCATAGGCTACATGCCCGAACGAGACTCTTTCATCGCGAAAATGAGTGCGGTCCATCTCGTACGCCTGATGGCAGAACTGTCGGGCTTGCCACCGGAAGCGTCTTTGGAGCGGACGCACGAAGCACTTTTCTACGTCGGTCTCGGCGAAGCGCGCTATCGCAGTCTCGACACCTATTCGCTGGGGATGAAGCAACTCGCCAAACTGGCCCAGGCGATCGTTCATGGACCGAAGTTGATATTTCTTGATGAGCCAACGAACGGCCTCGACCCACCGGCACGCGCTCGCATGATTCGTCTAATTCGCGAAATTCGTGACAGTGGTCAAGCCAACATTGTGCTTTCGTCACACCTGCTGCGCGATGTCGAGGAGTGTTGCGAAGAGATTCTGATTCTCAAAGATGGACGACTGGCTGTGTATTGCAATCTTGAGGAAGAACGCAAGTCGAATCGTAAATTTCTGGTTCTGGAAACCCGCGGCGACCAGGGCAGGTTTGTGGAGGCGATTGCCGGACTGGGTTGTGAGTCCGCCCTCACCGGCGACCACCGTTTGAAGATTGTCCTGACGGAAGGAATTGAAGTTCGCGATCTCTACCGCATCGCTGCCGCGCAGGAGATGCAGATCAGGCGCTTGAGCTACAAGCGCGACTCGCTCGAGGACATTTTTCTCAAGGCAATGGAGAATGGCAATGGCAGTCTATGATCACAGTTACAAGAATTACGCGGGACCGCTGACTCCTGAATGGAGCCGGTTTCTCGTAATCCCCCGCCATGCCTTTCGTGATGTCTTCAAGTCGAAACTCTTCACGGCATTCTTCGCGCTCTGTTTCATTCCGTTGCTCGTCGAAGCAATTCTGATTTACCTGCACCACAACGTGAATGCGCTGGCAATCATGCGAATCAATGTCCGGGAACTGATTCCTGTGGATGCGTCTTTCTTCCAGACGTTTGTGAATATCCAGGCCGGCCTCGCGTTCTTTGTCACATTGCTAGTCGGACCCCCGCTCGTTTCGCGCGACCTGCGAAACAATGCCCTGCCCCTTTATCTCTGCCGGCCGTTTTCGCGGGCCGAGTATGTAGCGGGCAAAATGTCCGTGGTGTTGATTCTGCTTTCGACGATCACCTGGGTGCCGCAATTGATCCTGTTTTTGTTTCAATCGTATCTCGAAGGCGGGAGCTGGTTCATCAACAATCTCTGGATTGCCAGCGCGATTGTTATTGCCAGCCTGGTTTGGATTCTTCTGCTGGCCCTGCTCTCGCAGGCGATTTCAGCCCTCGTGAAATGGCGAGTGATCGCAAGCGCAGCACTGCTTGGTTTGTTCTTCATCCCTTCAGTCTTTGGGGAAGTCGTCAATGTGATCTTCCGCACGCGCTGGGGAAACATCATCAGCCTGGGCGCGCTAACGAAAAACATCTCGGCGGGACTATTTGGCACCTTTGAACGCACCACGGGCTTCGTTACCGATATTGATGGTGACGTTGTCAGCCGCGTCGTGCTGAGTGAGCCGCCGCTGTGGGCCTCGTGGGTGGCGCTGTTTGTTGTTTGCGCGATTTGCCTGGCGATACTTTCGGCGAAAGTTAAGGCGTACGAAGTTGTGAGCTAAAGGGATTGCCAATTGCCAATTGCCAATTGTGTGATGGGTGAATTCCGGGGTGTTATGAAAGTTTGTTGGAATAATGCCAATTGCCAATCGGCAATCGGCAATTGGCAATGATTAATGAGTGAAAGCTCAACACAAATAGTCTTCGACGATGTCTCCAAGTTTTACGGAGAGATACTCGGAGTCAATCGCGTGAACCTGAGTATTGGGGCGGGCATCACCAGTCTGGTCGGCCCGAATGGCGCAGGAAAGTCTACGCTGATGAATCTGATGACCGGGCTGCTGCGGCCGACTCGCGGCCAGATCACCGTCCTGGGTATTCCTACCGACCAACCTGAACAGCTCTTCAGCAAAGTCGGTTACTGCACTCAGTTTGATTCTTTTCCCAGAGGCCTGACCGGGCGGGAATTTATCCGGGCCTTCCTCCTCGTCCACGGTCTCGACAAGAAGAAGGCCGAAGCGGCAGCGACAAACGCGCTCGAGCAGGTAAATCTGCTGGATGCCGGCGATCGGAAGGTGGCAGCTTACAGCAAGGGTATGCGCCAGCGGATCAGACTTGCCCAGGCCATCGCCCATCGGCCCTCGGTTCTGATTCTGGACGAGCCTCTCAACGGCCTGGATCCAATGGTGCGCGCCGAGACCATCGCGCTGTTCCGCAAGTTCGCCGCTGAGGGTATGCACCTGATCATCTCCAGCCACATCCTTCATGAAGTTGACATGATGTCCGACCGCGTAGTGCTCGTTAACAATGGTTACATAGTGGCAGAGGGGAACATTCATGGAGTGCGCGACGAGGTGAGGGATCACCCGGTGCAAATCCTGATTCGTTGCGATCAGCCGGCAAAATTGGCCGCGCAGGTTTTTGCTGAAGACAATGTAGTTGAAGCGCGGCTGCACAATGATCGCGGTGGACTTTTCATCAGGACCAACGACGCTGACAGTTTTTATCTGCTCTTGAATCGTGTCGTTGCTGATGGTGAAATCAATGTGGAGTCTGTGGCGCCGGTCGATGACGACCTGAGCGCGGTGTATGGATACTTGATCAGCTCCGAAGGCGCGTGATTTTTGGAGTGCGGCGACCTGTCGCCGCTTTTTTCCGCCGCGCATGGGGTTCGGCCTGAAGGGCCGAAATAGGATAGCCAGGGGCAAGCTGCTCGGAAATCGGCTTAGCCGTCTGATGTGCGGAAGGTCTTTGACCTTCCGCGTGGCGCTGGATTAATAAGGGCTCTGCCCGTTAATTTCTTGAAAACAGAAAAAGGGCGTAGCCCAAATTAGAATTGGATTTCTGACGGAAGGTCAAAGACCTTCCGCACATCGGAGGGCTAAGCCCGCGTAACTACATCGGCAGGCGACCAGTTAAAGAGGTTCTTATGAGTAGTTCAGCAGCAAACATCAAGCTGGAAGGCTCCGCCAAACAACCGCTTCCGTGGGCGCTTTGGCTGCGACAGATTGCCGCCATTTTTCGACTCGAAGTTGAGAAAAACTTTCTCGGCCGGCGTTCGATTCTACTTTACCTGCTGGCCTTGCTCCCGATACTTCCCTTAGCGCTGCTCGCTCCGTTCACGCCGCCGGGGAATGAGTGGCAGGACTTCACGCAGTACAGCATGATCTTCGCGGTGTTCTACGGCGGACTTATTCTGCGCACCGTCGTCTTCTTTGGCTGCGCCTGGATTTTCATGAATCTCTTTCGCGGCGACATCGTCGATCGCAGTTTGCATTTTTACTTTCTCAGTCCGGTACGTCGTGAGGTGTTGGTGGTCGGAAAGTATTTGTCTGGTCTGGTGACTTCAATCATTCTCTTTTCCGCGACCACGATCATCTGCATGCTGTTGCTCTATTTTCCGCACTTCCCCTCAGAGAGCAGCCGCTTTTTCTTTGACGGCCCCGGCCTTGGCCATTTGTTGACTTACACGAGTATCACCATCCTCGCGTGCATCGGTTACGGCGCGTTCTTCCTCGTGGTGGGTTTGTTTTTCCGCAACCCGATTATTCCGGCAATTGTGCTTTATGGTTGGGAGTGGCTTAATTTTCTCCTGCCGCCGCTGCTAAAAAAGATCAGTGTTATCCACTACCTGCATTCCCTCACGCCGATTCCTGTTTCTGAAGGTCCCTTCGCGGTCGTCGCTGAACCGACGCCGGCATGGATTGCCGTTCCTAGCTTGGTGATCGTCACAATTGTAGTGCTGGTGATCGCCAGCTACCGCATTCGCCACATGGAAATCCGCTACGGCAGTGACTAGAGATGAATTCATCGTTCCTTCGTCACCTTATTAGGTATCGCTGTTGATAGCGCAGACTGAGGCGGGTGGGGCTTTGCGGGATGTGGACCTGAATATTCCGCCAGCCAGGTGTTTTGTCGGGCGGGTAATAGCTAAGGCTGTAGCGGCTCCTTAAGTCCTCGCTTATCCTAACTAGCACAGTGCGGATCTCTTCAGGCTTGGGATAGAAGACCAAACCGCCCGTAGCTTTGGCCAATTCGTTCAAGAGTACCTGGCCGTGGCGTTCTTCGCGTGAACTGTACCCATAACGAACTATGCCGACCGTATAAATTGACGCGTTGAGGGCGAGCATCTCCTGTTGAACCGTGCTAAGCGTTGCGGAACTGGAATTGTCCTGGCCGTCGGACAATAGGACTAGCGACTTGTGACGTTGGGGAACTCGCACGAGGCTCCTGAAACCGAGGAGCATCCCATCATAGAGTGCGGTGTCTCCATTTAGTTTCAGACTACTGAATTCCCGCCATAAATCCTGGGCGCTCACCGAAAGAGCGATCAGACGTGGGGCTTGATTAAAGGTAATCAACGTATAGTCATCGCCCTCGCGTCCCGCCGCCAGGAACTTCTTCATTCCGCCCTTTAGGCTCTCCCACTTTTCACCGCTCATCGAGCTGGAAACATCTACCACGAAGATGATGCTGGTCGGCCCTTGGGTATCGAAAAACTCGGGCCGAACAGGCTTGCCTTCATCGCTCACGAGGAAGTCTTTGGCTTTAAGCTCAGAGATGTGACGTCCCTTGCTATCGGTGACCGCAACATTAACCGTGACCAGGGCTGTATCCACTCTCACCACATCTTCAACTTCTTGCGCCGGGACTGAAGCCCAGCAACAAGCAACGATGAGTATTGCCGCCGCCCAGTTAACGTCGAGTTGTTTCATTCTGCTTTGGGTGGGTGTAACTAAGATTTTGAACCTCGGAGCGCTTGGCGCGGCCCAAGGTGGAACTCAGATTTCAAGAATCACCCAGAATTCTATTCCTCCCACAAGGCGAAGGCCAGACGGGCCTGGTTTATTTTTTGGGTTCGATCCTTAGAACGTTTTTCTTATTCGGTTTTCTTCCCAATGCGTTATCCGCGCTCATTCGCGCTCATGTCGTTACGATCCAAAACGCGCGCGATACTCGATCGAATTCACGAACCCGTTAATCATGCTGCGATAGTCGCCCGTCGCATCCAGGTGCGCGAGCCAGACAAGATATTGCGCGTCCGGCTGGCGCTGCAGGTAGCCGAAGTACTGCATCACCACGAAAGCCTGGTTGTAGTACTTATTGTAGACCTCTGTGCTTTCGGAGATTTCTCGCAGCACCTGCGCTCGTGTTCTCGTCTGGTTTCCCAGCGCCGCGATCCAGAAGTCTCGACCCGGATGGGTGATTCCCGCTGTCGAAAGCAACGTGTCCACGTACTGAGTGTCGTTGAGTCCACCGAACTTCGTCACAAATGCCGGGCGGCTCATGAATTCTGAGATGAATTGCAACTTCGCGGTTTCCAGTTGTGCATTGGTGAGAAAACCGCTAATCCTCCAGATATCGCTTCTAAACTCGTTATAGTCAGGCTTGCGGCCAAAACTCACCGGGTAGAAGCGATAGAGAAAGTAACCACGCCCCTGGAACTCCGGCGATTGGAAGAACGCTCCTGAGACGTGAATGCGATCGCAGGACGTATCGCCCGGAACGCAATTATTGAGGGCGGCCAGCCACCCGGCGAATCCTGGGGGATCAGGTTCGCGGCTGAGGAAGTCGCTGTATTGTTGGTAGAGGAAGAATTCAGGGCAGTCGATCGGATTGGAACACACGGACGGAGATATCGTTACGTCCTGCATTCGAATCGTATAGGGGCCGGCGCCGCTGGCATCGCGAGTGTCAACTAACAGGTGAAGAGGATAATTCAATGGAAGATTATTCACCTGCCCGTTGTTAAGGGTTGCGGTACCGCCCGCAGCGGGCGCTTCCGATACCCCCAGTGAATATTGATAATTTCCAGTACCCGCCGGGCAGGCTCCGGCGTACCCGCCTGGCAAGACATAAACCAGAGGCTTGTAAGAACCGGATGTTGTAGAAACCTGTATCTGAGGATTTGGACCGCGGCCGGTAAGGGTAAACGAGTAAATATGGTCCGGACCGAAGGCATCGATATTGTAGTAATAGTAGTAATTAACGCGGTTGACGGTGTTGTTTGCACCGGTCGTATCGCCTGAGTCAGTGTAGGGCGCCGCGGCTGTATAGTTTCCACCCGGAATGCGACGGCCTGGACAGTCATCGTTTCCTGCAACGGCGCTCAGCAAGGCGAAGCTACCCTTCTGATGAGGTAGGCGAAACTCGCTTTGCCTTTTCAGCAATGCCGGGTTGCTGCAGTTCATGCTCAGCCGATCAAGGCGCCGCACACCCAGTTCGGCAACGCTCGGTTGTGGTGTTTTCCCTTCGTCAGAGCGCGCCTCAGATATGTGCGAAGCCAAAATTGCCGGGACTGCCGCAAAAATTGAACAGTAACCCAATCTTTGCCGCCACCGCTTTAGGACCGCAGTCAAGATCTCTCGATCCGATGAGCAATCACCATTTCCAAGAATATCCGGGCGTCTCAAGTTTGCCATTTGGGTTTTCATCTTCTTTTCCTCCGGCCGAATTGCTCCACTTTCTAAATATGTAGCGACGCTTCACGCGTGCACTCTCAGGTTTTCATTTTTTGCTCCCGGAATTACAACCCTATCCGGGCAAAATCAGTGGACGGGTAATATCTTGTCAGGCAGCGTATCTGGTCCTTTTGCCGATTGTTAAGACCTGATCTGCCTCGTCCCGTTACTCCTTTATTGAAGCGTATCTTTCGTTCTTCCGATTCTATTTCGCCAATTCTTTGCTCGACACCTCGCCGCGATGCTCCCAGGCCGTAAAACTCGAGAACCTTTAGAACGCTCGATGGTTTGTCAGCGATAAGGTCTTCGTAACTGAGCCACTGGATTTCGATCCGCTCCTGCTTTTCAGCCAAGTCCCAGGACGCAACAAACTGGAAATACCAGGGAATTACATTTTCCACGAGCAGATCAATCTTCATTTCTTCATCTAAAGCTTCCCAATCGGCCCGGAAATAGGATGTCTTAAACGCGCCCTTGTTATAGAAATCAAGCAGGCTCATCACGGAATCGAAAATATTGCGGACAAGCACAACCGGACGAATGCCGAAGCCCTGCATCAAATGAACATTCGCGTCCGATGCCCGACAGTGTTGCTGCGTAACGGTATCAAGATGAGCAGACTCTCGAAGCGTAGGCAGGTAGATCTCGTGTTCACTCTGGCCAGCCGCGTAAACAGTGAATAGATCGCGGTAGCCAGTTAAATTCACCAGAAGATTCTTGAGAAATGTAGAGGCGCTTTTCGGGACGCAGGCAATAAACAAATGTCGTCCAAGCTGCTCGGGCGTTATCTCCGACGTAAAATCTGAAAGTTCGGCCCGCTGGCCTGTAGCCGCGAGCGAATTTGTTAGGTTGACGTAAGAACCTGGGCTGGGATAGACCGAGATCGCCTTTCGACAGCACACGAGGCTTTCTTCATTCAGGTTATTTTGAAAGAAAGAGATGCCCAGGCCCTGGAAGACACCGGCGAATCTACGGAGGAATTCGGAATTCTCAGCCATGTCGCCCCGTATCTCGAGCCGCAGCGCCGCACGCAGAAAATCCAGCGCCGTGGACGTGTCGCCCTTCTTCAGGAGTTTTTCGATCAGGAGCTTATAGCTTAAGAGCAGGTTGTGAACCAGATGGTCGTAAAACGGTTGGTCAATCGTCAATTTCTGAAGCGCGCTTTGAAACAGCGTGACCGCCATATCGGCGCTTTCACGTTCCAAGGCTTGACCGCCAAGATCAACCTCTTGTTGCAAGATGCTGTAAAGGTTTTCGCTCAAATGGGGAACATCAATCGTGTGGCCGGGCTGCCGAATGAAATGAGATCTTGAATCTAATAGATTTAATCCCTGCATTGTTTTTCCCTCCAGTCATTGCAAGCGAGGCCCCTGCGCTCTCGGCGATATCGCGAGTGGTTTCTTTGGTTTCTTTTCACACGAGCATTCATTGGGCTGTTGTTTGTCGGGGAGTGTATTTGCTCCCTAATCTACTAACTCTGACGTGAGGAGTTTGATTCGCGTCTTCCGCAGCTGTGGGTGACATCACAGCAACTGACAGCACACTCCCATCGGTTAGACCGAAGCGCCGGCAAGGCGATGGCGACGGCTTTTCTCTTCTTCCGCAGTAGGGTCTTCCACCTCAAGATTAAGGAATATGCGTGCCAAGACTGCGGCGTTTCCCTTGTCCAATCCTGCTGGCACTCTTCAGTCCTGTTAGCAACTTAATCTGAAATGGTTAGCTTGCCAGCAATGACCTTTGCTCGCGGTCGGACCAAATCGGGTGCTATCCGAAAGCTTAGTATCGCTACCGTTTCGGATTGCTTTTTCGCTCCCCGGAAGTGGGCGGAGGCGCTTAGAATGCAAAAGCTTCGCACTTGCTCAGCGGCGTTCGCTCCGTTAATTCATTAATGGGCTCTACTTGTCAACGCGAGAAGCTTGGCCCAAACCTCTAACCCGAATAGAATTTCCTGCCGCGTGCGAAGTCGCAAACTATGGTCTTTGTGGGACAACGTGAGTTGTTAGAACGAAAGGAACCTACTCGAATCGCCCATTTTTTGAGGCGGAGAGGCCCGACAGAGGTACAATCTCGTGTCCTTGGAGTTCGTTTCGCGCGGATGGGTGGAGCTTATGACGCCTTCACCACATGAAGTTACCCAACTGCTTGTCGCCTGGAGCAATGGGGATCGCGCCGCCCGCGATGAGTTGATGCCCCTTGTTTACGAAGAACTGCGTCGACTGGCGCACCGCTACATGGGACGGGAACGTCCGGACCACACTCTGCAAACCTCGGGCCTGGTCAATGAAGCTTTCATTCGGTTGATTGATCAGAAAGATGTTCATTGGCAGAACCGCGCGCACTTTTTTGGAATTGCTGCCCAAATGATGCGTCGGATCCTGGTTGATTACGCTCGTAAACGTGGTTTCGCCAAGCGCGGCGGTGATCTGCAAGCCGTGCCGCTGGACGATGTGATGATTGTGTCGCCCCAGCGCGCAGCGGAAGTAGTCGCGCTTGACGATGCGTTGACCAGTTTGGCAGAGCTCGACCCGCGCAAGAGTCAAATTATTGAAATGCGGTTCTTCGGTGGATTGAGTATCGAAGAAACTGCGGAGGTGCTTGGAGTTTCGCCTGGTACAGTCATGCGCGATTGGACGTTTGCAAAAGCCTGGCTGCGGCGAGAAATAACAGGCACCAAAACATGAATGTGCCGTCTTTGTTAGAGGACCGGTAGATAGATCTCGCGTTTATTTTTAGGGGCAGCAGCGGTGGATAGTTCGTTATAACCCTTTTTATGACTCCCGAACGCTGGCAAAAAATCGATTTTCTTTTCCACTCGGTACTAGCACGTCCATTAGGCGATCGCGCTGACTTTCTGACGCAAGCCTGCGCCGACGACGAATTTCTCCGGTCGGAAGTTGAGTCACTAATCGAATCTCACGAACAATCAGACAGCTTCATCGATAGGCCGGCGGAAGACCTTGCCGCTGAATTGCTCCAGGCATCTCAGACCCGTTTAAGACCAGGGCAGGTACTGGGCCATTACACGATCGCCTCCTTGCTTGGAGCGGGTGGAATGGGCGAAGTCTATTTGGCTCGAGATGAGCAATTAGGCCGCCAGATCGCAATCAAATTATTGCCCACCGAGTTCACGAATCATCAAGAGCGCGTGCGTCGTTTTGGGTTAGAGGCGCGTGCGGCATCGGCGTTAAACCATCCCAACATCGTTACGATTTACGAGATCGGACAGTCAGACTCTTCTCACTTCATCGCCACCGAGTTCATCGACGGTCAAACACTGCGCCATTACATGGCTGGATCGACCAGCTCGGGAATGGATATTGGTCAAGTGTTGGATATTGCGATCCAAGTCGCGTCCGCTTTGGCAGCAGCTCACTCAGCTGGCATCGTCCACCGTGACATCAAGCCGGAGAACATCATGGTGCGCGGCGACGGTTTTGTGAAGGTTTTGGACTTTGGCTTGGCCAAACTTGCACTAGGACAGACTGCCGAGATCTTTGACGAGTCGACGCCGCTATCTATGGTTAGTACCAACCCCGGCGTAGTGATGGGGACCGTTCGTTACATGTCGCCGGAGCAGGCAAAGGGATTTGAAGTTGATTCTCGCACTGACATCTGGTCCCTGGGCGTTGTTATTTACGAGATGATGACCGGCCGCGCCCCCTTTCAGGGCGAAACACCAAACGAAACGATCCTGTCGATCCTTGGTAAGAAGCCGCCAAGAATCTCCCGCTTTACAGAAGTGCCGGAGGAACTCGAGCGAATCGTCGCCCTGACCTTACGTAAAGATCGAGAAGATCGGTACCGGCTAGTCGGCGATCTGGTGTCTGAGTTGAAGCGGCTGAAGCGAGACATTGAAACTGAGGAGGGAATGGCTCGCACCTCATCGTCGCGTCATCGCAGAGTTAGAAAAGTAGGGTCAGTGAATCGAGAACGCTCTGACCCGGCTACTGCCCATGTTTCAGCTTTTCCTACCATTCGCCTCGAGGTGCAGGAATCCACAGCGAGCAATAAGTATCTGCATAAGATTTCAAAGAATAAGAAAGCAGCGGGACTCGTATTGACCGTTTTACTGGTTGCCGGAGGATTCGGTCTCTATAAACTGCTGGGGCGCAATCGATCGTCGGTGGCCCCTGCCGTCCCTTTCCAGGCGATCGAGCTGCTCCGACTCACTAACTCGGGAAGAGTCAACGACTCTGCTATTTCACCTGATGGCAAATACGTTGCTTATGTCGTTGAGAACGGCGGGAAGCAAAGTATTTGGCTAAGGCAAGTTGCCAACTCCAATAATATTCAGATTGTCCCGCCCACCGAGACCCAATTCTATGGAGCCACCTTTTCGCATGACAGCAATGAGCTCTACTACATTGCTAAGGAACGTAACAACAGCATTGGAGAACTCCATCGAGTGCCGGCACTGGGGGGCGTCCCAGTCAAGTTGATCACCGATGTGGATGGTCCGATTACGCTTTCTCCTGACGAAAAACAACTTGCCTTTGTTCGAGGTTCGAGCACTGGGGAACGAGCGTTAATGCTCGCTAACGCATCTGGAAATGAGGAGCGCAAGCTGGCGTCGCGGATGGGATATGAATCCTTTTCTTTTGGCGGTCCAGCCTGGTCACCCGATGGGAAAGGCATTGTTTCTGCCGCTGCCTACACTGACGACAACGGGCGATTCGTAACGGTTGTGGAAGTAGCTGTCGGTGATGGCTCGATCAGGTCTCTTACATCCCAGAGGTGGAAAGCAATCGGGCGCATCTCCTGGCTACAAGACGGTAAGGGAATGGTCTTCACGGCAGTTGAACAAGGCGCAAGATCCACCTCTCAACTCTGGTATATGGATTACCCCAGTGGCAAAGCGCACCGTATCAGCAGAGATTTGCAGGACTATCACGGCGCCAGTCTCACAAGTGACGCTAAGACTCTCATCACTAAGCAGACTCAGACCCTATCCAGTCTTTGGATCGCGCCAAACAACAATGCTGAGCGTGCCAATGTGATCCTTTCTCACAAAGAGGACAATGACTATGGCTATTCCTATTATTACCGCACGCGGTTTTCCTGGATGCCGGACGGGCAGCTCATGTACACGTCGTTAAACAATGGGATTCCTGGTATCTGGGTAATGGGTGCGGCAGGAGCCGACAACAAACAATTGACCAACGATAATGCAGACCGCGCGTTTGTTTCGGTCACCCCGGATTCACGGTACATCATATTCGTTTCCGATCGCTCTGGGTTTTCAAATGTTTGGAGAATGGACATCGATGGCAGTAATCAGAAACAGCTGACTACGGGTGAGGATGACTCATGGTCGTGGTGCTCGCCTGACAGTCGCTGGGTTGTTTACCACAGTGGCAAGCAGGGAAGAAGAACTTTGTGGCGCATATCGATCGACGGAGGACAACCGGAGCAGTTGACTGATTATCCTTCTGTCGGCCCTGTAGTTTCACCTGATGGCAACTGGATTTCCTGTTATTACCGTTCGGAGATGAAGGCTCCCTGGAGGCTGGGAGTAGTTCCTTTCAACGGAGGACCGCCGGTCAAGAGCTTTGAAGTTCCGCAAGGTGTCCTGTTCCAATCGCTCGTTCGTTGGACACCTGACGGGTCTGCGCTCGCCTACATCATGAATCGAGACGGGGTGTCAAATATTTGGATTCAACCGTTGGATGGAGCATTAGCCAGACAAGTAACCAATTTCAAATCCGATCAGATCTTTTGGTTCGAGTGGTCACCGGATGGCCGCCAACTTGGCGTCTCACGCGGCGCTATTACCAGCGACGTTGTGATGATTAGACGATGAAGGCGGAATGAAACGCGGAACGATGAATGATGAACGATGAATTCCGCGTTCATCATTTCCGAAATCGGCAATTAGCAACCGTAAATCAGCAAACTTTTTATGGGCCAAAGCGAGCTCGATACTCAATCGAGTTAATGAATCCATGAATCATGCTGCGGTAGTCGCCGGTTGCTTCGAGGTGAGCGATCCAGTTGAAATAAAGCGCATCAGGCTGACGCCGCAGGTAGCCGAAGTACTGCATCACCACAAAAGCCTGGTTGAAGTATTTGTGTCGTTGTTCACGCACAATTTGTCGTGTTACCATGCGTACTTTCCGGATGAGGACTTCAATCACGAACTTTCTGCAACCTCAGATCTTTTCCAATCCTCATCTCCTTGAAGCAACCATAAGTCGGTAGGCGTTCCCAAGTCAGGGCTGACGCGATCTTATTGTTCGGGCTCATTCGTGACAATCTTTGCTGGCCCGCTTTATCTCTTTCCCGGAAATACTCAGTAGGGAGAGGAGCCTCGCCTTCGCATGGTCTACCTCGCACACACCGAAAACGAGCGCGGCGCGACGCACGAGCTACATCACCACCTGCGGAGCGTGGGTCAACTCGCCTCAGAATTTGCCGAACGAATGAACCCTGCCATGTGCGAAGCCGCGCGCTGGGTTGGCTTACTTCACGACTTAGGCAAATACCGCGACGAGTTTCAGGAGTATCTGTGCAAGAAACGAGAGGGCAGTGTCGAGACGCATCATGCCGTCTATGGCGCGGCGTTGGCGATGCAAAAGCGTTGGCTGGGTCTTGCTTTCGCCATTGCGGGTCATCATGCCGGATTACATAACGTGAGCCAACTTAAGGACTTGGTCGGGAGCGACAAGTATCGAGCAGGCGAGCGGTTGCCGCAGATCGAAGAACGGTTTGAGGCTGAGGTTCAGCGCATTGAGGCAAAGGCAATCGAACCTGTTTTTGAAAAGGGTCAATCGCATCGCGCGGAGTTTTATGTTCGCTTGCTCTTCTCCGCGCTCGTGGACGCGGACTTTCTCGACACCGAAGCACATTACATTGGCGCACCGCGTGCGACGCAGGAATTTCAGCCCGGGGAACTCTTGCAGCGACTCGTCGCCGAGAAAGAATCCAAATCCCCAGATGGCGAACTCAATCAGCTTCGCTCGTCCATCTTTCAGCAGTGTCTTCAAGCAGCAGAAAAGCCGCCCGGCTTCTTCTCGCTAACCGTGCCAACGGGTGGCGGCAAGACGCTTTCGAGCATGGCTTTCGCGCTGGCCCATGCGGCTCGTCACAACCTGCGTCGCGTCATCGTGGTCATTCCCTATCTTTCGATCATCGAGCAGAACGCCGCGCAATACCGGCGTATCTTCGATCCCGAAGACAGGGGCATTGTGATTGAGCATCACTCCGCCATCGTGGTGCCGGAAGACAGAGAAGAACGTACGCGCTCACCGCTCGAATACGCCGCCGAAAATTGGGATGCGCCAATCATCGTCACCACATCAGTGCAATTCATCGAATCGCTCTTTGCCAACAAGACTTCACGTTGCCGCAAGCTGCACAACATTGCGCGTTCGGTGGTGATCTTTGACGAGGTGCAGACTCTGCCGACTCATTTACTCAATCCGCTGCTCAGCATCATTCGTGAGTTGAAGACGAACTACGGCGCGAGCTTTGTCTTTTCGACCGCGACGCAACCAGCCTTCCGCAAGAGTTTATCGCTAGCCGAAGGCTTCGCCGAAGACGAAGTGATGGAGATCACGCGCGAGACATCGGAAACATTCCAAAAGCTGCGCCGCGTCAAATTCAGCTTGCCAAAGAGTGAAGAGACGATTGCCTGGGGCAGGCTGGCTGAACGAATCGCCACGCAGCCGCGAGCGCTCTGCGTGGTCAACGTGCGCCGCCATGCTTTCGAACTGTGGGAAGAATTGCGGCGCCTTCTGCCGCCAGGTGAACGCGAGGCAGTGTTTCATCTTTCATCCGCAATGTGCGCACAGCACCGCTTTGATTTGCTCGGCGAAGACAGAGAGCCAACGCCCGGCACGATTCGCGCACGGCTGCGCGGCGGCGAGCAGTGCCGTGTGATCTCGACGCAACTGATCGAAGCAGGCGTCGACGTGGACTTCCCCGTTGTGTGGCGCGCTCTCGGCCCTCTCGATTCCATCGTACAAGCGGCGGGGCGCTGCAACCGCGAAGGTCAATTGGTTGATGCCACAGGCCAAACCGCTCTCGGTGAAGTGATCATTTTCCAACCTGAAGAAAGTAATCTGCCGCGCGGGATTTACAGCGTCGCCACGGGCATCACGGCCTCGTTGCTCACGCGCATCGATGCCGAAGCACTGGCCACAGATCACAAACTATTCGAGCAATACTTCAGTCAGCTTTACCAATACGTGCCGACCGATTACGAACAGGCTGGTGAATGTTCAATTCAGGAAGACCGGGAAAACTTGCGCTTCCGCGAAGTGGCGCGCAAGGCTCGTGTCATTGCTGACGACACCAAGCCGGTTATGGTTCCTTATGGCAAAGGCGCGGAGATCATCAAAGAGATCCAAACGCGACCACAAGGGCGAGGCCTACCGCGTTTTGACAAAACCGACCTGCGGCGCCTGCAACGCTTTATGGTCAATCTGCGCCAGCGCGATTTCGATCAGTTGCTAGCCCTCAAGCAAATTACACCATTGCTGCCAAACCTTGAGCTTTATGTCTTGTCTGAAGGCTTCTATCATGAACACCTTGGACTTCTGATCAATCAACGACCAGCGGAGGACTTTCTGCAATGAGTGACAACCTTGTGACCGTCCGGGTGTGGGGCGATTATGCCTGCTTCACCCGGCCAGAAATGAAAGTCGAGCGCGTCAGCTATCCGGTGATGACGCCTTCCGCCGCGCGCGGCATCCTCGAAGCAATCTTTTGGGAGCCGCAGATTTACTACCTCATTGATGCGATTCGCGTGGTCAAACGCGGACGCTGGTTTTCGTTTCGCCGCAACGAAGTCGAGCAAGTTATCAGCGTTGATAGTGCCAAGACCTGGACGAGGGAGCCGGAAAAAGTGCGACCAATCATGGCCGGGGGCGGTATTGGCACGCAGCGCAACATGCTCGCGCTCGAAGACGTTGAGTATCTCATTACCGCCGAAGTGCGCTTGAGCGACATAGGCAAGAAGAAGAACGGCCTCGTAAAGTACCTCGAAGAGATCAAACGCCGTGCGCTTAGGGGCAAATGCTTTCATCGCCCCGCGCTTGGAGTTCGCGAGTTCGCTGCTGACTTTGATTGGGAACACGACGCGCAAGCGGCGCTCGAACGCCGCTCGGTAGAAGTTGGCAACGATTGGCGAGGCTATCAAGAAGAACTGGGTCTGATGCTTTATGACGTATTCGATGTGAGCCACCGCGCCCACGGATTCCGTTGGTTACGCGAAGATGAGATTGAAGCGTTGCGCGCGGAACGCGAAGCGAACCGCAAGAAACTCACCGCCGCCGAACGCAAAGCGCCATTGCCGAAGTTCAAGGGAACAAGCGTCAAACCTGAAGCGGCGTTCTTTCATGCTCGCGTTCAGGAATCGAAACTCGATTGCCACCCGGAGCGCGTCAATTTCGCGCGCACAATAACCCAGTAGAAGGGAGGACGAGAATGCTGTTACGACATCTCTACGACCTTGCACAGTCGCGCAAACTGCTCGACGATTTGGCCTTTACCGACAAAGCGGTTCGGTGGGTGATTGCGCTCGATGGCGAAGGCCAGCAAATCGGAACTGGGCCCCAAGAAACGTCCGGCGAAAGGAATAGAGGCAAGACGTACAACGTGCCGAAAACGGACCGCCCGAAAGTTGCGGGAGGGATTGCGGAGTTTTTGGCTGACGGGATCACCGCAGTCTTTGGTCTTGACTCCGATCCGGAAAAAGATAAAGAGAACGAGAATAAACGCCGTGACCGTGATGCCAACAACGCCGCGAAGTGTGAGGACTTCTGGCAACAGGTTCACGATGCCTATGACGCGACTGAACATCCAGCCTTGAAAGCCTTGTTGCAATTTCGGGCGCAGACGGCAGCGCAACCTTCGTTCTTACGTTGGGGAACAAGCGTTGAGGCGAAGATTAGTGAAAAGCCTGCGTGGTGGCTCAGGACGGCGACGGGCGCGGAAGTAAAACTCGGCCCGGAAAATTTCACGTTTGAAGTCGAGGGCAAAATTCTATTACACGATGAGCAAGTGCTACGCCCTTACTGGCGCAGGATGTATCACAAGGAAGTCGCAGACCGAGACACTGCAGCAACGCGCGGATTGTGTCTCATCACAGGCGTGGCTGATGTGCCGATTGCGGCGACACACACGCCGAAGATCAAGGGCGTGCCGAACACGCAGTCGTTCGGCGCAGCGATTGTCTCTTTCGATAAACCCGCCTTTGCATCGTACGGTTTTGACCAGAGCCACAATGCACCCGCTTCGACCGAAGCCACCACCGCTTACGGCACGGCCTTGAACTGGCTGCTGAACCAGAAGAACCATCATCTTCGCATAGGGCAAACGGCCGTCTGCTTCTGGGCCAGAGACACCGAGAAAGCTTCTGATTTCTTCGCCCAAATGCTTGACCGACCGCAGCCGGAGAGCGTGCGCGACTTCTTACGCGCACCTTGGAGCGGCGTTGACCGCACGCTGTTGCAGCACGACGAGTTCTACAGCGTGACTCTTTCGGGCAATGCCGGGCGCATCGTCGTGCGCCACTGGATGCAGGCCAGCGTCGCAGCGGCACGCGAAAACTTGCGCCGTTGGTTTGCAGACCTTGAAATCAGTTCCTACGGCGATGCGGCGAAAGCAAAACGCAAGAAGCAAGAGACAACTGAAGGAGGCAAGGCGAAAGAGGCGCCGCAACCGCTCGCGCTGTACAGTCTCGCCGTGACCACCGTACGCGAAGCGAAAGATTTGCAGGCTGAAACGCTGACGCAGCTTTACCGCGCCGCTCTTGAAGGCGTTGCGCCGTCGCTGCTGCTGCTCAAGCCTTTATTGAACCGTCTCGAAATCGATCTGGTACGCGACGGCCCAAAAATCCTGCGTCACATCTCCCGCTTCGCGCTGCTGAAACTAATCATCAATCGAAACCGAAAGGAGACCGATATGGAAATCAAATCTGAACTCGTGGCCGACACAGACGACGCCGCTTACAACTGCGGACGGCTGTTGGCCGTTTTCGATGATCTACAGATGCGGGCGCACGATTTTCAACTCGAAGGCGCGGG
>JBPCNX010000060.1:0-175969 GCA_051000815.1 Pyrinomonadaceae bacterium
CCTCCATCTACACCGGGCTTGGAGAGAAGGATCAGGCCTTCGCTTGGCTCGACAAGGCTTATAGCGGGCGGGATTTCATCCTGGTCTTCCTCAAAGTGGAGCCGATGTTCGACGGTCTTCGCTCCGACCCTCGATTTGCACGCCTCCTTCAACGCGTCGGCCTCCCGCAATAATTTAACGCAGAGGATTCGCCGCTCGCCAGAAAGTAGCGCTACGGATTCTTGAGACAAACTTGTGACAAGACTACAGGCAAATTCGAATTAATTAGCGGTAACAGATGGACTCGCTGGAGGCTGCAACCCGTAACAAAATGTGAATAATCGTATGAGCTATCACCTGCTGGAGTGTCCGTCAACTGACTCTTAATCAGCGGGTCGGAGGTTCGAGCCCTCCACGGCTCACCAGTTTTTGTAACCGAATATAGGAAAAGCATCACCCGCAAACCTATTATAATTCGGTAGGCGAGATCAAAACTTTCTGAGCAATGAGGAGTCTGAGCTTCTCGAGGTCGTAGTTCTTGAACATTTGCAATGCCTCATTGTACGCCCGCTGAGCCTCGCGCACGTTGCGGAAATGTCGTTGCTCGGGTGTCTCCAAGCGCTCGATGCGCGCAGTCGTCCCACCGAGCGCAAGCTGCTCGATCTCCGCTGCGATCTTAAACAAGTAACCCAACTCCCGTGCTGCAAGATTTTCGAAGTCGATCAAACGCGAAGCATCCCCGAAGTGAGTGTAGGGAGCTTGGGAGGCCTTGGCATTACCCGGCCTTAAGACCCCCCAAACGCTGGGTCAATTCTTCCTGGACCTCAATTCTTTGGCGGCGTCTTAATGAGCACGGTTTTGCCATCAATCGCTATCAGCATCTCACCCGATAGCGCCAGGATGCCTTGCCGTCCTTCCCTAACGAGTCGATCGACAAGCTTGTAGAACTCCGGTGTGCCAAACTCGATAGTCTGGTCGGGTTTCAGAGTCTTCTCGCGCTCCAGCACATTCGCGTCAACCCAACGGTTGTCGCGGCGGAAGAAAGTTCTATCTGTTATCTGCTGCACGTTGGTGATCTCCACCCGCTGCATATTCTGCGTGAGATAGGTGTTGGAACGGTTGGCGCTTGACTGCGTTCTTTGAGTGATGACATTTGCCATTTGCGAAACGCCGCCGATACCACTGCGCGTGCTCTGCGCGTTGTTGACCAGGGACAGCCGGGCCTGCTCGTTGAGCGAATCTCGCTTGGAGAAATCCGTACCGTCGGTGGCAAGAAACGCAGTGTATTCAGTCAATACTCCGTACTCGGTCGAGAGGCGCACGATCTCATCCACCAGCTCCTTCAGTTTTGGATCGACTACTCCTGCGCCGACTCCGACACTTGATACTGGGCCACCGCGCGAGGCATTGACTGCAACCATACTGCTGGAAATGGATGATCGTCCGCCTAACCGCGCTGCTGCTGCCGCCGCTACGCTATCAGCGCCGGCATCGCTGATCACTTCAATAAGCCGAGCAATCTTGCGGCTGGCCCAAAGCCGCGGCACAAAGGAGTTGCGGGTTGTTGCTTTCGTCAGATCAAACTTCAAATCGAAAGCACGGGGGACTCCGAGATAATTGCCGCTGATGCGAAAGTGTAATGGCTGGTCGCTCTGATACTGACCGAGCAGAACAATCTGATCGCCCTCAAACACGTCGTTCAGCGCAGCCGGCAAGAGCTCACGCACCGCTCTGGTTGTTACTGTGCCGGCCGGATCGAGTGTGGCCAGTTGTGGATCGGCTAACACTGGTCCCGAGAGCCGGCGGAACACTTCAGAGACTTTGGCTTCCACATTCTCGTTAGGAAGCACAAAAGTGGTGGTAGCGCGAGTGGCGTTGGCGATGGATGTTAACAATGGCGCGTTCACATCAAAGCCAACTCCAAAACTGAAGATTCGTCGCTTATGCTTGTTGCCGGCAATAACAGCATTGCGAATGGCGGTCTCGCGTGTCTCGCCAGTGGTGGCTTGACCGTCGGTGAGAAAGATCACTAGCGGAAGAGTATTGGGTGTCGGCGGCTGCCTCAACGCTTCAACCAGGGCATCGTGAATGTTCGTGCCACCGTCGCTCCTCAACCTTTGAATATAAGCACGGGCCTCGCGCGTAGTCTCCCTGGTCTTGATAACCGGACGTTCCGCGAATCTGGCAATTGAATCAGAGTAGTCAATGATATTGAAAAGCTCGCCTTCGTTTAGCCCCTGGACTACTTGCAGTGCCGCGGCGCGGGCTTGTTCGATCTTTTCCCCGTTCATGCTGCCGGAACGATCGATCACAAGCGTCACCTCGCGCGGAATCGCTGTCTCTTTGCCGCGTTGCGAAACTGCTGGTACTCCCGCGAGTAAGAGAAAGTAGCCGCCACCAATGCGGTCATCCGGGTAGGCCATAAGCGAAGCGGTGAGTCCGTTACCTTCGACCAGGTATGAAAGACGAAATGGTCCCGGCTCGATTTTTTTCTCGCCGGCCACTTTCACGATTGCTTGCTCAGCCGCGGGGTGTTCCACAGCAATCTGATGGCTTGGTGAATAGACCGTCGCAATTGGCGACTTCGAATGAACTCGCACGGAAATTTGCCAGGGAGTTTGAGTTGCTTCGAAAGATTCGCTGCGCGGCAACACGTAATCCACACGATTGCTGTCCGCTGGCAGGATGTGTTCATAAACCAGCCGCACGCGTTGCGTGCCGCCTGCGGGAACCGGAAACACACTTGAGCGAACCAGGTTGTAGCCGGCAAACTCCAACAGCGCCGGGTCTCGAAGCTTGCTAACGATGGAACGGTAGATTGTCTGAGCTTCGAGTTTAGGCAGGAGTTTCGCCGCAGGCTCAGAAGCGGCACCGGCGAAGGTGAATGCACGGACCACGGCTCCGTCAGGCACCGGCACAAGCATTACCCCCTCTTGCTGCTGCCCGCTGGGATTTGCCAGCCCGACATCCATCGTGGTTGTCGCCACTTGCTGAAGGATGCGCACGTCTGCGACAACCTCGCTAATCTGGATCTGTTGTGCGTGTGCGCGTAGTGCATAACTACGAACCTGGGGAATGATGAGATTTGAAGCGGTCGTGTGAAACTCGGTAACAGCACTTGAAGCGGGTTTCGCGATCTCCTGAGTTCGACCTGCAGGAGTCAATGTGCTGCAAACGGCCAGAACAATGCTAAGCAGACTTGCTGTTGTCAGGGTTAGTCTTCGCATATGCACCTCACTGATAGATAGGAACTGCTAATGAGGAAAGGCGTTAAGTGAATGGGAGACCGGTTCCGCGGCAACTGAAAGCCAGAGCTTCTTCCCGGAATGCATGGAGACCGCACTGTTGCGCGTAGCCTCTAGGATGGAGCCGGCCTTGCCGGGGGTTGCCAGCAGCATGCGAGCAGATTGGTTCCGGGGAGTGGGATCTCTCGGCAGATTCACGACTCACACGAAGTGAGCGGGTCGCCGCTTCAACACAGTTGCTACCGCAGGCGGTACTGACGGTTCGTGTGGTTTCGTGGATGGATGCTTCCTTTAAGCCGTGCTCAGGTAGTCGACCACTGCAGAATGCCAGCGGGATCGCGTTCTCAGTCGCGAGGAGGAGTTAAGGTTGCTCGCTGCTCTCGCGGGCCGCGTTGCCGGAAAACTGGTTTCCCTTTGGCTTCGGTGCCGCATCACCTCTCCTAATCGCGAGCTTGCGCTCCAGGTTTCACGGGACTTAAGACCGTTGACCGTAGGGTCTTTGCACCAAAGTTGAAGTACCGTACTCTGGTGGGCGCTTGGTTTCTCGTTCTGTTTTGGCGGCAATCTCAAAAACTCGGCTGACAAACAAATGATCTCCAAATGGGTCGTTCACAAATTCGGCGGTACCAGTCTCGCCGACGCAGAGCGTTATCGGGCGGCGGCTGGAATCCTGCTTTCACTACAAAAAGCGGGTGAGTGCACGGCGGTGGTGGTTTCCGCAATGAGCGGCGTTACCGACGCCCTTATCGCATTCATCGAACTCGCGGCTGGTCATGACGGTTCCTATCTGGGCAAACTCAAGAGCCTCAAAGAGAGACACCTCGACACGCTGGTTCGTCTGCATCTTGCCGCCGCACGACAGCAGTCTCTCGAGGAAATTATCGCCTCCGATTTCAGGGAGATCGAAGAAGTTCTTAGAGGAGTGTGGATCACCAGGCTTGCCTCCGAGCGCACCAGGGAATTCGTCTCGGGACACGGTGAGCTCTGGTCCGCGCAGCTACTCAATGCCCATCTCGAATGTTGTGGCCACTCATCGGCCTGGCTTGACGCTCGCCGGGTCCTCGTGGTCGAGCCCGATAGCAGAACGGTCGCGGTCGACTGGCAGCTTTCGCAAGAGAAGCTACGAAATTGGCAGGAGGGTCCGGAAACTGACTTCCTCATCATCACCGGGTACATCGCCTCCACGCGCGATGGAGTCGCCACTACTCTGAGACGAAACGGCAGTGACCTCTCGGCTTCAATCTTTGCCGCCCTGCTCGACGCCCGTTCGGTGACCATCTGGACGGACGTTGACGGAGTGTTGAGCGCCGACCCTCGGCGTGTCCCGGACGCCTTCATCATCCCCGAACTCTCTTATCAGGAAGCCGCCGAACTGGCGTACTTCGGGGCAAAAGTCATTCACCCGAACACCATGTCACCGGCGATTGGCAAGGGCATACCCGTTTGGATCAAAAACTCCTTCAAGCCTGAGGCGCGCGGCACGCGGATCTCAGGCTCTTCGCCCCCGAACGTACCCATCAAGGGGTTCGCCGCAGTCGAAGACATGTCGTTAATTAACGTCGAGGGCACGGGGATGATCGGCATCCCGGGTGTAGCCCATAAATTGTTCAGTGCGTTGCACACGGTGGATGTCTCGGTAGTCATGATCTCCCAGGCGAGCTCTGAACATTCGATCTGTTTCGCTGTCCCGCGGACGCAGGCGGAACTGGCCAAGCGGACACTCGAACAAACGTTCCTCGCGGAGATGCAGCGGGGGGAGATTCAGACAGTGGATTTGAGGAATGATTGCTGCATTCTCGCCATGGTCGGCGACGGGATGATTGAAAGGTTAGGAATGGCCGGGAGGTTTTTTAACGCCCTTGGCAAGGCAGGCGTCAACATTCGGGCCATCGCGCAGGGATCGTCCGAACGTAACATCTCTGCCGTCATCGAACAGCGCGAAGCGACGAAGGCATTGCGGGCGGTGCATTCAGCCTTCTATCTTTCAAGCCAGACACTTTCCATCGGAGTAATCGGTACGGGATTGATCGGTAGCACTTTTCTTGACCAACTGAGCCAGCGCATGGCGACCCTCAGATCGCGACGCGGCATAGACCTTCGAGTACGCGGCATCATGAACAGCCGAAAGATGCTCCTTCACGACCGGCAGCTCGATCTGTCGGCGTGGGCCGACGAGTTGCGAGGCAGCACATCGGAGGCAGACGTAGACCGCTTCGTCGAACAAAAAGGCGAACGCCGGGCCGCTCGTCTCGTACCGCAACTTGCGGGAGACTGCCCACAGGCACCAACGTTACTTCCTGTACGAGACCAACGTCGGCGCCGGTCTGCCCATCATCCACACGCTCCGCGACTTGCTCGACACGGGTGACGAAATACTCAGAATCGAGGGAGTTTTCTCCGGTACGCTCTCATACATCTTCAACTCGTTTGATGGCAAGCGTACTTTTTCCGAAATCGTGCGGGAGGCCCATGCCAAAGGATTCACCGAACCCGACCCGCGCGATGATCTCTCGGGCGTTGACGTCGCCCGCAAGCTGATTATCCTCGCGCGAGAGATGGGACTCGGGGTAGAGCTGGACGATGTCCAGGTGGAAAGTCTGGTTCCCAAAGGGTTGCGGGCGACCGGACCTGAGGAGTACCTCGGCAGCCTGGAGACGCATGACCAGGCGGTAGCCGAACTGCTGGGCGCGGCGCATGCGCGGGGTCAGGTCTTGCGATATGTCGGAGCCATCGAAGCGGACGGACGTCTGTCAGCGGGGTTGAAGTCGTATCCGCTCGGGCACGCTTTTGCGAACCTCACCGGCAGCGACAATATTGTGAGTTTTCAGACCGCCCGTTACAACACGCAGCCCATGATCGTCAGGGGTCCCGGCGCCGGGCCCGAGGTGACGGGGGCAGGCGTCTTTGCTGATCTGCTCCGCCTCGCGTCCTTCCTGGGAGCGCCGCTATGAGATCGGCTACAGCATTCGCACCCGCCACGGTCGCTAACGTCGCAGTCGGCTTCGACATTCTCGGATTCGCTCTCGAGTCCGTGGGCGACGAAGTAACGGTTTCGACGACAAACGCTAAGTCGGTTCGCATTGAAGAGATAGTGAACGAGACAGGTACGTCTGGCGCGCTCGACATTCCGCTTGATCCAGAGAGGAACACGGCAACCGTCGGCTTGATTAAGCTATGCGATGAGCTGCGGTTGAATTTCGGGTTCGAGCTTAAGATTCGCAAAGGCATTGCACTCGGCTCAGGCATGGGTGGGTCTGCTGCTTCGGCCGTCGGTGCGCTTGTCGCCGCTAACTCACTTTTGGAATGCCCTCTCCCTACAGAGGCACTACTTGACTACGCGCTGCTTGGGGAGCGGGCGGCAAGTGGAGCAGCGCACCCGGATAACATCGCGCCGTGCCTTTTCGGAGGCATGACGCTAGTTCTCTCGGCACATCCCCTTCGCTACGTCCGTGTGCCCATACCGGCAACTATCCTCACCGTTATCGTTCACCCGCGGTTACGCGTTGACACGCACAAAGCCAGGAGCATTCTTAAACCAAGCGTTTCCCTGGCTGATCACGTTAGGCAGTCTGCCAACCTGGGAGGCTTCATCGCGGGCTGCTTTGGCAATGACGTTGAGATGATCACGCATTCCTTTTCCGATCTGGTCATCGAGCCGCAGCGGGCGCCTCTCATCCCTGGCTTCGCCGAAGTGAAAGCAGCGGCAATGGCGCGGGGCGCGATCGGGGCGTCAATCTCCGGCTCCGGCCCGAGCGTGTTCGCCTGGGTGACGTCAAGCCAAGCGGCGTCGCAAGTACGGGATGCGATGGTCCAGGCCTTCAAGTTACACGGCTTGACCGAAGTGGACTCGTGGATCTCTTCCGTCCGCCAACAGGGGGCTACAATCATCCGATGAGATTTCGCAGCACGCGCTCGATCTCTCCGACACTGACTCTCTCCGAAGCCATCCAGAAGAGTCTCGCGCCGGACGGCGGTCTCTATGTGCCGGAGAGCTTGCCCACTTTCGAGATCGGAGATTTCGATGATCTTGAGTCCTGGCAAGAGATTGGCGCGAAGCTCCTGAAGCCTTTCTTTACCGGCGACGTGATGCAACCTCACCTTGGCGAAATTTGCCGAGAGGCGTTCAACTTCCCCATCCCACTAAAGTACATAGGCGACGACACCGCCGTGCTCGAGTTGTTCCATGGCCCGACGGCAGCTTTCAAGGATGTTGGCGCGCGCTTCCTTGCGGCCTGCATATCGCGGCTTCCCGGCCGGCGGACTGTGCTGGTGGCCACCTCGGGGGACACCGGCGGAGCGGTGGCGGCGGCCTTCCACGAACACCCTGAAATCAGGGTGATCATTCTCTTCCCCAAGAACAAAGTTTCGCCGCGTCAGCAGAGCCAGCTTACCTGCTGGGGCGATAGTGTACGTGCCTTCGCGGTGCGGGGGGACTTTGACGACTGCCAACACATCGTTAAAACCGCATTCAGGAACAGGGAGTGGGCAGAGGCTCAGGGTCTTCTGTCCGCGAATAGCATCAACCAGGGGCGAATCCTTCCACAAACTGTCTACTACGCAGCGGCGGGCATCTGGTATTTACGGCAACAAGGGGCGCCACCTGGTTTCATCATCCCGACCGGCAATCTGGGTAACGCGGTGGCCGCCTTCTGGGCGCGTGGGATGGGGCTGCCGGTGCGGGAGATAATTCTTGCCACCAATGCCAATCATGCTGTGCCAAACTATTTCGCTTCCGGTTCGTGGGAGCCGCATCTGACCATTCCGACCCTCGCGAACGCAATGGACGTGGGAAATCCTAGCAACATGGAGAGACTGCTCCATCTGAACCCAGAGGTTAGGGAGCTCCGAAGAATCGCGCAGGCCGTTTCGGTCAGCGATGAGGAGATCGCCAGCGCAATCGCTCGGGGCAGCACGCGCTGGCATCAGACCTGGTGTCCCCACACTGCAACGGCAGTTCATTTGCGCGAAAGCCTTACCACCCCCCACTGGATCATTGTGGCAACGGCACACCCAGCAAAGTTTGAGTCAGTCGTAGAACCACTCATCAAAAAACCACTGGCAGTCCCGCCCTCGCTGGCGAAACTTCTGGAGAAGCCTTCGCACTTTGAAGAGATCGACCCGGAGTTCGAAGCACTAGCTGAAGCTCTCCAGTAGTTGGCCTCCTGCAACGGATTCAGTTCGGCCAAAGGCATCGAGCCTAGCGAGTAAATCAGCCCTCAGTTTCCAATCTCAATCGCTCACCGATTTTTTGAAACCGTTCGTCGTCGCGGAGTTGGAGCAAGAAAGGATCTTCGCGGAAGACAAACAAGGTTGTGGACACACACCTGAAAACCGAACATTCGTGGACGCGCTACTCTGGCGAACTCTCTTCATCTCAACAGCTTCGCAAAATCGGTGGTTGCAGTTCTGCTTACCGCCAGTTAAACTGTCGCTCGCGAGAGTAGCCCGTAGTTTCTTTCCGTCCGCACTTACAAGATTTTGTCTGCTAACTTGATATGTTATCCAGAAACACGCCTCTGCTAACGCCATCGTCATCCAACAAACTTCAACCCGCGCGCCTGCTGGATCAAAAGTATCAGGAGGACTACGCCAGACCGTACCAGCGACCTCCCGAATTGGTCGACTACCTGGGGGTACTTCTCAAGCGCAAGTGGCTCATTCTTAGTCTCGTGCTGGGCGTCACCACGATTGCTGCTCTCTATGTCACCCAGCAGCCCGCTGTTTACGAAGCGACAACTGTTATTCGCATCGAGCAGCACTCGAACAACTTTCTCCAGACCAAAGAGGTCTTTTACTCGTTTCGCAGTCCGGAGTACTGGAATACCCAGATTCAATCACTACGAAATCCGCACCTGATGTACCAGGTGGCTGCGATGCTTGACCTGCCTCATAACCGCGGGTTTCTTATCGCTCCACAGGAGCGCGGGATTGTGGCTACCCTGCGAAGGATTGCCGGCAAAGGAGCGACGGCAAAACCAGGCTCGACTGACTTGCCGTCAGCCGCGGCGCCGCCGCTGGAATCTGCCGCCGCTGTTGAAAGCAGCGCCGATACGTTTACCGTCGAAGAACAAAAGCAGTTGGCGCCCTACGTGGGCGTGCTCGCCGCCAACCTGGGCATCAGTCCCGTCGAGGAATCGAATCTCGTAGCGATCAGTTACAAGCACCTCGATCCGGATGTCGCCATGAAGGTTGCCGACGCGGTAGCCTACGTCTTCATTAAGAACGACGTGAAGCGGGAGACCGCGGGCTCGATGAATGCTTCTGACAAACTTGCCCGCGAGATTGCCAACCTGCAGCTCTCCATCCGGCAGCTTGAAGAACAGCGCATCAACTATCTCAAGAACCACGATCTACCTTTAGGTCAGGCAAAAGGACAGAACCTTACGGTCGAGCGTCTGGGCACATTGAGTGGCCAGTTGCTAGCCAAGGAGCACGAACGTAAGAACCTCCAGGCAGCTTACGAAGGTGCAAAGAAAGCGACTGATATCTGGTCAATCCCGGAAGTGCATGAGGACAAGGAGATCAAGGATGCCCGCAGGACTCTGAATGACCTGGAGCGAAGACGTGCCGAGTTGCTGGTCACCTACACCCCGGAATGGCCTGAGGTGAAAAAGATCGATGCGCAGATAAAGAACCTCAAAGCCGATCTGGATAAGAGTGCCGGCGAAGCGTTGTCGATCCTGAAGGCGCGCTATGACGCGGCACTCGAGAGTGAGAAGAAGCTGCAACAGGTTTATTCTCAGGAGCGTGGCGCGGCGAATCAACAGAGCCAGTCTGAGATCATGTTGAGCAGCCTCAACCAGCAACTGGAAACTAACAAGCAGCTTTACAACACGCTCTTCCAGCATCAGAAAGAGCTGGAAATCGCCGCCAACGGCAAAACCAACAGCATCACCATAACTTCGCCCGCTGCTCATCCGGATGCGCCACTGCCGCAGGGCCGGATCGGTAAGATTTTTATTGCCTTCCTGCTTTCTCTTCTTTTCGGAATCGGTCTCGCTTTTCTTCTCGATTACCTGGACAACACGTTGAAGTCCGCCGATGATGTCGCGATGCACCTGCAACTGCACACTCTCGCCATGATTCCCGGCTCGCGCCGGCGGACGCTGACTCGTTGGCGACGCAATGTGAAACAGATCAGCAACGGTGGCGGCAGCGCGCTTGAGCTTACTAAAGAGATGAGGTCGCCAACGGCTGAGGCCTACCGGCAACTGCGCACATCGTTACGCTTCTGCTCGGTCGGCGCACCGCCCAAGAGAATCCTGATCACTTCGGGGCAATCCGGCGATGGGAAGACGACGACGGCGATTAATGCCGCCATCACCCTCGCGCAATCAGGCGCAGACGTGCTTCTGGTGGACTGCGATCTGCGGCGACCACGCGTGCACGATCATTTCCAGCTCTCCAACACTACCGGTTTGACGAGTTATTTGTGCGGCGAGCAGGTAGAGGTCGATGACTTGTTGCAGACTTACGCCGACGTCCCCAAGTTGAAGATAATGACTGCTGGGCCGATGCCCGCCAATCCGGCTGACTTCCTCGGTTCAGACGAAATGGTCAACCTGCTTAACATCGTCAGCGAAAAGTTTACGCACGTGATCCTTGATTCACCCCCAGCGAGCGCCTTCGCGGATGCCGCTCTTCTTTCTACGCTCGTGGATGGCGTCGTGATCGTGGTGGACAGTGGACGAAGCTCCCGGACGGTAGCGCGACGAGTGAAACAGCGCCTCACGCAAGTCGGCGCCCGGATCTATGGAGTAGTCATAAACTATTCAGACCTGGAAGCGGATGAATACTACGCCGGATACTATTCAGACTATTACGCGACAGATCAGGCCAATGACCCTGGTAAATCTCTCAGCGCTAATAGTGGCGGCTGAAGATTTCCCCGAACCTTCCCCCAACCAGTGCCTGATTTTTTCCAAAGTTTTACCGGCGCAATCGTCACAACGTAAGAGGAGTGCGAGCGAGCATGTCCGAGTTACCTCGTTACCGATATTCTTCGACTTGAACGGAGAAAATCGACCGCCTCGGGTGGGCGGCAGGCATAGCCATCAATTCCTATGGAGTACGGATAGGTCTCAGGGTCAACGAGCCACAGTACCTGCAGGAAATGATCGACAGACTTCCGCCGGGTTGGAAGCCGGCGGCGTCTCCTGTTGTAACGAACATGTATTCGCTGCTGCTGAGCACTCCGAGTCTCCGCTCGAACGTGCGCCGTTTTAATCTTTTGTATGCGGGCGGGATTCGGGCCGCAAGGTCCCTCGATCCCGAACTGGTGCTCAACATCTTTGAGTCAGACATACAAATCTACGTAGGTATCCTGGCGCGGCGGAGGATTTTTGTGCATGCCGGGGTTGTTGAATGGAAGGGACAGGCGATTGTCATTCCCGGACGTAGCATGAGCGGCAAGACGACCCTTACCGCGGAACTCGTGCGTGCTGGTGCGACTTATTACTCAGATGAGTACGCGGTGCTCGACGAGCGGGGTCGCGTTCATCCCTATCCGCGAAACCTGGGAATGCGATTACCGGGAACAGACGAGCAAACAAAGGTGCGAGCGGAGACACTGGGAGGAAAAGTTGGCGTTAAGCCACTGCCAGTGGGGATGATTGTCGTCAGCCGTTATGAAGCAGGGGCACGTTGGCGACCGCGCAAACTCTCGCCAGGACAAGGTGCGCTTGAAGTGCTGGCTAATACGGTGCCTGCGCGCACACGTCCAGAACAGTCGCTCACCAGTATTCAGCAGGCGGTGGCTAATGCTACGATTTTCAAAGGTCGGAGGGGGGATGCGAAAGAAACAGCGGAGTTGATTTTGCAATCCTTATCCCGACGTTAGTGTGATAATATCCGCGCTCACGCCATCGACGTAGCAATTGATTTGACCCAGCAAGCAATTTAATGAGCAGCCCAGAGGACAAACCATGAGACAAAAGGACGAACAGGTAGTGCCGCGCGCCAGGAAAGCCGGTCTGGTCGTTAAGGCCCTTCACGATGAAGTACTTGTTTATGATTTGGAACGGGATAAGGCTCACTCGCTAAATGCGAGCGCATCCTTTGTCTGGAAGAAATGCAACGGACGGAGGACCGTGGCCGAAGTCGCTCAGGCGCTAAGTAAGGAGTTCGACGTGCCCGCAGATGAGCAGACTGTATGGCTTGCGCTGGAGCAGTTGAGCAAGTTCAACCTGCTTGAAGAGAAGATCGCGCGACCTGAGGGAGTGCCCCGGATATCCCGACGGCAGATGATGCGTATCGGTGCCGCGGCAGCCTTCGCGCTACCCGTCATCGTTTCCATCGTGGCGCCGACCGCCGCCAACGCGCAGACATCCATCGGCCCATCGGTCTGTAATGCTCGCACGCAGCCGAATTGCGGTGGCACCCCGTGCACGGGAGGAAGCGGCGGACAAACGTGCCAGCCATTCGGGGCGGTGACTCCCGGAGGGGCTTGTAAGTGCCAGTAGTTGCATAAGCACAGTCGAGCTGCCGCCATGAAGACGCGCGGAGAACTTGTCGCTACGGCGCTCGCAACATCCTGGCGGCAAACACCGGCTGCACCTGAGTTCTCAGCTTCAGATTTGACCTCGATTACGCCCCTGCTCCTGGAATCAGGCGCAGGGGCGTCGGCTTGGCGCCGCATCCGCGATTCCTTCCTGGCGGAAAGTCCAGCAGCTGCCGAATTGCAACAGGCTTACCGTCTGCATGCGATTCAAGCGGCCCTCCACGAAATCAAAATCAAGCAAGTTTTTAAACTCTTTCGCGCTGCAGGCGTCGAGTCGATTTTAGTCAAGGGTTGGGCTATCGCGCGTCTCTATCCTGAACCGGGCCTCCGTCCTTATGGTGACATCGATCTATGTGTCCGGCCGGAGGAATACAAAACGGCGCGCGAGGTCTTGAGCGCTGCTGGCGATTGCTATCCCGTAGATTTACACAACGGGATCGGAATGCTCGACGATCGCGAGTGGGATGAAGTCTTCGCTCGCTCGCAACTTGTGACGCTCGAAAATGTAGAGGTGCGAGTGCTGTCGGCAGAGGATCATTTCCGCGTTTTATGCTTCCACTTGTTGCGTCACGGCGTCGAACGCGCCAGCGGTCTCTGCGACATCGCCGTTGTGCTTGAATCGCGTCCCGCCGCTTTCTCATGGGACATTTGTTTGGGGGAAAACCGCAGGCACGCGGATTGGATTGCCGTCACCATAGGCTTGGCGGGTGAACTACTCGGTGCTGAAATCGGCGACACTCCGTTCGCCGTTAGTGACCGACAGCCGGCCTGGCTTGTCAAATGTGTTCTGAAGGCCTGGGGCAGGCCGTTCTCAAGTCATTTCACTCAACAAGCTTCGTTGGATTTCTACTTGCGCCATCCGCGCGGAGTATTGCAAGCCCTGGCTGCGCGTTGGCCGACACCAATCCTGGGCACAGTAGGTACTGGAGGGGCGTTCAACAGCCTGCCGCGCTTCCCCTATCAGCTCGGTTATTTGCTGCTTCGCTCCGGGCGGTTTCTGAAACAACTAAGCGCGCCTAACTCGGAACCCACGCGTTTCTTTACCGCCCGAAGTCACTAACTAAAGCGAGTACGTCAAACTCACGTCGCCCGAAAACTATTTCCCAGCCGCTGACGCCGCCGCACTCGGTTCTGATACTTCCTTAACGACCTCGGCCACCACACCCGGCCGCGAACGTAAAGCAATGTCGGCAAGCGCCACAATGCCGCAGCACGAGCCATCAGCATCCACCACGGGGACACGGCGGATTTTATTTTCTTCCATTATCCTGCCGCACTCTTCCACAGACATCTCCGGTGTTACTGTGACACACGGTTTGCTCATGCAATCGGCAACCGTAAGATCGAGCGGATTGATACCTCGGGCAACCGTGCGGCAAACGATGTCACGGTCGGTAATAACGCCAATGGGAAGTTTCGTGTCCCTGCTTTCGACCACGGGAATTTCACCGCAGTCGTGATCGACCATCATCTGCGCGACTTCTTGTAAAGCCGTTTCTGAAATACAACACGCCGGATCAGCGGTCATGACTTCTCTCACCTGCATCTTCTTCACCTCCAAGTGGAAATTAGATTCGCTGGTAATGCTGCTGTTAGTTTCCGTGCAAGCTGACAACTCGCATTACGAATCAGCCAACACAATACAAGGGGGGATTTGCCGAAGGGGGTTGAACTCGAAGGGTAAAATGAATACTCGATCGATCTGACAATAATGTCAACCAGGCTGAACGCGTGAGCTGATGGCGGAGAGGCGTTGAGTAAATAAAAACACCCAAGCTGATTCACTGCCGGATCATCACACGCAACTGCTCCGCTGCTTTGGCATCAAGCGGTTTTAGTGCGTCATATTCCGCAGTGGCTGCTTTCTTATCATGGATCGCAAGGTAGGCCAGTCCGAGATTGAACCGGGCGGCGGCCAGCGTTGGTCTCAGTTTGATCACTTCTTTGTAGGCTTCGATCGCTTCTGAATAGCGACGACCGGTATACAGCGTCAGTCCCAGATTAAAAAAGGCCGAAGCGCTATTCGGCTCGATTGTAGTCGCCTGCCGCAACGCCTTCGCCGCTTCCTCGTAGTTTTTCATTCCGCTGTAAGCGTTGCCGAGGTTCTTATATGCGTGAGACAAAACTTCCTGACGCGTCTGGTAGCCCTGCTTGAAGGCTTCGCCGGTTTGGCCCAGTAAGCGAATCGCTTCCAAACACGCTGCGACTGCTTCGCTGTAACGACCCGTGTGGTTGTAGAGGTAGCCCAGATTGTTATAAATCTCCGGGTTGTCCGGTTCGACTTTAAGCGCGCGATCGTAAGTCTCAATTGCCTCCGGAAGTCGATTCAACCTCACGAGGGCGTAACCTAATGGCATCAGAGCGTCGCTATAGTCGGCTTTTAGCTTAATGGCCTTGCGATACTGCTCGATTGCATCGTTGAATTTGCCTTGATCAAGATAGACATTCCCCAATCCAGCATAGGAACGCGCATCGGTCGGATCGAGCTCGGCAGCCTGGCGATATTGTTGTTCCGCTTCCGTGTAGCGCGGCGTGGATGCGCTACGAGCGGCATTCGCGCGGGCGATAATTCGGTTCTGCTCTTTGGCGACTCGCGGTGTGATCCGGTGTCCCCGAAGCCGGCCACCGCCCACTGGCGGGTTTTCAGGCTGGCGAAAGATCAATAAGGCGCCGCCAATGAGGTCGCGGTTAAGGGAACCGCCACCGTCCTGTCCCTGCAGGGGCGATGCGAAAACAAAACAAGTCAGCGCCAATGCAAGGGGCGCAATACGAAACCGACTCCCGATGAAAAACATCTTCAACTCCTTGGTGTGAGTAAGCCAGGAAAACACCTTAGCTTCATTATAAACGAAACAATTGTAACTAGTATTGCACAAAATCAGGTGACGGAGTCCCGCAAGCGGGACGACTGATAATGCCCAGCACTTAGTCGCACAGTGAATTTTGTCCCGGCCCCTACTCCCTCGCTCTCGACTAAAACCGTCCCTCCGTGCAATTCGACAAGATGCCTGACAATTGCGAGGCCGAGGCCAAGCCCACCGTGACTGCGCGTAGTTGAGGAATCTGCCTGCCGAAAACGTTCAAAGACGTGTGGAAAATTCTCACTAATTCCAATCCCGGTGTCGTCCACGGACAGTTCAAAATCTGAATCGACCCGCGCGAGGCGAACAGCGACGCGGCCACCCGACGGTGTAAATTTAATAGCGTTCGAAATGAGGTTCCAAACAATCTGTTGCAGCCGATCGGGATCACCGATGACGAAGCCTCGTGTTTGTTCGAGTGAAACAGAAACTTTGATTTCCTTGGCTGTTGCCGCAGGGCGGAGCGTGTCAACAGCGGTGTGGACGATGGGCGCGATATCAACCGTTCGTGAGTCAATATTTAACTTGCCAGTAATAATCCGGGACACATCCAGAATGTCATCAATGATCGCCGCTTGTGAGCGTGCATTTCGTTCGATCACTGCCAGCGCACTCCTGGTGGTCTCCTCGTCGATGTCGCCAAGGTTAAGCATCGCCGACCATCCCAGAATTGCGCTGAGCGGTGTACGCAGTTCCATGAGAGACGGTGGCGAGGAATTCATCTTTCAAGCGGTCCGCATCTTCTGCCTCCTGGCGCGCCGCCCGCTCACGCCTAAGGAGTTCTTCGCGCTCCTGATCCGCGCGGCGCCGGTCGCTGATATCGTGAAAGACGGCGATCACCCCGATTATCTTGCCATCGGGGTCTCTGATCGGAGCGCCGCTATCCTCGATGGGGATCTTGCGCCCGTCTTTCGTAATCAGAACCGTATGGTTGGCAAGACCAACGACGTTGCCTTCACGCTTCACGATTGCGAACGGACTTTCAACCGGTTCACCTCACTGATAATCCTAAACACATCATCGAACGCCTTGCCGCTGGCGGCCGCCGTCGTCCATCCTGTCACAGCTTCCGCAGTTGGATTTATGAAACTTATCCGTCCATTCAAGTCAGTAGCAATCACCGCATCGCCCATACGGGAGAGAGTGACTTGCAGCCATTCGCGCTGTTCCCGGAGGATTTTCTCGGCTTTCCGGCGTGAACTGGCGAACCACACCAGACTCACAAAGAGCACCATCCGGTTAAAGGCGATGATCCAAATCTGCCGTTGATTGGCGCCGTAGAAAAATAATCGAGGGTGAATTCGAAGAGTAGCGCTATCAGCAGTCCGGGACCGCGCCCGAGATACCAGGCACTGCCGATCATCACGAGGATGATCAATGATGTGAGGTCGATCCTGATTGAGGTCAGCCGAGGGAGACCCAGGATGACAAGCATCACGAGGACGAATGAGCCCAGCGCCAGACCATACCGAAGCGCAATTGAACGGATCTCTCGGATCTTTGGCGACATCTCTGGGGAGATTTTACACCAGCCCGAGTTGTTGATTAAGAATTATATCTGCGAGCTCAGCGTGCCTAATTCAGATTGTCGAGTTGCAGGCCGATGGGATCCGCGCCCGCGCCTTTTATGCTGTCGATCACCTTTGTAACTTCGCCATAAGGGATAGAGCGCGGCGCTTTGACAAAAACTGTCTTCTGAATCCTCAACCTCTCGGGAACATCTGTCCGCATCAGCATGTCAGGGCGATATACCCGGTTATTGGCGCGCTCTTGAAAGAGATCTGCAAGCGTCTGGACAAGCTTAAGTGGTTCATCGACCGTACCCATATTGCTCAGCTGATTCAGTTTCAACGTGCGATCAGCGTCTATCGTCACGACCAGAGTCAGGTCATCGGGAGGAAGTGGCCGGTCATCGGGGGGAGCTGGCAGCTTCGCCGCGAACCGATTCGGTCGCAAGGGTGCAGCCACCATGAAGATTATGAGCAGGACTAACAATACGTCGATTAATGGTGTGACATTGATGTTCGGCTTGTTCGCGAAAGGTACAGTAGCTGACATCGCAACCCTCCTTTTGTTAAGCGGTAGGCGCACGATTAGACACGACCGATCAAACAAAGTTCCAAGCGCTTTGAAACTACTTTTGAGTTGGAGGTGTGCGGGCCAACGGCCTTGATGCGCCGTTCACGAGATAGCCAGCGGGGCAAGCGTCTTCAGGACGCACTCAATTCAAATGCGACTTGATTTCAAGCGGCTCTGACCTTTCCACAATCAAAGCCCAACCGACGAGGCCACAAAGCGCAAAACCAAATGCGTTGGCAATGCCATGTGTCTTGGCCATCTGTGGGATATCGATGATCAGTTTCTGAAAGACAATGCTGTAAGCGTATGCACAGGCGAGGAGCATTGCCGGCAAGGTTGAGAGGGATGAAATGAGCAGCAGTAGACGAGAGACAAGTGAAGGTATCGAGGGCAGAATCCAGATTAAAGTCAACAGAGCCAAAAGCAACAGACCAACTGTGATCATTACCGTGCCGACCAAAGCCACCATTGGCGAGAGGGTGATGCCCGCTGCCACTAGAGGTGTTCCCGCTATAATTCCTATTGGCGTGAATTTAAAGATTCGGATGAGGTTCCGCTTCTTGCTCAGTTGCCTTCCCGCAAGTCCAGCCAGAATTGGTGCAGCGTAAGCGGCAAAATGAAAGTGAACCGCCGTAAGCAAAATGATTGTGTCGCCGTAGCCCAAAAGCTGTATGCCAAGGCGCGAAACAACTAACCAAAAACCGGCCACTGGTACGTAAAGCAGCCCGGCACTAATGGAGATTTCCGCAGCCGATCTCAATTCGTGCCTTCCCAGGCGCCAAAGGCCCAGCAGCGCCATCACCCCTGTGACAAAAAACCAGAGACACGCGAGAGCGGCAGCCGGCAGGCCAGGTTGCAATAGAAAGGAAGCAACGGCTGCGATTGCTCCCAACGGTTGTGCAACCAAGGCTAATCGATAAAGCCATATTTTTCGTGCTTGTGGATCTGCGCCCGGCACGAGCGAAAGACCGAGGGGAACGATGACAAGTATTCCCAGCAGAACTATTCTCTGAATTAACTCTGTCTCAGGCGAATCCCCCATTTGTAATGAGAACAGCAGGAGCCAAATAGCGCCGCCTACCAAAGCACTGCTTCTGCCCCATCCGGGTTCCAATCTGAGATAACGGTTCATATACCTATTCTCGATTATCAGAATCGAACAGCAAAGGAAACAATTGTCCTTCCACTTTATTTCCCTTTGCTATCGCGGGCACTCCGGCGAGTAGGGGCTCGTCAGATGCCGACACGACGCCATCGCGAAAGGCATTGAGCACTGCCGCACGTCGAGGTTGATCCGTTGAGTTTTCGTATGAACCGTGAACCATCAACGGATGATGAAACGAAGCCTCACCTCTCTTCAACTCGATTGCCAGGGGTTTGAACAGCTTCTTCTGTTGATCGGCCAGCACTCTCCGAATCGCGTTCATGTTGTTTGCCAAACCGGTAACAGGAAGCAGGTTCCAGCGATGACTGCCCGGGACGTAATGAACACATCCATTGTCACGAGTGGAATCGTCCAGCCCGATCCAGCATGAGATGTGCTGCATCGGCTGCGTACGCGTCCAATAAGATTAGTCCTGATGCCAGGCCACGATCCCGCCGTGATGAGCGGGCTTGGAAAAAATCTGGTCGTGCCAGAAGCGGACGGATCCTTTCAACAATTGCGCGGCAGGCACGAGGAAGGCCGGGTTCCAAAGCAGATCGTGAAACCCGGGTGCGACCCGCCATGCACCCAGAGCGTGAAACAGGATTCGTGATGGATCGGTCGATTCATTGGAGTTGTACTCGTAGAAGAGGTGGCGGCCGGGATGATCGGGATCGCTGAGAAGGACGAATTCGGCGCGAAGAGCATCAATCTGATCGTCATCAAAAAGTCGAAGGCCTGCCAGATAGCCGTTAGTATGAAAAAAGGTAATCTGCTCGTCCGTGAGTCGAAACTTCTCGACCTCACGCAAGCGAGGGAACAAACTCGTCAGCGGGTAATGCTGCCTTGAAAGGTCCTCGATCATTTCCATCTCAGGTTACGGAATATTAATGAAGTTTGGGAGTGAGGTCAGTACCACCACGCGGTAGCGGGTGGGCCGGTACCCAAGCACCCCAGTTTTGCGTGTGATTCTTACAGTTGTATTCGAGCATCAACGAAGGCGAGAGCTTGAATGCTGACCGACGGGCCACCGGCTACCGCCTGGTGGTACTGACTTCGACTAATCGACAATCGGCAAATAGCCACCGGCAATGAATTGGCCTACCCGCTACGGCGTGGTAGTACTGACTTCATTCCCAAAGTGCAATGGTACGCTTCAACATCAACGCTCTTATTTCGATTGCCGCAGTCCGTCAATCACTGCACGCGCCACTGTCGGAATAATCTCGCGCTCATTCGCATGATCTGTAGTGAAAACTGCCAACACAAACTTTGTCCCATCCGGCATTTCAACATAAGCCACGTCGTGCCGGGTGGTGCTGGTCCAGCCAGCCTTTGACCAAAGCCGAGCGCCGGCAACATCTTTAAGGGCAATGCCGGTGAAGCCGTGACCCTGATCGTCCGCATCACTGCTCTTCCCAAAGTATTCGCGCTTTAACAACTCCATCATCCGGGCGCTACGCTCTGGCGTTACTGCCTTGCTGGTAACAATTTCCATCATCAGGCGCGCAGTCGCATCGGTCGTTAGTTTATTTCGATTCTCGCCCTTGGGTCCCCGCGATACTTGTTCGCGGCCGTAGGCATCCTCGCAGAAGGTCTTCTGGTTGACGTTGATGTTCGTATAGCCAAGCGAGGTGAAGTAACGATTCACTGCGTTACGCTGGTGTTGCCATTTCTGCATCTCTTTGGGCGGCAGCTCATAGCCGCCGGTCGTATGCGTGATAACATCCAGAACGTATTGAGTCGCCTCGTTCGATGAATCCACGATCATGTCTTTCAACGACCGTTTCAGTTCGGCAGTTTCGGTGATCTTCTTGTCTTCAAGCCAGCGGTGAGCAGCGGCTAGATAGAATAGTTTGACTACACTTGCCGGATAGATCCGTTCATTCCCGCGAAAACTTGCGGTAACTGGATGTTGCGGATCGCGCAGGTCGATCAGCGTAATTGAGAGCTGCTTCTCCTCGAGTTTTTTGTCGGCAAAGCGCGCGAGAGTCTCTTTGGCCGCAGCGTCGACCAGCGCCTGCAAAGAAGTTTGAGAGGAACTTATCGACCTCAACTCGTGATGAGCCGAGGCGGGCAAAACAGAAACGAGTGAAAGTACGAGAAAGGCGGCGACAAGGACCGCTATGGTTTGTTTCATGATCTTGATTTGTGGTCAGAGAATGAGCTCTCAGTTTCAAGGTCGCAAGTCTTCTTCCTGAAACTTCAAGCTTGAAACTTACGCCCTCTGCCCTGATTATAAGTCACACAATGGAAAATGTATCGAGAGAAGGGTTGGTCCGCGGAATCCGTCAATGGGATCTCATCGGACTTACAATCAACAGCGTCATCGGTGCCGGCATCTTCGTCTTGCCGGCCAGGGCTTTTGGTCTGATCGGCCCCTACAGTCTGATTGCTTTTGTGACCTGCGCCGTTGTGGCTGTTCTGATCGTTCTTTGTTTCGCGGAAGTTAGCAGTCGCTTCACTGATACCGGCGGTCCGTATCGTTACGCGCGAGTCGCCTTTGGACCCACTGTCGGTTTCCAGGTTGGCTGGCTGAATTGGCTGGCGCGCATCAGCGCGTATGCCACCAACTGTAATCTCCTGATTGTTTATTTAGGTTTCTTTTGGCCTCCGGCATCCTCAGGATTGTTTCGTGCGCTGGTGATTACGGTACTGACTGCCACCCTCACGGCCATTAACTACATGGGCGTTCGTGATGCAACCCTTACGAGTAACATCTTCACCATAGCGAAACTGCTTCCGCTTATACTCTTCATCGCAACTGGGCTCTTTTTCCTGGCTCCGGCAAATTTCTCCTTGGGAACAGCCCCCTCTCTTGGCTCATTTTCGACCACGGTCCTGTTAATTGTTTACGCGTTTACTGGTTTCGAGAACGCGAGTGTGCCAGCAGGCGAAATCGAGAATCCTCGTCGCAGTCTGCCCATAGCCATCCTCGCCGCCATAGCGATCGTCACGGCGTTCTACCTGTTGATTCAAGTGGTCTGTATTGGAACGCTGGTGAACCTTGGCAAGACTGAACGTCCCTTGGCTGACGCGGCCAACGCATTCCTCGGTCCGATAGGAGCGTCATTAATAGCGGCAGGTGCGATAACGTCGATCGTCGGCAACCTCAACGTAAACCTGTTGTCGTCTCCGCGCATTCCCTTCGCAATGGCATTGCAGGGAGAACTGCCGCAAAAACTCGCCGCCGTTCACAAGCGCTTCCGCACGCCCCATGTCGCCATCCTGCTGACTGCTGCGTTAGTTCTCGCCCTGACACTTTCAAGTAGTTTGATTTATGCGCTTACGGTGAGCACGATTGCGAGGCTGCTGGCATACGCGGCAACGTGTGCAGCACTACCGCGACTGCGTTACCAGAAAGACGCGCCGCCGGCAATGTTTGTACTGCCGGCAGGGATAGTAATCAGTATAGTTGCGATTCTGTTATCCCTCTGGCTTTTATCAAACAGTACTTTGATCGAGGCGCGTGATTCGGCGATAGCCGTAGCGGCAGGACTAATAATCTATTTCCTCTACCGAACGTTGAAAAAGCCGGCCTCCGTCTCATCTTAGATCCACCGCTGTCTAGTTCAGCGTTGTGTAAACAATGCGGCCATCCATAATCGTAAGTAACACCTTGACCTTTTCGATCTCTCGCGGCTGAATTGCAAACACATCCTCCGAGAGCATCACGATATCGGCAAGCTTGCCAGCTGTGATGGTTCCCTTAGACCCTTCCTGGAACTCAGCATAGGCGGAACCTAATGTATAAGCACGCACCGCTTCTGTTACGGTAATTTTCTGTTCCGGAACCCAGCCGTTAGGATTCTTCCCGTCGAGAGTTCGTCGCGTGACAGCTGCATCGATGCTTGCAAGAGGATCCAGTGGGGCCACACTCCAATCAGTTCCGAAAGCGAGAGTTGCACCGGCATCGAGCAAAGAGCGAAAAGCGTAAGTCGTTCTGGCGCGCTCGCTGCCAATTCTCTTCTCCGCCCAGCGTCCATCGTCGATCGCGTGATAAGGCTGCATGGATGCGATGACTCTTTCACTCCGGAAGCGCGGAATATCCTCGCGGCGCAGATGTTGAGCATGCTCAATGCGAAAACGCCGGTCGCGCTCGCCGTTTTCACGGGTCACCTGAGCGAAAAGAGAAAGAATTTGATCGTTCGCGCGATCACCGATGGCGTGGATCATCACCTGAAGTCCGGCGCGATCCGCCTGACGCACACGTTCGAGCATTGCTCCTTCCGGGAACATCTCGTCTCCGGCAAGTCCGCGAGTAGTCGGGGAGTCCTGATAGGGTTCGTAAAAGAACGCCGTCGTCGAGCCGAGACTGCCATCGGCAAACCCCTTCAAGCCGCCAATGCGCAACATGCCGCTGCCAAAATGAGCGCGCACGCCGGTGCTCGCTAATCGCTCCCATGCAGGCAACGGAGAAACGGCGTAGATCCTCGTTTTCAATTCTCCGCGATCCAGCAAGGTCTGATAGACACCCACATCGTTACCGGCGGACATGTCTTGCACACTGGTCACTCCCAGACGTGCTGCATGTTCAGTTGCGGCCCGGGCTGCAGTGAGTTTCTCTTCGAAAGTTGATGCGGGCATTACTTTCCAAACCGGGCTCATTGCTGCGTCCTTGAGTACGCCGGTGGGTTCGCCTGTTGCGGGATCTCGCACGATGAGTCCGCCATCAGGATCGCGCGTCTCCTTAGTGATACCCGCAAGCTTCAAGGCCAGGCTATTCGCCAGCGCCATGTGGCCATCGAGACGACTGACAAAGACCGGAGTATTTGGCGTAAAGCGATCGATCAACTCCTTCGTGGGCAGTGGTGCTTTACCATTCACTTCAGGCCATCGTTCGTGATCCCAATTACCGCCCGTGATCCAACGGCCAGCCTGGAGCTTCGCTGCGAATGAGCGAATGCGCTCGGCAAACTCCTCGGGTGTGCCGGCGTCTCGAAGATCCACACTCGAGAGCTGAAACCCTCCACTGAGAAAATGTACATGCGCGTCGTTGAATCCAGGCAATACCGTTTTGCCGCCCCCCTGGATCAGTTTTGTTTGCGGTCCGGCAAGTTTGCGGATCTCGCCGTCGGAGCCGACCGCCAGAATACGATTGCCATAAATCGCAACTGCCTCAGCGGTTGGCTTATCGGGATCCATTGTGTGCACCCTCGCATTGAGGATTACCAATGTTGCTGATAAGGGGTTGTTATTTGCCCGTGTGTGGAAGGTTGTAGTCATAAGACTAATGATTGTGAGTACTGCAAGAAGGAATCTCATTTTCATTTTGAGTGATGAAGCCGCTTGTGTTGACCAACGTCCGTCATCGGAGCACCAGGCCGGTTATTGGTAGATCGAGGCGTAGTGTATCATTGGTTCCTTCGACAAAATGGGAACGAACATTCTTTTGTTTCCGGCTTCAAGATCAGTACAACACTTTGGACAAACTGGTCGAAAACTTGCGCGCAATTGTGGGACGAGAAGCCGTGCTTGCAGACCCCGGCGAGCTACTGGTTTATGAATGCGACGGACTGCCGCAACACAAATACGTGCCGCAGGCTGTGGTATTTCCCAAATCAACCGCCGAGACTTCGGAGGTCATGCGTGTGCTTGCCCTCGCGCAAGTGCCGTTCACTCCGCGCGGCGCCGGGACAGGCCTGTCTGGCGGAGCCCTCGCGCTCAACCGCGGCGTAGTGATCGAGATGGCGCGGATGCGGGAGATCCTGAGCATCGACGATGTGAACAGGACGATCCGGGTACAAACCGGAGTAGTCAATGCGCATGTCTCGCGGGCGGTCGCCCATCTCGGATTGCATTACGTCCCTGATCCCTCAAGTCAGGGCACGTGCACGATCGGCGGCAACATCGCCGAAAATGCCGGTGGCATTCACTGTTTGAAGTACGGAACAACAACGGATCATGTCCTCGGCGCCAGGGTGGTTCTTGCCGGAGGCGATGTCGTCGACCTTGGCGGCGAGGTTGAACAGAGCGGCTACGATTTGCTCGGGGTCTTCGTCGGTTCAGAAGGAACCTTCGGCATCGCTACCGAAGCGACTTTGCGTTTGGTTCCAGTGCCGCCCGCGGTGCGAACGCTACTTGCCGAGTTTGAAGAAGTTGACGCCGCAAGTCATGCCGTGTCGGCGATCATCGCAGCCGGAATAATGCCGGCGGCCCTCGAGATGATGGACGGTGAGATCATTCGCGCCGTCGAAGCGAGCGTGTTCGCGGCGGGACTCTCTCTGGACATCGGCGCAGCGTTGTTGATTGAACTCGACGGCTTAGAGGCCGGAATAGATCACGAAGCGGAACGGGTAAAAAGTATCTGTTTGAACTATGGCGCTCGTACCTGCAGGCTCGCACGCGACGAACCGGAGCGAAAGAAGTTGTGGGCGGCGCGCAAGGGAGCCTTTGGGGCCGTGGGCCGAATCGCTCCGGATTCCATGATTCAGGATGCGGTCGTACCTCGTTCCCGGTTGCCGGAAGTAATGGCCGACGCTTATCGTATTGCGGCCAGGTTTCACCTCCGTCTGGCAAATGTTTTTCATGCCGGCGACGGTAACCTGCATCCCTTTATTTGTTTCGACTCGCGTTCGCCCGAAGAAGTCCTCCGCGTTAAAGAGGCCGGGCGTGAACTAATGGAAACCTGCGTGCGGGCGGGTGGCACGATCACCGGTGAACACGGTGTCGGTCTCGATAAGAGAGATTTTTTGCCACTGATCTTTTCCGAAGACGACATGGATGTGATGCTGCGTGTTCGTCGAGCCTTCGATCCTCTAGGCCTCTGCAATCCGGGAAAGATCATTCCCCTGCTGAAAGGCTGCGGCGAAGCGCGCGTCCTGTCAGAACCGGGAGCGGTAGCGACCGGGTTGCCGCCCGGGCTCACTCCAGCATCTCAACAGCGAGGCGCAGCCTCGCTAAACTTGGCGGGTGCCTGGCCGGAAAGGCAAAGCCTTTCCGCACTGGAGAGCGGCACAGCCGCCTATGCTTGTCATCATTCCTTCGACCCCGACGGTGCAGCTAAACAAATCACAGCCATAGTCGGTGAGGCGAACATCTCCGCCTCTCCACATCTCCCCTTCTCCCTGTCCCCCTCCCTTTCCGCGTCTCCCGTCCTCTTAGTCACGCCAACTTCGATCGACGAAATCCGGGAAGTCATGAAGCTCGCAGACCGCGAGGCTTGGAGTGTTGTACCTGCAGGAGCGGCAACATGGCTCGAGGTTGGTAACCAACTCAAGAGTGTGAACATGATCGTGAGCACTGCGCGGTTAAATCGAATCCTCGATCATGAGCCCGCTGATTTGGTGGCCAGCGCCCAAGCAGGAATAACGCTCGATGATTTGAACTCCCATTTGGCTGGCGGTGGCCAATGCCTGCCACTCGACCCCCCAAACGATGGCCGGGCGACTATTGGCGGAGTTGTAGCGACGGGATTAAGCGGGCCACAACGATTCGGATATGGTGCGGCCAGGAATTTCGTCATAGGGATGCAGGTTGTTCTGGCTGATGGAAGACTGGTGAAAGCGGGTGGCCGGGTTGTCAAGAATGTAGCCGGGTATGATTTGTGTAAACTGTTTACAGGCAGCTATGGCACGCTGGGGCTGATCACCGAGTTGACTTTCAAATTGCGTCCCTTACCACAAAGGACGTGGACGGTGCTGGTATGGGGTGAAGTTGAATCTCTCCTCGCCGGCGCCCGGAAGATTGTCTCCGCTAACCTGTTCCCCTCGGCAGTTGAACTGCTCTCTCCGGCCTTCACCGCCACGGCGGATTATGCTGAGCGAAATGAAGCATTGCTGCTGGTGAAATTCGCAGGCTCGCGCGATGCGGTCGAGAAGCAAACCCTGGAATCCGAAAACCTGTTGAAGACCCACGGACGCTGCCGCGGTCCGCTGATCAAAGGTGACTCCAACCTCTGGCGGGTGTTGTCCGGATTCCCGATCACGTTTCCAGAAAAATGCGTGTGGCGAGCAACTGTGCCACCCAGTCAGCTCACGAGTTTTCTGCATCTGGTCGAACAAACTACAGCAAGGTCAGACGCTCCTGAAATGTGGCAAGCAAGCGTGGCCGACGGGCGAATACGCGTGATAGAACAAGACAATGATAGTCACCGCCAGACCGCTGAGCGACTGCAGCGTCTCAGGAGCGAAGCTGAGACGCTGGGTGGGTCGCTCGTGCTCGAGAATGCTGCTTTGGAAGTTAAGAGTAGAATCGACGCCTGGGGCGGGATTGGAAAACACGTCGAAGTAATGCAGCGAATCAAACAGAGCCTTGATCCCCAGAATATTCTGTCGCCCGGACGCTTCCGGTTTGAAATCGAGGAAGGCCCTCATTCACATCCGGTTTCTAACGCGCACGCATAGTTGCAACTCCCGATCGGCGATCAAATACTTTCTTGAAAATTACTGGAGACAAAAATGAATTTTAGTCACAAGCATCAGCGCGCCGTTCTGATTCTTATAATCGCGCTAAGTGTCATATTCGCGCCCTTCTCGGCGAGCGCTCACACAAGAAATGCTGTACCCGCATCCCGCGAACCAATTCGAGCGAAACACGGCATCGTTGCCTCCACTAACCAAATCGCTTCGCAAGTGGGGATAGATGTGATGAAGCGGGGAGGTAATGCCATCGATGCGGCGATAGCGGTCGCCCTGGCGCTTGCGGTGACCTACCCGGCCGCGGGCAATCTTGGTGGCGGCGGTTTCATGATGATTCGCCTGCGGAACGGAACGACCACGGCAATTGATTATCGCGAGATGGCTCCGGCCGCCGCCGATCGCAACGTCTACCTCGACAAGGATGGCACCCTGATCAAGGGAGAGGGTTCGTCAACTGTCGGATACCGCGCTTCGGGTGTTCCCGGTACTGTGGCCGGGTTGGAGTTGGCGTTGAAAAAGTATGGCTCCGGCAAACTGACGTGGGCCCAACTAGTGGAGCCGGCGCGGCGGCTGGCAAATAAGGGATTTCCCATGGGCTACGGTCTGGCGAGATCGCTTAACGGAAATGAGTATCTCTCCGGCTATCCGGAAACGCATCGATTATTTCAACGCAACGGAAATTTCTATAAGGATGGCGAGATATTTCGGCAGCCGGAGTTGGGTGCTACGCTCTCGCGCCTGCAGCGCTTTGGGCCCAGGGAGTTTTATGGGGGTCGAACTGCTCAGCTGATAGTCGCAGATATGAAACGCAACAACGGGCTCATCACCTCGGCGGACATGCGCGCCTATATCGCAAAAGAGCGGCAGCCGTTGCGTGGGAGCTATCGCGGTTACTCAGTGATCTCCATGCCCCCACCATCCTCAGGTGGCGCGGTGTTACTCGAGATGCTGAACATTCTGGAAGGCTTTGAACTCGCCAAATACGATTGGGCATCTTCTGAAAGACACCATCTCACGGCGGAAGCAATGCGCCGCGCCTTTGCCGATCGCGCCGAGTACATGGGCGACACCGACTTTGTTAAGGTGCCGATAGCCGGGCTGATAGATAAGTCGTATGCCCAGAAGCTGCGCAAGTCTATTAACTTCGATCGCGCTTCATCGAGCGATGAAGTGCGCGCCGGACAGCCGGCAGGTTACGAATCAGAAGAGACTACTCATTTCACCGTAGTTGATGACCACGGCAATGCGGTTGCCAATACGTACACCCTGAACGACTGGTTCGGTTCGGGAGTGGTGGCGAAAGGTACTGGCATCGTAATGAACAATGAGATGGACGATTTCGCCGCCAAGCCGGGAACTGCCAACCTCTACGGCTTGATTCAGGGCGAGCGGAATGCAGTGGCGCCGCGAAAGCGCCCGCTTTCCGCGATGACGCCGACGTTCGTGCTGCGCAAGGATGGCAGCTTATGGTTCACAACCGGGACACCGGGCGGGCCGACGATAATCAACACCGTGCTGCAAGTGATCACGAACGTAGTTGATTACGGCATGAACATCCAACAGGCGATCGATGCGCCGCGAATTCATCACCAGTGGCTGCCCGATGAATTGGTATTTGAACCCTACGGGTTATCGGGAGATACGCAAAAAGCCCTACTCGCGCGGGGGCACAAGTTTGCAAAGCCGCGCTACCTCGGCGATGCGCAAGGGATCATGATCGAAGAGAAAACTGGTGTTCGTTTGGGCGCGACTGATCCACGCCGCAGTGATGGGCTTGCTGTAGGATACTAATCCTCTGGCGAAAAACGTGAAGATAAGACACAAGCTGCGGAAGACCGACCTCACCTGTCAAATCAAAAGTTTGTTGTGGCTGGCCGTGATTCTGTTGGGTTTTGCCGGAATTCTTTTCTACTCATACCGGGTAAGGCACCGATTGAGTCCCGCGGAGTATGAGGGCAGAATAGTCGACAAGTGGGCCGGTTATAATCATACAGATGAGGGTTCGGTTCCTTATTTCCGGGTTGTGTTGGAGACTGGCGACGGCCAGAAGCTGACTGTTGCCGTCGACAAGGAGACATATGGGCGCGCAAAGGTCGGAATGTGGATTAGGAAGAATCGCAGCGGCATCGAACTGACGGCCCAAAGAGCGGGGACAGGGTCCGCCTTCCTGACCTGCGAATTACCTCCAGGCGCTTATGCTATTTCAGACAGCCTCCAGTGCTCTTGAACGCGGCAATCCATTGTGAGTTAGCCAGGGGGCATGACATGGTTGTTCGAGTTGACTATCATGATGCAAGTCCTGACGGGAGTTAAAACGTCGAGTCTGCCCGCTTAACTACTCAATTGCCATCATCTCAATTCACTTCGACGCTTGCTTCAGAAGAACAGAAGCTGCTCGCTTGTGTTCACTGCGGTCTATGTCTCGAAGCCTGCCCGACCTACACGCTGACGGGTGACGAAAACGACAGCCCGCGCGGGCGCATCTATCTCATGCGCGCCGTTGAAGAAGGCAAACTGGCTGAAGATTCTCCTTCCTTCAGACTCCACATCGATCGTTGCCTGGGTTGCCGAGCCTGTGAGCCGGTTTGTCCCGCGGGCGTGGAGTATGGACAACTCCTGGAGGCAAGTCGTGCTCAGTTGTTCGTTCGCGAGGAACCGCGCGGACCGAGCTATCGCCTGCTGCGGTTCGCTTTGCGCCACGTTTGGGTTCACCCGGCTCGGCTGAGATTAGCCTTTGCGGTTGTGCGATCCTTGCGCAATGCGGGTCTGCCGCCCCTGCTTTTGAAATCCCGTTTGCTGGGAGTGATTTCCAGCCGTCTTGAATTTGGGATTGCCCTGCTCGCCAGCTCCGCACCGCCGTCAGGCGAACAGTCGGTTCGGAACTCGGAAGCAGCTAGCTCACCCGCCCCCCAAAGTGTAAAGAAGGTGGCAGGGCTGTTTACCGGTTGCGTAACTGCAGGTTTATTTAGCCGGGTGAACGATGCAACAAGGCGCGTGCTACGCGTTAATGGCGTTGAGCTTCAAGCGCCAAAGACACAGACGTGCTGTGGCGCCTTACACGCGCACGCCGGAGATCTCGAGGGCGCGCGACTGCTGGCGCGGCAGAACATCGAAGCGTTTGGGGCCCATGGAAACGCACCGGTGATCACCAACGCCGGCGGCTGTGGCGCGATGCTGGTTTCCTATGGTCACCTGCTCGCCGATGACGACCGCTTCGCGGTTCGTGCCAAAGAGTTTGCCGGGAGGGTTCGTGATGTCAGCCAGGAGTTGGAGAGCGTTGGTATTAAAGCAGGCGCAAACCTTGGGTCGGAAGTTATCACTTACGACGCGTCGTGCCACTTGTTGAATGGCCAGCACGCTATTGAGGCACCGCTAAAACTGTTGCGATCAATTCCTGATCTCAGGCTGGTGCCGCTCGAAGGCGCCGAGCGATGTTGTGGCGGGGCGGGCGTTTATAACCTGCTCGAGCCGGCGATGTCTTCGGGCGTTTTGCAGGAGAAGCTGGACCACATTCGAGCCAATGGCGCCAGGATTCTTGCCACAGGAAATCCCGGTTGCCAGATGCAGATCGGGGCAGGCGCGCGTCTCGCCGGAATGGAACTCAGTCTCTGCCATCCAATCGAACTGCTCGACGAATCGTACCGCCGCGCAGGAATGTACGAACCGTGAAAGATTGCCGATTGCCAATTGCCAATTGATAAGTAAGGTTAACCACCACAAATTCGATAGTGATGAATCAGTTGGACGAAGCGCGTGTATTCTAATTGGCAATCGGCAATCTGTCTCTCGGGGTGGTGACGCTCTTCGCATCATTCCTGGGTGTGACAGGACTCAAATATACGGGCGCTCGCGCCAATGATGTGATCGCGTTTCTACTTCAGGCGCTCGTGGTCGTGCCGACTTTGATCGCTTGTGGCTTTTGGGTGTGGGGGTTTAGAGGAAAGGATTAGCGTAATCGGCGTTGCACGAGAACTCTTATTCGTGTTCTTTCGTGTAGTTTAGTGGGGTTTCGTGGTTAGTATGGCTCCGAATCGTCAGCACACGAACCACAAAAATACACGAAATCTCACGAAGCAACACGAACCAGTGCATCTTAGTAATTGTTTGTGTCTAGCGGCTTGCCTTTGCGGGAGAATCCTATGACTGGAGGACCACTTCACCAGCAATGATCGTCAGTTGCACGGCCCCGGTTTGATCTAACGCCACAAGATCAGCTCGCTTTCCTGTCTCGATTGACCCGCGATCGCGATCGATCCCCAGCAGTCGCGCAGGATTAGTTGAGGTCATCCGCGCAACTTCAACGTCAGACGCTCCCACGGACTGCATCATCCGCGCAGCGGCCAGCATTGTAATCACCGAACCTGCAATACTTCCCTGAGCGTTACTGGTCCTGCCATTTCGCACCGCAATGGTTTCTCCCCAGATTTGGTAGTCACCATCTCCCTGTCCAGCTGCCGCAATCGCGTCACTAATCATCGTCAAACGATCGGCCCCCCTGGTGCGGAGCAAAATTTTGAGCACCAACCGGTCCAGATGAATTCCATCGGCGATCAAGTCACAAGTCACTTCGTCGTGCGCCAGCCCCCACCCGACTGGTCCGGGCGCCCGGTGATGCAGTGGCGGCATCGCGTTCATGAAGTGGGTCATGTGCCGCGCGCCCGCGGCAAAGGCTTGATCAAGAATTTCGATTCCAGCACGCGTGTGGCCGATAGCAACGATCCAGCCGCGCGCGACAAGTTGGCTGATCAGTTCAACGCCTCCCTCAATTTCGGGTGCAACCGTCATCATGCGAACTGCCCCAGCCGGATTTGGTGTGGGCAAGGACTCAAGATCAGACGCAGATGAAAAGGATTTGAAATAGGCCGACCGCAGCGCCCCGCACTGTGATGTGCTAACAAAAGGCCCTTCGTAATGGACCCCCAGTACCCGCGCACCACTCTGCACTTCCTCATTCGCCTGCTGTTGCATCAACGCTTCAATCGCGCTAATTGCTCTTGCGTAGTCCCTAGCCGGAGCAGGCACCAGCGTCGGCAACCAGGCGGTGACACCGTGTGCGGCAAGAAAGCGCGACACGCGATCCAAATCGTCTTTGCTGGCGGACATTGTGTCGACCCCAACGGCGCCGTGAATGTGCACGTCAATGAAGCCAGGATAAATCCTTAACCCATCCAAATTGAGAGGTTCGTGGGCGCAGATTTCTGGCTGCTCGCTTGAGGGGCCAACGGAAACAATTCGTCCGTCCCTGACGAGGAAACTTGCGGCGGACAGAACTTGATCGGGAAGTACAATATCAGCGTTGCGAAGCAGTATTGATTTCCGGAGTGTATTGTCTGACGCCGGGTCGTTGATGTCCATCTCGAACATTTAACCACAGGCCGTGAAGCAGAATAATGCCCGCGACGCTTACTCGACAGTCGCGGGCATGATCGTTGGACCGGCAGTCCTAGAAATTAAACTTTATGCCGAGCTGAATATTCCTAGGATCACGGGTGCCTGTAATTACGCCAAACGTGGTGTTGGTTTGCATAAACCGCGCCGGAAAACTTCCCGCGGGCGCTGTTAGGTCGGTCGTAAAAGTCGCCGCCGTTCCGGGATTCAAGTACTGTGGGTGATTAAGGACATTGAAGACCTCAAACCGAAGCTGAAGGTTCTTGGTTTCCGAGAAGCGAAAGTTCTTAAAGACTGCCATGTCCAGATTGTCAATTCCCGGACCACGCACAAGACCTCGGCCTGCCGATCCATACGCGGTGAATGCTGGCGCGAAGGCCGCGGTATTGAACCACTGAGTAAGGCTGCCAGTGCCGTGTGGATCGCTGACTAGATTGGGCCTTAGAGTACTCCCAGTGCCCAGCGGGTCAGCGAAAGAGAATGGTGAACTGGCCGGCGTGGCGGCCGTTATTGTCTGCGTGATTGTCAGCGGCGTTCCGCTTTGCGCGGTGTAAACGCCGGTCACTTGTACGCCGCCGAAAAGTGTGCGTTTCAGACCTTTGCTGTTTCGGAAAAAGGGTAGCTCGTAGACCATGTGCGTCGTGAAGATGTGCGTGCGATCAAACTGCGAGGGCGCACGCTCCAGGTCGAGCCGAAGCACATCCTGGGGCGCATCGCTTCGGTCCGTTGAGGCATCGGTCAAATTCTTGGACCAGGTGTACACAGCGCCATATTGCAGCCCCCGTGACATACGCTTATTGAAGGTGACTTGCATCGAATGGTAATCACTGCTAGCTTCCGTGCGCCGATCACTAATCCCTCCATAGCCGAGAAACGGACGGGCGGCGTTAATCGACGCTCTGGCCGTAGCGCCGATGGTTCCCGCGGCACGCAAGGCTGTAGTCAACGCGGTGAGCGCACCCGGAACCGGCTGATTGATATTAACCAGGTGCAGCAAGTTTCGGCCATTGGTTCCGACATAGGCCAGTTCCAACACTGCATTCTTAAAGACTTCACGCTGGACCGAAAAACTGTATTGCATAGTGCGCGGGACTTTGAAGGGATCACCAGTGCTCAGCAAGCCAATTACCGGCAGTGTGGTGCGCGCGACTCCCGCTCCAGGATTCGAAAGCAGTGGATTATCGATCGTTACGCGCGAATTAATGCGCGGATTAACGAAAGCATTTTGCTCTACTATTCCTACGAGTGTGCGGTCGTGATAAACGCCAAAGCCACCACGGAGCACCGTTCGGCCATCACCGAAAATGTTATAGGCAAAACCTATGCGGGGTCCCAACGTATTTAACTTATTGCTCTGCACGCGGCGGCCGTAAGGCGAGTTTTCACCAGCGAAAATGATGCCGTTGAACCGGTCGCCGCTGCCCGTGATTAGGTTCCCGCTGACCGGATCTATTCTGACTGCGCGGGCGGGATCGTAAAAGTCGGGTCGGAAGGCAGTAAGGAAGTCGTTGACTTCGATCGGATTACTGTACAGGGAATACCGGGCGCCGTAATCGAGTGTCAACCTCGGCGTTACTCGCCAGGAGTCCTGTGCAAAAAACTCAAGAGTGTTGTACCGCAACTGTACTCGCACTTCGTTCTGATCTTCGAAATAGGTGCGCGGCGCGCCCAGGAAGAAGTCAGCGAGGTCGTTACCGGACCGCGTGCCATCGAACGCATAACTTCCGTGTAGAGCATTACCGGCATTCTCGTTTTTGGCTTCACGCGAGTAGAAACCTCCCAGCTTAATCGTGTGTTTTCCCTTGGCAATGGTCAGCGTGTCGCGGTAGGTGTAGCTGGGGTTTTCGATGTTTTGGGGACTAAAAAATGAGAAGCTAGCAGTTTGCCCAGAAAAAGTAATACCCGGTAGCGCTCCCTGAAGTGTACTGGGAAAAAGTTCTGGAGAAGTGAAGCCCGGGGCGTTCGCACGCAAGCCTGTTCCTGAAAATGTGGTCACGATAGCGTTGTAAGCGTAATCGAACGACGCTTCATTAATCACGGTGGGCGACACAATAGTCTTTAACGAGACCACGAGGTTCTTCCCAGGTGTCGTTGTTTGTTGCTCAGCTACATAAGGATAGATGGTTCCAGCAGCGGCCCCCACGGCGAAGGGATCCTGGAATGGATTGCCTCCCGGATCGTTGCGGGAATAGTTTTCGTGGATGTACCGGCCATAGACTGACCAATTGCTATTAAAGTTGTGATCGAGGCGAATGATTGACTGACTTATATCGGAGGAAAGTCCCACCGCGCGACGGAAGCGATTTAGGTTGGTTGTACCCGGCGTCACTTCATTCGGCAACGGAATAAACTGAAGAATCGCAACTGCATTCGGGTCAAATCTTCCAACCGGGATGATTGATCGTCCGCCCACAAAAGGAAACGGAACGCCTGTCAGTGGATCCCTAATGATGCCTGCAAAACTTCCACTCCGCTCGAGAAGGGTGGGCACGGTTCCCACAGCAGTATTCACGGAACGCGTTTTTTTCCACTCCTGGGAAAAGAAGAAAAAGGTCTTGTTGCGGCCACTGTATAGAGAAGGGCCCCCCTCGCCAAACCGCGGCAAGTAGAGCGGTCCGCCTATGGTGAAACCGTAGTCGTTGTATCGCAGCGGCGCTTTGAACCGTGGTTCCCCGCTCAAGGTGTTGATGCCCTGAAGCGGCACTGTTTGGAAAGGAGGTCGCGCATTGAGACGATCATTGCGCAAGAATTCATAGAGAGTGCCGTGAAAGTCGTTTGAACCTGACCGTGTGACTACGTTAATCACGCCGCCGCCGTTACGACCAAACTCCGGCGCATAGTTGGATGTCAGAACAGTAAATTCCTGGATAGCGTCGATACTCGGCGTAGTCAGAAGCGTAAGGTTCGAGCCTGTATCGACGTTGCGCGCACCATCTACGAGCCAATTAATGGCCGAGGTTCGACCTCCATTAATCGAAAGCTGCACCACCGAGAGTGCCCCGGAACCGATCTGGCTGGGATTGGAGGAACTGACTCCTGCGCTCAGTAGAGCCAGTTGAACGAAGTTGCGCGTATTGAGCGGCAGCTCACGGATCTGATCGCCACTAATTAATCCTCGTTGAGTGGGACTATCCTGAATGAGCGAGGTTTCACTGGCCACGTTAACGATTTCACTCACCTGCCCGGGCTCGAGGACGACGTCCAGTGTCTGACGGTCGTTCACGTTGAGAACGAGATTCTCTTGCACATGCTTCTTGAAGCCCTGCAATTCCACCGTAACGGTATACACGCTGGCCGGCAGTAGCGTTGCCGTAAACGTACCCTCTCCCGACGTACTATACGTTTGCTCAAAACCGCGCGCCGGATCCGCGACTGTCACCTGCGCGCCCTGCACGGCGGCTCCGTTCTGATCCTTCACATTCCCGGAGATCGTTCCGGTAGTCTCTTGTGCAAAGGATCGCCCAATCAGGCCCAAGCAAACTACTAACGCTAAAAAGGTCGTTCGACGTGATATCAGGTGGTGTCTCATGGTTGCTTCCTTTTTATGTTCGAGAAACTTTTGAGCATTCCGAAAATCCAGACTCACCGCTTCTTTCGACGGCGAAACGGGGTATGAACAAGCGTGCGAACTACTTTCGAGCGGTTACCACGGCCCACGGCGGAATACTCAACCTTATACACTGCGCCTTTACCCGTTGCAAGAACCTTGATTGTCGAACGCAGCAGTCGACGAAGCTAATGCTTAATCCGAAGTTTTGCCCGGCCCGCGAATGGCCACGCCCGGCCTGGCTCCAGTCATGCCGTCGCCAAAGACCACTTCGCCGTTCACAACTACGTAACTAATCCCGCTAGGATACTGGTGCGGCTTTTCAAAAGTCGCGCGGTCGCCGACAGTTTTCTCATCAAAGATCACCAGGTCGGCGGCAAACCCTTCACGGATCATGCCGCGATCACGAAAGCCAAAAGTTTGCGCCGGCAGCGACGTCATCTTGCGAATCGCATCTTCAAGAGAAATCAACTTGAGTTCTCGAACGTAGTGCCCTAAGACGCGCACGTTGTTGCCGTAACCTCGCGGATGGGGAACGCTTTCGTCCACCTGCCGCACGCCGCTGTCCGAAGCAATCATCGTGAATGGTTCACGCATGATGCGCTGCACATCGTCCTCGCTCATGCCGTGATAGACCATGCCGGCGCCCCCCGCTTCAAACATGGTGATTATTTGATCGATTTGGTGAGCGACGTCGTTCTTGCCAGTCACCTGTTTCGTGATTTGGGCGATCGACTTACCATTAAACGACCGGTCAGGGTCATAACTGGCAACCATCGCGTAAGCGTAGTCTTTAAAGCCGCTGCGCTTGAGTCCTTCCTTCATTTCTGTGCGAACGCGTTCGCGCGTCGCGGGATCAGCGAGACGTTTCTTCGCTTCTTCAAGCCCGCCGGCGCGCAACCAACCGGGCAAACGGGAGTCGAGCGAGGTCGAGCTGGCGGTGTAGGCGTATTGATCGACGGTGACCATCAAACCACGATTGCGCGCTTCGCGGACGAGGCCAATCGTCATCGGAGTTTGACCCCACATTTTCTTGTTGCTGATCTTAAAGTGTGAGATCTCGACAGGCACGCCTGCCTGTTCTCCGATCTTAATGCTTTCGCGAATCGCATCGGCGATAAACTCGCCCTCGTTACGCATGTGCGTTGCGTAGATACCACCGTAACGCGAGACTACCCGCGCCAAACTGGTAATCTCGTCTGTCTTCGCGTAAGTCCCGGGAACATAGATAAGTCCGGTGGATAACCCAACGGCGCCGTCTTTCATGCCCTGCTCGACGAGCTGTTCCATCTGCTTCAGCTCTCCGGGCGTGGGAGCCCGATCATCTGAACCCATCGCTTGCCGGCGCACGGAGCCATGAGCGATTAGTGTGGCGAGGTTCACGGCCAGCGGCTTCTCTTTCATCCGTCCCAGGAACTGCGCAACGTCGGTTGTCGAGCTGCCACAATTACCGGTAACAAGTGTCGTCACACCCATGCGGACAAAGTTTTCCGCCGCCGGCAAATTGTAGATTGACTCTACATGCGTATGCACATCGATGAAGCCGGGAGCGACGATCTGGTTCGCAGCGTCAATTGTCCTGGCAGCCTCCGCTGGAGCGATGCGACCGATGGTCTCAATCCGGCCGTTCCTGATTCCGATGTCGGCACGAAACCAGGGATTGCCAGTACCGTCAACAATCCTTGCGTTTGAAATAATCAGGTCATACCTGGACGGAAGGGGCTCTCGTGCCCCAAGCGAACTCCTAAAACCGAGCCCACTAACTAGCACGATAAGAGTGAGAACGAGGAGGCGAGATCCAGAAAAGTTTTTCACTTTTTCAACAGCGTGGCACAAGCGAAATTCGTGGGAGACCAAAACGATAATCCCTCGACTGTTTTACTTTCCTGGTTTTTTTGCGCAGGCGTCAATCTCTCGGAAAGAGATTCGAAAGTCTTACCTCGAAACTCAGCCGGTCAGGGCGAGAGGTCCGACTGCCCACTAACGACGAGCCCCAGATACCTTAAATAAAACTGTGGCACGCGGGCTAAAAGCTGAACTTAAAGCCCACCTGAATAACTCGTGCGAAGGAATCTGAAAATTGATCGCGACTAAAGGTTGCTGTCCCACCGGTAACCGTCACACCGTCGGACGGGAATCCCAAATGGACGGTATTCGTCAGGTTGAAGGCTTCGGCTCGCAACTCGATACGCATACCTTCCTTGATCGCGATCCGCTTAATCAGCGCCGCATCCATATTAAAAAATCGCGGGAGACGGAACGCGTTACGAGCAAGGTTTCCGTACTCACCGGGCGCTGGAATGGTGAACTGCGCACGCTCTTCCGCAGTAAAGAGGAAAGGCCTTCCCGAGGCATCGTTTGCGTAGTGCGGCCGGAAATTGGTGCCCGAATAATTTGCCCGGGAGCTATTCCTGTTACTGAACGAATTCGTTCCCGATACTACATTGAAAGGCAACCCCGTCTCGTAGACAAAGCCTGCTGTTACCGACCAGCCGCCAAGCAGCCGGGCGATAACTCCAGACGTATCTTTCCCAAAGCGCTTGCCTGGGCCGAAAGGAAGCTCAATGATGCCACCACCCTGGAACACATGCGTCCGGTCAAAGTCGGATAATCCGTATGTGAGCCGACGGTTTTCTGCATCGAGCGGTGTACTTTGAGCGGATTGCCCGTTGCCACTGCTGATACGGGTAAATGTAGGATCATAAGATTTATCATCGAGAGACTTAGAGAACGTGTAGCTGACGCCAAACTCCAGCCCTTGTTCAAATCGGCGCTGGAGTTGAAAGACGATACCGTTGTAATTCGAGAATGAGTTGCTATCAATGATCTGCAGCCCACCGAGAAACTGCGGGTAATCGTTGAAGAAAAAAGGGCCTAGTCCGGTTGCATCGGGCAAGTGCCGCTCCACGCCACTGGCGGTGACCAGCGTGTTATTCAGGGAGGACGCGAGTGAAGCAACGTTGTTGTTCGCCAAAGGAGTAGTGAAGAATCGGCGAAGGAACGCAGCCCCTGATTCGGTTGAGTTGCGGCTGGGGTGCAGCGATGTCAATTGGTTAAGTAATGCGCTTTCACCGCCGGCTTTAGCGAGGTTGAAAGCATTCAGGAAGCCGTTACTGAAGATTTCCACCTGATTACGCTCGTATCCACCGATTAGATTGCGACCGGCTCGCCCCACGTACTGAATGTCAGCAACCATGCCCCAGCCAATTTCTCGCTGAACTCCCAAAGACCACATGTAGGTTGTTGGGGTTTTGAAATTGGGATCAAAAACCTCTTGCGCGAGCAGATTGGGTGAGGCCGGTCTCGCCCGCGTCGTTGGGGTAACACCGGCCGGCGGGGTCAAAGAGGGTATTCCACCTCCAAGACGGTTGTCGGTCTGTCCTATTACTGTATTTATAACAGCCAGCGTGGTCCCAGGAATAGCAGGATAGACTGCCGACGAAGGGAGAAAAGTCACGATGCGATCGAAAGCGACCCGGAAATTACCGCGTACGGCAGTCTTTCCATCCCTGAAGGGATCCCACGCGACTCCGATTGCTGGACCAAAGTTGTTCCAGTCGCTCTTAAAGAGGTCCCCCTCAATGAAAGTGACGTCAGTGGCCGGAGGCGCTCCAAGAGTCAACGGTTTATTAGGAACCATAATCTTGCTACCGTTTCTACCGTAGGGTTTCGGCTTAGGTTCCCATCGCAGACCGAGATTAAAGGTCAGGTTAGGCCGGACCTTCCAGTCGTCCTGAAAATAAAAGTCATACTCCGGATACCATGCATCAAACTTGAATCCGGTTCCCTGAGGTCCGTACTGTCCACCCACAGCCACTAGACCAACATCTACGCGACCCAATTTGCCGAGCAAGTTATTAATGGTCGCTTGAAGAAAGCTCCGGTCATTGGTGTTGATGCAGTTAGTCGTTACGCTAGTACTGCACTGCGCCGGGAGCCTGAAGGTCGTGGGATCGACGGCACCGCCTAGTTGGAATTCAGGGTTGACATCCTCCCCGGCTACTGTTCCCCGAAGGTCGAAATGTTGCTGTAAGCGTAGATTTAATCCAAAGCGGAAAGTGTGGGCGCCACTCGAGTGGCTAACATTATCCAGGAGCTGATAGGTATTAATCGTTCGAAAGTTGCCAAACGCATTAGAGAGTGGATTTGTGGGATTTGAACCTGTGACGTTGGTGACAGAAGAGAAAACGATCGGAGTCGTTCGCGAATCTGTTAGTGATCCGGTCTCAAAATCAAACTCGAAGTGATTTGTGCCCATGATCAATTCATTAACCGTTCGCGGGCTCAGGGTCGAACGCAAGCCAACAGCCAGGTTGCGAGGTCTCCGACTGGTATTTACAATCGGCGGTAAACCGGGAAAACGAGCGGCCCCAAGGTTACCTGTGTCGCCGATGGTATCCTGCTGCCCCCAACTGTATCGGCCAAATACGCTATGGCGCTCATTAAAATTGTGATCGATCCGTAAAGTAAAATCTCGTTGTGGGTCCGTACGAATTGCCTGTGAAGTAAATCCCGCCGTATTAAGACCATCACCGACATCAAAGCGGTTAGGAAGAGGCGTGAGGCCAATGATTGATAGAACTGTTGGGTCTAATCCAAGCGCGCGCGGATCGTTCGACACAATGTTATATGTGCCAATGGTTACTCCCGGCAGCGGATTGCCGTTGGTATCAACTGACGCACCTGTGCCGCCAGCCGGATTGTTACGGCCGCCGCTGGCGAACCGGAAGATTCCCTGACGCGCTTGCTGTGTAAAGACCCTGCTGACCTGCTCGCGCGTTTGAATTTGGCGCTGGAACTGGGTGTTGAAAAAGAAGAATGTGCGATCCTTTCCGTTTGAATAAGATCGGCCGCCCTCGCCGAAACGCGGCGAGTAAAGCGGGCCCCCTATACTCCCACCAAACTGGTTACGGATAAAGAATCTACGCGGAATCCCTTGGCGATTTAATTCCCACTCATTAGCATTCAGAGCGCGATTACGATGAAACTCGAAAAGATTGCCGTGGAAATCATTAGTTCCCGTTTTTGTAATCAGCGCAACCTGCGCACCGCTATTGCGACCAAATTCGGCCGATGGATTGGAGGTAATGACACGATATTCTTTTAGTGAATCCGGATTGGTGCGGATCGGTGTAAACGTCCCGGTGCCCGCCGACGTCTCGTTAATGTCAATACCGTCCAGCGTGATGTTTATGGCTCGGTCACGGGCTCCGAACACATGTGTCCCGCCGCCTGTGAGCTTAGTCTCTGAAGGATCTCCTTGAACAACGCCTGGTTGGATTGCAATCAGGTTGAGCGGATTGCGATTGTTGATAGGCAATGTTTCAAGGGTCTTCTCATTGACAATTGTCCCGATGTTCCCGGACTGGCTCGTCTGAACTTTTTCATAAGTCCCTACCACCTGCACCGTTTCAGAGATGTTGCCGGGCTCCAACGGAATATTAATCGTGACGGTGTCGTTGGCAGTCAGTATGTTCCCGCTCGTTTCATACTTTTTGAAATTCGATTGTTCGACAGAAATCGTGTAACTGCCGGGAGTAAGGGCTTCGAAAGCGTACTTGCCGCTGTCGCTTGAGGTCGTTTTATAACTCGCGTTCGTCTCCGGATTGCTGGCCGTTACGGTAGCTCCTGGGACCAACGCGCCTGATGTGTCTTGAACTGTTCCCACAATTCGACCGGTCGCACTCTGGCCGTGGGCCTTGAAACAAATGCCGGAGAAAATCATCAGTAACGTAAAAAAGGTTAGTGAAAATCTTAGACTAGTCGTCATAGTTATCCTTTCATGGTTGGAGAGATCCCGTTGCCTTAAGCGAGGCTACATCGGCTTACGAACAAGGATGTCATCACACGTCCACAAATTCTAAGCTGAATTCCAACTTCCCGAACAACACTTTGTTTTGAGAACGGTATAGCAGCGCCAAGGAATGACCATGCTTCAAGTCCGCCGATGTCAGGCCGTCATTATATGGTCGGATCTCAAATAATGATAGCTAAAGATTCTTATTTAGCCGATAAATCTTTCTGATAACTCCTGAGTCTCAGGTCTCAGGGCTCACTCGTTAAAGTAGCAATTGAAAGTAGTTTGAAACTTGAGTCTCAGAATACGAAACGCGAAACTCTAAACTAGGAACTCGAAAATCTGAGACCTGAGACCGGGGACCTCAAGACTTGAGACTTGAGACCCGGAACCGTAGACTCGCGCCATGATTGAGGCAACGTTTGGCTCGCGTGAAGCGCAGGCGAAAGGGTTGCCGCTTCATTTCAATTCTCCACTTCAAATCCTCTCAACAACGCTAGCAGAAGACGTTTATCCTCTGCTTCAAACTGCCGAAGCCGCCGCGGCAGCAGGTTATTGGGTGGCACTGATGTTGAGCTATGAAGCTGCTCCGGCGTTTGATCCGGTTTTGAAGACTAAAGCCGCCGGCGCCCTTCCCCTTGCCTGGGCCGCGGTATTTACAGATCCAACGAAAAACAGCCTGCAGTTTGTCGCTTCAGATTATGAGGTCGGCGCGTGGCAGCCCCTCGTGACCCGCGCTGCCTTCAGTATCGCAATCGATCGGATTCGCGAATTCATTGCCAGCGGAGATACCTATCAGGTCAACTACACCTTCCCGCTTGTAGCGAGTTTCCGGGGCGACCCGCGGTCCTGGTACAGAGATCTATGCACGGCTCAGGGAGCGAAGTATTGCGCCTATTTTGATCTGGGAAGGTACAAAATTCTCTCCCTCTCACCCGAGCTTTTCTTCGAACGGCAAGGGCAAGCGATTCAGACCCGACCGATGAAGGGAACAATTAAACGCGGCCGGTGGCCGGGCGAAGACAACGTCATGGCGAAAGCTCTGGCGCATTCTGCCAAGGATCGCGCCGAGAACGTGATGATTGTAGACCTCCTGCGGAACGACCTGGGCCGAGTCTCTACCACAGGCTCTGTCGAGGTGACGCGTTTGTTTGAAATTGAACGTTACGAAACTCTGTGGCAGATGACCTCTACCATCGAAGCGACGCTGCGAAATGATATTGGGTTGACTCAACTAATGGCAGGACTCTTCCCCTGCGGTTCCATCACTGGCGCACCCAAGATTCGCACGATGGAAATCATTCGCGATCTCGAAGCATTTCCACGCGGCATCTACACGGGCACACTTGGGTTCCTGCGACCTGGCGGGGATGCGACTTTTAATGTGGCAATCCGCACAGTAGTAATCGATTCGGAGCGCGGAGAGGCGACATTCGGAGTCGGTGGCGGCATCACGTACGATTCAACCGCCGCCCGTGAGTACGAAGAGTGTTTGGTAAAGAGTGCTTTTCTCAGTGTCGCTCCGATTACCTTTCAGTTGCTGGAATCGTTGCTTCTTGAGAGCGGCGCGTTCTTCCTCCTGAAGCGACATATCCAGAGGATGAGAGCGTCAGCTGAGTATTTCGGATTTGATTTTAGTGAATTGGCGGTAACGTCCAGGCTCGAAAAGATCGCTGCCGATTGTCCGAGCGGCAGGTGGAAAGTCCGCCTGCTCAGTTCAAGAGAAGGCGAGCTTTGTAGTGAAGCCATCGAGATACCATCCTTTCGAGACGAACCACTGCGCGTTGTTCTGGCGGCGCAACCGGTGAACGCCAACGATAAATTTCTGTTTCACAAGACCACAAATCGGGCGCTCTATGAGAAGGCTCTAGCTACGGCTCCAGCCTGTGACGATGTGATTCTTTGGAACGAGGACGGAGAGATTACCGAGTCGACGATCGCGAACGTTGTAGTGTCGCTTGCAGGGAAACTGTTAACTCCACCGCAAACCTCAGGCCTACTGGCCGGGACATTTCGCGAGGAATTGCTGGCGAGCGGGAAGATCAAGGAGCGCGTGATTAGCCTTAAGGATCTGCGACAAGCTTCAGCGCTCTACCTGGTTAACTCTGTACACAAATGGCGGGAGGCTGTACTTGTAGATTGAATGAAGAATCGCAGGGGTTGCTCTGGTCTGGTTTTTGGTCTTCAATTTTTTCGTCTGCCTACCTGCGGCACTCAACGGAGCATTGAAGAGGATTCATACGCAATCAGTTCAAAAACCAAAAGCCAAAGACCCAAGGCCAACTTCCTCTATTCATAAAGCAAAACCTTTGCCCGCGCCGCGCGAAAGTCCTCGAGCTTCGTTGCCCACGACCGTTCAATGTCTTCCGGCGCATCACCTCGTTTCAGCCGCTCGAGAGTATCCGCGTTAACAAGCAGTCGCAGATAGGCATCAACCTTCCAGTCGTTTGGATACAACCGCCGCAGCGCCGCAGCGAGCTCTATTCCCATCCGCACCGGACGAAACTGCTGGCGATCGGTGATGACGAAATTGATGCCGCTACAGGTTTCGTCTTTGAACACCGAAGCATTGGGAGTAAATCGCAACGGTACAAACCTTACGCCACCGATACGCCGGCGATTGAGATAGGCTGCCAAATCCTGACCGTTGATCCAGGGCGCTCCCATCACCTCGAACGGTGTGTTAGCTCCCCGCCCCACTGATACGTTCGTGGTCTCGAGCAATCCGACGCCTGGATAGAGTGTCGCTTCCGTCAGACTCCGCATGTTTGGCGAAGGGTTGACCCAATTCAAATTCGTCGCGTCAAACCACAACTCACGGCGCCACCCCTCCATCTTGATCACGCGCAAGTCGCAGTTGATCTTCAGCTGTTGATTGAAGAGCCGGGCCAACTCCCCGACCGTCATACCGTGTCGCACAGGAATCGGGTGGTGAGCAGTGAACGAAAGCTTATCCGCATCCGCGACCGGACCTTCGACGTCAATTCCATTAATTGGATTCGGTCGATCGAGGACAAAGACTGGCAGGCCGGCTTTCGCGGCTTCCTCCATTACATAACCCAAAGTCGAGATGTATGTGTAGAAACGCGTGCCGATATCCTGGATGTCAAAAACGAGCGCATCGACACCCTTCAAATGTTCGGGCTTTGGCCGTCGCGTCTCGCCATAGAGCGAATAGATCGGCAGGCCGGTTTGTTCGTCTCTTGAGTCAGACACCTTTTCATCGGCATTGCCGCGAATCCCATGCTCCGGAGAGAAGAGTGCGACCAGTTGCACACCCTGAGCATTCTTCAACACATCGATTGTCTGCCGCCCGGCGCGATCGCGACCCGTGTGGTTTGTCACCAAGCCGAGTTTGAGGCCGCTCACTTGTTTGAATCCATCGCGAGCAAGGACATCGATACCGGTCAGGACTTGGGCGTCGGCGCTGACGAACGCGGGAAGACTAGATGCGGTGAAGCGTCCCTGGTCCCTCATCAACTCCGAGTAGTAGTTTCCGTGTTCAGCTTTAGCGCGCCCGAAGACGCTCGGATCAGTTACCGAACTCGCTGCAATCGTTGCCACTCGCCCACGCAAGGACGCCACATCTCCTTTGCCATTGGGGTGTACTCGATTGCTCATAAAGACTACGAACATCTCGCTTGCCGGGTCGATCCAGATTGAGGTTCCTGTAAATCCAGTGTGACCAAACGAGCCGAGGGGAAAGGCGTCGCCGCGGTTCGTGGAAAAGTTGGTATTGATGTCCCAACCGAGCCCGCGGGACCAACCATTCTCCGCCACCAGGCGCGGGCGCACCATCGTTGCCACTGACAAGGGACTGAGAATGCGTGCGCCGCGATAGCGACCGTTATTGAGAATCATCTGGCAGTAGACGGCAACATCAGCCGCCGTGGAAAACAGACCTGCGTGCCCCGCGACACCGGCCATTCGAAAGGAGGTTGGATCGTGAATCTCCCCTCGTAACCATTTGTCGCCCTCGGCACCGATGTTTTCCGGAGTGTCGCCGAGATAGCTCATCTGACCGCGACGTTTTTCAGTCGGCGCAACACGAGAGATCCTCGTTCGCGAAGGGCGAAAGGCCGTGTCGCGCATTCTCAACGGCACAAAAATGTTCTTTCTCGCAAACTGATCGAGAGGGAGACCGCCGGCCCGATGCACCACTTCCCCAAGCGCTATGTAGCCGATGTCGCTGTAAACAAGCTTAGACCCGGGAGCACTTCGCAGCGGCTCCTTGAGCAGTCGTTTGATGGCTTCATCGTATCCGGTCCAGCGTTCGCGCAAATCAAAGTCGGGCGCATAGCCCGACCGATGCGTTAACAGGTGTTCAATCGTGATGCGCTCTCGACCTTCACCTTTTATTTCCGGTATGAACCGGGACAAGGGATCGCTCAGCCGCACCTCTCCTCGTTCTACCAGAATCATGATGCTGGTGGCGGTAGCAATTACCTTCGTGAGACTGGCGAGGTCAAAAATGGTATCGGTCGTCATCGCTTCGCGAAACGGTTCAACAGCTCGACTACCGTAGGCCCGCTCCCAAACAACTCGGCCTCTCCGGGCGACGAGAACGACCGCTCCCGGCAATTCACTTTTGGCAATCGACTCCGCGATGACTGAATTCATCCGCGCCAGCTGTTCCGTTGAAACCGACACGCGCGCGGGCTTTATGTGAGGAAGCTGCGCAAGGGACTGAAGAGAGTGGCTTAGAAGTAGGACGAGAGTAATAAACGCGATTACACTGCGATCTATCATCCGCAGATTACACAGATTTCTCAGATTCAAGACCAATACCTCAATTGAGTTGACCGCTCTGCGCCTCACTGGGTGCGCCAAAGGTCTGTCGTTTACCTACCGGCATGTCGATTCGCTTTTGTGTGTAAAGCGGCGTAATCTGCGGATTGCCCCCGGATTCATTTTTGGACGACCTTCAACTGAATCCCTGTGCCGCGCGGATAGAGACCTGGCAGGGAGATTGGCAATTTTCCATTTACCTCGCTCTCACCCAAAATCGCTCGGGCGGCCGCCTGTTGCAGGGCCGGCATGTCGCCGTAAGCAATCAGGTATGTTGTCAGTTGCGGAAAGCTTTGCAGCGAATAGGGATTGCCAAAACTAATCCCAACAACCGGACTTCGGCCGCTGAGGATCGAATTGAGGGCCCGCACTCCAGGTTCAGGTAAGCCGATACTGTTTGTGCTTCCAGTGCGAACCCGACCATAGAGAGAAGCGATGACGAGGTCAGCACCTTTAGCTCGCTCAAGGGCTCTTTGCACTTCCGCCTCAGAGGACCGGTCGTCAAGCACGATCGTTTCAACCCTGGCGCCCGAAAGCGCCAGAAGAGAAGTGAACGGGTTTGTTGATATCTCGCCATTTGTTATGGCCAGATTGAAGATGCGCGCTTCGGGGCGAAGCTTACGCAGGGGCAAGAGATTCGCATCGTTACGAACGAGAGTGACGGCATGTTCGGCTATCTCGCGAGCGAGTTGCAGCGCCTCGGGTTTTGCAACGACAACGTCAATTTCATCAATGGGCGTCAATCGCTGCTTTACTAAACCCAAGTCGAATTTCGCTGCCAGAATCTTTCGCGCCGACTCTTCAATTCTTTTTTCCGTCACTCTGCCGGAACGGACGCCCTCGAGTACCCCTCGAATACAATCATCAACATCGGCGGGTTTCAAGAGCATATCGGCTCCGGCAAGTAAGGCCCGTAAGCCGGCCTCTTCCTGCGTGAAATAAACCGTCAAGCCGCTCATGCTCAGCGCATCGGTGACGACTAATCCATTGAAACCCAGGTCCCGTCGCAAAAGTGCGCCGATGGGAGGCGACATCGAAGCAGGTGTGCTGGTTCCCTCGACGATGATCTCCCCGGCTTCGGTTGTGTCGATAGCTCTAATCTTCAGCGTGCTCGGGAGCGGAGCTATGGCAGCGGGATCGATCTGAGGCAGCGCAACATGACCCACCATCACTGACCCAACTCCCGCCTCGATTGACGCGCGGAACGGAATCAACTCCACACGATTCAGGTCCGCGAGCGAAAAGTTCAGAATTGGTAAACCACGATGAGAATCGGTTGCCGTGTTGCCATGTCCCGGGAAATGTTTAGCTGTGGCGATCACGCCGGCACTTTGCGACCCCTTGATGAAAGCGGCAGCGAAACGACCGACGTCGACTGGATCTTCGCCAAACGAACGGACATTGATCACCGGATTGGCGGCGTTGTTATTAACGTCAACGACGGGCGCCAGCACCTGCTGAATCCCCAGAGCGCGGGCTTCGCGCCCGGTGATTTCTCCCATGCGACGCGCGTAATCAGGATTACCCGTGGCGCCAGTTGCCATCACCCAGCCAAAATCCGTCGTGTCAAACAAGCGCATGCCCGCGCCTCGTTCCAAATCTGCTGAGATGAGTAGCGGCAAGCGGGCGTGCTGTTGCATCCGGTTAAGTAAGACAACAGATTCGTAAACCGGACTGCCAAACAAGATGATCCCGCCGACATGATTGGTTTCTACGTGTCGCCGCAGTGTTTTGTAGGCATCGCTTTCGCGATTCAAAAAGCCGGCATTGATACCCACTGAAACCAGTTGTCCAACCTTCTCCTCCAGCGACATGCGGCGCAGCTCTTTGTCGGCCCACTTCAACGCATCTCGCGACGGCTGCGGAGAATATGGTTTAACTCCCGCGGCACCGGAATGGGCGGCGGCAACTTCGCCGGAATTTGATTTGCCGGGGCCGAGATTGTTAAGCCGCGCCGACACCGACCCTGTGATTAGTACTGTAAGAAGGATGAAGCAGATTACGGACTGCCCCGTCGATCGAAAGAGTCGCGAGCGGAACGAGATAGATGAGTGCGAAATCATTTGCGTTTCTGATGCTCCGTTGATTTAGTCGGCTGCCTCTCCGCGGGCTAGTTGGTTGCGGCGACTCGCGGGAGCCGGGGCGAAAGCGAAACTTGCCAGCCAGGCAATGACAAACGTTATGACGCTGCCAATGAAGACATACCAGGTCCAGGCGATTTTGGTGGCGAAGTAAATGTAGAGCATTGTCCCGAGACTGACGAGCATAGCGATCAATGCCGGGGTTTGGCTCACACGTTTGAGAAAAGTGCCCACCAGAAAAGCGCCAAGAATCGGTCCGTTAATTAGTGAAGCAATCGAGAGGGCCAGATCCAGTGCCGACCGATTCCGATGTCGCAGAACCAGAGCGACTCCGATTTGGACGATGCCCCATAAAAGCGTCAATAAGTGAGACACCTTCAAATAATGTTTGTCCTGCATCCGCGGCCGGAGAGGCTTATACAGATCGTTGACGGCGGTTGCGGCGATGGAATTGAGCGATGAAGACATGGCCGCAGCGAAGATTGCTGCGACGACCAGGCCCGAGAGTCCGGTCGGCAAATGCCGCGTAATAAAATCCGGAAAGACGCGGTCACCGCCGCTGAATGGGTATGCCGCTACAGTCGCCGTCGCGTAACCCGGATCGGTGAACGGATGATAAAACGCGAACAACAATACACCGATGAACAGAAATCCGATGAACTGCGCCAGCACGATGGCCCCACTCGTCAACAAAGCGGCGGCAGCACGCCTGGGTCGATCTGTGCAGAGATAGCGCTGGACCAGGTACTGATCCGTCCCGTGCGTGCTCATCGTCAGGAAGCACCCGCCAATTAAACCTGCCCAGAAGGTATAGGTCTTCGTCAAGCTGAAAGAAAAATCGAAAAGGGAAAACTTGTTGGATTGCGAGGCAGTCGCGATCGCCGCGGTTAGGCCACCTTCAATCGAATTTGTCAGGATCACCGCGGCAGCAATCGCGCCAACGATATAGATTCCCAACTGGATCACCTCAACCCAGATAACCGCTTCCATCCCACCGAAGTAAGTAAAAACAATCATCGCGACGCCAATGAGCACAACTGAGCCAATAATGATGACTTCGGAATTCGCGGCCGGTTGAAATGAGGTGTAGACAGCAGCAAGCACGATTGCCGTTAACAACAGGCGAATTCCGTCAGCGATATTTCGCATCACTACAAACAATGATGCCGCCAACACCTTAATCTTTCCCCCAAAACGCCGATCGAGTAATTGGTAAACCGTCATCAGCTCCCCACGAAAGTATGAGGGGATAAAGAGCAGGGCAATGACGATGCGGCCGAGCAGGTAACCAAAGACGAGTTGCAGGAACTGAAAATTGCCGCCCCTGGAGAACGCGATACCCGGAACCGAGACAAACGTTATTGTTGAAGTCTCGGTCGCCACGATCGAGGCGGCTACCGCCCACCAGGGAACAGAACGGTCGCCGAGAAAGTAATCACTCGTTGTCTTTTGCTTACGGGCAAACCAGGCCCCAAACAGCACGATGCCAATCAGGTAACCAAAGATGATTGCCAGGTCGAGAGCTTTCATTTTCGATCAGTTGCTAACGGAAGGTGAATCTGACCTGAGGAGCCACGGGTGCGGTGTTTCATTTCGTTTGCCCGGAAACGATCCACGAAATCTCACGAAGCAACACCAAAACGATCGTGCTGGTTCGTGTGGTTTATTGGATCGCCACCTTCACCTTCCCATCGGGACACTTCGTGGTTTTCACTTAGCCCGCTTAATAGTGCTTTCTAACTATTTATGAAGTTAGCTTCTGTTTAATCATCCTCAGGGCCGCGCTTGTTTCCCCGTCAGCAGCTTCGAGCGCCGATACAGCAGCGTTTTCGTCAACTCCCGTTTCTGCCATCAGGATTCGTATGGCACGCGCGCGCAATTTCGAGTTTCGCGCACGCAGGTTCGACATCCGGTTGCCCGAAACGTAGCCCAGTTTGGCGAGAGCGGCCGTCGAAATCATATTGAGCACCATCTTCTGTGCAGAACCCGCTTTCAGACGAGTCGATCCTGTTACAACCTCGGGACCAACAACGGGAACGATGCTCAACTCGGCCTCTTTGGAAATTGCTGAATCCGGCACACAGGTGATAGCAACTGTAAACGCGCCCAAAGCGCGCGCATATGAGATGGCGCCTACTGTGTAAGGCGTCCGTCCTGACGCTGCAATCCCCACCAGCACGTCGTTTTTCGTGAAGCCGCGGGCTTCCAAATCGAAACGGCCCGCCGCGGTGTCGTCTTCAGAAGCTTCGCCCGCACGATAACATGCTTCGTAACCACCCGCGATGATGGCTTGCACTAAATCCGGGGGGACGCCAAAAGTCGGCGGACATTCCGCTGCATCGAGCACACCGAGTCGCCCTGAAGTGCCGGTGCCGATATAGAAAAGGCGGCCATCAGTACTGAGCCTCGCCACAATTTCTTCCACCGCGCGTGCTATCGCGGGAAGTTCCTTAGCAACTGCCCCAGCCACAAGTGCGTCCTCCTGGTTCATCTTGAGGACGATTTCGGCCGCGGTTAGTGAACTCAAGTTCGACGTTTGCGGATTATCTTGTTCAGTGATCGGCAGGGATGCAGGAGTTTCCGATTTCATTTGGCAATAGCATATCAAACCGCCAGGGCGACGGAGTTTGCTCGAGCACGTGCCATCCGCGCCGCTGCCAACGCCGGACTCACTCCCGGCGGCGCGAGGAACGCCTCAGGTGCCAGCTGCTTCAATTGCTCACGCATCTGGGTGAGTATCAACTCACCCGCAGCATTAAAGACGCCGCCAACGTAGGCAACCTGAAAATGTTCCCTTTCCAACTTAAGGTTCCGGATCACGGCCCCGACCATTGCACTCAATTCTCTGGCGCCTTCAACCAGAATTTCTCGCGCTACGGCATCCCGGGCTTTCGCCGCGTCAACTACTTGTTTGCCAAATCCTGCCAGCCGTTCGTTAGTGATAGTCGGCGCATAAATCGCGGTTGAAAGATCGTCTGGCGTAGTTACGTGAAAATAATTGCAGGCAGCAGACGTTAGCGATGTCTTTGGTCCTCGGCCGTCTGAAGCGTGAGCGATGGCGCGCAAAGCGCGGCGCGCGATCCAGGATCCGCCACCTTCGTCGCCGGCGATTGGACCCCAGCCCCCTGCCCAAACACGACGTCCGCGCGAGTTGACACCACAGCAAACCGATCCAGTTCCCGAAATAACCACAACTCCAGGACCGCCATCAGGAGCTACGCCGTAGAGAGCTATGTCCGCATCGCCGCAGACTTCCACATCAGCGATTCCTAAATTGCCGAGCGCTTCTTGCATGCGCAAACTCAATTCGAGGCGGCGCGCCCCGGCTAATCCTACCTGCGCCGCAACAATATCCTCACGCCGTACCTGGGCTGCTGCGCAGGCCTTATCAATCGCTTCACGCACGGCGCCAGCGGCGTTGCCGATCCCGATGCGTAAAGGATTTGAGGGGCCGGCGATTCCCTGACCCAAAAGCTGATCGCGAGCATCCACGATCACAGCTTCGGTTTTGGTGCCCCCGCCATCAACACCAACAACGGCTCGGCGCAGGGCGGAGGTGCGGGCAGTCAGGAAATTGGGGGATCGCTCAGAAGTGATCATAGTCGGTCGGCCGTTCCGGGGATGCGGGGCCAACATTCGGGGTTATCTTAGGCAGTGGTAACTTATAATGGAAACTAAAAGATTTTATTATTACGATAAGGTTGGGTGATAATCGCGTGGAAGGGTATTTGTGATTCCGCACCGGCTTGTCCTGGATCCCTGCAAAAGCGGAGTTCACGCAGTAGGTACAAACAGTCGGACCACTTACGGAGCGATGATGGAGATTAGGCAACTCAGAGCGTTTGTCGCAATTTCGGAGTCGGGAACTTTCACGGCGGCTGCTAAGCGGGTCCATGTCACCCAGGCTGCAATTAGTATGCAGATTCGGCAATTGGAGAATGAATTAGGCGCGCGATTGTTTGTGCGGGCGCCGCGCCGTGTGGTGCTCACGGAAGCGGGAGAACACTTGCTTCACCGGGCCCGTCACATTCTCCGCGAACACGATGCGGCACAGGACGAAATTGCAGAACTCGCCGGAGCCGAACGAGGCCGCCTGCGTATCGGCAGTGCCTCCGCCATGGTCACGACAGATCCGCTACCAGGAATTCTTAAGGAATTGCGCAGGCAACATCCTCGCTCAGAAGTAAGCGTCACTTCCGGCACAAGCGAATCTCTTGTCGATCAGATTCTCGCCGGAGAATTAGACCTGGCGTTCGTCTCATTGCCGGTGGAGGCACGCGGCATTCAAACCGAACGGCTGAACGAAGACCAGTTAGTGGCAATTGCGTCTTCGCGACATCGACTGGCGAAACAGAAAGCGGTAAGTGCTTACACTCTCGCCGGCGAGAAGTTAATCCTCGGTGAACGTGGCGGTAACACGCGTCGTCTGATCGACCAGTTTTTTGCCCAGGCCGGCGTTGCTTTAAGCGTATCGATGGAGCTGAGCCGGCAGGCCGCAATCAGAAGAATGGTCGAGGAAGACATGGGCGTAGGAATCGTTCCGTTGCAATCGGTGCATGAAGATGTGGAGAAAGGCCGGCTGGTGCGCTGGTGGATTGAAGGCGCAGAGATTAATTGGGAACTTGGGATCGCCAGATTAAGCGGGGGTTACGAATCTCCGATCATGCTGGCGTTCCTGCGGTTGGTTCGAAGTCATTTCGAGAACGCGAAAAAGGTTTCGCCAAAGACTCGCGGAAAGGGTTTAAAAAAGTGAGCGTTAATGGCTTCAACCTCCAAAACCTCAGGGTTAGGAAGGGTGGTTTACTCCCGCTGGTCTTAGTGTCATTCAATCCGGGCGCGGGCAAGCCGCCCTTCTGACTTCGAGACATCTAGACGGGAGTCACTTAGCAATCTCATAGATCAGCCAGCCCTTCAATCAACCGCTCGATGTCCTCTTCAACGTTGAAGAAATCTGTTGCGACGCGAATACCCTGCGGCTTTTCGGTTACGACTATGCCTTGTTCGGCAAGGCGAGCGGTAACCCTTGCCGGCTCGTCACACGAAACCAGAGTTTCCGCGGAACGAAACGACTCGTCCCGGAGCGGCGACAGAACCTTCCATCCCTTCCCTGATAACTGATCGGTCAAAGTTTTATTCAGCGCCAGCGCCCGCGTTTCTATCTCACTCATTCCGACGCCGGCAAACATCTCAATCGAAGCGCCCAGCGCAAAAATGCCCGCGAAGTGAGGGCAGCCCAGTTCCGCTCGCGCGGCGGCGTCATACCGCAGACTGACCTCGTTATTCTTCATCGCATAAGGTTCCTGGACACTGAGCCATCCAATCGCTCGCGCTTTCGATTCAGCCTGCAACTCCCGACTGATATAGACGAAACCCGACCCGTAACCTGCAAGCATCCACTTGTGCCCGGTTGAACAGAGTGCATCAATCCGCATGCGCTTCACGTCGATATCAAATACTCCGGCAGACTGGCTCGCGTTGACGACCAGAACGAGACGCCCTTTGTTTCGGCCCAGCATTTCCAAATCGATTCTGAATCCGTTTGAGAATTGAACGTGACTGAGCGAAATAACTGCGGTTTTGGCAGTTGCTGCGCCGGCGAGGTCATTTAGATCTATCTCACCTAAGCGGCTCTTAACCAGATGTACGGGAATTCTTCGGTGCATCCAGGGAATGGTTGACACGGGAAACTCGAGATCAGAGGAGATGACTTCGCCTTTGCCCTCGAGTGCGTCAACAATCAGGTTCATCCCCGAGGAGGTATTTGTTGTTAAAGCTATCTCATCGGGCTCGGCATTTATGAAAGCTGCGACGCTCCGCCGCACGTCTTCCCTTTTCTGCAACCACTCTTCCCAACGCTTATCACCATCCTCCATCATCTGGCGGTAGTAGTCCGTCCCGGCTTCCATCACTGAACGCGACAACGGACCGGCAGCGGCAGTATTCAAATAGACAACACGCTCGGTGACGGGAAACTGTTTGCGAATATCTGACCAATTGAACATGGAAGCGAAGATACACAATGAATGGGGAGAGGCGGTAGCGGCTGTTACGGAACGGGGAACGGGTGCGAAGGTGTGTGAAGAGGCTGGTTGATAGCGTTGAGGAGCATGATTGGGCAATTTGCAGGTCGGGAAGGGGGACCCTGTTCCCGCTCAACTTGGTCAGTCACCAATCAGATATCTACAGGGTTGAAAGGTAAAACTTGTTCATGAATATCCCGCGCTTGCGGCGGGGACAGGGTCCGCCTCCCTGACCTGCGAATTGCCCCAACTCGCTCTTTCGTCGTAAGCATCAAGCCCGTTCGCTGACCCTTTGCCGGTTTGAAGACTCTTTGTGCAATGCCTCCTCAATCTAACCATCCTATACGGCGATTTGCGGCACTTCAAACCACAAGGTTGCCAGTGGCGGCAGCGTCACAACCGCTGAATAGCTCTGGTTGTGAATTGGTTTGTCCTCGGCTTGGATCGACTTGAGCATTTCCCCGCCACTCCCGCCGTAAACTTCCGCATTAGTATTCACCAGCAATTTGTACTTCCCTGCTCTCGGGAGTCCGAGCTGATGCTGAGGACGCGGCACAGGCGAAAAATTGCAAACACAAACCAGCTCTTTCCCGGTCGACGGCGACCGTCGAATAAACGAAACAATGTTCTCCTGCGCATTGTCGGCATCAACCCACTGAAAGCCTGCAGGTTCACCGTCTGCCTCCCACAGGGCATTATCTTTCTTGTAGATCCGATTGAGGTCGCGGATGAGTGTCTGCACGCCCTTGTGCAGCGGGTTTTCCAGCAGATGCCAGTCGAGGCTCTCTTCCTCGTTCCACTCGCGCCACTGGCCAAACTCTCCGCCCATGAAAAGCAGTTTCTTGCCGGGATGCGCCCACATGTAGGCATATAGGGCGCGTAACGTCGCAAACTTCTGCTGCTCGTCGCCGGGCATCTTGTTTAGTAGCGCGCCCTTCATATGCACCACCTCATCGTGCGAGAAAGGCAGAATAAAGTTCTCACTCCAGGCGTAGATCGGTCCAAACGTCAACGCGTTGTGATTGCCGCCGCGAAACAATGGATCCGTTTGAAAATATTTAAGCGTGTCATGCATCCAGCCCATGTTCCACTTGAAATCAAAACCGAGTCCGCCCAGGTAAACCGGATGACTTACCTGCGGCCATGCGGTCGACTCTTCCGCGATCATCATCACCCCAGGACAAGCGCGATGCAGCACCTCGTTTAGTTCTTTCATCAAGGAAATCGCTTCCAGGTTCTCGCGACCTCCGAACTGGTTCGGCATCCACTCACCTTCATCTCGGCTGTAGTCGAGATAGAGCATTGACGCGACGGCATCAACTCGTAGTCCATCGATGTGAAACTCCCGGCACCAATAAATCGCGTTGGCGAGCAGAAAATTCCGCACCTCGTTCCGGCCGTAGTTGAAGATGTAGGTTCCCCAATCGGGATGCTCGCCCTTGCGAGGGTCGAGATGTTCGTAAAGCGCGGAGCCGTCGAAGCGGCCGAGGGCAAATGCGTCTTTGGGAAAATGTGCCGGAACCCAATCCATGATCACACCAATCCCTCGCTGATGCAGATGGTCAATCAGGTGACGCAGATCATCAGGAGTTCCATACCGCGCGGAAGCCGCGTAGTAACTGCCAACCTGATACCCCCACGACGGACCATAGGGATGCTCTTTCAAAGGCAGAAACTCAACATGAGTAAACCCCATGTCAACCACGTAGTCTGCAAGGATTGGAGCCAGTTCGCGATATCGAAAGGGCCTGTCGTCCTCCTCCAGAACGCGACGCCACGAACCGAAGTGAACTTCATAAATCGAAAGCGGCCGCCGATAGTGTTCCAGGTTCTGCCGCTGCTTCAGCCACTTCTGATCGCGAAACTTGTAAGCCGGCTGATAAACAATCGAAGACGTGTTGGGCGGAACTTCCATGTAGAAGGCGTAAGGGTCGGCTTTGAGAAAACTGGGGTCGCCGCTTGTGCGAATCTCGTACTTATAAAGCGCACCTGCCTCGAGTCCCGGAATAAAAAGTTCCCAGACGCCGGAGCCTCCGAGCATGCGCATCTGATGTGTTGAGCCTCTCCAGCCGTTGAAAGTTCCTACAACACTCACACCTTCCGCGTGTGGCGCCCATACGGCGAACGAAACCCCGTTGACTTTGCCAATCTTGCGCACGTGGGAACCAAGCTTTTCGTAAATTGCTTCGTGACGGCCTTCGGCAAAGAGATGTAGATCCAGGTCCCCAAGAGTAGGCAGGAATGAATAAGGATCGCGAAAGACCTCGCTTCTCCCAGCTTCCTTAATCTGCAAACGATAATCGGGAATTTCTTCTAAGCGCGGAATCAGGATTTCAAACAAGCCTGCCGGATGAATCTTGACAAGCGACCGCGGACGTTTGCTGCCGATTAGAACTTCGACCTGCTCTGCTTCAGGACGAAAAGCACGGATCACGATTCCTTCCGGGGTGGGACACGCGCCAAGAATTTGGTGAGGGTTTGAATGCCTTAAGCTCACAAGCCGGTGAATCTCCGTGCCGTCAATTGAGTCTGACTTAGGTTGCGGTTGGCTTTTTGGGGAGCTGGCTGGGCGTCCCGGGTTTCCGCGCGTGGTGGTTTTTGCTTTCGTTCCAGAACGTTTCGCGCGCGTGCGTTTGGCCTTATCGTCCAAAACTTTCCGGCTCATGAAATCTTCACTTCCGTGTTGCCCACTCTCAGACTGTCCGGCGACTGCGTTTCAGCATAACGCAAGTAGATGTCGGCTCCGGTTCCCATTTCGGCTCGGTTGCTCTTTGCCTCCGACAGCAGTTCAAGGAACTCCTTCCTTGGCGGCGTCAATCCCAGCTGAGTGGAAAGGTCGATCAGCCTCGCTGCATACCTGAGCACCTGAATCGTTTCAATGCCTGAGATCTCAGAAAAGAACCAACCGCAACTGGCGAACATCAAAATGGAGTTTCGCTGCAGTTCCAGATGCATCAGAGCCCGCCATTGATCCTTCCTCGACAACGGTTGTCGCGCATGCCGTATTAGAAAGGCTTCGCGAGAACGCTGCGCGTCGAGAACCAATTCGATCGACTCGTTTCGTGCCTGCCAGGGATCGATAAACAGATCGGCAGCCGCCGCGGCAAAATCCCCGGCTGCGGCATCACGCAGAAAGTTCAACGCTTCCCGAAGGGGGCTGCGCCATTTCTGGTTCCAGCCGATTTCGCCACCCGTGTGACAGCCGCAATCCCGATCCCAACGAGCGACACCGTGAACGCAACTCCAGGACGTGCCTGCGCCATTCTCCCCCGCGGCAATTCTAACTTCGGCTGACGCTGGATGCTGATCGAGAAACTCGCCATAGTTTGTCAGGCGAAGGCCGGCGGCCGGCGCTTCGATTTGCGACACATGCGCCAGGCAAAGGTCGCCAAACTTAAAATGATGTCCGTATGTTTCGCCGTCTGTAACGACATTGACCAGCGCTCCTTGCCGCGAAGCGCGAACAAACAATTCAACCAGGCTTCTGCTCGAAGTCAGCGCCTTTTCAAACGCTATGGCGCGTGCCGTCGGACCGTCGTAGAAAAAGATCGCGATGGAGCGCCCGGAACCGTCCTGATGAAGGTAACGATACGCTCGCGATGTGTCGATGTCGCCGGAAGCGGCAGACTGCCAATCACCTCCGGGTAAGCGGAAACTATCCGCCTGATTTGGAGCCAGAATCACAAATCGCAGTCCTACATCAATCAACAGGTCAAGTGTCTGATCGTTGCACGCGGTTTCCGGCAGCCAAAGTGACTCCGGTTCGCGGCCAAAGCGATAACGAAAATCCTCCAGCCCCCACAGAACCTGCGTTTCGCGATCGCGGTCATTGCACAATGGTAGAATGGCATGTCCATAAGCTTGCGCGATCGCGTTTCCGTGTCCATTGCGCTTGACTGCGCTCAGGCGATCGGCTTCGAGGATCTTGCGATACGTTTCCGGGTGGGCGAGCTCAAGCCACGACAACAAGGTTGGGCCAAAGTTGAAACTGATATTCTCGTAGTTGTTGATCGTACGAACGCTTTCCCCTGCCGGGCCGGCGATGTGCGCATGAGCGTTTGGCCCATAACACTCTGCCTGAATACGTTCATTCCAGTCGTGGTAGGGAGCGGCGCCGGGTTGCCGATCGATCACCCCGGTCCAGGGGTTTTCGCGTGGCGGTTGATAGAAGTGTCCGTGAATGATTAATGCAGTCATCCTGAAACGAATCTTCCTCGATTGGGAGCGAACACAACTAGCCGCGGATTTCGCGGATAAACGCCGATCTGAAAATTGGAAAGAAGGCCAGGGCAACCATCCCAGGTTCGGCAGCGGTCTTTATCAGATTCGTGTCATCCGCGTAATCCGCGGCTAATTCGTTCTGTGTCCTTCGCTCAGCGGTTAGCCCCGTTTTCGGCCCGCCATATCGAGTCCAACCGCTGCAACCAGGATCGCTCCTTTGATGATGTTCTGCATGTAAGGTTCGACATTCTTCAACGACATGCCATTGTCGAGACTCGCCATTATCAACGCGCCAAGAATTGCTCCAAAGACTGTGCCGCGACCACCCATCAAACTCGTGCCGCCAATAACGCAGGCCGCGATAGCATCGAGTTCGAGAAGCTGACCGGCATCAGGCGAAGCACTGCCCACGCGCGCCGTGTAGATAATTGAAGCGACCCCGGCGAGCGCGCCCATGATTGCAAACACCGCCAGCACATGGCGGCGGATGTTTATTCCTGAGAGCCGCGCCGCGTCCGGATTGCCGCCAATCGCGTAGAGATAACGGCCGAAGGTTGTGTTCTGTGTCAGGAACGCACCGGCCAGCGCAATTGCCAGAAAGATAATCACTGGATTGGGCATGCCAGCTTTAACGCCCGGCGCCAGTTCGTAAGAATTCATCATGTAAATGAAACCCACGATTACAACGATGGGAATAACAAGGCGCGCCATTGTCAGTCCTACCCTCGGAGCTCCCAGGCCGTGACGGCGCCGGGCTCGATTGCGAGCAATAGTCATCCACACAATTCCGGCTACTGCAATTGCAGCGACGACCCAGCCGACAGTCGGTCCAACATAATCCTGGCCGATGGACTTGAAGGATTGGAGCCGCAAGGGAATAGTCTCACCGCGACTTATACCGAGAATGACTCCACGCCAGGCTAGCAAGCCGCCGAGTGTGACGATGAACGCCGGGATGTTGAGATAGGCGGTCAACGTTCCCTGCACGAGGCCAATTACAATTCCCACCCCAATGCCGGCGCTCAACGATGGAATCAGGCCCCACTCCAGCCAGCCCTGCGCAATAGCGGCGATTCCTCCCGCCAAACCGACGACTGATCCAACTGAAAGGTCGATCTGTGCCGTAATGATCACCATTAGCATGCCAACGGCGAGCACTCCGGTTACGGAAGTCTGCCGCATCAAGTTAGAAAAGTTGCGCGGCTCCAGAAAAATATTCCCTGTTGAGTAGTGAAAATAGATCCAAATAGCGATCAGCGCAAAAACCATCGTGTACGCACGGAGCAACTCGGTGGGAATCTTGAACTTCCCGATCGTTGTTAGCGGCGTAATCTCCGCGGCCACTGTGGTTGGCGCCAGGTCTGCGTTATCCGCCGGTCGTTCGGTATCACTCATGGAGTTACTCATATTGACCTTACCAGTTGATCTCCGGCGTGGAGGTCTGTGCTTCAATTTCCTCTATCCGGATTTGAGTTAACAGCAGGAGGCGAACTTCGCGTCACCCCCGAAGTTGATTGGTTGTAGACCCACGACCTTTCTTCTGACACCGAGCCGCGGGCGATGGCCACAAGGATATTAACTTTGACGCCTTCAGCGTGATCGTGTCCCTATCGCCTGGGGAATCTGCTTTCAAGAGTTACGCCGCTCGATCGGCGTGTCCCGTCGCGCAAGCCATCAGCTTCTCTGGCGTTGCGGTTGCGCGTGTGAATTCGCCAGTGACCCGACCCTCATGCAAGACAATTACGCGATCCGAGAGACCAAGGACTTCCGGCAACTCTGAGGAAACCAAAACGATGGCAATTCCCGTCCGCGCCAATTCATTAATTTGAGCGTAGATTTCCTGCTTGGCTCCGACGTCGATACCGCGAGTAGGTTCGTCGAGAAACAACACGCGCGGGTTGGTAAGCAGCCATTTTGCCAATACGACTTTTTGTTGGTTTCCACCCGACAGGGTTCCGACAATAGTAAACACCGACCGGGCTTTTACGCGCAGGTCCTTCATGAAGCGCTCGCCTGCGGCAGCCTCGGCATCAATACTTGTAACAAAACGCCCGGAGACTTTTGCCAACCCGGCAAGTGTCATGTTGTTAAGAATCGCCTGGTCCAGAACAAGGCCGAATCGCTTGCGGTCCTCTGTGACAAAAGCGATGCCATGCTTAATCGCTTCCGCAGGACTCCTGATCTGGATGCGTTTGCCGCCCATAAAAAGTTCACCAGAGGTGCGGCCCGCATGTGCTCCAAAGAGCGCCATTAGTAGATCGCTGCGGCCGGCGCCCATCAAACCCGCGATTCCCAGAACCTCGCCGCGCCTGACTAAAAAACTCACTCCGTCCACCAGTTTCCTTCCTGAGAGAAACGGATCCGCTACGGAGATGTTGCGAGCTTCAAATACGGTTTCGCCGCGGTCATGGTCCGCTGCGGGGAAGATATCTCCCATCTCGCGACCAACCATGCGGGCGATGACCTGGGCCTCATTCCAATCACTCGCGATATTTGTGCCGACGGTTTTTCCATCGCGCAGAACGCTGATGCGATCGCTGATGCGAAACACTTCGTGCAACTTGTGTGAGATGTAGATCATGCCCACGCCGCGTGCGCGAAGTTTCTGAAGAATAATAAAAAGCGTGGCCACCTCAGCGTCAGTGAGCGCCGCGGTGGGCTCGTCGAGTACCAGGATCCGGGCTTCGTGCGAAAGGGCCTTGGCAATCTCGACTAGCTGTTGTTGCCCGATGCCAAGATTGCGAATGGGTGTTTGCGGGTCAATTGCCAGATGTATATCGTCAAGCAACCTGCGCGCGTTCCGATTAAGCTCGTCACTGCGAATCACACCCCACTTACGGGGTTCGCGGCCAAGAAAAATATTTTCTGCGATGCTCATGTCTTTGACCAGTGATAGTTCCTGATAGATGACGGCAATCCCCGCCTTCTCAGCATCGCGCACGCTGGTGAACCGCTGTTCTTTTTCCTCGATTAAGATTTCACCGCCGTATTGTGGGTAAGGATAGACCCCCCCGAGCACCTTCATCAGCGTGGACTTACCTGCGCCGTTCTCGCCAACAAGCGCATGGATCTCGCTCTCACGCAGGTCGAACGAAACGCCATCCAGGGCGCGAACACCGGGGAAGGTTTTGGTGATGCTTCGCATCGCCAAAAGTTCTGAGTTTCGAGTTTCGAGTTCCAAACTTTGTCCAATGCCCAACGTCCAAGGTCCAAGGTCCACCAACGAATATCACCCTTTTTGACAGGGTGGCTATCGGTACTTGCTTCCACGTAAATTAGATTCCCTAAGGTATTTCATAAAAGCTGAAAGCAATCCACTAATTTCCGCCGCAAGTGCCGTCAGCGTCTGAAATTTATCGCGCGCAACATATCCCTGATCTAGAGCGACATAGAGTTGCGCTCGGACTTCGCCACAGGAGCCTTTTGCAACAGCCAGGAACTGAAGAAATTCCTGATCACCTCCACGTTCAAAACCCTCAGCAATATTAGAGAGAATTGAAACGGATGCTTTTCTAAGTTGATCCTTCAACCCAAAATCGCGCTTAAAATCCCCGTGCGATGTGATTTCGTAGATCTGTTTGGTGAGTTCACGCGATTTCTTCCACGACTTAATTTCTTCGAACTTTTCGATTCTCGCCATATACGTCTCCTCAGTGAGGATTCAGAGTTATACAGACGTTTGCACAGCAGACGTTGGGCCTTGGACCTTGGACTTTGACTCTTTTTTACGGCTTCGGACATTTATCCGCCGGAATCCCGGCGCAAATGGCTTCGAGTTTCTGGTAGCCGTCTTTCACCACCGTGTCCAGCAAGTTGTTGCGATCGACGGCTATAGGCTCCAGCAGGATCGCGGGCACCTTCTTGAATTTATTGTCAATCGTGTCCGTCGTTTCCACTTTTTCGCCGCGCGCAAGCTTTATCGCCGCATCCACTGCTCCGTAGGCCAGTGGTTGTATGGATTTGTAGACGGTCATTGTCTGCTTGCCCTCGACGATCAGCTTTAGTGACGCCAAGTCGGCATCCTGACCTGAAACCAAAACCTTCCCGGCGAGATTTTGTCCTTCAAGAGCCTGCACGGCGCCGCGCGCAGTACCGTCATTTGAAGCTACAACAGCGTCAACCTGATTGTTTGCTCGCGTCAGCGCATTCTCCACAATATTCAACGCCGCACTCGCCTGCCACTCCTTCGCATATTGATCGGCAACGATATTCACCTCGCCACGATCCACTGCAGGCTTAAGAATGTTCATCTGTCCCTCGTGCAAAAGGATTGCGTTGTGATCCGTGGGCGAGCCGCCGACGATCACGAAATTCGCCGGTCTCTTGCTGACGTGATCGAGCAAGTACTTCGCCTGCATTTCTCCCATTTTTACTACCTGGTGAGAAATATAGAGATCGACATCGGCGTTTTGGATTAAACGATCATAGGAGATCACCGGCACGCCCTGGCGATGTGCGGCCTCAACAATTGAAGCCGCAATTTCACCGTTATGCGGCGCAACGATCAGAACGTCGACACCCTGGGTCAGGAGGTTTTCGGCCTGCTTGATTTGCAGGTTGTCGTCTCCGTTGGCGACTTGCACGTTCAATTCTATTCCAAGCTCTTTCGTGCGTTTCTCAATCAGGTCCTTATCGCGTTGCCAGCGTTCTTCTTTCAAAGTATCCATCGAGAAGCCAATCTTGATTGGGTCATTTGGCCCCTTCTTCATTCTGGCGCCGGTATTGGTTTGTTGTGTGCTGGACACGCAAGCGCCGGTGACGAGCGCCAGTAGGACTAAACAAACGACCAAAGTTCGATGTTGCATTGGGCCTTTCCCTTCCCTTCACAGTTCAATTTGGACAACAAAAGCACTGGGCTCCAACTTACTCTTACATGCCGGCGATAGCATCATAATCGTCTCCAGCGGCAGTAAGAGCGAGAGTTAACTTGTCCGAACGGGCGCTCAGCTTAGCAGAGTCTACCCGGGAAATATATTGAAGTTTTCGGTTTTTCAGTGTATTAACCCACCATCAATGTATGCTGGCACACATATAGAAGTTTCCCCCCAACGCAAAATATACAGTTCGCGTTTTTAGCCCGCTGCCGCTGGAAGTTAAGAGTTAGCTCATGGAGTAATTTTCCGTTGGCATCTTGCCTCCTCGGGCGGGCGCAAGTTTCGAAGAATCTAAGACGTATAAGCAATCATTGTCCCCAGCGGCTCAACCGCTGGGAACCAGGCTCAGGAGGCTTCCAATGAATCACACTTTGTCTAGTTTTGTTCGTGTCTTGATGAGCGGCGTTTTCCTGTTGTGTGCAGTAGGAGCTGCCAATGCGCAATTCAAGGCCGGCATTCAGGGAACCGTTAGTGACACTACGGGAGGACTCGTACCCGACGCCAAGTTAACGCTAACGAATACTGAAACTGGTAAAGCCCAGGAAGTCACAACCAGCTCGGAAGGGTTTTACCGCATCTCCGGCTTAGCCCCCGGCAAGTACACGCTGACCACAGAGAAGGCAGGGTATAAAAAATCGGTACTGGCGAGCGTTACGATCGGCGCCGAGAATGTTCAGGGCATCGATATCATTCTTGAGATTGGTGAGGTCTCCGCAAGCGTTACGGTCTCAGAAGAAGTCTCGCCGCAACTTGAGACCGAGAACGCCAATGTTCGCGGAGTGATCACCAAAGAAGAAGTGTTGCGTCAGCCGCAGGTGGGGCGCAATCCATATGAACTAGTTCGAACCGCGCCTGGCGTGTTGGGCGACACGGCACGCGGTGGTGCTGACAACCGCGCGTCATTTATTCCCGGCACGGAGGAAGTCGGCGGGGCTTCCAACACCGGCGTTTTTCAAGTCGAGAATCAGCCGCAGATCAGCGCCAACGGTCAACGCGTATCCAGCAACAACTACATGATCGATGGCGTCAGCGTCAACAGCCTGGGAATTGGTGGTGCGGCAGTTGTTACGCCTAATCAGGAATCTGTGAAAGAGGTTTCCATTGTCACCAGCACCTACTCCGCAGAGGACGGGCGTAACACCGGCGCTCAAGTTAAAGTCGTTTCGCAAAACGGCACTAACGAATTTCACGGCAGTGCGGTCTTCAATTACAGTTCGCCAAAACTGAACGCGCGCAACCAATTCATAGGCAAGTTTCGCAGCGCTCGAGACAATGAGCGCGTCAATCAATACGAGCGAAAGTTCGCCGGTAGTTTAGGCGGTCCCATCTACCTGCCGCGCTTTGGCGAAGGCGGCCCCACCTACTTCAGCGGTAAGAACCGTCTCTTCTTCTTCGTTTCCTACGAAGGGATTCGCCGCAGCAACACCACGATCAATAACATCTTCATCGAAACACCGGAGTTTCGCAGTTACGTCCAAAGTGTTCGGCCGGGAAGCCTGGCAGCACAACTTTACAGCTTATCGGGCGTTGCGCCTCGCATCGTTGCTTCCGGGCTATTGCCCAGCAACGTACCGAACGGTACACCCATCACCGGGCAAGCTGGTTTAAGCTATGACATTGGTTCGATTAATCAGCCGCTTGGTCAAAAGATCTTCACACAGACCCTCGACGGCATACCGGATGTCACCTTCGCCAGCGTGGCAGTCCCTACCAGCACTAAAGGTAACCAAGCCAACACCAGGATTGACTACATTCGCGGAGACAATCAGTTCGCTCTCAGTACTTATTTCACGAAGCTTGAGAATTTTGCCGGCTCATCCAACGGCCGCTCCTTCGAGGACATATCTTTCACACCGTTCAATTCGGCGATCGCGTTCTCATACATACGCACGATCTCGGCGACGATGCTCAACGAAGCGCGCTTTAACTTCACGCGGTTTAATGACAACGAGTTTGAGGGCCTGCTGAATGCCGGGAATCTGTTCGTGCCACGACTGCAGATCAACGGCTTCACTTTCGTTGGTGGAGGGTTTAACTTCGGCGTCCCAGGCTCTCAAACTTATGGAATTGACCCCGGCCTACCAAAAAAGCTTACTCAGAACACATACGAGTTTCGCGACACACTGACAATGGTGCGGGGCAACCAAGCGTTCAAGTTTGGTGTTGAAGTGCGCCGCGAGCAGGACAATAGCAACCGGACGATCAGAGCGCGCCCCGAGTATTTCTTTGATAACTTTCTTTCTTTCGGCAATGACGCCCCTTTCTTTGAGAACACTTTTGATGCTGATCCAAGGACTGGTGCGCCTGCTGATAACCAACGTTACTTTCGCACCAACTCGTATGGTGTCTTTGTGCAGGACGACTGGAAAGTCAGACCCAACCTCACTCTCAATTTGGGTTTGCGCTGGGAGTATCAGTCGCCACTCACCGAAAAGGAGGGGCGATTAACCAACTACGAATTGGGGCCGAACGGTCTGATAGATGGGCGAGTGGTTTCCGTTGATCGCCTTTATGATCCTGACCGCAATAATTTTGCGCCTCGATTCGGCTTCGCCTATTCGCCAAACCTTAAGTTTCTCGGCGAGCGCTTCGGTAATGGACGCACTGTCATTCGCGGTGGTTTCGGCGTCAGCTACGATCGCCTTTACACTAATCTTTTCAGTAATGTTCGGTTCAATCCACCATTCTCCGTGGCAGGCGTCGGCCTGTGCTGTGGCACTGCTAATGATCTCAATGGAAGCGGAGAGATCGTCTACGGCTTCGGTCAGCCCAGCTCACCATTAGTGTTTCAGCCGAACCCCGCCTTACGAAGCAGCATCGACCCGTTAACGGGTGGCCTGCTCGCGGGCAGTCCGACCATATTGCCGGGCGGCTTCGTGCGTCGAGACCTCCGTGTCGAAGTGAATGGCGCGCCCCGGGATATGCCGAACGCCTATGTTTACAGCTACTCGCTCGAAGTGCAGACACAGCTCGCCCAGAGTTTGGTAGCTTCGATAGCATATCAGGGCAGTGTCGGACACAAACTGATCCGGACAATTAACCTCAATCGCTATTTCCCCGGGGATACTTTCAATTGTCCTTTCTCTGCGGGTTGCCGCAATCGTGAAGATGAAGTTCAGGAAGCGGATGCGAATAACAATCCGATCACGCCGCGATTGACCGGCAATATAAACTTTGGCCGCATCTTTTTCCCGCTACCCGATGTCAACTCGAACTACAACTCTCTCATCCTGCGTCTTACGCGTCGATACGCCAGTGGCCTCCAGTTCGACGGCATTTATCGTTTTAGTAAGAGTCTCGATACTGTTTCCTTCGGGCGCGGTGGGCAGCAGCAGGAATCTGACCCAAGTAATCCTAGATTGAGCTATGGGCCTTCCGATTTCGATGTCAAACACAACCTCATTGTGTCTGCGCTCTATGATTTCCCGTTGTTCCGCAATCGCAAGGGCGCACTCGGCAAATTACTCGGTGGCTTTCAGATTAATGGCGTTCTGACCATGCACTCCGGATTCCCGTTCACGCCTCAACAGGGATGCTGCTTCTTAAATGGAGCCGATGATATCGGCAACGACACCAATGGTGACGGCAACCTGCAAGACCGCCCTACTCAATACTTCGGGGGCGTGATCGAGAATCCGTCAAACCAGGACTTCATCAACGGGATTTTTCCAAACGGTGGGCCTGCAACCTTCGGTTTTTCAACAGACTGCAGCAATTTTCCGATCGGGTGCAATACTTCCAGGGTCCGGGGACCAGCCGGTATCGGACGCAACTCGTTTCGCGGGCCCAGCTACCGTTCTCTTGACCTAAGTGTGGTGAAGCAGACGGGGCTGCCACGCTTCCTCGGTGAAAGCGCGAATCTCGAACTTCGCGCCAATTTTTTCAACGTCTTTAACCTCCTCAACCTACCTCCTTTCCAGACAGGTGGTCAGAGCAACACGGACTTCTCTAACACTGGCGATTTCGGGCGTTCTCTATTTGGACTCGCTGGCCGCGTTGTCGAATTGCAAGCGCGATTCAGTTTCTGACGCGCGTAATCTTTCGCGGATGGGTGGGTGATCACTGGCCATCCGCGTTATTAGTACCTTCCAAAAACCATTCTCGTGGACATCTGTACAATTACGTTGAGGAACTCTTAAAATGAAGTCTGTGAAACTGACGAGTTTATTACTCCTGGTCGTGCTCGTCGCTTCGATGGGACAGACCGCGGCCTCACCGCAAGATGCCATCGAAAAGAAGGTTGAGGCCTTGCTCACTCGAATGACGCTCCCTGAAAAGCTCGGTCAACTTCAGCAACTCGACGGGCACGCCGACGGCCGTTACAAGGATGAACAGCCGGGGCTCGCACGCAATGGGTTGCTCGGCTCGACCTTGAACGTTCGCGGCGCCCGCCACACAAACGACGTTCAGCGGATTGCGGTTGAAGGGTCGCGCTTAAAGATCCCCTTACTCTTCGGTTTCGACGTCATCCACGGCTATCGCACTATCTTTCCCATTCCCCTCGGCGAAGCGGCAACATGGGATCCGGCGGCCGCTGAGCGTAGCGCCGCCATTGCTGCGAAGGAAGCGAGAGCGTCAGGGGTTCATTGGACCTTCGCTCCGATGGTCGACATTGCCCGCGACCCACGCTGGGGCAGAATTGCCGAAGGCTCAGGCGAAGATCCTTTCCTCGGTTCGGTAATGGCTCGAGCTCGAGTATTGGGATTTCAGGGTAATGACTACAGCGCCGCAGATAAAGTAGTCGCTTGTGCGAAGCACTGGGTGGCCTATGGAGCTGCAGAGGGCGGCCGCGATTACAACACTACGGATCTTTCGGAAAGAACCCTGCGCGAAGTTTACCTTCCTCCTTTCAAGGCTGCTCTCGACGCCGGCGTCGGAACGTTCATGAGCGCCTTTAATGATCTAAACGGTGTGCCCACTTCCGCCAATCGGTTTACGCTGACCGAGATCCTGCGTAACGAATGGAAATTTGACGGCATCGTTGTTAGCGATTACGAATCGGTCAGAGAGCTCATCAACCACGGCCTCGCCGCAAATGAGAAGGAAGCAGCCGAAGCAGGTCTGAATGCTGGCGTGGATATGGAGATGGTGAGCCGGCTTTACAACAAGCACGGTGCAGAGCTTCTCAGGGAGCGGAAACTTTCCCTCGCGACTATTGATGAAGCAGTGCGCCGCATTCTGCGCATCAAGTTCCGACTGGGACTCTTTGAGAAACCTTACGCGGACGAGACGCGGGAGCGGAATTCGGTGTTTATTCCGGAGCATCTCAAGGCCGCCCGCGAAGTTTCCGCACGATCACTGGTGCTGCTAAAGAATGAAGGCAATGTGCTGCCGCTGAGCAAGACCCTGAAGTCAATTGCAGTCGTTGGCCCGTTGGCAGACAGTCAGAAGGACGTAATTGGCTCGTGGACAGGCGACGGCAAACCGGTAGACGCCGTTACTTTGCTTGCAGGTATTAAGTCAAAAGTATCGCCAGATACGATGGTAACCTACGCGAAGGGTTGCGAAATCAACGATGACTCGACTTCCGGATTTGATGAAGCCGTTCGCATCGCCCGCCTTTCCGACGCTGTAATAGTTGCCGTGGGCGAATCGGCAGACATGAGTGGTGAAGCTGCGTCGAGAAGTTCGTTGGATCTTCCCGGCCGCCAGCTGGATCTGTTAAAGGCGCTTCGGGCCACCGGCAAACCTGTTGTGGTTGTCCTGATGAATGGTCGACCTTTGAGTATTAACTGGGTCGCCGAGAATGTTCCTTCGATTTTGGAAACCTGGTTTGCCGGCACACAGGCCGGCAATGCGATTGCCGATGTCTTGTTCGGTGATGTGAACCCGGGCGGCAAGCTACCCGTCACATTCCCGCGTTCGGTGGGACAAGTGCCGCTTTACTACAATCATAAGAACACTGGCCGGCCGCCAGACGCTAATAACAAGTACACCTCAAAGTATCTTGATGTGCCGTGGACGCCGTTGTTCCCCTTCGGTTATGGACTCAGCTACACGCGGTTTAAGTTCAGTAACCTGCAACTAAGCGCCCAACGGATTAGACCTGACGGCAGTTTAATGGCGACGGTTGAATTGGAGAACGTAGGCCAACGGCCAGGCGACGAAGTCGTACAGCTTTACATCCGCGATGTATCTGCAAGTGTCACGCGACCGGTAAAAGAATTGAAAGGCTTTCAGCGGATCACTCTTCAACCCGGCGAGAAGAAACGAGTTGAATTCAAACTTACTTCGAGCCACCTCGGCTTCTACAACCGCGAAATGAGATTCGTCGTGGAACCCGGCGAATTCAGGGTTATGGTGGGACCAAACTCGCAGGATCTAATCGAAGCAAAATTTGAGGTCGAGAAGCCCTAGGAATATTTGGCGACAGAGAGACGTGGGGATGATTCGAGAAGAGGTCTCGTGGGGGAAGGCGTCTTAGCCTCCCTCCATGGTTGAATGGCGTTAGATGGCCGGTGAACCGAAGGAGATTTTGTGAAGCTGCAAAAAATAGCGGTGTGGGGGTTCTTGGTCGCAGGTCTGCTCGGTATCATCACGGGTGTGAGGGATTTGTTAGCCCCGGGCTTTTCAATGTTAGCCCGCAAGTGAAGGGTACAGCGGACATAGTCCTTCAATTTGTCAGCGCGGCATCATGTCTTGCCCTAGCATATTTGTTTTGGCTGCAGCCTTTGGACGCAAACAAAAAGAAGTAGTCGGCAACGATGATGTGATGCCAGAGAAAATGCACTCCGTTAAAGTTGCCCGGCTCTCCGCTCTAATTTCGATCCTGGCAGTCTTCACCCTGCTCTGTTCCTGCTCTTCCGCCCACGCTCGACCGCCAATCTCGAAAGCAGCCTCTTTTCATCTTCAGGCCGCCCCAGTCGCCAAACTCTCCCGCCAGGACGAACTTTTCATTGAAGACCTCCAGCGACGTTCCTTTCAGTACTTCTGGGAGCAAGCGGATCCGCACACTGGACTCGTGCCCGACCGGGCGCGAATGGACGGTGCGCCACTGGATGCGAGTCATCGCAACGTTGCGAGCATCGCAGCTACAGGGTTTGGTTTGACCGCTCTTTGCATGGGGGCCGAGCGAGAATGGATCCCTCTGCAACAAGCCCGTGAACGCGCGCGCATCACGCTCCGCTTTTTTGCGGAGAAGGCTTTCCAGGAACGCGGTTGGTTCTATCACTGGATGGACTCGAAGACGGGCGAGAGAAGATGGAATAGCGAAGTCTCCTCTATTGATACCGCCCTCTTGCTGGCGGGGGTATTAACAACGCGTCAATATTTTCGCGCCGATGGCGAAATCGTTCGTCTCGCAAATAAGATCTATGACCGAGTTGACTTCAGGTGGATGCTCAATGGAGATGCTCTGCTACTTTCTCACGGCTGGAAACCGGAGACAGGCTTTTTGAAACCCCGCTGGGACACATACAGCGAAGACACAATCCTTTATCTACTGGCGATCGGATCGACAACTCACCCGATCTTCCCCGCGTCCTGGTACGCCCTTTGGCGCGACCGTTATCGTTATGAGGGTCATAGCTACTTCACAACCATCGGCGTGCCTTTGTTCATGCATCAATACTCGCATGCCTGGGTTGATTACCGTGATCGGCGTGAGGTTAAAGGTGACCGCATCGACTACTTTGAGAACTCAGTCAGTGCCACGCTCGCCCATCGGGCCTTCTGTATCAATCTCTCGGGAGAGTTTCCTGGCTTTGGACCGAACGTGTGGGGCATAACCGCCTCTGACAGTGCGAAAGGTTATCTCGCTTGGGGTGGGCCGCCGCGGGACCCGGCGATTGACGGGACAGTAGTGCCTTCCGGTCCCGGCGGCTCGTTAATGCTGACACCCGAACTCTCCGTTGCGGCCTTGCGAACTATGCGTGAAAAGTATGGTGAACGCGGCTATGGGGTTTATGGGTTTGTTGATGCCTTCAACCCCGTGACGGGCTGGATCGACAGCGATGTAATAGGCATCAATGTCGGGATAATCCTGCTGAGTGCTGAGAACATGCGAACAGGAAACGTCTGGCGCTGGTTTATGCGAAATCCAGAGATCCCTCGAGCAATGGAAAAGGTTGGATTGCTTAGATACAAACCCAGCCGAATCGCACAACCGCAGCGGAGGAAAGCCGCCTGACATCGTACGACCGATCGTTTGCGGCGTCCTGAGTTTAGGTTTTAGGCGGTGGATTGGAAAACTCGTTGAGTTGATGATCAGAAATTCCAGCGACTGCCAGCCACTCCTCGCAGGCATCAATCAGATCCTGATCGCCAGGGTTTGTCGGCGGTCTGCCGCGGCGACCCCGCCGCGGATCGCGCGGGATACCGGGCTTGATGATTTGACCGTGGGCCGCACGCGTTAGTTTCCGCGCATTATTTGCGAGCCAGCCGATAATGGTAACTCCTGACGTTATCATCGTGCGATAACGAGCACTGTTCTTCGCTCCGCCGAGATCGATCGCCGCTACCTGCTCAATCACCTGCCACATATCACGCGCGCCATAAGCCGAGCGAACCTCCGGCGCGGAGAGGAGGTTCGTACTATCACCAATCTGCTTTTGTAGCTCCTTCGCCGCAAAGCCCGCCCAGCCTTGTCCGTTTAGTGAGAGGTTGGCTGCGAGTTCGCGTGCTGCTCTTCTCACCTCCTGCTGAGCTGCCGCTATCAAGTTTGGATCGTGAGTTAAGTCGTCAGATTCCCTCTGGGAATTCAATGAGGCAACGCTTGAGATAAAGCGCCGCCATAAATCATCAAATTCACGATTCGGAGTGACGTCTGCCTGGCCAGTCGCAAAACCAAAGACACGCAGATAGAGACGACGTCGATCGGGTTCCGCAATGCGAGACGCGGTTTCTTTCCAATACCTGAACAAGTTGCCTCCTGCCCGTCCACGCCCAAGAGGTAACAAGCCTTGCTGATACAGTTCCACTATTCGATCAACCACCTGAAACGCCTTTAACTCCTCCAGCAGAGCCGCCGTATAAATCGGTTGCAGGGTCCGAATGTTGTCGGCAACGATTTCACCGGGCGCAGCTTCCGCATGAAGATCGTCAAGCTTGACCACAGGTTTTTGGGTTTGCATCCATCCTCTCCTTCCCAAACGCCAACCAGCTTCCCCTAAAAGTTTGTCCAAGTTTAAGATTAGACGATACACCATCCACGTGATGAGTTCTGAATAGTGAGCAAAGCGGTACTGAGAAAGCGACTCTGTGGCTCAAGCCTTGCCGGCGTCAGCCACGTTCAGTTGAGGTCGTATCAGTTGGAGGGTTTTTCAAAAATTATCCACGCCGGTTTCCCAATCCGGTAGATCTTCAGGTATCTTCGCTCTACGAATTTCGACACAAGCATGAAACTTCAAAGTTGGATCAGGAAAATGGGTTTCTGGGGTTTTTTGTTTTTCCTCGTCAAAGGGCTGTTGTGGCTTACCGTGCCCGCCTTAATCGCTCTCTTCGCTCAATAGCATCGATGGAATTTCAATTCCGCAGTTTGGAAAACCACGCGATCAAGACAGCGCGATTGCTTCTGGTTTCAGTTCTAATAACCACGCTTTCCCCGGCACAAACTTCTCCTTCCGCAGCTCAGGAAGAAGCCCGGCCTCGGGTGCGTGATGTCGGCGTCAACGTTGGGATCTTGCCGACCGGACCTCTTAACACAATCACCGATGTATCCGGTGTCATGGTTGGTCATTCGACCATCATTCGCGGAGAAAATGTGCGAACGGGCGTGACGGCGATAGTGCCTCACAATGGAAATCTCTTCCGTGAGAAGGTGCCGGGTGCGGTTTTTGTCGGCAACGGCTTTGGCAAGCTAATGGGCTCAACTCAGGTAAGCGAGTTGGGTGAGATTGAAACTCCAATTCTGCTGACTTCAACACTGAGTGTGCCGCGAGTGGCTGATGCGCTCCTGGATTTCATGCTCTCGGTCCCGGGAAATGAAGAGGTGCAGTCAGTCAATCCGGTTGTGGCTGAAACGAATGACGGTTACTTGAACGATATTCGAGGGCGACACATCAATCGCGAGGATGTTCTGCATGCGATCAAGACCGCTAAAGGCGGTGCAGTTGAAGAAGGAGCCATTGGCGCCGGGACAGGCACTATCGCTTTCGGATTTAAAGGCGGCATCGGCACATCGTCGCGACAGCTCCCCAGGGCGCTTGGCGGCTTTACTGTAGGCGTGTTGGTGCAGACGAATTTTGGGGGAATTCTGACTATCAATGGCGCGCCCGTGGGGCGTGAACTCAACCAATATTACTTAAAGGATGCGCTCGGTGGCACAGCACCGTGCCAGTCCTGGCAAACCTTGCAGGTAAATTCAGCTCGTTGCTTTCCGCGAGAAGCCGATGGTTCCATCATCATAGTCATTGCGACCGACGCTCCAGTTGATGCTCGGAACCTAAACCGGATGGCCGCACGCGCGATGATGGGATTGGCGCGAACCGGCGCGGCTGCAACCAACGGAAGCGGCGATTACGCCATCGCCTTTTCCACCGATTCCAACTTGCGCGTCCGCGTTTCCTCTAATCCCGCTGAGCAAGTGCCATTGCGAAGCTTGAAATCTTTATCCAACGATTCCATGTCGCCCTTGTTCCTCGCCGTAATTGAGGCCACCGAAGAAGCCATTTACAACTCACTTTTCCGCGCCCGGACGATGACGGGCCGCGGCCGCACGGTGACGGCCTTGCCGATTGATCGAACGCTGGAGATTCTGCGCAAGTATGGCGCGCGATAGCTCTCAGGTCTCAAGTCCCAGGTCTCAAGTCTCAAGTCTCAAGATATTGCCGTGTAAGGCGCGGCTCACTTGGTAGAGAATCAACAATGAGCGTTGCCCGTTTGCCTTTGACCGGAGACCTGAGACCTGAGACCTGAGACTTGAGACTTGAGACTTGAGACTTGAGACCTGAGACTTGAGACTTGAGACTTGAGACCTGGGACTTGGGACTTGAGCCGCGTTGGACCGCATGGTCCGATTGACACTTCAGTTCTCGACCTCTAGAATTCACTCACCCCGAAGCAGAACAATTGAATTAATCAAGGAGGTCAGTTGCGTGAAAACAACTATTCGTGTCAATCGAAAACGGCCGGAGTCTCTAACGAAGCAGATTACGGACCAGCTCTCAACTCTGATCGAATCCGGCGCCATGACCGTGGGCAGTTATCTGCCGAGCGAGCGTGAACTCGCAAATTCCGTTAATGTCGCGCGAAACGTGGTCAGAGGAAGTTACGAGAACCTAATGCGCGCGGGAAAGATTCAGAGTGAAGGTCGCAAGGGAAGAACTGTCAGGGCCAGTGGCGCCAGAAAGAAAACGGGCAGCAAGGCGCGCAAGAAATAGAAGTGCTGGCTAAAACGCAAGTGTGCTGAGTTTAGAATCCCCTTATCCCCCTCGCACAATTCCGCGAAATGAATTTCACTGAGCTACGGTAGCCAGGGCAACCTCGCCGAGCGCCAGGATCTCGTTGCGAATCGCATTGCGTTCAGCCATCAGGCGCACAAAAAACCGCCTTCTTCGCAGGAAGAACACCAGCGCTCGGAGGCCACCAAAGAAACTATCCAGCCCTTCAGCAAAACGAATGGTCACGTAACCCGCTGCCGGCATCACGCCAAGTGAAAGCAAAGCCAGAGGCCACCCGAACAGTTTGTACATAACTGCCGCCAGGACAATCCACGTCAAGGGAAATAAAAGCATCGCCGAGATGATCTTAATCGTGGAAACAACGTCTTCTGAATCACTATAAATGCGAGTTGCCAAAAAGCCGCCCAGACGGTAAGCCGGGTAATGGATAACAGCGCCCAGCAGTGCGGGACAGAGCAGCAACAAAAACAAGAAGCAACGCGAAACTAAATGACCGAACACCTGCCGCTTGGAGGAGGGTGCCGCAAAATCTCGTGTATCCATACCGGCCTGCTTTAACTCCTCTTCAAAGCGCGCCATTCTAACTTCGAGTCTCTCCAGACGTGCGGGTGCGCGCTCACGCAGGATCTTATAGGCCTTAACAAAGCGTTGTTGCAGCTGCAACTCCTCAGCGAGGGGGTCATCGCTTTCAGTCTGTCGCGAAGCAGAGAAAATTCGCTCCGCCCGAGAAACAGTATGCAACGCCTCTTCATGCTCTGCGTGCAGCATTACTTCGCGCAGCGCAGCTTCAATCCGATCCGAAAGTTCGCGCACCGCCGGCCGCGATGGAGTCCCATCCGGTTCGAGTTCAGCAGGAGTAACAGGAATCGGCTTGCCGCAGTAGAGCAACACGCCGCTGCGAAAAGTTGTCTTTGAGGTGTAGTAGAGACCGGCGGGAACAATTTGGAGATCGCGGACTTCGCCCGTCGATACCGCGCCGAGAGCGATCCGCGCTGCGCCGGTCTTAATGGGGCGCAACCGCGGCTCGTCATGGGAAGCACCTTCGGGACAGATGCCAATCGTACCGCCGCTAGCGAGTAGTTTGCGCGCCGCCGCGAACGTTTCCAGGTTCTTCGAAACATCTTCGCCTTCATCCTGCCGGCGGTAGACGGGCAGTGCGTCAAGCGCGCGTACAAAGAAACCGAGCACCGGCATGCGAAACAGCGGCGCTTTGGCCAAAAAAGAGACGCGCCGTGGTGCGAGGCATAGCAGGAAGACCGGATCAACCAGGGCGTTTGGATGGTTCTGTACAAAAATGACGGGGCTATGCAGGGGTACGTTTTCCAACCCCGCAACTTCGACGCGACGGAAGTAGATTCGAATGGCAAACCTCAGCAGGGCAACGATGATCCGGCGGGTCATTGCGAACATAGTACAGCGAACAGTAAACAGCGAACAGCAAACAGCTAAGATGAGAGGCCCGGGCAATTGACCGGAAGAGGTCTTTGGTTTTTGGTCTTAGGCCTATGGTCTTTGCTGCTCGCTGTTCGCTGTCCGCTGTTTGCTGTCCGCTGCTATACTATTCACGCTTTCCCATCAATTTGCAGATTATTTCTGAGAGGAGCCTTATGAAGCGCTTTGTTATCGTGATCTCTGTTCTGATATTGGCGTTCGTTTCTGTCGCAACGGCACAGGACGGTCGCCGCTATACGGTTGAAGATTTGTTGAAGGTACGACGTGTCAGTGATTCACAGGTTTCACCTGACGGTGGACGCGTTGCATTCACCGTTGGTGACGTTAACTTCGATGGAAACCGCGTAGTGAACCAGATCTATACCGTGCCCGTCGGCGGTGGCGACGTGAAACAGTTGACCAGCGGCACAAGTTCAGCGAGTTCGCCGCGTTGGTCACCCGACGGCAAGAAGGTCGCTTACATAACAGGCAGCCAGCTTTGGGTGATGGACAGCGACGGAGATGACAAAAAACAGGTGACAAAGATTTCCACCGGTGCTGCCGGTCCGGTCTGGTCGCCCGATGGCAACTGGATCGCTTTCACGTCGGAGGTCTACCCGGACTGCAGTGATGACGATTGCAACAAGAGCAAAGACGAGGCTGCTGAAAAGAGCCAGGTCAAGGCCCATGTCACCGAGCGACTCCTCTATCGCCACTGGAATGAATGGCGTGACATCAAGCGCACTCATGTTTTCGTCGTTTCCAGCAAGGGTGGTGCGGCGAGAGATTTAACACCCGGTGACTTTGACACCCCTCCTTACGCAGCTTCGAGCCACGTCGACTATTCGTTCTCGCCAGACGTTAAGGAACTGGCCTTCATTAAAAACCCAGACAAGGTTGAAGCCATTTCCACAAATAGCGACATCTGCGTTGTATCGCTCAGCGGCGGCGCTGCAAGAAACATCACCGCACGCAATCGTGGTTACGATGCCACGCCGGTATACACCGGGGACGGCAAATCCATCGTTTATCGCTCGCAAGCCACCGCAGGCTTCGAAGCTGATCGCTGGCGATTGATGAGGTATGACCGCTCGAGCGGCGTCAGCAGTGAGATCGCGAGGGGCTTCGATCAGCAGGTTGACGAATTTGTTCTGGCGCCTGATGGGAATTCCATTTATTTCACAGCCGGTGAACGGGGACATAATCCCATCTTCAAAGTTCCCGCGACAGGCGGTCCAGCCACGAAAGTTGTGGATCGAGTGTTCGCGACGAACCTCGGCGTTACTTCCGATGGTCGATCTTTCGTGTTCGCCAACAGTTCCCTCAGTGCGCCGCCCGAAGTCTATCGGGCGAACCAGGACGGCAGCGGCTTAACTGCTCTTACCAGTTTCAACCGCGAACAAATTTCGCGATCGAATTTTTCAGAAAAGGAGGAAGTGGAGTGGACCGGAGCGCTCGGAACGAAAATCCATGGGTTCGTAGTGAAGCCTGCTGATTTTGATCCCGGCAAGAAATACCCCCTCGTGGTGTTGATTCACGGCGGACCTCAAGGCGCCTGGAACAACAGCTGGAGTTATCGCTGGAACCCGCAGGTGTTTGCCAACGCGGGCTACATCGTCTTCGCTCCGAACCCGCGCGGCTCGACGGGTTATGGGCAGAAATTCGTTAATGACATCAGCGGAGACTGGGCTGGAAAGGTGTACGTCGATCTGATGAACGGGGTTGCCGAAGTAATCCGGCGAAACAAGTCGATCGATAGAACTCGCATTGGTGCGGCGGGAGCTTCATACGGCGGTTACATGATTAACTGGATCGAGGGCCATAACAGCGATCCGCGCGCGCACTTCAAAGTGCTCGTTTCTCACGACGGCGTCTACAACCTCACAAGTATGTATGGCGGAACCGAAGAGCTTTGGTTCCCCGAGTGGGAGTTTAAGGGAACACCCTGGACCAATAAGGCGATGTACGAACGCTGGTCACCTCACAACTTCGCCGCCAACTTTAAAACGCCGATCCTGATTATTCACGGTGAACTCGACTATCGCGTGCCGATCGGCGAAGGGTTGCAACTGTACACCGCGGTGCAGCGCCGTGGCGTGGATTCGAAACTACTAATCTTCCCGGATGAGGGGCACTGGGTTTTGAAACCGCAAAACTCGCAGCTCTGGCATCAGACGGTGCTCGGCTGGCTGGATAAATATTTGAAATAAGCGTAGCCACGAGATTGTTGAGTGGTAACAATTATCATTGCCTTAACGCTGAACTTCGTACTTTGTTCTTATACTTTGTTCGCTATCGGAAGTGGCTTGCTTTCAATAGAGGTGCAAGTTACGCAACAAGAACAAAGAACTAAGTACTAAGTACGCAGAACAAATGTCTTCACCAATGAAAGATAGGAAACTGACCGACCTGGAACGTTTGGCAATTCGCGAACGTCCTGACGGTCAGCCACTCATGCACCAAACCTGGGGCAAACTTCTTTTCATGCACTGGCGTATTGAGGAGAAGTTGTTACAGCCGTTAATCCCGGAAGGTCTGGAGATTGATACGTTCGATGGCACGGCGTGGATTGCCATCGCGCCTTTGACCATGTGGGACATCCGCGCTTTCCCGCCTTTCATTCCTCCCATACCCGGGCTCAGCTCAGCGCACGAACTGAACGTTCGAACGTATGTTCACTGCGATCGCGTGCCTGGTGTTTGGTTCTTCTCCCTTGACTGCAACAGCGCGGCGGCAGTGTTAGGAGCCAGGACGCTTTTTCATCTGCCTTATTTCAACGCCGATATCGAACTTGAGCAGGACGGACAAGTGATCGACTACGCCCTGGCTCGCACTGACGATCCGCCGGCAACCCTGGAAGCCTTATGGGAAGTCGGCGAAACAATTCCCTATTCCCATCCTGGCTCGCTCGAGTTTTTCCTGACCGAACGCTATTGCCTCTACAGTGAAGATGACGGCGAACTTTACCGCGCGCGCATTTATCATCAGCCGTGGCCGCTGCAGAAAGCTGAACTCATCTCGCTTGAATCAAGCATGATTGAGTCTCAGGGATTGCCTAGACCGAAAGGCGATCCGTTGCTGCATTACTGTGAAGAACTCAGCGTGGATATCTGGTCGCTGGAGGAGACGTAGGCAGGCGGCAGGAGGCAGTGCGCAGTAGGCAGAAAGCCGTAGGCAGAAAAAGAAAAGACAAGGGGTAAGAAATTTAGCCACGGATAAACACGGATGACACAGATCCGGAATTGCTTATTCTGATCCGTTGAATCTGCGTTAATCCGCGGCTAATTATTGTTTTAGGTACCTTCTGCTTTCTGCCTTCTGCCTCCTGCCTCCCGCCTCCCGCCTCCTGCATTCTGATCATTCCGCACGCTCGGGCGGCGGCATCACCGCGGCGAAGTCTCCGGCGAATCTCAAGGAGTAATTGTTCAAGAGTTCCTGCACGCGTTCCAGCTTTGGCGAACGCACAATCAAACCGGCGTGATGTTTCTTCTTAACCCGGTAAACAACTTCGGCATCGTCGTATGCTGATGTATCCGGAAACTCCTGTTTAGCCAACGACAAAACGATCCCTGCATACTCTCTTCGCTGCGGCGTGATTCTGCGAATGCGACCATCCGAGAGTTCAATCCTCGCCCATTCCCGCCAGAGGTTAACGCCCGAAGAAGCTTCGAGGACTTCAGAAATGTAAGCACCGCCAACCCGCGCCGCGATCTCCAAAAAGTAAAATGTACCATCAGCGGCGCCCTTGATGAATTCCGCATGGGCCGCGCCCTCTTTCAGACCGAGGGTTCTCACGAGTCTGCGGTTGTTGGCGAGCAGGACCTTCTCATCCTCCGAACCGCGCGTCACGGTATGGGATAGATATGCCCCACCCTTGTGTGCCACATCCATTGGCGGTCGTCCATACTGATTCACTCCGGCAAAGATCACCCGTCCATTACTGACGACCGAATCAACATGGAAAACTTCTCCGGCAATAAACCGGGCGAGCAGGTGATGCGCGGAGCGTTCGCGCAAACGTTCACGGCTGTCCATTTCATCGAGTGCCTGCCAAACTTCCCCTTCCTGGTTCACTCTTCGGATCCCGATCGCCGAAACATCTGAACGCGGCTTGATGATCCACGGTGGCGGCACTCTTTCCATGAAGTCTCGAATGACGTTGTAGTTCAGGAGCGGAACAAAGTCCGGGACTTGTACTCCTGCCTCGCGCGCTTTAGCACCCATTGCGCCCTTGTCCCGGAATAGCCGCGCGATGGCGCTGCTCATGCCCGGCAGACCAAAGTGATCGCGGATTTGGGCGGCGGTGATTACATCAAACTCCTCGAGGGCCACTACCCGGTCAATTTGGGTTTGTCTTCCCAGCAAGCCCAGCAAGTGAATGAAAAGCTCCAAGTCGGCATCGTTAGGCAAGGCAATGAGATCGGCCAAACTTTCGCGCGGCCAGTCTTCTCCCAACATCTTCTCCTTGGTCACAAGCACCACTTGATTGCCGCGGCTCTTGCACTCACGAATAAAATCGACGCCCTTAAAATATGTCGCCAAACAAATGATGTTCAGAGGTTTGTTTACTTTCTCCGACATTTAGCTCGCTAATGGGAAGAGGAGTTTACGATCCACGAAGTCGCACCAAGCAACACGAAATAGGTTAGTGATATTTCGTGTCATTTGGTAGATCGTCCGTCGTGGACTAACGACATCCTCTCGACCCAAACTGCTTGGTATTCGCTAACTATAACGCTTTGCTGAGGCAGGGTCACCTGTTAATGTATGCAGGCTCTGGAGTCGGCCTTCGTCACGCAAACTGTTAGTTTGCGTCCGATCTGATAACCATGCTCTGCTGGAAACACCGATCCGCAAACTTAACAGTTTGCGTTACATTGACTCATGATCTTCAAAGGACCATTCCCACAGGTAAGTATTCCGGAAATTTCGCTGACGCAGTTTGTGCTCGGGCGTGCCGCGGAACTTGGTAGCAAGCCGGCACTGATCGAAGGCCCGACTGGGCGCGTGATCACTTATGCCGAGCTTGCCCGCGCAATTCAGCGCACCGCCGCCGGCCTGGCGAAACGCGGATTCAAACAGGGCGATGTATTCGGGATTCTCAGTCCAAACGTCCCTGAATACGCGATCGCTTTTCATGCGGTCGCATCTCTTGGTGGCATTAACACACCGATCAATCCGCTCTACACAGAACCTGAAATCGCTCATCAACTCAAAGATGCCGGCGCGAAATTTCTGGTGAGCGCGCCGCAGTTTTTGGCGAAGGCCCGTGGGGCTGCTGCAGCTGCCGGCATTACCGAGCTCTTTGTTTTTGGCGAGGCTGAGGGAGCGATACCCTTTAGTTCACTCCTGGACAACGAAGGCGCCGCCCCGCAGGTCAATATCAATCCGCTTGAGGATTTGGTGGCTCTTCCGTATTCGAGCGGGACCACAGGTTTGCCGAAGGGCGTGATGCTCACTCACCACAATCTAATTTCCAACATGCGGCAGATGGAAGGGCTCGACTATTTCACCGAAGACGACACGCTGCTTTGCGTCCTTCCGTTGTTCCACATTTACGGCCTGGTTGTGATTTTGAATATGGGCCTGTACATAGGCGCAACGGTTGTAACCATGCCTCGTTTCGATCTCGAACAATTTTTAAAAGCCATCAGTGACTATCGCGTGACTCTCGCTCATCTCGTTCCACCGATCGTCCTCGCTTTGAGTAAGAACCCGATTGTTGATGAGTACGATCTGTCGACGCTCAAAGCAGTCTTCTCGGGCGCTGCTCCTCTCGACGAAAACCTTACCCGCGCTTGTATGCAGCGACTCAACCTGCATATTCGGCAGGGCTATGGCATGACTGAGACAAGTCCGGTCACGCATTCATCGCCAGCCGACCCGGCGCAGGTTAAGCATGGTTCCGTGGGATTTGCCGCTCCCAACACCGAGTGCAAAATCATTGATCTGGAATCTGGCGCACCGCTTGGGCCAAATAAGGAAGGCGAACTCTGTGTACGGGGGCCGCAGATCATGAAGGGATATCTCAACCGGCCTGAAGAGACGGCCGCGACAATCGATCCCGATAACTGGCTGCACACCGGTGACATTGCCTGTGTCGACGAAGACGGCCACTTCTTTATCGTCGATCGAGCCAAAGAACTGATTAAGTACAAGGGATTTCAAGTTCCGCCTGCCGAGCTCGAAGCTTTGCTGTTAAGTCACGAGGCAATCGCCGACGCCGCCGTAATTCCCTGCCCCGACGAAGAGGCAGGAGAGGTGCCCAAGGCCTTTGTAGTCTTACGCGGAGCCGCAACCGCCGAAGAGATTATGGAATTCGTGGAGCAGCGTGTCGCTCCACATAAGAGATTGCGGTTCGTGGAGTTTACCGACAAGATTCCCAAATCTCCCTCCGGCAAGATCCTGCGTCGCATGCTGGTACAAGCCGAACGTGAAAAGAGGAATGCATAGATGTCACCTGAAATAATTTCCCAAGTTGTACGAGACTATTTCGCTGCCACGCGCGCTATGGATCGAGAGGCCTGGGTGAATACTTTTGCTGAAGATGCAGTGAGCTACGATCCGGTGGGCGGTCCCAAAATAGAGGGTCACAAAGGGTTAGCCGCTTTCTTCGATTCGATTACCGGAGCTTTCCGGGAAGTCGGTTTGAATGCGGAACAGGTTTTCATCGCGGGCAACAGTGCGGCCGTGAAGTGGACAGGACGCGGCGTGAGCAAACAGGGTAACAAAGTTCATTTTGAGGGCATAGATATCTTTGAAGTAAATGAGCGGGGTAAAATTCAGACCTTGGACGCATACTGGAATCCCGCGGAGATGATGGCGCAATTGTAGAACTCCAAACGTGATTGCGTTATATTTGCAGCCTCTCCATTAGTTATTTCGGATCAGTCCCGGCACCATCAGAAAGGAGCGTAGAACATGCAATCAATTCGCGCCGTAACACTGGCTGCCCTGGCGGTTTTTGTCCTCATTGTGTTTCCGATTTGTTTGAGGGCGCAAGCTGATATCTCAAGTGCCACTGCGGATTGGGAGAGGCTGCGTCCTGCAGGCGAGGAATTCGAGATTTTGATTCCAAAGAATTCCGTGGCCGATGTAAGTAAAGAGCCTTATCATAAGATGACGATCACCACGAGGCTCTACTTGTCCGATCACCCTACCGGTGCTGTGTTCGCGGTAGTGTCGATGTCGGGAATCAAAAGAAATCCGGCACTCTATTCAGATGTTGAACGAATGAATTCGTACGTTGACGCCTTCAGACGTTGGTTTCCGCCCAGGCTGCGCGGGAAGGAAGCGATGGGAAAGATTTCTTTAGTGGGCACGAAGGCGCTTAATGGCCACACGGGTCGCACTTATAATCTGGGCGTTGGCACTCTCTCCGGAACGGTGGAGGTCTTTGCGACTCGCAAGCGTTTCTACGCTGTAGTTTTTCTTAACAACAAGAAAGACCTCGTTACCAAAGAACGCTTTCTTAGTTCGTTTGTTCTCCCTGAAAAGCAGAACGAGCCGGCGCAAACTGCAGCGGCGGAAAAGAAAGAAGGAGCAGATGAAGCTGAACCGGCCACAGCGAATCCCAACGCGCTCAAACGCGAAGGGCAGGCTGCTGCCGGCACCGAAGGCGCCACTGACACGCCGGCTGAAGCCAAGCCGGGTGAGGCCAGGCCTGGAGACACGACGAACGCGAGTGGTCAAGGGAGGCGCCCCATTTCGGGCGGCATGCTCAACGGTAAGGCGATCAGTTTGCCCCCACCTGTTTATTCACCGGAGGCCAGAGCTGCCAGGGCGGCAGGCGCTGTCAACGTTCAAATTACAATAGATGAGTATGGAAATGTGATCGCCGCGCGTGCGGTGGCGGGCCACCCGCTGCTGCAAGCGTCGGCTGTAAATGCTGCATTACAGGCAAAGTTCTCGCCAACCTTCCTGATGGGCGAGGCAGTGAAAGTTTCGGGAGTGCTTGTCTACAACTTCGTCGCTCAATGACCAGGACTTGTTAATGTCGTACTGAGTTGTCTTTCGCAGGATTAAATGCACCGGACACTTAAACGGCTGGACGCTGCCCACGAAAAACTATTAGCCACGGTCACGCCACTCGCTCCGGGAGTTTTCTCGCGGCGGCCTTCCGCAACCGAATGGAGCGTTGCGGAAATAGTGCATCATCTCCGACTGGTTGAGGATCGCGTAATCAAGGAACTGGAAAAACAGTTAGCCAATCCACCTCATAAGTTGGGTCTGCTGCGGCGACTTGTGCCGATTGCGATCGTCGGGTCCCGCTTAATCAAAGTGAAGGCGCCCCAGGCGACGAATCCCGTGGAAGCGCCGGACAAGGAAATCAGCATCGCCAGCTACAACGCCACACGAAATAAGCTTAAGGAACTCTGGGCCAACAGCGGGCCGGAGCGTCTGAAGCAAGTCGTGTTTAGACACCCATTCCTGGGAAACATCAATGGAGTCGCGACCGTTTCTTTTGTGGGTTATCACGAGCAGCGTCATCTCAAACAGATCCGCGAAGTACTTGGAAAACTCAAATGAACATTTCATCGCTGGGAGCCATCAACGAATGTCGTCTCGCGTAGCCGCAATAAGTCCAGCCTGGGCAATCCCGGGTTATCTCGAGGTAGCCAACGGGCACCTTTCAATCAACGGCGCTGACGCGCTTGAACTTGTCCGCGAATACGATTCACCGCTCTTTGTCTTCTCGGCGCCTCGCATTCGGTCAAACATTCGGCGCCTGCAACGCGCGGCCGAGACCGTTGAGAAACCGATTCGTTTTTTCTACGCCTCAAAAGCAAATTCCAATATGGCAGTGCTGAAAACTGTCCGCGACTCCGGGATCGATGTTGAGGTGAACAGCGGCGGCGAACTCTTCAAGGCGCTGAAGGTTGGCTTTCGGCCGGATCAAATCATCTTCAACGGCACCAGCAAGAGTGACGAAGAGCTTGATCAGGCCGTGAGCGCCGGCATCTACGCCATTAATGTTGATTCAATCTATGAGATTGGTTTAGTCGAAGCAGCGGTGAAACGTTTGCGAGAGCGCGAGAGCGAGCCCTTGCCGCCAGCTCGCATCACCCTGCGCCTCGTGCCTGAGATTGGCACGCGTTCCCACCTCGGCTTGCAGACTGCCCTGCTTACCTCGAAGTTTGGTATTTCTTCCTCGGAAGTGTTGGAGGCATTCCGGCGTGGTTTACAGCATTCCGAATTGATAAATGTTTGCGGGATTCACATTCACGTCGGCTCACAAACACCTGACGTTGAGCCTTTCGCTGAAGCGTTCCGCAGTATGTGGGAACATCTGCTCACGATTCATCGAGAAACCGGCCACACCCTCGAGCATATAAATCTTGGCGGCGGCATTCCAGTGAATTACTTGCGCGATCGCACGCAGGCGGATCAACTTCCGGAACATGAGCGCGACATGTTGGGCGCCGATCTGGAACCCGCGGCCGTCCTGACGGCGGCGTTGCGAATCGCGCGTGAGTCAGCCCGGGAAGTTGCGGCTGAACACCTGCTCGATAAGGTAACGATTCTGCTGGAGCCTGGTCGGAGTGTAATCGCGGACGCGGGTTTGGTCTTAACGACAGTTCGGAATATCAAGCGCCGGCCTGAAACCGGGGATGTTTGGCTATTGACGGATGCGGGATACAACCTGATGCTCTCGATGAATAATTACAAGTGGTACTACCATTTGATTTCGGCGAGTTCTGCGGAGGCGCTCGCGTCGGAGAACTATAAGGTTGCGGGACCGCTCTGCGATTCCGGCGATGTCTATTTCGATATTGAACGTGGCGGGCGACTACCGGACTACCGGTTGCTGCCGGAAAATGTGAAGCCCGGTGAAGTGCTGGCGTTACTCAATAGCGGCGCCTACTCACTCGCGCAAATGTTTCATTACAACGGTCGTCCCTTGCCGGCGGCTGTGATGATTCAAGAAGACGGGACAGCCGAACTAATCCGCAGGCGCGATTCTTACGAAGATCTGGTTACCAACGACGTCTGGTAAAAAAGCAACTCGAGCAGCCTCAGAATCAATCGCGTCGGGACTTTCTGAAGACATCAGGAGTCGCGGCGGTAGGAGTCCCGCTTTTATTCAGCCCCTTCGTCCAGCGACGAGCTTATTCGTGCATCATTATCGGCGCGGGCCTGTCTGGATTGGCGGCCGCGCATGCGCTCAAGCGGCAAAAACCTGCTTGGAATGTCACCGTTCTTGAAGCCAGGGAGCACATTGGCGGTCGAGTCTTCTCTTATAGGTTTGATCAGAACCCGGAACTGGTTTGCGAGCTGGGTGGCGAATGGGTTGGCGAGAGTCACGAACGCATGAAGGCTCTGTGTCACGATTTTGGAGTTCCACTCAAGGACCATCGATCGATGCCTGGCTGATGCAAGACGGTAATGTGTCGCGGCCAGGTCGATGTGATTTTTCGCCTCAGGCGAAAGCGGCCTTCGAAAAGTTCAAGCGGACCTACAAGCGTTATACTGCAAAAGATAAGTTGAAATTGGATCAATACGATGGTGGACCTTGCTGGAGCAAATTGGATTCAGCGAGGATGATCTGCTGCTGCGCGATCTGCAGGACAGCACTGATTTCGGCGAAACCATTCGCATGATATCCGCCTATGCAGCCGCTGCTGAATACTTCGAATCAAGTCCGGCCAACGAGATGGATTACAAAATGGAGGGAGGCAATTCTCGTTTAATCGACAAGTTGGTCGCGTCGCTGGGTCGTCAGGCAATCCATACTGCGACGGTTGCGCAAAAAATTAAGCAGCGAGCCGGGCGAGTAACCGTAACAGCAAGCGGCGCTGACTTTGTTGCCGATGCCTGCATTTGTACAGTGCCCCCGCGCACGCTCGACAAGATTGTTTTCGATCCTCCGCTCCCGGCGGTGCAAAGAGCTGCTGCTGAAAAACTTCAGTACGCTCGCATTATCAAGAACTGTGTGCTCTTCCCCGAACGTTTCTGGGGCCCGGAAAACTTCTCGCTCGTCAGCGACGTCACATCACACTATTATTTTCACTGCACAAAGGATCAGCCGGGCAAGCAAGGAATTCTTTGCAGTTACGCAGTGGGCGAAAAGGCGGATGTGCTTGCCTCGCAGAACAATCGCCGTCGCATGGAAATTGTCTCGCAAGATCTGACCCCGCTCGAAAGGCGCGCGCCGGAACTTGCGCTCGACATTAAGTCTTATGCCTGGCAGCGAGACAAATACATCGAGGGCGCCTATGCATTCTTTCGACCGGGACAATGGTTTACTTTGAGGCCGATCCTCGCACAACCATACGGTAAGGTTCTGTTCGCCGGAGAGCATCTGGCCGAATGGCAGGGCTTTATGGAAGGAGCGGTTGTAACCGGAGAGGCAGCGGCGGCGGAGCTGGCGGGACGGCGGATTCATAGAAGGGTCTCTTAACATGGATGTTTCAAGTTTCAGGTTTCAATTTCAAGTTTTGGGATTCAATATTCGCGGCTTTTTCATCTTTTCTCACCGAGGTGAACCATGGCTACATTCAAGACTTTCGAAGACATAGAAGCTTGGCAACGATCCAGAGTACGAACAAAGTCGATCTATAAGGTTACTTCGCAGGGCACGTTCGCCAGAGATTTTGGTTTACGAGAATCAAATCTATCTTTGATGACCTTAGTCAATCAATAATTAAGATCAGCATGATGCTTAGTGGTCTTATAACATATCTTAGCAGAACAGATTTTAAAGGAACCAAGTTCAAACGTTCGAATCTTGACGTTAAAATCTGAAGACTCGTTGGTGAACCCAAATTAAAAGGATCAAAGTTCGAGAGGACTTAGAACTTGAAACCTGAAACATGAAACCTGATAACGAACTAGTGCGCGGCCTGGGACCCATCGCTGCGATCTCCATCAACGTCGGCAACATCATCGGCACCGGCATCTTTCTCAAAGCTCGAGTGATGACGTGCAATGTAGGAACTCCTATGCGCGTCATCCTGGTTTGGGTTGTCGCCGGGTTGCTGGCCCTTGCGGGGGCGCTGACCTACGCTGAGCTAACGACGATGCGGCCACACGCCGGCGCCGAGTACGTGATTACAAAGGACGCGTATGGAAGGGTCTGGGGATTTCTTAACGGTTGGTCGCAATTTCTAATTTCACGGACTGCCTCAGCCGCAGCGCTCGCAGTCGGCTTCGCGATCTTCACGAACGATCTAACGCGGGGCGGACTCGATGTCGTTTACTTTACGGTCCCAATCCCTGTCTTAGGTATTGAGATCCCCTTCGGCCACATCCAGGTTGTCGCTTTAATCACCCTGGCTGTAACCACCCTGATCAACTGTGCCGCGGTGGGCGCCACAGGACACGTTGCCTCTTTCGTCACGATCTTAAAGGTGGCTGTGGTGCTGGGAGTAGGAATCGCTGCTTTCTTTTACCAGGATGGCAGTTGGAGTCACCTCGGAATGGCAAACACCGGGGGCGCTTGCGAAGGCGTGGATGTAACCGGTGGCGGATTTGCCGGTTTTGCCGCAGCCATGCTTGGTGCACTTTGGGCTTACGACGGCTGGAACAACGTTTCCTATATGGCTGGTGAGGTAAAACATCCCGAACGCAATTTGCCGCTGGCTTTGATCGCCAGCATGCTGATCATTATCGCGCTGTATGTACTCGTAAACGTCAGCTACTACTACGTGATGAATCCCACTGACGTCGCGAGTGTCTCTGCGACCTCGTCTGTGGCTGCCGAATCGATCGGAAGAGTTCTCGGACCAGTGGCGGTAACTTTGATGGCGGGAGTCATGATGCTTTCGTCCTGGGGTTCCCTTCAAACTTCGATTTTGGGAACCGCACGGATTCCTTACGCAATGGCTCGCGACGGCGTTTTCTTTCAGAGTCTGGCGCGTGTCTCAAGGAACACCAGGGTGCCAATTATTGCGCTGATCGTGCAGGGCATATGGGCTGGTGTGCTTGCGGTTTCAGGAAAGTTTGATCAACTTACCGATCTCGCGATTTTCGCTTTCTGGCTGTTTTATGGAATGGTGACAGCCTCGGTTTTTGTCTTTCGCCATCGAGAGCCTGATGCTCCAAGATCTTATCGCACGTGGGGCTACCCGGTGGTGCCGGCATTGTTCGTTCTCGTGACAATCTATTTGATCGGATTTACGATCTATAACGCGCCGGTCCCGTCGTTCCTCGGTTTGCTAACCATCGCGGCGGGGTTGCCGGTTTACTATTACTTTTCAAAGAAGAATCCTGAGCGGCCTTAGCCTTGTTTAGCGTCCCACCAGGACGAGATTATTTAGCGTCCCACAAAGACGAGATTATTGGGATCGAACAAGTCAGTCCGCGTTAGCGGACGGATGAGAATAGCCCAGCAGTTCACTGCTGGGATGATCGTGCGAAAGCGAGCCAACTCCGTGACACGGACGGCTGAAAACTTCGCGAAAGGAACCCACTCGTTTGTCAGTAACCTCATGCATTGCGACAAGCATAAAGTCGAATATGATCTGCGTTACGTCCGCTAGCTTCAGCCGTCCGTTTCACGGACTCGCTTTGTTATTCTGAGTAACCCAGCACTAAAGTGCTGGGCTAGTTGCAGTCGTCCGCTACGCGGACTGATTGAATCGCCTTCCTGCACTGGTGTCATTACGAGCGGACTCCTGGCTCAAGAGAACTTGTTAGGCTCCACAAACCACTTCATCGCCTTACCACCTCAAACAAGGGCATTGGAGAACCCTCGCTGGTTGCCAGCAGCGCTTTGCCATCAAGTCGATACGTGATTGCTTCGCCCTGTTTGCGATTGCCCAGTCCAAACGAATGCAGAGGTTGCTTCCAGATCGCGCTGAACGTCGCCTTAGCATCAGGCAGCACGGCTTCATATCCCTGCATGTAGTCGCAGAATGCGACGCGACGTCCATCAGGCGAAATCGCACCCCCGGTGATTATGCCGCCCAACAAACTCGGCACCTCGAGCGTTCCTATTCGCGCGAGCGTGACTTTGCGGTTAGTGGCTAATGGCGCGGCCGCTTCGTAAATTCCCGGATTCGCAAATGGGACTTTCGTAACGATATAGATGTTCCCGGTCTGAGGGTGTACCAGCAACGCTTCAGCGTCATGCTTGCCGTCCGGATACCGCAAACGAATAATCTCCGCCGGTTCGGTTAACCCAGCCTTACTCTTCGAGACATTTCCCCCAGTAATGGCAGGTTCGGGTACGCGATAGACAACGATCTCGGTGCGTCGCTCCTGGTTATCGCCAATGTCTCCGATGTAGAGGTAGTTTTTACCGGGGACTGGGCCGGGTCCGGTGGACATGTCCTCCCAATCAAAGGCCGAGGCGCCCGCAACCCGCCAAACGCCCTTGCGATTACCGCGGCCATCGAAAGCATAAATAAAAGGACCGTCGCCCGAGTCGTTGTGAGTCCAATAAACTCCGGGAACGTTGCGCGAAGCTGCAAGACCACTGCTTTCTTTAACAGAATTGTCCTTGAGAAATGCTAATCGGGTCGGTAGGCCATATTCACCGGTCGTTTGCTTCGCAGACTTCCGTGCTGGTGGTGCAGACGATCTGGATCGAACCGCTTGCGGCGCCGGTGGGGTAGCAAGTGTTTGTGCTGACGCCGCTACCGTCAGGATCAGAAAGATAACCCTTATGAGGTTCACCAATTCGTTTCTGTATAGCGCAAACTGCGGGAACAGTGTCTCTCTTGAGAACAAGTCTTGAGCTCCCGTCATCTCGGGCAAGCGATCCACGAAATAACACTCCGAAAGTTATGCTCAGTCAGGAAGGTGGGCTTGCCCCCGCTTCACACCGAAGGTGTGAAAATTAGATCCGGATCAAGTATTGAATCACGCCCTCGGCGTGAGCGGGTGCAAGCCACTCTTCCGGACTGAGCATTACCCTCCTACTCTCGCTTTGCCAGAGCTTCAAGTGCAACTTCTTTGTCGTCGAAGTGAAAGCTCTCTCGCCCGATGATTTGGTAGTCCTCATGGCCCTTACCAGCGATCAACACCAGGTCTTTCGAGCGCGCCTGTGACACTGCCTGATAAATCGCCTCTCTCCGGTCGGCTATTTTCCGATAAGGCTTGCCGGTTTTCTGAATCCCCAGCTCCGCGTCAGCGAGAATGCGCTCCGGGTCCTCGGTGCGTGGATTGTCCGACGTAAGGATCACTACATCGCTGAGGCTGCCGGCGGCCTCGCCCATCGGCGCGCGTTTCGACCCGTCGCGATCGCCGCCGCAACCAAACACCGTAATGATTCTGCCTTCAGTAACCTCGCGAGCTGTGCGCAGGACATTCAAGAGGGCGTCGTCGCTATGCGCGTAATCCACCACAACTGCAAAGTCACCCGCATGAGCCACACGCTCAAATCGGCCGGGCGCGCCGCTGCAGGTGGCCAGCGCGTTTGTTATGGTGTCGAGGTCATAGCCGAGCGCCAGGCCGCTCGCTATCGCAGCAAGTGTGTTGTAGATATGAGGCGGCCCCACGAGCGGAGAATGGAAGTCGCGGTCACCTGCCGGTGTGTGCAACTGGAAACGCATTCCATCCAGAGAGAACTCGGGATCGCGCGCAATGACTTCGGCTTCTGCTTTCAGGGCGTAGCGCACCACATTCAGCCCTTCGCGTTCGAGTTTCCTGGCCAATTCAACGCCGTAAGAGTCGTCGACATTGATGACTGAGGTGCGCGGTCGAGAGCCTAACCTCCCGTCAAACAGCCGCTGCTTGGCGTACCAGTAGTTTTCCATCGTGACGTGATAATCAAGATGATCGCGTGTCAAATTGGAGAAGACGGCAACTGCGTACTCAAGCCCGTCACAGCGATGAAAATCCATCGCCTGAGACGACGCCTCCATGACTGCGTTGCTACAGCCGGCGTTCACCGCTTGACGCAACAGGCGCTGCATATCTGTAGCCTCGGGCGTGGTTCGCTCAGCCTTGCGCCTCTCTTTTCCGATTCGATATTCGACCGTTCCCGTCATCGCAACTGGTTCCCCAGCCGCTTCGGGGATGGAGGCGATGAGATAAGCGGTAGTTGTTTTGCCGTTGGTTCCCGTAATGCCGACGAGTTGAAGTTCTCTCGAGGGATGATGGTGAATCTCAGCCGCCGCGAGTGCCATTGCGCGACGTATGTTCATTACCTGCAGCCACGCGCCGACAAAGTTTTCGGGGCGCGGCGACTCGGACATCACACCAAGCGCGCCTTGCCCTATCACTTGAGGGATGAATTTATGTGCGTCAAGTAACGCACCTTGAATTGCCAGGAAGAGTCCGCCTGGTCCGACGCGCCGCGAATCGTGACTAATATCAGTGACGATCGCGTTCTCGTCGCCGGATAGTCTGGCTTCAGTTGCGGCAGCAATTTCTTTGAGCGTTGCGGGTTGGGTTGTCACAGAAATCGATTCTACCGACGCACTGCTTGAAAGTCACATTGGAGTGGTGGGAGTAATGGCTTTAGCCTAAAGGTCGAACGCTCGTGTAGCTTCGGCTTTGCCGCCGGAGTTGGCTTTCGCGGCGGCAAAGCTTAACCTGACGTTGCGCATGCCTTTTGAGAAAAGGAGCGCGAATCGCGCTGGAGGCGTGATTCCCATACAAATCTGGACAACGTCACGCTAAACGCTCTAGGATTTCTTCGCCCTACCAGCTCAACGTGCGGTGAAATGATGCAAACCAGACTTTCACTCTGTCTAACGCTCGCAGGCATGTTTCTCTTCTCCTCCTTTCCGCTTCCCCGAACTGCCGCCAGCCTCGAATGCGATCTTCTGATCAGGAATGGCCATATTGTCGACGGCTCGGGCCGACCGGGTTACCGCGCCGATCTTGCAGTAACTGGCGATCGCATCGTTCGCATCGGAAATCTTAAAGACGCAAAGGCTAAGCGTGTGATCGACGCGCGTGGTTTGATTGTGGCGCCGGGTTTCATCGACATGCTGGGCCAATCCGAAACCTACGTTTTGATTGATCCGCGGGTGATGAGCAAAGTGATGCAGGGGGTTACGACCGAGATTACGGGGGAAGGTGATTCGATTGCACCAATCAATGATCGTCTTATTAATGAGCAGAGAGATTTCAATCGCCGGTATAAACTAGAGATCAACTGGCGCACGCTTGGCGAGTATTTCAAACGACTCGAGCAACAAGGCTCAGGCGTCAACATGGCGACGTTTGTCGGCGCCACACAGGTCCGGGCCCACGTTATTGGTTTTGACAATCGCCCGCCGACAGCAGCCGAGCTGGAGCAGATGAAGCAGCTTGTGGCGGAAGCGATGAAAGATGGGGCGCTCGGACTTTCAACTTCTCTACAGTATGTTCCCGCGCGTTTTGCCAGAACCGAAGAGATTGTTGAGCTGGCAAAGGTAGCACGCGAACACGGCGGCATCTATGCGACTCACCAGCGCAGCGAAGCCAATGCTCTTGATGAATCACTTAAGGAGGTCTTTGCAATTGCCCGGCAGGCGCAGATTCCGGTGGAAATTTGGCATTTGAAGACGGCCTATAAGAAGAACTGGGGCCGGATGCCCGAGGTTCTACGCCGGATAGCCAGGGCACGCGCGCAGGGGCTGAACATCACCGCCGATGTCTATCCGTACATTGCCGGCAGTACATCGCTTAGCGCGTGTCTGCCACCGTGGGTTTTGGAAGGCGGCACGGAGAAGATGCTGGAACGTCTTCGCGATACACGCATCCGCCAACAATTGAAGAAGGAAATCACCACTGACTCAAGGGACTGGGAAAACATTTACCTCGGCAGTGGCGGCGCAGGCGGCGTATTGATCGGTTCTGTAGGCAACCGTGAGCTGGAAGCAATGCAGGGGAAGCGTCTTTTACAAATAGCTGAAGACCAGGGCAAAGAACCGCTTGAAGCGCTGTTCGATTTGATCCTGGCTGACCACGGACAGACCGGAGCTATTTACTTCATGATGAGCGAACCTGACCTTCTGGCCGCGATGAAGTCACCTTTTGTCAGCTTCTGCACCGACAGTGGAGCACGCGCAATCGACGGCCCGCTGTCAGGCGCCAAATCGCACCCGCGTGGATGGGGCAGCTATGCGCGGATTCTGGGGCGTTATGTTCGCGAACAGAAAATTCTAACTTTGGAGAAAGCGGTGCAGAAGATGACCGGCATGCCCGCGAAAACAGTTCGGCTCAAAGATCGAGGGCTCCTGCGTGAAGGCATGTTCGCAGACATCGCGATCTTCGATCCCGAGTCGGTTATCGACCGCGCCACCTTCGAAATGCCAAACCAGTATCCCGAAGGCATCGTCTATGTGATCGTAAACGGCCAGCTCAGTGTTGACGGCGGAAAACGAACGGCGGCACTCGCGGGAAGACCACTGCGCGGACCGGGTTACCGGAAATAAAGTCCAACGTCCAATGTCCAAAGTCAGAACCCAAATGCCTTTCGACGTTGGACCTTGGACGTTGGACCTTGGACATTGTTTACACCGACCCGGTTATTTTTCGATATTCATCTTCACTCCACGCCTTCAAAGTTTCAGTCTGCACGTTTCCCTGCGCCGCAAGCGAGAGCAACGCAGTCGCGACGGCATCGTCGCTGGGCGCCTCAAGTAACATGATCAAGTCGTAGCGACCCATGGTCATGTGCAACTGCTTTATCTCGACGCCGATTTCTTTGAAGGCCTTGCGACCGGCGTCGAATCTGTTTGCGCTGTCTTTGACGTGCGCCACCCCTTGCTGAGTCCAACGCACAAGCGAGATGTATTTAGGCATTGCAGTTTCTCCTTAACTTACTTCGTATGTTTGTTCGCGGATTAGCGGACACTCAATTCCGTCCAACATGACAGTCCGAGAGTGCATTAATGTTATTACGTTTATACCTTTATGAAGACTTTCCGGCGATAAAGGCAGCCGCATCAATCCCAGCCACAACAGAACGAAGGCTATGGCAAATAACAGTGACGCCTGATAATCCGGAGCCCACGAAAGAAACAGGCTGTTATAGATCCAAGTCTGTAAACTGATCCGGCTGCCATCAGAGCGGGGAATTTTGATCAGCCCCATCAAGTTCGCGTGGGCCAGCGGCCAATAGATATGGCTCCATGAGCCAGGATTGTTTACCAGGACCATTCCGGCGATCGTCAGCCCGCGAAACACATCGAGCGAGATCAATCGCCCATTTGCGCTTCGTGCTAAAGTGTTTTCCCTTGGACGTTAGCCGGGAATGAACGCCGAGGCCTTGTGGCGTTTTCGTCGACCGGATTTGGGATTGCGGACCACTTTTAAACTAAATTGCGTGCGAAGACAACGTTCATACCGCTTTGATCGCATGCAGACAGGTGAACACTTTTGTCATTGATGCTTGATGAGATCGCCGCGCAGCCGCAAGCCCTCGCGCGAACGATCGAAGCCGAGCGCGCCAAGATCGCGCGTTTGGGTAAGTTTCTTAATGAGCGCGACATCGATCTGATCGTCCTTGTGGCTCGCGGCAGTTCAGATAACGCTGCGCTTTTCGGTCGCTACCTCCTGGAGATCACCACGGGCATTCCGGTTTCACTTTCCGCACCGTCAGTCCACACGCTTTATCAAGCCAGATTAAGACTACAACGCGCTTTGGTAGTCGGTGTTTCGCAATCAGGCGAAGGTGAAGATATCAATCTGGTGCTGGAGAGTGCGCGCAAGTGTGGCGCTTATACAATTGGGATTACGAATGAACCGTCATCTTCGATGGCCGGTCTTGTCGATGAGACCCTCGTGATGCACGGCGGGCGAGAACGATCAGTTGCGGCGACGAAAACGTTTACCGGTCAAATGATGCTTTTCTATATGCTGGCGGCGGAGCTTGGCGAAAGTTCAAATGCGCTGGCTTACGAGAGCATCCCTGATTTTACCGCCCGCGCATTGGAACAGAAGCCGGCGATTCTCGAGCTCGTGCAACGCTACGTGTTCATGGAGAACTGCGTTGTCGTTGGCCGCGGCCTCGCGTACGCGAACGCGTACGAGCTGGCGTTGAAGTTAATGGAAACCTGTTACGTGGTGGCCGAACGATTCTCGTCGGCAGATTTCCTTCATGGCCCACTGGCGATGGTTGAGCGTCACTTCCCTGTTTTTCTTTTTGCGCCGCCAGGTGTAATGCTTTCCGGCGTTAAAGACTTGATCCAACGTCTGCGTGAACTGCGGGCGGAGACCTTAGCCATCACCGGCGACCTTGAAGCAGCCAGCTTGTGTACGCGCGCCGTAATCATGCCAAGAGAAATCGATGAGTTTCTCGCGCCGATTCCTTACATTATTCCCGGACAGTTATTTGCGGCGCTGCTTGCTGAAGCTAAGGGTCTCGATCCGGATTCACCACGCTCGTTGTCGAAAGTGACGAGAACCTTGTAACGCTGGTAGTTCCCTGGTTTAGATAACAAGCAAGACGATCCACGAAATCACACTAAGGAACACTAAATTCACTTCGTGTATTTTCGTGTGATTTAGTGGATCGGTTGTCAGCTCGAGAGGAGCGAGAGTCCAGATCCCATAAGACACAGCTCGGGGCAGTTAGCTTTCGTCGCAAAAGAATAGTTTGCGTTACACTTAGATCAGAACATGAACATCGAACTCAAAGACAGCTCTCACGGGCCGGTCTACGCGCAGATACGCGAACAAATCACAGAACAGATTCAAAGCAAAGTGCTGGCTTCCGGCGAAACCTTGCCGGCCCCGGGCGCGCTGGCGCAAAAGCTTTCGGTCGATCGCGGAGAGGTCCAGCGCGCTTACTTCGAACTGGAACGTTCGGGCCTAGTCAGCGAACAGACGGGCAAAGATTTCCTCGGCCAGCCAAAGACGACATATCGGGTAGCGTGAGAGCAGTGAGCAGTGTTTGCCCGATTTATCGGGCTAGCCCGAAGGGCTGTTAGGCCAGCGCTTTTAGCGCTGGTTAAGTCGACCTCAATCCTCTGAGCGCGCTTTAGCGCGCTTACATCACCTCGCTAAAAAGTAAAAGGGAAAGGCCGTTGAAACGGCCTCCTGAAATATTTGGTTCCCGCATAACCAGCCGTAAAACGGCTGGCCTATCGCCCTTCGGGCTAGCCGCATAAATGCGGCATCTACTACCCACTGTTCATCACCCACTGTTCATCACCCACTGCCCTGTTCACTGCCCACTGCTCACTCCTTCCGACTCGTGATATTCTTTTTTTCCACTCTCAAGATCAGCAAGTGTGAGAATTCGACGGGTGGGACTGCGAAAGTGGCGGAATTGGCAGACGCGCCAGACTTAGGATCTGGTACCGAAAGGTGTGGGGGTTCGAGTCCCCCCTTTCGCACCAAGGAAGCAATCAGCAATCAGCTTTCAGCGTTCAGCCGAATAACTTGACATCCTGCGATGCTGAATGTTGATCGCTGCTTGCTAATAGCTGATTGCTGACAGCTGAAGGCCAATCCACATAGAAGGGTTACCCGCTTAATGAAAACTGAGTTAGTTGATGTATCTCCGACGCGCAAGGAGATCAAGATTGAACTTGAGCCGGAGATCGTGCGCCAGAAATTTGACAGCATCAGCGATCGCTATGCCAAACAGGCCAGTGTCCCCGGCTTCCGTCGCGGACACGCACCCCGCTCAGTCGTGCGCACCCGCTTCAAGAGTGAAATTCGCGGCGATGTCTTGCGCGAGTTGATTCCCGATGCTGTGAACAATGCAATCGAGAAGCATGAGCTGACTGCGATCGGCGAGCCGGATGTGCACCTGGATAATAGTGAGTCCCTGGAAAAGATTGGAGACGGCCCTATCTCTTTTCATGTTGGCGTAGAAGTTCTCCCTAAGGTTGAGTTGGGAAATTATAAAGGCATCGAGGTCGCGCGGCGCGTTCGTCCGGTGACTGACGAAGACGTCGTGCAGATGACCGACCAGCTTCGCGAAGCTTCAGCGGCGCTGCTACCGGTTGAAGATCGCGGCGCCGAAGTGGGAGATACCGTCACTGTTAGTTTCCACGGCAAGTTTTTGAATCAAGCTGAGGGCGAGCCGCAAGCTGAGGACATTAACGTTGCGGATGTGGATGTAAATCTTGGCGGCCCGGGTGTGCAAAAGGAGTTTACTGAAAACCTTCTGGGCGTTCGCGCCGACGACGAAAAGAGCTTTGTTGTTACCTATCCCGAGGATTTTTCGGCGAAAGGACTAGCCGGAAAGCAGGTCGAATACAACGCCAAAGTCACCGCGGTTCGCATTAAGGAGCTGCCCGAGATTGATGATGAATGGGCCAGGAGTCTTGGGGATGAGTTCGATTCGGTTACTACTTTGAAAGCCAAGATTCGAGAAGATCTGGAGGGACGGGCTGGGAGCGAAGCCGACCATCGCATACGCAGCGAAGTAATGCGCCAGCTTCTTGCTGCGCATCAGTTTGAAGTGCCCCAGAGTTTTGTTGATCATCAAACCAATTACCGCATGGAGAGCGTTGTGCGGGAGATGATCGGGAAAGGCGTGGATCCGCGAAGCCAGGAGCTGAACTGGGAGGGCGCGCGCGAGGAACTAAAGGCACAAGCTGAAGCTGACGTGCGCGGATCGATGTTGCTTGAACAGATCGCTGAAGCAGAACAGATCAATGTCTCCGAGCAGGAGATCGAAGCGGAGATCGAGGCGATTGCACAAACTTCGCGTCAACCAAAAGAGCAAGTGCGAGCTACCTTGACAAAGGATGGGGGCGAACGTAGCATCGCGCACAGATTGCGCAACCGTAAAGTGCTCGATCTTTTAATTGAAAATGCAAAAGTAACTGACGAAGAGTGGAAGGATGAAACTTCGCAGACAAAAGACAGTAGTCTGTAGTCAGTAGTGGGCGGCAATCGCGAAACCCGCAATCAGAAACTAACAAGAAAAAAGTCTACCACCGTCACCGTTCTATTTTCTGACTACTGACTGCTGACTACTGTCTACATTTTCCCGCTGAAAGGTTTACTGAACATATGGCCCTTGTCCCAATGGTCGTCGAGCAAACGTCGCGTGGTGAACGCGCCTTCGATATTTTCTCGCGACTGCTAAAAGACAACATCATCTTTCTGGGAACACCCATCGACGATCAAATCGCCAACCTGATCGTTGCGCAACTCCTCTTTTTAGAAGCGGAAGACCCGGAAAAAGACATCAACGTCTACATTAATTCACCAGGTGGCTCGATCACTGCGGGTATGGCAATTTACGATACCATGCAGTTTATTCGCCCCGACGTCACCACGATTTGTGTCGGCCAATGCGCTTCCATGGGGGCGCTGTTATTAGCCGCCGGCGCCAAAGGCAAACGTTTTGCCCTCCCCAACTCGCGCATTCTGATTCACCAGCCCTCGGGGGGTTCCCAGGGTCAGGCAACAGATATTCGGATCCAGGCCGAAGAGATTCTGCGTATGCGGGAGTTAACCTCCCAAATTCTCGCCAAACACACCGGGCAGTCCTATGAAACCGTCGAACGCGATGTCGAGCGCGATAAAATAATGTCTGCCATGCAAGCCAAGGAATATGGTTTAATAGATGAGGTGATCGCGCACCGAGAGTAGCGCGCCCTTGTTGGAGAAACGCCCGTGATTGCCAGAATGAAAGCCAAAGGGTTTCGCTGTTCGTTCTGTGATAGAGCGCAGGGCGAGGTGGCAAAGATCATGACGGGCACGCCGCAGCGCATGGCCGGCGTCCCGCGCCGGATGATAGGAAAGAGTGCATTCATCTGTGACGAATGCGTTCGCCGTTACTACCAGATGGTCACCGGCGCAGAGGTTTCACAAGCGCCCGTGGTTGCTCCGAAGTAGCACTGATTTCTGAAGGAGTTTTCCCTCCAATATGGTAAGACGAACCGACGATACGTTGCGCTGTTCGTTCTGCGGGAAATCGCAGAACGAAGTTAAGAAACTCATTGCCGGCCCCACCGTCTACATCTGCAATGAATGTATCGACATCTGCAACGAGATCATCACTGACGATCAGCAAGCCGAATCCGTAGCAACCCGGCCGCCGCTTCCGAAGCCTGGTGAGATCAAAAACTTTCTCGATGAGTATGTAATCGGCCAGGATGAAACTAAGAAACGTCTGGCCGTCGCTGTCTATCAGCACTACAAACGAATCGAACTCGGTCGCCGCCGCACGGAAGTCGAGATTCAAAAGGCGAACATTCTGCTGATTGGCCCGACGGGAACCGGCAAGACCCTTCTGGCGCAAACCCTGGCGCGTCTCTTGAGCGTTCCGTTTACGATCGTCGACGCCACGACCCTGACCGAAGCGGGCTACGTCGGTGAGGACGTTGAGAACATCATTCTGAAACTGTTGCAGGCTGCTAATGGTGACGTCGAACGCGCGCAACAGGGCATCATCTACATTGATGAAGTAGACAAGATTTGCCGCAAAGACGAGAACCCGTCGATTACCCGGGATGTCTCGGGCGAAGGCGTGCAGCAGGCGCTGCTAAAGATCCTCGAAGGAACAGTTGCCAACGTGCCGCCCCAGGGTGGTCGGAAACATCCCCACCAGGAATTTTTTCCGATCGATACCACAAATATTCTCTTCCTGTGCGGCGGCGCCTTTGTCGGGCTCGAGAAAGTGATCGAGCGGCGGCTGCGGAACAAGTCGCTCGGCTTCCAGGCCGAAGTTAAGAGTGGTTCGCACCGTCATGCCGAGGCCCTCGCCCAAGTGCAGCCTGAAGACTTGATTCGCTTCGGCTTGATTCCGGAGTTCGTCGGCCGGCTGCCGGTTTGTGGCGTGCTGCATGAGCTGGATGAGGGCGCGCTCATCAAGATTCTCACCGAACCAAAGAACGCCCTGGTGAAGCAGTATCAGAAGAAGTTTGATTTCGATAATGTGAAATTGAAGTTCACAGAGGATGCGCTCAAATCCGTTGCCAAGCAGGCGGTTGAAAGAAAGGTTGGGGCCCGCGGCTTGATGATGATTCTGGAAGAGTTACTACTCGATGCAATGTACACGCTACCTTCCCAGAAACGCATTAAAGAATTCGTCATTACGAGTGAAATGGTAGAAAGGCGCCGAGCTGTTCCTGGTGAAGGACTTTCGGGTGTTGATGGCGCTGCGGCGTAGCGCAGGGCGTATTTAAAGGTTAGTAGCGCGACCGCGCGAAATGATTTACAATCAGGTTGACTTAAGGGGCGAGACGGCAATTGAGCGGCTCGCCCTTAATGCATAGGCGCAAAAGAGGCTTTACCAAGAACATGGAAGAATACTCAGATCATTCTCCGGCAGATGTCGCCTGGTACCCAATGGTGCCGATTCGCGATGTCGTGATTTTCCCGTTCACTAAGGTGGCTTTCAAGATCGGCCGTTCCGGTTCGGTGCGGGCTCTGGAGCAGGCGCTTGCCGCGGATCGAACAATATATCTGGCAACTCAGCATGACGCGACGGTTGATGAGCCGGCGCCGGAGCAAATTTACGGAGTGGGGACACTAGGACGCATCCTCCAGTCCCAAAAGCAGGAGAACGGTCAGATCAAAGTTGTGGTTGAAGGACGGGAGCGGGCCACCACTGTGCGCGTTGAGAACACGGACGGCGCCTTCATGGCGCTTGTGCGACGGGCCCCGATTGTCAACGAAGAAGGCACGCGCCTCGATGCCCTGATTCAAAAAATTGGCCAGTTGGTAGAGCAGCATCTGCGGCTTGCTCCCGACACTCAAACCGATGCGCTGCAGACGGCGCTGCGCAACCAGGATCCTTCGCACCTGGCGGACGCGCTGGCTTCGCAGTTGCGCATTTCGGTCGAGGACAAGCAGGGACTTCTGGAACTGTTCTCCGCCCAAGCGCGCCTGCAGCGGCTGATCGAACTGCTGGAGATGGAAATTGAGAAACGCCAGCTCGACCGGACGATTCAAACGCGCGTCAAGCGGCAAATGGAGAAAGCGCAAAAAGAGTATTACCTGAATGAACAGATCAAGGCCATCCATAAAGAACTCGGACGTAAAGATGAAAAGGCCGAGCTTGAAGATCTGAAAAAGAAGATTGAAGAAGCAGGCATGACGGACGAGGCCAAGGAAAAGGCGATGCAGGAGTTGCACCGTCTTGAAGCTATGCCTCCAATGTCGGCCGAAGGCACTGTCTCACGAACCTATATCGACTGGCTGGTTAGCGTACCGTGGAAACAGAAGAGCAAGGAGATTAAGGATCTTTCTAAGGCTGAGGATGTACTTCACGAAGACCACTACGGCCTGGAGAAGATCAAAGAACGCATACTCGAGTACCTCGCTGTACGACAGCTGGTCAAAAACCCGAAGGGTTCGATCCTGTGCTTCGTCGGTCCGCCGGGAGTAGGCAAAACCAGCCTTGGCAAATCGATTGCCCGGGCGACTGGCCGTAAGTTTGTGCGACTGTCACTGGGTGGAGTTCGCGACGAAGCCGAGATCCGGGGTCACCGGCGTACCTACATTGGCGCCCTTCCGGGACAGATTATTCAAATGATGAAGAAGGCCGGGACGATTAATCCGGTGTTGCTGCTCGATGAGGTCGATAAACTTGGTGCGGATTTTCGCGGTGACCCGAGTGCGGCGTTGCTCGAAGTTCTCGATCCGGAACAGAACCATACCTTTCAAGATCATTACCTGGATGTCGAGTACGATCTCTCTAAAGTCTTCTTTATCGCTACTTCGAATGTGCTGCACACAATTCCACCGGCGCTTCAGGATCGTCTGGAAATCCTGCGGCTGTCAGGCTACACCGAACGAGAAAAGCTGGAGATTGCCAAGCGACATCTGGTAACGAAACAAGCCGAAGCAAATGGTCTGAAGCCCGAACAGTTTGAGTTTTCCGATGAAAGCCTGTTGGAGATTATTCGCTTTTACACGCGCGAAGCCGGCGTTCGCAACCTGGAGCGCGAGATCGGGTCGTGTTGCCGCAAACTGGCGCGAAAGTTTGTCAGTGAAAATGTTGCGGAAGGCTTTAAGGTAGTCCTTGACGCTGCCCGGGTGCGCGAAATGCTCGGACCCATCAAGTTTCGCCAGCAGACTGTGGCGGCTGAGAGCGAGGTCGGACTGGCGACTGGACTGGCGTGGACTGAAATCGGCGGCGAAGTGCTTCAGATTGAAGCAACTCTAACCAAAGGCCGCGGTGGCGTGCAGCTCACGGGCAAGCTGGGGGATGTCATGCAGGAGTCAGCACAGGCGGCGCTTACGTGTATTAAGTCTCGCGCGGAACGCCTGGGAATGAGTCTCGATTTCATCCGTAAGCGAGATCTGCATATTCATATCCCTGAAGGCGCTATTCCCAAGGATGGCCCCTCCGCCGGAATCACAATGGCGACCGCGATGGCGTCAGCGCTAACGCGCGCGGCTGTAAGAAAGAATGTGGCAATGACGGGTGAAATTACTCTTCGCGGTCGAGTGCTTCCTATTGGTGGTGTAAAGGAGAAGCTCCTTGCCGCTCATCGACTCGGAATCGATACCATCATCATGCCTAAGGAGAATGAGAAGGATCTGCCTGACGTTCCGGAAGAGGTTCGCAACGCGCTCTGCATCAATCTCGTAGAAACGATTGATGAGGTGTTGGCGCTTGCGCTCGAGGACGTGTGCCCGACTGAGCCGGCTGCTGATGAATCGAAGGCGCCACCACTCTGGACAACCGAGCCGCCGGCACAAGGAATTCAGACAAGCTAATCAAATTTCAGCGCCGCTTACTTCAGTGGGTATCTGTTAGCGACTTTCAGGGAAAGCCGCGAGTACAGAGCCTTGTTTCGCATTTCACTTGTCAGGTTCACGACCTGCCCTTCTTACTTCAAAATCCCAGGAGTTTTTCAAAATGAGCAAACAACATGATGCCGATTTGATTCTCAAGCTCTATGAACTCAGACGCGAGCCTGTGATGCGCGAGGCACGCAACTGGTTCTTTACCTTCAACCCGCAGAACACGCAGGATTTTATCGACGTTCTCACCAGCGAAAAGAGTGGTTACTACCGGATGGTCGTCTCCTACTGGGATATGGCCGCATCGCTTGTTAACAACGGCGCGATTGATCCTCAGATGTTCAACGATGCCAACGGCGAACATTTGTTTGTGTATTCCAAGATTGAGCCATTTTTGGCTGATCTGAGACGTGAGTCTGGCAATCCCGATTTCCTCGCCCACCTCGAGAGGGTCGTTAAGCAAGTACCAAACGTAGAAGAGAAGATCGTGGCATTGCGCACGCGCATCGATAAGCTCTTCGAAATCTGGCAGCAGAAAACGGCACAGGCTAAAGCAGCAGCGGCTGAAGCGTAGGCTTGCCCGCCAGTCGGTGAGAAATCTCACGGGCAACCAATGAAGGTTACGAGCACGGAGTTCATCAAGAGCGCGTTCCAGGAGGTCGATTGGCCGCTCGATCCGAGATCCGAAATCGCCTTTATGGGCCGTTCGAATGTGGGCAAATCGAGTTTGATTAACTCCCTGCTGCGAACTCATGGTTTGGCTCGCATCTCTTCCACGCCGGGCAGGACCCAGTCGCTAAACTTTTTTTTAATTAACGGTCAGTTTGGCTTTGTCGATCTGCCTGGCTTCGGTTATGCGCGCGTGCCAAAGGTTATTAAATCCGGCTGGGGTGAGATGGTCACAAGCTACCTTGCCAAGCGCAGTCAGCTTATGCTATCAATTCACATCGTCGACTCGCGCCACGAACCCACAAAACTGGATTTGCAGCTTCACGACTGGCTTAAGCACACCGCTAAGCCACGATTAATTGTTGCCACAAAATCCGATAAGCTTTCTAACAACGAGTTGCGGGAGAGCATGGGTCGCGCCAAACGCGTGTTCGAAGGAGATAGCGTAATAGCTTACTCAGCGCGCACCGGACGCGGACGCGACGAGGTTTGGCGAGCAATCGAAAACGCGTTAACTCTTTCTTAATTTTGTTTCGAATGGTTTCATTGACGACCAAGGTCGTGGATGATGTTACGGAATCTGGTAGAAACGCCCGACAAAAAGAATTCTCAACTGCCCCTTTTTGGTCAACCTTAGTCTAACTTTAGGCCACGCGCGGAGGGCTACTTCGCATCCAAGCGAATGCCAGGAAAACATCCGCTCTAAATCGAAATTCACAGCAGTCATCACTAAGAAGGAGCAATCCCGCTCGCGAATTATTGTGGCGCTTGCTGCGTTCCAATAAATTAGAGCCAATTATTTACCGTTTATTCAATAGAGAAGAATCATGCCACAAAGACCACGATCACGCGCTTCAAGCGCGAACAATAGCGGTGCCAACGACGAGAATGGCGGCATCGACGTAGCGACCGAGGAAGCTCCGGAAAAAGAAAGCCGGGATGGCCAGGACTTCATGGAGGACGGCCTTCTGAATCTTGCCACCCTTAAGGAGATGTCGATCTCCAAGCTCACTTCTATCGCCAAAGGGATGGACGTTCCCGGAGCGACCGGGATGCGCAAGCAGGAACTGATCTTTAAAGTTCTCGCGGCGCAAACCGAAAAGAGTGGGCTGATCTTCTCGGAAGGCGTTTTGGAAACATTGCCGGATGGGTTCGGCTTCCTGCGCGCTCCGGAATACAACTACCTTCCGGGTCCGGACGACATTTACGTGTCACCTTCGCAGATTCGCAAGTTCGACTTGCGAACAGGCGATACAGTGAGCGGTCAGATCCGTCCGCCGAAAGAAGGTGAACGCTATTTCGCGCTGATTAAAGTAGAGGCTATTAACTTCGAATCTCCGGATCAGGCGCGCGAAAAAGTTTTCTTTGACAATCTCACGCCGCTATACCCGGACGAGATGTTGAAGATGGAAGTAACGCCTGAAAACCTCTCCGCCCGCGTGATCGATCTCGTAACGCCACTGGGTAAAGGCCAGCGTGGCTTGATCGTAGCGCCACCGCGCACGGGTAAGACGATGTTGCTGCAAACCATTGCCAACTCCGTCACACAAAACCATCCCGAAGTAACGTTAATCGTCCTGCTCATCGACGAACGTCCGGAAGAAGTCACCGACATGCAGCGCTCGGTTAATGGCGAAGTAATCTCCTCGACATTCGACGAGCCGCCTACGCGCCACGTACAGGTCGCCGACATGGTGATCGAAAAGGCGAAGCGCCTGGTGGAACATAAACGCGATGTCGTGATCCTGCTCGACTCGATTACCCGTCTGGCGCGCGCCCACAACGCAGTCGTGCCTCCCAGTGGCAAGATCCTTTCCGGCGGTATCGATTCCAATGCGTTGCAGCGTCCAAAGCGATTCTTTGGCGCGGCTCGCAACATCGAGGAAGGCGGGTCTTTGACAATTATCGCCACTGCGCTAATTGATACCGGGTCGCGCATGGATGATGTGATTTTCGAAGAGTTCAAAGGAACCGGTAACTCGGAAATTCATCTGGACCGCCGCCTGAGCGATAAGCGTCTCTTCCCGGCCATTGATTTGCAGCGTTCGGGAACACGCAAAGAAGAGTTGTTGCTTAGTAAAGAGGATCTCAACAGAATCTGGGTCATGCGTCGGGTTCTCAATCCCCTTTCCCCTGTGGAGCAGATGGAGGTCGTGCTCGAGCGACTCGAGAAGGCTAAATCAAACGCCGAGTTTCTTGCTTCCATGCAAAGCTAGACCGGAATAACAAAGTCCAATGTCCAACGTCCCAAGTCCAAAGTCTCGAATTGATTGCGCAGACTTTGGGCCTTGGACATTGAACGATGGATTTCCTTTGGTTTCATCCCTCATCCCTCCGCCCTCATCCCTTAACTGATGCGTGTAGCGATTCTCGCCTCCGAAGTTGTGCCTTTCGCCAAAACCGGAGGTCTTGCCGACGTGGCCGGCGCGTTGCCCAAGGCCTTGCGCCAACACGGTGTGGACGCCGTCGTTGTCCTGCCCTTTTACGATCAGATTGGTCGTGCATTGGTAGGTGAAGAAGTGATCGAGGGTGTTCCCGTTCAGTGGCGCGGACGGATTCGCCCGACCAGAATCCTGAAGAGCGATGCAGCGGGGGCGCCGGCTTACCTTATCGAGGCCCCAGAATACTTTTCGCGCAGCGCAATCTATGGTTTTGGCGACGACCACGAGCGCTTTGCTTTCTTTTCACGGGCAGCATTGGCGCTCTTCAAGCACCTCGATTGGCAACCAGACGTGATTCACAATAACGACTGGCCGTGTGGTTTCGCCGCTATCGAACTCCGTGCCCGCCGCCGTCATGACGATTTTTACAGCTCAACGCGTACGCTCTTCTCGATTCATAACATTGCTTACCAGGGCGCGTTTGCTCCCAATGATCTCTGGTGGCTGGGGTTTGGCGACCAGCCTGAGCGCGATGATTTCATGTTCAAAAACGCTGCCTCTGCGTTGAAGGCTGGCCTGGTCGCTTCGGATGCGTTGTCGACCGTCAGTCGTCGCTATGCTCAGGAAATTCAAACGCCCGAACAGGGATACGGGCTCGATTGGTTGTTGCGCGCTCGTCGCGATCGTTTTGTTGGTGTGACGAATGGGGTGGACTACGATGTCTGGAATCCTCAAACCGATCCCCACATAGCCGCGAAGTTTTCTATTGATAATCTTGCGGGAAAACTGGAGTGCAAACTTGATCTTCTGCGCCGGTTTGGACTGCCGCAAGATCCGGAACGACCCATCATCGCAATCATTTCAAGGCTGGTTTCGCAAAAAGGTTACGATCTGATTCGCGAAATTGCGAAGCCGATTACTCAAACCGGCGCTTTTTTCATCGCGCTTGGTGCGGGAGCGAAGGAGTATGAAGACTTTCTGCAAAGCTGGCATGACATATATCCGCGCGAGGTAGGCATTTACAAGGGATATGCCGGCGAACCCTTAGCGCATCAGATAGAGGCTGGGGCTGACATGTTTCTGATGCCCTCGCACTATGAGCCTTGCGGGCTAAACCAGATGTACAGCATGCGCTACGGAACGGTGCCCATTGTGCGTGCTACCGGTGGACTTGACGACACCGTGGAGAACTTTGATCCGGCAAGGGGAAGCGGTAACGGATTCAAGTTCCAGGAGTATCGGAGCGCCGCGCTGCTTGAAAAAATACGCGAAGCGCTTTACTTTTATGGTAAGCCCGAAACCTGGGAGCAGATTCAAAGGAACGGTATGGCCATGGACAACTCCTGGTCGGCTGCGGCTCAAAAATATATTGAGATTTACGAGGAATTAGGCAAGCTTTGACTTTCGAACCCGCTGGCACATGGCAGGGCTGATGGTTAATTGTTACGATTGAGGGTGACCAAACGTTAATTGCAGAAATGATAGTGAACCCAAGGAGATTTCGATGAGTGAGCATGTAATTGAAGTTAGTGATAGCAGCTTCGAGAAGGACGTGCTGCAATCAGACAAGCCGGTGTTGGTCGACTTCTGGGCCGCCTGGTGCGCGCCGTGTCGCATGTTGGCGCCAACCGTTGAAGCGGTGGCCGAGAAGTATGCGAACAACGCCGTCGTGGTAAAGCTGAATGTGGACGACAATCCTTCCATCTCTCAGCGTTACGGGATCAAAGGGATTCCCACGTTGATTCTTTTTAAAGGTGGCAAAGAAGAAGAGCGCGTCGTCGGGGCGACTTCCAAGGAAGCGATCTCACGCATGATTGACAAGCATGTGAACGGCGCAGCCAAAGCCTGATCGTGATTCTCAGCTTCGTGGCGCGAACTTCCCCTAAGGCGAGGGTTCGCGCCATAACTATGTTTACGGGAAATTGAGTTTGGTTCTTTGGCGTTGAAGTTTTTGAACTTGGAACTTAGTACTTTGTACTTTGTTCGCTATCGAACCCTAATCCCTTCGTCAGGAACATTCAGCTCGGACAAAAAGAGCAAAGAACAAAGCTCCAAGTACAAAGCTCAAAAAAAGATCAACACGCGATAGTGTTTAGATCCCGCCGTCAGTTATGTCAAAAATCATCGTCGTCATCGGCGCACAATGGGGAGACGAAGGCAAAGGGAAGATCGTGGATCTTCTCGCCGAGCGTTTTGACATCGTGGCGCGTTACCAGGGCGGACACAACGCAGGTCATTCGGTGCAGGTTGGTGAGAAGTCGTTTGTGTTGCACTTGCTGCCGTCGGGCATCGTCCACCCGGGAAAGACATGCGTGCTCGGGAACGGCATGGTTATCGATCCCAAGGCCTTCTTCGTGGAAGCCGATCGATTGACTCAACAGGGCATCGAAGTTTCTCCCGAACGAGTTAAGATTAGTTCACGCGCTCACCTGATTCTCCCCTACCACCGCGCCCTGGATCACACGAGCGAAGAACGCCTGGGGAACGAGAAGGTTGGCACCACCCTGCGCGGCATTGGGCCCGCTTATGAGGACAAGGCCGGAAGGCGTGGCATTCGCACTGCGGATGCGCTCGTGCCTGATGTCTTGCGCTCGCGCATCGAGCGCAATCTCGAAGATGCAAACCGGATCATCTCTGCCTATGGCGGTGAGATGTTGAATGCAGATGAGATTTTTAAAGAAATGTCGGAGTTGACTGAACGACTCGGCGCGTTCATCGGCGATACCACTCACTATCTTAACGTCGCCGCGTCTGAAGGACGCTCGATTCTGCTCGAGGGCGCGCAGGCCACTCTGCTTGACGTCGATCACGGAACCTACCCGTTTGTAACTTCTTCCTGCACCACAGTCGGTGGCGCAATTCTCGGCACAGGATTGGCGCCACAGCGACTTACCGGCGTCCTGGGAATCGTGCGGACTTACACAACGCGTGTGGGCGAAGGTCCCTTCCCGACCGAGATGCTTGAAGGGGAGGCCGAATTGGGTAATTTAATTCGCGAGCGTGGCCGCGAGTACGGCGCGTCAACAGGCCGGCCGAGGCGTTGTGGCTGGTTCGACGCCTTCGCTACGCGCTACGCGGCGGAGATCAATGGATTCAGTTCAGTCGCGCTTACTAAATTAGATGTGCTGGACGAACTCGATGAAATAAAGGTGTGCACGGGATACCAGCTCGACGGCCGCCTTTGCGATTCCCTTCCCGCAGTCTCACAGGATCTGCGACGGGTGGAACCGGTTTACGCAACGATGCCTGGCTGGAAAAGTTCAACTGTGGGCACAACCGAGATGAGTAAGCTTCCGGCTAACGCGCGTCGTTACGTGGAGTTTCTATCCGAGCAGATAGGAGTTGAGATTGGGTTAGTGTCCACGGGTCCGGAACGTTCGCAGACAATCATTGTTCATGACTCGGCGCTCGGGCGCTGGATCAAAGAATAGTCTCAGGTCCCAGGTCTCAAGTCTCAAGCGATCGTGACTTGATACCTGAGACTTGAGACTTGAGACTTTTCAGGTAGAATGCACTCATTCAACGTTGAGAGTATGTGGGCCGATAGCTCAGTTGGTAGAGCAACTGGCTTTTAACCAGTGGGTCGCAGGTTCGAGTCCTGCTCGGCTCACCAGCAATTGCAATAACTTAAGGGCAACTGCGCTGCGGAGCACGGTTGCTCTTTCGTTTTAGGTCGCGGATAGGTCGCGAGTGCTGGGATTTTTACGTTTGGCGGCGCTTGAGCGAACCTCCGTAGCCGGGAGTTTGCTGATCGCTGGTCTGGAGCGGCGGGTAAGCCCCAGCGTCCACCCCGGGCATCCTCAGAGCGATATCGAGCAACTGACAATGAGCGAGTTAACGCCCCAGGATGCCTCATCAGACAAAGCGGCAACGAAGTACTTCAACGAAAGATAGGTACACTTATGAGGACAAAACTCATTCTCACTCTTCTCAGTCTGCTCTTACTGCCAATTCAAACCGCCAGCGTTCTCGCCCAGTCGCACGTAATCAAGCTTCCCCCCTCAGAGCAAACAGGATCGGACGCTTCTACTACACCTAACAAGATAGCGTTTATTTCCGACATCGGAGGTGGTCAATCCCTCTACGTGGCAAATCCCGATCATTCAGATGTGGAGATCCTCGGTAAGTTACATATCGAGGGAGTACGAATCCCGCGCCATGCACTGTTGTTCTCTCCCGATATAAAGCAGGTCACTTTCGTGGGCGCGTCAAAATTCGGCAGAAACGCAGCCCTATGGATAGCCAACACTGACGGGACCGGCGCGCGAAAACTAATGGATTTGGAGGTTTTCCCGAATCCGTTCGCAGCGTCTCCCTCACCCACTGGCGATCATGTCGTTGTCAGGATTCTCGAAGAAAATCTCTCGAAAATCTATGCAATGAAATCGGATGGAACAGACTTTCACTTTGTAGCCGACGGGGATCAGTTCTCATGGTCCCCTGATGGGCACCAACTTGCCTTAACAACATACGTTCCGGAAAAGCAGGCCAGGTACCTTCGTGTGGTGAACATAGATGGCACCAACCTGCGCGAGATTTCTACAGGTGGCCGCCCTGGGAAATGTAGTTGGTCCCCGGACGGAAAGAGACTTGCTGTTATCGAGTCGCGTGCTGGGACTCCCTCAGAACCCACGGTTGATGTTTTTGTAATTGCACCGGACGGTACACAGAAGCAAATCGTGATCGAAAACCGAATTTTCTATTGGGGGAGTCTGGATTGGTCACCGGACGGCGAGTTTCTTTCGTTTCTCTCGAAGTTTGAAAGAAATCGCGGTCTCTACGTTTGGTCCACCCGCGACACTTCTGGAAAGCGCTTACGATTCTTCCCTGGAGTCGAAGCACCATTTGCGTGGTCACCTGACTCTAAACGTATCGCTTATGGAGAAGACATCGTAAGCATTCTTGACCTAAGAACAGAGAAAGCGAGGATTCTATTTCATACTTCAGGCTTTGGCCGTCCTCGATGGTTACCGGATGGAAATCACCTCTTGGTTTCTAACACCGTTGAGTTGCGGAGGAACCAGGACTCTCTAGATCTAGATCTGTATATAACTCCAGTTGAGCCGCGACATATTAAGCGGCTTACAGATGAGGGGATGGATGTTTCTGACATTTCTTCCCCACCTAACGGTAAAGTCATCGCGTTTGTCGCTAACACAAAGACAAACGACGGAACTTCAAATTCGGGCGTCTACTCCATAAATCCCGACGGATCCAATCTGCGGAAACTTCCCGTTGCGAGAATACAATCCGGGTGGTTCGCGTGGTCTAACGATGGGAGCGCAATTGCTTTCGTTAAGGAGATGACGAACTGTAAGGGATGCCGCCCTGGAAACTTACAGATTCAAGTAGCAAATGCGGACGGCTCAGATGAACACACGATTGTTAATGAGCCGGCCTGGAATTTTGCCCCGGCCTGGCTGCCGGACGGCAAGAGCATCGTTTTTCTTTCGGATCGCAAAAATACTGATGGTGTCTATGTTACTGACATCAAAAGCAAGCGCACGCATCTCGTCGCCGACGTATCGGGATGGTTACCGAAACACTTAAAAGACGAACCGAACATAAGCGCCTCAATCGCATGGTCTCCGGACGCGACAAAACTTGCAACTGCATCAATAGGTGGGCGGCAGATCCAGGTTATCGACATTAAGAAACAGTCCGCCGCCTTTGGATTTTTTGGCATCGCACCCTCGCTGCTCAGTTGGACTCCGGATAGCCGACGAATTGCTGTGATGGACCTGATACACGGCATGGCCATGAATTCCATCACTCCATCTTACGTCTACTTAGTAGCGATTAATGCTTCAAGCAATGTCACACTAACCCCAGCATTCGAAGATTACGCTCCGCACCTTTTCAGAATGGCCTGGAACCCAGACGGCAAGCGTTTCGCCTACAGCGGTATAGTGACTTTTGATGCCGATGGTTCCAATAGGCGCTGGATCATAAGAGGAACTCGTCCGGCGTGGGTACAGTAGCTTCGCGTTTAACAAAAGTGCTCAGTTCTTGCCGCATGAGCGTGACTTCCCACCCAATCCTTCAACGAAGGCGCACACATTCAAAGAGAGCGGTCCTTATGCTGGTCATCTGAGAATATATGTCTCCTATAGTGCGCCGCGCCGATGGCGTTACAATTAACCCGGGTGAGGTGTCAATCCCAATTATGAAAGAGATTGTTCGGGGAAAACTGAAAATAATTGGCACAGGCTTTTACGTTACTCGATATGGAATGTTCCTCACTGCTAAGCATGTTCTCGATGAATTGATCGACAATGAAGGCGCGTTACCCCCAGTCGGCCTCGTCCTCCATATGGCCGGCGAAGATAGAGTTCTTCTTCGAGGGATTTTCTCGATTGCTCGACATACAGAGTTCGATGTTGGTCTTGGACAAGCGGATAATTTTCACGATAGCCATCCAAATGATCCTCTAATGAACTTACGAGGAACTTTGAGCACATCGGTCCCGCCTGTAGGCAGGCCACTTGTTACTTATGCTTATCCGGAAAATGAGGTTCTGGATTTCATAAGCTCAGAAGGAAACCACGCGATCAGAGGGGATTACTACGAAGGCAAGTTCTTAGAATATGTAACAACATCCGACAACCCATCCATCCCCTACCCCCACTACTCAACCAGTATCGAGATCCGCGGTGGTGCGAGTGGAGGCCTCGTGTTCGATTACACTGGAAAGATTGTTGGAGTGAACTGCCGCGGATGGGATTTTCGGGGGGCGGAATTTGAAGGTTCAAATCTCTCTTCGATTCTGCCTCCGAATGGCGCTTGCCATGACTAATCTTCCGGTTGTAGGGGTTCCCAAAATCAGTTGGGAGTACTCACAAATCCCGGAGGAAAGACGAATGGGAAGTTTGTCGTTCGCGGAATTGATTCGATTCGGCCATGTTCAGTGTCGTTAATTGATAAGGACAGAGAAAACGCCCAAAGTGATGAGCGTCGTGTGCGTCACAGCCTAAAAAGGTAGTGCGAGACCTGTTAAAGAAGCTAAACTGAGGCTGCTCAAACAGCAAACCGAGTCGCGGATAAGTCGCGAAGTTAGACAGGAGGCTAGTGAGGCAAAGTCAGCTAGAGTGACAGTCGGCCTAATCCTCAGTAAAATCAGAGTCCCGCACGGTCAGTTAGAGTGAGGTAAAGTCACGAGGACTGGCTTTTAACCAGTGGGTCGCAGGTTCGAGTCCTGCTCGGCTCACCACTATTCGCAATAAGACTTAAGGGCACCATGCCCTTAAGGCAGACACACCAGCCGCACAACCAAACTAACCAATCTTCAAAGAAAGGAATACAGCCATGCGACCCGTACGAGTTCTCCTAATTACCCTCGCAGTCGGTTCGACGTTGATTGGGTATCAGCATATTGCGTTCGCTCAGACCGACTCTGCAGCTCCTAACCACGTTCACTACAAACAATCGGCCGAACAGGACAAGCCTTCGCCAACGGGTGCCCTGGCGCCGCGCCTGCAGAACCTTGGCAAGCATGTGTTTCCCGTGACGACCAAGGGCAAGGAAGCACAGCTCTTCATCAACCAGGGATTTAATCTATCGTTTGCTTTCAATCATGCTGAAGCCGGTAGAGCATTCCGCGAGGCATCACGACTGGATCCTCAGTTGGCGATGGCTTATTGGGGCGAAGCGCTCGTCCTTGGTCCTAACATCAACGCAGCAATGGATCCGAACAACGAGCCAAAAGCTCACGAAGCGTTACAGAAGGCTATTGCACTTAAGGCGAAGGCTTCGCCACGCGAGCAGGCCTATATCGACGCCTTGGCCGAGCGCTACTCAGGAAAGGCGGGGGAACGGCAAACGCGAGACAAGGCCTATGCAGCGGCGATGCGCAAACTGCATGAACGCTTTCCTGACGATCTCGACGCGGCGGCGCTCTATGCAGAAGCGATGATGGACCTGCGACCGTGGGGATACTGGTCTCGAGATGGTCAGCCCTATGAAGGTACAGCGGAAGTAGTTTCACTGATCGAAAAGGTCATCGAGCGGAACCCTCTACATCCGGGGGCGCTCCACTTGTACATCCACTTGATGGAGTCAACCGAAAAGGTCGACAAAGCGGAAGCTGCCGCAGACCGCTTGCTCACACTCATGCCGGCTGCCGGGCACATGGTTCACATGCCCGCGCATATCTATCAACGCGTGGGGCGCTACGCCGACGCGGCGCGCAGCAACGAGCTCGCGATCCTGGCTGATGAGGATTACATCACGCAGTGTCAGGCCCAAGGCCTCTACCCGATGGGTTACTACCCGCATAACATCCATTTCCTCTGGTTCGCTGCGAGCTTCGACGGCCGCAGCAAATTGGCGATTGAGTCGGCCCAGAAAACTGCGTCGAAGGTCCAGGATGAGACGCTGAAACAGGTTCCGCTGTTAGCGATATTTCGCGTTGTGCCTTACTACGCGCTGACACGGTTTGGTAAATGGGACGAGATGCTGCGGGAGCCGGAGCCTCCGGCGTTTAGTCCGTACTCAAGAGGTATCTGGCATTACACGCGCGGTGTGGCGTTCGTGGCAAAGGGACAGCTTGATGCTGCCGATAAGGAGCTGGCGAAGGTAAAGGAAACGCTCAAGGATCAGACGCTTGATCAGCCACTCTTTTCACCGAACACGGGCCGCTCTGTGCTGTCGATCGCGCCGGAAGTGTTGGCGGGTGAAATCGCTGCGGCAAAGAAAAACTACGATGCAGCTATTGCGCATCATGAGCGCGCGGTGAGATTGGAGGATGCGCTCGTCTATACCGAACCCGCGGAGTGGCACTACCCGCCGCGCCAGGCGCTTGGCGCGGTACTTCTGGAGGCCGGGCGTCCGGCAGAAGCGGAAACAGTTTATTGGGCGGACCTTAAGCGAAATCGCAATAACGGCTGGTCGCTGTTCGGATTGACCCAGGCCTTGAGAGCTCAGGGTAAGAAAGATGAGGCCACGCTGGTAGAAGCACGTTTCAAGAAATCCTGGGAGCGTGCAGACATCATACCCGCTAACTCTCGCTTCGGGCGGCAAATGACTGCTCAAGCAATCAAGCAGTGATGGGATCATTTTGACGATCCATCCAAGGGTCGGCGCTAAACCTTTGACTGACTAATCAAATTGAGGAACCAATGAAACGACAACTCCTTGTTACGCTCCTGATAGTCTGTGCCGCATCCACCGCGCCGGCACAGCAGTCTGTCCGCACGACAATCGAGGCAAACAACACGCAATTCGTCGAAGCCTTCAATAAAGGCGATGGAGCCGCGGTTGGCAGCATGTATACGATTGACGCGCGACTTCTCCCGCCAAACAGCGAGATCGTAGAAGGCCGCGCCAACGTACAAAAGTTCTGGCAGGGCGCGATAACTGCTGGTTTGAAATTGGTAAGCCTGGAAGCTGTGCACGTCGAGACACAGGGCAACATTGCGGTGGAAGTTGGGCGCTACACCATGACGGTTCCCGGAGCGGGCGGTATCACGACGACAGATAAAGGCAAGTATGTTGTGGTGTGGAAACGGGAGGGCCGAAACTGGAAGCTCGCAGTTGACATCTTCAACACCAACCTGCCGGCAGCAACTGCCACTCCCTGAATGCCGGCGGCAACCATCGTCAAGAAGTCGATTATTGATGCGTAGGAAGATGCTCAGCTGTGAGGGTTCGAGCCGCCGACTTTCATGGTCGCAGGTTCGCGTCCTGCTCCGCTCAAAACCTTTTAAAGACGAAGTCTCCGAAACCTCTGACCAGAATTTGACTACACGGAGTAAAATGGGCCATCACGCAAGAAAGGAGGGTCATTACTATGGCCGCACCCAAGAGTGGTGGTAAGCGCGTTCGAAGTGCCATAACAGGAAGGTTCCTGAAGAAAGGCGTGGCGAAAAGCAGGCCAAAAACCACTGTTGCTGAAGCTGTTAAGAAACGACGTAAGTCATCAAAGAAAAGGAAATAGACTAACCTAATTAATGCTTTTGCATTGACATATTTAAACCTAAGTACAATCTCCGGCAATCAGCGTTATGGTTACTGGGGCGAGGACAGTAACCGACAGAGGCCAAGCGTCTCCACCAACCGATATGAGGCCAGTCTCCAAAGGCTGGCCTTTCGGTTTTTTAGGATGGGAAAGGGGTACTCCTCAGTTGTGGTTTGGGAACGTAAAAAGTCCCACGAAAAAGCCAAGTTTGTTTCAGCTGTGCAAAGTTATCCCCAATGAATGTTATCGGCTTCTAAAGTGATCACTCTGTTGAGTTGCCAGTTTCGGCAGCGAGCCGCTTCTCACACTCTGAGTTATAATCTCTTTCCCACATCTCCAATATCTTCTCCGGTGTAGTATTGTCTGGATTGTAATAACCTTTCCAATGGAGGCCCCAAGTGTGAGTTCTATCAGGCTTGGGTCGAGAAGAGGGGAGGGGCAATTGGACTATTTCAGGAATCCTCTTGTAGTCGGGAAAATAAATATTAATGAGTAATGCCCGTTGGCTGTCTGTCAGTTCTTCGAGCCTGCGTGTGAATTCATGTGTCGGTGAAACTTGTATCGCTTTTGCTAACTCTTCTTTACGAAACTCGTCACCGATATCCACCTTAAAAGTTATGATTCCGGGTTCTAGTTTTTCTGTCTTAGTTTCAATTTCTTTGCGAGCATTAGGAAAAAGTACCGAATCACTCGTTGCTAAGTTAGTAACAGCTTCTGACATCTCGCTGACGTTAGACATCGGACTCCCTATAAATTCTTGCCAAATTGTATGGAAGGCCTTTGTCTTTTCATTATCGCTAGGGTGACAGCGTAACGCTAAAGCATTTACTTTCTTAACTGCCTCTTCGATATGCCGAACCTGTTCCGCCTTTGGCAACTCCTCGTGGTCGATTGAGATGAGGACCGAAAGACTGTTCACAACGTCTTGGAAGATCTCACGCCTTTCTCTTGACCGTTCCTGTTCTTCTTCTCTGATTCGTTTCGCTTTCTCCGCTGACTGTTCCCTTAACCACTTCTTATCCTCTCTCCTATCGGTAAACCAGGCACTTACGAACTGCGTTAGTACAGGGCCAAGAATACCTACCGCACCACCAATGATAACGCCGATTAGAGTAGGGTCTATTTGCATCTTGATCTTCCCTGTTGATAACTCATTTGACGGGTTATATCAGCTTGCAAAACTTACTTAAAGGTCGCAAGTCTTATTAATACCCTTGTCGGGTAAATTATAAGGAGCGTATATACTCTTGTCTCGCCTTACGCCTGAAGAGCAGCAGCGTGACCCACCCTTTTGGCTTCTTTTGAATGTTTGTTTATTTCGTCATCGAGGTCCGAGTTGGGATGTGGGTTGAGATGTGGGTCAGAGTTTTCAGTCATTGGAATCTCCTGTTAGAGGCTCAGGATAAAGAGCCAGTATGACTTATAGACCGTCGATAAAGGGTGGGCAATAAAAAACCGCCTTCATAGCTTTTGTTACAAAGCGGTCTTAGTCTAGGCAATTCCCCAATCAACTTCGGACTGCTTGATAGGCTGTGCGAATCGAGAAGCACTCACTGTCGTAATTGATGCCCTATTCGGTTTTGTTGAGACTGAACTCGAAGAAAGGCCGTCCTTAGTTTTCCAATTTCTCGTTTGTTGGTTGCATGCGTAGCGCTTACAGAGAGGAACGACCTGAACCACTCTTCACTTGTGTCGAAACTCTCCAATCGTTTGCAAAAGGCGCTTCCCGATTTAGAATCTCTCCGAAAGGAACAATTAAAATATGAAGCCCACGACCAAGTCTTCCCTGGTGTCCACCTTCGTGTCTCAAAGACCCAAGGCCAAAGACCCAAGACCATGTCTGCCGTTATTTGTTCTGCTCGTGTCTTGTTTGGTGGGGATCTTTTTGGTTCCCCTAACCGCGCCCGCTCAATCAAAGAGCTACCCTGTTGATAAGTTTGCGCAGATGGATGATCTGCTCCCAACGCCGAACACATATCGCACGGCATCCGGCGCGCCTGGTCGCAACTACTGGCAGCAACGCGCTGATTACGACATTAAGGTTGAGCTTGACGATACAAACCATCGTCTGTCGGCTTCAGAAACGATTACCTACTACAACAACTCGCCCGATCCGCTTTCTTACCTTTGGCTACAACTCGATCAGAATATCTGGGCGAAGGACTCGGAAAGTCTCTCCACGTTGGTCGCGCCCGACCTCGGACATGTTCCCTTCTCAACAATCGACAATCTAATCGCGCGGCGTGAGTTTGAGGGCGGTGAACGCATTACCGCAGTGCGGGACGCGAAGGGCGCTCCACTGCCTTACACCGTCGTTCGCACGATGATGCGTATCGATCTGCCGCGACCGCTGGCGCCGGGACAATCCACCGTGTTCTCCATCGATTGGAATTACAACATCAATGATTCGAAGCGGGTCGGTGGTCGCACCGGTTACGAATATTTTCCCGCCGACAAGAATTACATCTACGAGATTGCGCAGTGGTTCCCGCGTATGGCCGCTTACTACGACGTTTACGGTTGGCAGCACAAACAGTTCCTAGGTTCAGGAGAATTCACACTCGAGTTTGGCAACTATCGGGTCTCCATCACTGTGCCGGACGATCACATCGTAGCCGCCACCGGAGTGCTGCAAAACTCGCCGGTGGTATTAACCGCGGCACAGCGCCGGCGTCTGACGGAGGCCAGGACTGCGAAGAGTCCCATGTTTGTGGTGACTCCGGATGAAGCGAAGGCAAACGAGTCGCACAAACCCATAGGCAAGAAGACCTGGATCTTTGCGGCCGAAAACGTGCGCGATTTCGCTTTTGCTTCATCGCGGAAATTTATCTGGGATGCGCAGGGGCATAACGTCGAAGGCAATCAGGTAATGGCCATGTCGCTTTATCCGAAGGAAGGTGAGCCACTCTGGTCTAAATATTCCACCCAGGCCATCAAGCATACCCTGACAGTCTATTCACACTATACGGTTCCTTATCCTTACCCGGTCGCACAGTCGATCAATGGGCCCGTCGGCGGCATGGAATATCCGATGATCTGCTTCAATGGTCCGCGTCCGCTGCCGGACGGCACCTATTCCCAAGGCACAAAACATAGTTTGATTTCCGTAGTCATCCACGAAGTCGGTCACAACTACTTCCCCATGATTCTCAATTCCGACGAGCGCCAGTGGACCTGGCTGGATGAAGGGCTGAACTCGTTTGTGGAGTATCTCGCGGAGCAGGAGTGGCAGGAAGGCTATCCTTCCAGTCGCGAGCCGCAATTCATCACCGATTACATGAAGAGCAAGGATCAAGTTCCGATCATGACCAATTCGGATGACATCGTTCAGTTTGGCCAGAACGCTTACGCTAAACCCGCGACCGCGATGAACGTTTTGCGCGAGAGCGTGTTGGGGCGGCAGCTTTTCGATTTCGCCTTCAAGCAGTATGCGCGTCGTTGGGAGTTTAAACGCCCGACACCGGCGGATTTGTTCCGCACGATGGAAGATGCCTCAGGCGTTGACCTCGACTGGTTTTGGCGCGGTTGGTTTTATACGACTGACTACGTCGATATTTCGATCGAGCGTGTGCGTCTCTTCACGCTCGATACGATGAACCCGGACGTCGAGAAGGCCCGCCGCGCCAAAGAACGCACCGAGCAACCGCAAACTCTCTCCCAGGAGCGGAACAAGCAACTACCCAAGCGCGTCGATCAGGATCCATCACTGCGCGACTTCTATGATACTTACGACGAGTTTGTGGTGACGGCCCGCGACCGCGAGGAGTATCAGAAGTTCCTGGCTACGCTGACGCAGAGCGAGCGTGAGTTGTTACAGGCGGGGACAAACTTCTATGTGGTTGACCTGAAGAATCTCGGCGGTCTGGTAATGCCGGTTATTTTTGAGGTCGAATATGCGGATGGCAGCAAGGAAGAGTTGCGCCTTCCCGCGGAGATCTGGCGCTATAACAATATCGAGGTCTCAAAGCTCATCATGACGGCGAAGGAGATTCGTTCGATCACGCTCGATCCGCATTTGGAAACCGCTGATGCCGACAGCTCAAACAATTACTTTCCACGTCGCCCCCTAAAGATTCGCTTCCCGATTGTCAGGCCGGGGCCAACGCCACCGAATCCGATGCAGATTCACCGCGGGCAACACCCAGTGCCGTAACTGACGAGTGATAAGTAACAAGTGACGAGTGACGAGCCAGAGGCGGATTCACTGGTCAGCTGTCACCTGTCACTTGTCACCTGTCACTTGTCACCTGTCACTCGTGTTTTATGACCATCACCGCTTCCATAATGATTACCGGCTCGCGCGACGTCGATCGCGCGACGGCGCGCACGTTGTTCGAGCAGCACCTGTCGGCATTCGTTTCTCAGGGTAGAACCTGGCTTGTGGGCACCGCACGTGGAATTGATCAATGGGCGATGGAATGGCTTTTGGAGAATGGTGAAGTCTGTTGGACTGTAGTTCCCTACACTCGCTTCCGGGAGCCCCAGCGCATTCAGGCCTTGCTTGAGCAAGTCGATCGCATCGTCGAGCTACAACTGCCCAGGCGCAAGACTGCCACCGCAATCAGAAGTCGTCATATGGCGGATCTGGCCCAAATCGTTTTTGGCTTTTGGTCGGGTAAGGGCGGTGGAACAATAAAGACTCTTAAATATGGGCTACGGCAACGTCGAGAAGTGCACGCCATCCCAGTGCTTCCGGCAGCGGACAATGAAGCCGCATAGAGTTTAGCTAGTTGGCAGCACTGCAGGTTCGAGTCCTGCTCGGCTTACTTTAAAGAACATCATCCGGTAAGGCGGCCTGGGCCGCAGAGAGGCATGGCCGGAATCGTTTTCATACTCAGTGTCCTCTGACACAAGAGTCTACTCTTGAGGCGCTAAATCATTAGTGAAGACGCCGGCCACCTTTACGGGTTCTCCTAATCGAGGTCTGGGATGAAGTTGTGCCTTGCGAGGTGCTAACGCCTGCTGACCAAGAGCATCGATGCGGCGCTTCAATGTTTCGGCAATCTCGCTTTGACTGGTACTTTTTCGCAATACGAAGTGAAGCAGTTCCTGACGGAAAAAATTCCTGACCCCGTGCCCGTAATCAACGTCCATCTTCCAATAGTAGGGGGGCGCGCGGATCCCGGTCAGTTTCGCTTCTTGGTTATCTTCCTGTACAAGCCTGAGGATGTAATCGGGCAAGTTTTTGTCTGTAGCGTCATAGCGGTCAGCCTCAAGGCCTCCCTCTTTAACTCGCTCGCGATATGGATGTTTGCCATCACGGAAAATTTTCGCGAATATTCCCGGAGTTCTTCGCCAATGGCTTTTGTATCCTTCTTGTTTCTGTGCCAAGCGCTGATCTTCCATAATTGCGCGGCGAAACGAGTGATCAAAATCGCCGTCCAGCAAGCGACAGGGAATTCCAACTACTACTGCTTTTCGTACCAGGACAATTTCCACGCACCCTTTATTGATAATAGAAAGGGCTGTGCGAACGTTTGATTCCACGGTTGGCTCAGGGGTTAATTCGGAGCTGACTGTGGCTAGTTGAACCTTTTGAGCATGGGCGAGCGTTACGCTCGCAAGAATGACCAGTACGGCCAAACAAATCTGTTTTTTCATCGATTCATCTCCATGATGCGACGTGTGTCCCTGATCCCATTTTGACGTAGTAGTTTATAAGCTTCTTCGGAGGCATATTTTTCTTAAACAGTTTTTGGTAAACCGCTCGTTTGATGAAGCGCTCTACCGCTCATTAGTACTTCAAACAACCAATCGATAACCGACGGCAGGTGTGGAGTTCGCCGCATTTCGTTTTTGACAATACCGGTTGCGTTGTTCTCGCTGGCGTTATTGTTCTACTACAGCGCCTTATGCGTGTTCGAAGATTCACGCGTTCCCTTGCCTAGCAACTGCTCTCAACTTCACTTTGATAGCGCTCTACTAGTTCTTTCAGAATCTGCGCGCCGTCAAAGGCTGGGCGGGCGTTCAGTTCGAGCATGCGGCTCACCACTGACTGATAATCAAGAATTGTCGGCTCTTCATCATAGTTCTCAGCGCTACTTGTGGGTTTAACTCCCGCTTTACATAGCCGCCAGAACACGGCCCGCACGAGAGCCGCGTCGCCGCTCAAGAGGCCACGGTCCCTTAGTACCGCAGCCCGGTCACTCCAAACTCCGTTACAGATATCTGCGAACTGCTCTGAGTTTATTCTGTTCACTACTTTGGATTGGGAGATGTCAGTCGTGTCTCGCCTGCGACCACTTTTTGAAGTTTGCCTGATGAGTGCGCCTAGCAAGTGACCGTTGCTCGGATGCTGTTCCACCGCTGTCAGCAACAGCTCCCGTCATCGGTGGTCGGTCATCGGCCTGTCCCTCTGCGAGCCACGGATTAGCCAGCGCCCACCGAATTGGATCAAACGGTGACCCTGCCGACGAATTGATGGGCACGTTGCTAACGATAACTTGTTCTTTCAATACTCACTCCTTCATAACGCTGTCATAGTGCAACTAACCGGTAATCAGCGAAGCAACCTGTGCGAGCTTCACTAAGCTGCCGCGATCCAGGTTGGAGCTGGGATCGCTGACCATACAAAAGTCTACATCCTTGGCACCGCCTGCAGGTACGAGTTGCTTGAGCAGAACAGCATCAAGCACTACCGGCTTGAAAAGCAGCATCTCGAAGTTACGCGAACGGGCGATCAGGGCGTCGCTTATGGTGTGAAATATTGGAACCCTAAAGCGTCCCTTATCGTCAAACGCGAACCAGTCGCCGTTCGCACGTTGCATGGCGTAAATTCTGTTCATAGAAGCTCAATTGTTATTGTCATGCCGAGCACGCTAACCCGTCTGTGCGCCAGGCCGCTTATAGTCTAAATGCCGTTATGCCTGCCCACCACGCGGAATTTGCGCTTAACCCGCAGAAACTTCTTCGCGTATGTGTGTTGACGCACGGACGCGGATCACTTTTTCGGCTCAAAGTGAATCAGGACAATGCATTCCGCTCAGACGTCATAGTGTGCCAGTGATCAACGCCGGCACCCCGGACTGCCTATGCAAAATGGAGAAGAAGAATCACGACCCGAACTCGATCCTGGTAGTTGAGGATATCCACGAAACTCGCGATGGGATTGAAAAGTTGCTGCAGGCGGACGGCTATCGCGTGGCAGTAGCGCGGGACGAACAGGATGCAGTTGAAAGCGCCCAGGGAAAGCCCCCCAACCTGATTCTCGTGAGTCTGGCCGGGTTACCGCGCGAAGTCATAGTCACAGCGCGTCGCATCCGCGACCGCTCGGGAGTCGGGGAGTCTGTCCCTGTCGTGGTCTTTTGCGTTGAGGAAATAGGCGAGGGCGATGAGGTGGCCGTTGGTCAAAATGTTCATGTCACCCGCCCAGACAATTTTAACCAACTGAGAAGCTTACTGATTCGTTTGCTGAACACGGTCCACTTGCCGCTTGAGGCGAATAGTTTGCAGTCTCCTATACACACAAAATCATAAATCATGAGTTCCACTAACAGGCTCGAAAAACCCTTCGTCTTTCGCTTCATAGAGGCGCCATCAACAGTTCTCCTGGAGTTAACGAATGTGACCGAGATGAATCTCAAGTCCATCGAAATTCTGACAGTCTTTCTTAAGGATCAGGAGACCCCTGGTGGAGGTCCTTCGCAAGCGCACATTAGGTTCGACGGCATCAAGTCCATGCAGCCAAAGGAGAGGGCTGTGCTATCGCATCGAACGTGGGTTAATGGAAGGCCGGTGGCGGTTGACCAGGATCAATTAGAAAGACTCAAAGTGGTACCTGGCGAAGTTAGCCCCTATGTGCTGGACATTTCCTGGGAAGATGCTGAAGGCAAGACTCGATATCAACGTGTGCCGGTCGGGCACTAAATTATTACAAAGGAAGCAATCACTGTGGACCAGGATACAGATGTGAGAGAACTGAACTCCGCAATAGAAGCTGAAGCACGGGTTACTAAGCCGCTCAATCAGGAGTCAGAGATCCCGCTTTTCCTAAGAGAGGCGCCTGAGTGGCAAAAAGGCGACGCCCAGGACGAGAAGGATAAAAGCGCGGAGTAGTTCCCTTCTATCCATCATCTCCCCCTCGTCGCCGACGTTTCACTTCGGTGGACCGTTGGGTCTGACATTCAATATCCGTCAGGATGGACGTCAATAAACCGATATGTGTGTTTGCGCACAGGTGGGAAACCGCACTTGGCATAAATTTCGGGTCCATTGCAAAACGCGGCTACGAAACCAGGAGTGTTGTCTTCATGTTTCTCAGTATGCACTGGGCTGACACGTCTAACGATTTGACCGATTCTGCGTCTAACAAACCGACCAACCCTGTCGTGCTGATGGTTGAAGATCATCAGGATGCATCTCTCGGGTTGAAGCAAGTCCTCAAATTGAACGGTTACCACGTCATCGACACTGACAACGGCCAGGATGCTGTGCGCCAGGCCCGGCAGTCTCCTCCCGGTCTTCTATTGGTGGAGGTCCACACTTGAAATTGGAATCGTCGGGCGGAAAGGCATTGTAGGGTTACCCGTATTCATGGGAGTGAAGACCTCGCGCGACCGCGCAGTTGTTCAAGACACGGGTGTGGCGGTGCGAATCAAGTCAACCGATTTTCGCCAGGAGTGCAACAATGGTGGTTCGTTGCCCCGGCTCCTGCGACGATACACACACTCAGGCTTGACGCAGATCGGCCAGGGGGCCGCCTGCAACCGATTTCATTCAATAGATGCTCGCCTGGCCCGATGGCTGCTGATGACACGTGATCGGATGGGAACAGACGAGTTCCAGGTCACGCAGGAGTTTTTGTCGAACATGCTGGGAGTGCGACGTGAGGGCGTAAACCGAGCAGCCGGCGAACTGCAGAAACAGCAGTTGATTAGTTACAGCCGGGGCACTCTCACAACCTTAAATCTGCCGGGCCTCGAAGCAGTCGCTTGCTGCTGTTACGGAATCATCAAAGCGGAATCCCCTTAAATTACCTTCAATGACGGGGCTGGCAGAGGCGTTTCCTGATGGAACAAGGAGGCAGGCACCGTTCGCCTCGAACGCGTTAGGGCTTTATATGTGCGTTGGCGCACTGATGACCCCTCGCCGTGTGTGCAAGAGTTGGAAAGCTTACACTGAGGCTGCACTAACCTCTCCTTTGTATGTGTGTCCTCGTGGTAATTAAGGAATTTCTCAAGGGTCATCTACAGCGGGTTGTAACAGCTGAGACAGGCGGCTTGAAGCCGATGGACAAAGAAACTATCCACATCTCTAAGCTCGGGCGACAGGAAGGGCTGCAGTCTTCAGAGATTCGTTACCGACGGCTTTTTGAGTCGGCCCGGGATGGGATCCTGATTTTGAACGCTGTCACTCTAAAGATCACCGATGTAAATCCCTTCATGTCAGAGCTATTGGGGTACTCACGCGAAGAGTTTCTGGGAAAGGAGCTTTGGGAAATCGGCCTGTTCAGCGATAAAGAGGCAAGCCAGCACGCGTTTCGCGAGTTGCAGCTGAAAGGCTATCTCCGCTACGAAGACTTACCACTCCAAAACAGGGAGGGCAACCCTAGGGAAGTGGAATTTGTCAGCAATGTCTATCAAGAAGACAGCCGACAAGTTATTCAATGCAATATCCGCGATATTACTGACCGCAAGCGACGCGACGAAGAACGGGGACTATTGTTGCATAGCGAGCAGGCGGCTCACGCGGAGGCAGATGCCGCAAACGGCATTAAGGATGAGTTCCTGGCACTACTGTCTCACGAATTGCGGACTCCTTTGACCTCGATTCTCGGCTGGTCAGATTTGCTGGTGAGCGGCACCCTCGACGAAGCAGCAACAAAACACGCACTTGAGATCATCGGACGCAACGCTCGGGCTCAGAGACAACTGATTGACGACTTGCTCGATATCTCGCGCATCATCACAGGCAAACTTCGTCTCGAAGTGCAGCCCATTGCACTCGCACCCATGATTGAGAGCGTTGTTGACACGGTCCGCCCAACTGCAGATGCCAGAAACATTCAGGTCCAGATGGTTCTTGATTCGCTGCTCAGTCCGATCTCCGGCGACCCTGAGCGACTCCAGCAAATCATCTGGAACCTGTTAACCAACGCTATTAAGTTCACCCCTAAGGGCGGGCGCGTGCAAGTGCGGATGGAGCGCATCGATTCCCACGTCGAGCTGATCATTAGCGACACGGGGCAAGGCATTGAACCGGACTTGCTGCCGCACGTCTTCGACCGCTTTCGCCAGTCCGATTCGTCAAGCACACGAAGACACGGCGGACTGGGACTCGGGCTCGCCATTGTGCGGCAATTGGTTGAGCTGCATGGCGGGACAGTGACGGCGAACAGCCCTGGTACCGGACAGGGCACCATTTTTAACGTCAGCCTTCCCCTTCTAAGCGTACATCACGAGCTAAGCGCCGTAGAGATCACGCCCATCCCGGTAGTTACTAACCGCCCGACCGACTGGCAGCTCTCGCTGGCAAATCTTCGTGTGCTGGTTGTTGATGATGAGCCGGATGCGCGTGAACTGATCGCTACGGTGCTGATCGGTCGCGGGGCGGAAGTGGTCACTGTCGAGTCTTCCGGTGAGGCGCTGGCAGCATTGGAGCGACAAGGATTCGATGTGCTGGTAAGCGACGTCGGGATGCCGCAAATGGACGGCTATGGACTGATTGAAAAAGTACGCCAGCTTCCGGCACAGCGCGGCGGAAGAATCCCGGCAGCGGCATTAACTGCCTACGCCAGTGACGAAGATCGGAGGCGCGCTCTCTCGGCCGGCTACCAGCTGCACATCGCAAAACCGGTGGAGCCAGCCGAGTTGGCAACGGTGGTGGCAAATCTTGCCAAGCAACACGTTGCGCCGGCAGCTGTTGTATCAGTCCCGCATGTGCTGGTAAGCGTCTGAGGAGTACCCTAGCTTCCGTGTTTCTACCGCATGAGGTGGCGGAGACCCTATTTGAACCAGGCAACTGCTCGCTACCGCAGGCGATCGGCGATAAAAAGGAGCCCAATGCACGGCCACACCAAACAAGACGTGGACACGAGTTCTATGGAGTTTAAAGAAGGAGTTGAAGCTGGACTGAATTCAACTGAGGACACCAGGAACTGGAAAGCCGGTAATGAATTGGGTCAGGAGCTGAAAGATGAGACTGGGAACAAAGAGCGGATCTCAGAAAAACTTATTAACGACTCCTCAATTCCGCTCTTCGTGAAAGACAGCTCGGGAGGCATCAGGGGAAATGCCCAGGATGAGAAAGACGAAACAGAAGAGTAGCCTGGCCTGAGGCGGGGAATATCCAAAAACTTTCGAAGGAACGATGAAGTCCTACCCGAGCAACCGGTCAAACTCGTCTTTGACGACCCGGTAACACTCGCAAACAGTTTCTTCCAGCTTCTGGCGATCGAGGATTTTGATGTGGCCACGGACGTAACTGATTGCCCCGGCGTCCTGCAGCCGACCGGCAGCCACAGTGACGCCTTCGCGCCGTACCCCTAACATGTCGGCAATCAGTTCCTGAGTCATGATTAACTCGTCGGCCCTCACACGATCGTGGCTTAAAAGGAGCCAGCGGCAAAGCTGCTGTTCCACTGTGTGAAGACGGTTGCAAACGGCAGTCTGTGAGATCTGGGTAATCAGTGCCTGCGTATATCGCAGCAGCAACTGTTGGAGCTTTCCGCCCTGCGCGAATTCATCCTGCAGAGCCTTTGCGTTCATCCGGATGGCGCCGCCGGCGCTCTGTACCACAGCACGATTAGGCATGGTGCCGCCCCCCATGAAGAGGGCAATACCGACGACTCCGTCATTGCCTGTCAAACCCATTTCAGCGCTTGTGCCGTTTTCCATGGTATAGAGCAAAGAAACGATTGACGTTGTGGGGAAATAGACATATTGCAGGTGTCCACCGAATTCGTAAACGACCTCACCGAGTGAAAACGATACTTCCTGCAACTGTGGAAGCAGACGTTCATAATCGGTGCGCGGAAGTGCGGCGAGCAGCCGGTTCTGTGTTGAAGTGTTTGGTCTATTAGATACCGACATGACCTAGACTCGATCTGCCGACCTACCTAGCAAGATTATTGGCGAAATCCTGGCGCTACCCTTCTCGGAAACGTGAGGCTTTGGCACCAACAATCAATAACCTCGGCAGAGCATATCACAATGTGTGCTGGTCCGCACAGACGCGCCGAGCGGTCGTGAGATCCGTGTAGCGCATTAATTCTTCTCAGCGAGTTGCTTCAAATTCATTAACTGCCGCCGCATCATGATCAAGTCTCCCCACGGGAGAAGCTTGCTCATCAACCGCCCCTTTAAGCTGGCTGGATACTTAACCACCAACTTCACCAGCAATCTGCAAGAGCCATTCGCATCCTTTCCAACATGTGATTTGGGGACAATGAGGTACGTCACGGCAATGTCGCCGAAAAGCATCCGGCCGCTGCGTTGAGGTTTAATTCGAATTGTGAGGTGTCTGTTGTGGGCGAATTCAGTGAGGGTGAAAATGGTCATCACATCCTGACCGACTTCGAGTTGCTCCAATCCTGGCGTTAACTCGTGAGGACTTTGGCGTCCGCCATTGTCGATCCAATCGTAACTGTACGGCGCCACTCGCAACTGGCAGAGCCAGCGAAAGACAAGTTCAGGAGGGGCGTTGATTGTTATTCCCCGGTAGAGTTGTGCGTCAGGCGTTCCTATCAATGCGTCACAAGAAAATGAAAGCCTTTGCTCGTCTGCATCCGTGCCCCAGGTTTCGCTGACAGACACGTTTAGGTAACCCGCTCCAGAGATTCACACGCCAGCACAAAGGTCTCAATGGCAACTTCGTTGCTTTTGGCGTTGAGGGTGGGGCCCTCCCATTTGCGCGGCCACGCCTCACGAAATGCCCAACGGACTACTTCCTTGCCCTCATCATCAAGCAGGCGAATGTTTCCGTTCCGTCGATCGTTCTGTCCCTGCAGCAGAGCACGGTGCCAGTCGTAAAGATCTTGGGACTCTGTGATGCCGCGCTTCAGTGTGATGTCGGAAAAGCTGGCGCGCCCCGGCAGCTTACGTACGGCCGTGGGTTCACCGCCCTCGCGATATTCAATAACGGCAACCTCCGAACCGAGGCCGCTGCATTCAAGAAAACGCGAATCTGCAATCCCATCAATCTCCACCTGGAACCGGTAATCTTTGTAGGGGTCCACGCGCGCCATGCGTTTATTCTCCTTAGTCTGTAACTTCGTCAATTATAGGTGTGACATCTTTTGGTTTCCCGATGAAGGGCAAGTCACGATAAATCTCCAGATCATGAAGAATGGAGACTTTGTGTTTGTCTCCCAGATAATCTAAATACGAAATCTGAACTTCTACTTTGGTCGGTTGCTGCCGAGCAAAATATGAATCGCTGCTATCGAGCAGGGTAAGGATCTCTTTTCCTGGGGCGAGAAATTCGATGTTGTGAAAGAGCGGTAAGGAGGAGATTTCCTTGGCGCCACCCAGTCCGACAATTTTGTGGTCAAATCTGGTAGAGACTCTGTATGCCGGCCGATCGCTGATATTTCTGACTGCAATAAAAAACAAGCCGTTATCGAAAACAAAATCAACTATAACATCCGGCGCCTTTGCAGTCCGGTCAACCTGCTTGCCGTCCTTTTGTGAGTCCGATCTGGTTGAGGGCTTTGACTGCGCCATGAAAAGCAATCTCCCGGAGAGTTGTGGGCCGGAACTCAGAAGCGACGGCAAAGTAGCGAAGAGTACGCCAAACGAGCAGGGCACCAGGAATTCGTTTCTTGTTGTTTAGTGTGATTTAGTGGATGGTATCTCAGAGTCCGTCAGTAAGACAATCCACTAAATCACACGAAGTAACACAAACCGAATCCGAAGCGACCCACGATCCCTAACTTCTTTTGGTGAGACTATTGGTGTTCATTCGTGTGGATTAGTGGATCGTTCTGGGCTTCCTTACAAAACGAAACATTCACAAGAACGAAACACTAAGAGGCATTACATGGACCCCTTCATTCATTGCGGAGGTTGTATTTGAACCAATCTTCGATTGATTCCGTCTGCAAATCTTTCCTCACCAGGGTCTCGATCTTCTCCTGCGCCGAGCGAATAGCCGTGGTGATGAGGGGATGGGACAGGGACTCCGTCTCAGCTATGCCCAACGTCTTAAACAGTTTCTGAATTGCATCACCATTAAAATGCCGCAACATCGGATCGTCGAGTGAGAAATGGAAGCAAAGCTCAACCTGACAGGAAAGTTTCGCGGCCGTATCCAGCAGCGCCTGATCCTTCGAAGCCTGCGGGTGATGCTCCACGACAAGAATCTTCAGCTTGATCGCCCCGGAGCCCGCCATTTGAGGAGCGGTGGGCGAACTGAAAGCGCGCCCCAGGCCAGTCCAAACAGTACCCGCCGGCGCTGAACATAATAGCGACGAATCGTAGGTAGAAAAACTTTGATGCTGAACCGCAGCCTCGCGCATCAGGGTTGTCACTCTGCTGAGCGACGAAGGAAAGTGTGAGAGAACAAGTACAACAGCCCCTTGGTCGGACTCCGTGCGCACCTCTTTGCAGATCTCAATAAGTTTACGTTCGCTGTCGAACCAGACTCGATCGTCCGCTTGATTTACCGGCATGGTGTCGCGTGTCGCGTCTTAGTTTTGTTTAGTTTCAAGTTTCAAGTTTCAGGTTCGTCTCGGCTCCCCATCCAACATACGAGGCCCGGTACCCAACACCTGACACCCGATACCCGACACCTAACCAAAGGGTTCCTCAATGGACGGACTTTGTTTGGTGAAGAACTTCGGCCCGTTCTCGGTGATGTAGAGACAATCTTCCAGGCGGATTCCAAACTCACCGTAGATCACCACGGTGGGCTCGTCGCTGAAACACATTCCAGGTTGCATCGGGGTTTTGTTACCACGCACGAAGTTTGTCCACTCATGACCATCCAAACCGATACCGTGACCGGTACGATGAGGCAGCCCCGGAACTTTGTAGTCTGGTCCGAAGCCCGCTTCCACAATCACCTTGCGTGCGGCAGCGTCAACCGCCTCGCAAGGCGCGCGTACCTGCGCGGCGGCGAAACCGGCATCCTGCGAGCGCCGTTCAAGATTCCAGATATCGCGCTGCCGGTTAGTAGGCTTGCCAAAGACGAACGTGCGCGTGATGTCGGATTGATATCCATCAACGCTACAACCACCGTCCATCAAAACCACGTCGCCTTCTTTCAGCCGCTGCGGCGTGCTGCTGCCATGAGGAAAAGCTGTGTACTTACCGAAGCTGCAAAATACCCCACCGCCGACACCCAAAGCCCTAAACGCCGCGCTACAGTTGCCCGAAAACTCGTCCTGCGTCATTCCCTCGCGCATGCTCGCATGTGTTGCCTGGTAGGCAACGATGGTTATGTCGTTGGCACGCTGCATCAGCGCCAGTTCAGTCGCCGACTTGTACATGCGGCAACCAGCGGTGATCGGGTCAGCGCTGACATACTGAAAACCAGGCGCCGCTTTGCGAATTCCATCGAATAGAAAGAAGCGAACGCGCTCCTCCATCCCGATGCGCCCGCTGCGCAGACCGCGATCACGGAAAATCTCTGCGACACGTTTGTAAGGACTCTTATCCTCCTCCCAGGTCCGCACGTCTTCGCCAATCTTGATCAATTCTCGGGCGCGTTCTTCCTCGAACTTTGGACAAACCCAGGCCAGCTCACCACGCGCCGGAATTACCAGCGCAAACATGCGTTCACTCGTCCCCCAACGCATACCGGTGAAGTAGAACATGCTTGAACCCGGTTCCAGGTAGATCGCCTCGATGCGTTTCTCCCGCATCAGACGACGCGCCTTTTCGATCCGGCCCTTGCGCTCATCGAGCGTGATCGGAACGACGCCCTCAGTCATGCGCCGCAGCTTGCGAATCGCCTCGGGTGTTTCTGGGCGTTGTTGCGCCGGTTCTTCATCGTGAAGTTCGGCATAGGTATTTTCGTTACCGACAAGCATCGCGCCCGCGAGGCCTGCCGAAAGGCGTAGAAAGTTTCTTCGATCAGTGCACATATGGTCAGTTATTGATGCTCTCAAGATGGGATTGCCGCCAGCCATCGTACACGCCTCAAGTCTCAAGTCCCAAATCTCACGTCCTCAAGTTTGAGACCTGGGGCTTGAGACCTGGGACTTGGATCCCAAGACTGTGATAGATTTGCGCCGCGGAATAATACTCGGAAGGGAATAGAACTTAATGGATAACGAAGCGAAGGCTGTCGAAATCTCTTATGAAATACGTGTGAAGCCAGGACGGACGGGATCGGATCCGGAAGCGCCTGACTGGGAAGTGCTCGAACTCGAGGATGGTGTCATTAAGAACATCGCCGACATCTACGACAATTTATCTCTTGCCGAAGCACAGCAGATTTGCGGGATGTGGACTAAGAAGAAGGAAGAAGCGGAGTCAGGCGCCGGGGAAGCGACGGCAGCACACTGATCGGTCAATCAGAAAACTGTTGTAACGATCTCTTAAACGTCAAATACTGATTTCGGTATCTATTGTAGGCAGCCTGATTTCGATATTTAAAGCCAAAGACCCGTCGGATATTCAGATCAGTGTTTTCTGTGTCTTCAAAAGCTCGCTTGTAACTGCCGTCTTTTGCCTTGATAGTCACTCGCCGAACCTTAATCGTTCCCTTCTGCTCATTGTGTTGGGAGACGTAGTCTTCCTTGCTCGGATCGATCTCGATATCAGAGGGAGTCCCGTTCCACTGAGGCGCAAAGACATAAAACTGTGCGCTGCCATCGGGGGCAGTGAAAACCGCGCTGTCATATTCCCCGTCAAAGGAAATACTCTTCAGAGAAGGTCGGGCCTTGAAAGTTGACGGGTATTTGATTTCAAACCAGGCCCCTTTGTAAGTGCGCCAGGAGTTGGAGCGCGGGCGGGCGCTCAGGCTGGTTCCCCAAAACAGACCAATAAGGACGAGGCAGACAAGGAATCGATGACTGAAGTAACGGAGCGTAAGCACACGATTCTTCTATCGCTTAGGGGCCAGTAAGTCAACAGACGATCAAAATGACAGCGCCGGCGGCAAGTAGAGGGTTGAACAATCTCGGAGGTACCATACAAATGTCAGAACCGGGAGCGGTAGCGACCGGGTTGGTAGCGGAGCATTCAAGCGGTACGAAACTGAATTTGTTGTTAGTTGACAGTCGCGCGAATGGACCCGGTCGCTATTCCCGCCGGCCCTGATTGAGTGGCACGATCCTCTCTTGACCCAAACTGCACCAGTACTCGTTTCGTCAGTCACTTGTCAATCATCAATTTGTCACTCTATGATTCTGCGGCCTTAATTTCGTCAGAACCGTCAGGTTCCAAGAGGATTCGTAAATGTCCCAGGCGCCCGCCAGAGCTAACATCGCGTCCACCGTGCAGATTCGTTCTCAGTTCCCTGCCCTCGAGCGAGTTCACAACGGATATCCTGTGGCCTATTTCGATGGACCTGGTGGCACACAGGTGCCGAGTCCTGTGGTCGACGCGATGGCCGAGTATCTTTATCACCATAATGCCAACACTCACTGGGCCTATCCCACCAGCGCGGAGACCGACGCCGCAATAGAAGCGGCCCGCGAAGCGTGCAGCGATCTCATCAATGCCTCGGTTGCCGAAATCGCTTTCGGCGCAAACATGACGACGCTGACTTTTCACCTCGCCCGCGCGCTTGCCAACGACTACGTCGCCGGGGATGAACTGGTCGTCACGGAGTTGGATCACCACGCGAATGTGGCGCCCTGGCAGCGAATCGCAACCGAACGTGGACTTGTGGTTCGAACAGTGAGGCTGATTCCCGAGACGGGGCAACTGGATTGGGAAGTATTTGAGCAGGCAGTTACCCAACGCACGCGGCTAATCGCCATTGGCGCCGCATCCAACGCTCTCGGCACAATCAATGACCTCGCTCGCGCGACTAAACTAGGAAGAGCTGTCGGCGCCCATGTGTTTGTCGATGCCGTTCATTACACGCCTCACGCGATAGTCGATGTAAAGGCTCTCGATTGTGATTTCCTCAGCATGTCTGCATACAAGTTCTACGGACCACATATCGGTATTTTGTACGGCAAGAAGCAGCTTCTGGAAACTATCGACTTTCCGAAGCTGATACCCGCGCCCGACAGTGCGCCCGAGAATGTTGAGACAGGAACCCAGAATCAGGAAGGCATGGTCGGCGCAGCAGCTGCGGTGGAATTTCTTGCCAGTCTCGCTCAGGGAGATTCCAGGCGCGAACGGTTGGCCATAGCGTATGAGGAATTGCACACTCGCGGCGCCAGGCTGGGAAAAATGCTCTGGGAAGGACTAAGCGATATTCAAGGTGTGCGACTGTTTGGGCCAGCTCTTTCTGAGCCCCGCACTCCCACCGTCTCGTTTACGGTAGCTGGAGTTGCCTCCAGCGACGTTGCCCGCCGCCTGGCTGAGAAAGGATTGTTTCTCTCGCATGGTGATTTTTATGCAGCGACCGTTGTCGAAAGGCTTGGACTGGGAGAGGAAGGATTAGTGCGAGCCGGTTGCGCTTGTTACACCACACCCGAGGAAGTAGAACGGCTTATCAAAGCGGTTTCGGCATTGTAATTCATTGTCCAATGTCCAACGTCCAACGTCCAAGGTCCGCTGGGAGACCCGACCTATAAGTAGGAATTTTGTACAGACGTTGGACATTGGACCTTGGACGTTGGACTATTTCGTGACCGCATTAATGAAATCCGCCAGCAATCCATAGGCGGTGCTTTGCAGGTTTGGCCGGTGAGAAGTGATTGTAAGTCCCGGCATCATGTCCAATTCGAAATGCACCGCCAGTGAAGTGCCGCGCACATTGCCGAGCGGTTCGCTGGCTGCGAGCTGTTCCGGCCTCACAGAAGCATTGACGGCGCCGTTCTCGGTAAACTTCGCACGAGCGACAAGCTTGTAGGGTTTTCCCTCGGAGCGCGCGCCTTGCAACTTGCGCGTTGTCAAACTCCGAATTCCCTCACGCCGGACATCGACAGGCTTCAGTGGACTCCCCATCAACACTCTTGCCAGAGCGCAAACTTTCACAGTTGCATCCCAGCCATCAACGTCATGCGCCGGGTCGGTTTCGGTAATGCCGAGCTCCTGGGCCGTCCTTACGCCCTCTTCAAAAGACCTTCCCGCTTCCATCGATTCAATGATCACGTTGGCCGTTGAGTTAAAAATCCCCGCAAAGCTGCGCAGCTTCACCGCCGGGAGTGTTTCGCGAAAGAGCGAAAACACAGGAGCACTATCGAGGACTGTGGCCTCAAACAAGTACCTCTTACCCGCGGCTCCGGCAAGTTCGTTCAACTCGTCGAACCCGTGCACAACGGTTCCTTTGTTTGCTGTAATTGCATGCGCACCTGATTTCAACGCGGCGGTTAAATAAGCGATGGCCGGTTGCCCGGTTTCGTGGTTGAGCGAGGTGGTTTCAAACACAACATCCGGCTTCGTCTCGTGCAGCCACTCGTTAATGGTGTCGACGCGAGAAAATGATTTGCCGAGCGAGGCATTCGAAAGATCTGTTTGGGTAAACCCTTCGGAATTGGTCAACCAGCCTCGGCTTTTCGACGCAACACCCGTAATGTTCCATTCGATTCCGTAGACTTCGCGTAGCTCTCCAGATTTCGTCGCCAGGAGTCGCGCCAGGGCGCGGCCGACATTCCCGAATCCGATAAAACCGAGATTGTAGTTTTTCATCTTACCTTGTGACCGTTAGCAAAGTTATACTTCGAGGACTTTAGTAAACTCTGGTATCAGGCCATGAACCTTCCGATCAGACATCGGCTATAGTTTGTCGGCGGTAGTGTCCTAAATCGTATTGCCAAGTTGTTGGTTGCGGGGCTACAAGAAACGATCCACGAAATTACACGAAATTCCTCGAAGAGTTTAGTGCTGCTTAGTGTGAATTAGTGGATCGTTCTTCGGTTGCTAAATTTAGGACACTGCTGCTAACCGTTAACCCTGTCTCATTTACTTTCATGAAACAATATCACGATCTGCTCAAATCAATTCTGCACCATGGGAAGGAACATGAGGATCGCACCGGCGTGGGCACGATCTCTCACTTCGGATTCCAGACGCGCTTTGACCTTCGTGAGGGCTTTCCCATCGTGACGACCAAGAAAATTCCTTTTCGTTGGGTTGCCGAAGAGCTGTTCTGGTTTCTTTCCGGAGACACCAACGAGGCAAACCTTCGGGCCAAAGGCGTGGACATCTGGGCCGAGTGGGCCGATGAGGCGCACACCAAACGCTTTTCACGTCAGGCAGGCGACCTGGGTCCAGTCTATGGCTATCTCTGGCGGTCGTTTGGCGGGCACTATCCTGAGCATGATGGAATCGATCAAATTGCGAAGCTGTTAGGCGAGATTAGACACAATCCCAACTCACGCCGCTTACTCGTGACGGGATGGGATCCCAGGGAAGCCGATCGTGTTGACCTGCCGCCATGTCATACGTTGTTTCAGTTTAAGGTGGAGGATAGAAGCGTCTTACATTGTCAGCTGTATCAAAGATCCGCCGACGCCTTTTTAGGAGTCCCCTTCAATATCAGCTCTTACGCTCTGTTGTTACATATGGTCGCGCATGCGTGCGAATTGGCAGTCGGCGATTTTGTTTACACACTTGGCGACTATCATATTTATAAGAACCACGTCGATCAGGTTAACGAGCTATTAGCGCGTGAGCCCTTGCCGTTGCCGCATTTGGAGATTATTGATCCAACAAACCGCCTCAGAGGTCTGCAGGGGCTGCTTAACATGCGCTACGAAGACTTTAACCTGAGCGGCTATCAGTCACACGATAAGATCGCAGCCGCCGTCGCGGTGTAGAGCAAGAGCCTTCAGCGAACAGCTAATAACGAACAGTAAAAGAGCGGGTCTATCAAAGTACCAAGCTCAAAGTTTCAAAGTACAAAGTCCAAAGGCCCAAAACCAATTCCTTATGATCATTGGAATAGTCGCAGTCGATAGACAGGGCGCGATTGGCAAGGGCGGTAAGCTGCCCTGGCATTACTCCGCCGACCTGAAGTTTTTTAAAGAGACGACGACCGGCAATGCCTGTGTGATGGGTTACAAAACGTGGCTGACTCTTAAGAAGCCGCTTCCGAATCGATTGAATATTGTCCTGAGCAGGCAGGCTGAGATCGAGCTACAGGAATCTGTCGTAATGAGGCGTGATGTGGATTCGGTGCTGGAAATGGCGCCGAAGTTAAATTGCGATCTCTTTGTGATTGGCGGCGCACAGGTTTATCAGGCTTTCCTGTCTCACATCGATAAGTGGATCGTTACGGAAGTGCCCCTGACTATAGCAGACGCCGACACCTTCGTGCCTGAAGATTACCTGGAAGGGTTTATGCCAACCGACTCTAAAGATTTAGGCGAGCATCTAAGAGTCGTCATTTACGAGCGCGGCGCTGGTTTTTAACGCTAACCAGTAGCGCAGCTAGTTTTTCAACTTCAAATCCAAGACATCGTGGCGCGTAATGATTCCCACGATTCGTCCGTATTCTTCCACGAGGACCGCGGGACTGCTTTGTAATCGCCTGGTTACCTCATTTGAACTTGCATCAACATCGACGGTAGGAAAACTTGCCTCCATCACTTCGCTTACGGGAGCTTCCAAAAGTTCGCGGTTCTTGACAACTTTTGAGAGGGCGCGTCCCTCACGCACCGAACCTACCGGCCGACCTTCCTCGAAGACGGGAAGTTGAGTGAGACCCAGTTCGTTCATCTTAGCCAGGGCGTCGGCCAATTTATCGCTGGGTGAAACCCAGACAAGCGACTTGGGTGCCTGACTTTCCTTCGTGCCACTGATCAAACCAGCTGTAATCTTTTGCGGCTCAAGCAATTGCTTCTCTTTCATCCATTCATCCGAATGGTGTTTTGTCAGGTAATGTTCGCCGGTATCGCAAACAATGAACACAATCACGGCGTTCTCATCAGCCTCTCGCGCTACACGTAACGCGGCTGCTACATTGGTTCCGGTGGAACCGCCGCAGAATAGTCCTTCCAAACGACCCATCTGCCGCGACAAATCAAAAGACTCACGATCGGTAACGTTGATTACCTCGTCGACGTACTTGATGTGAACGTTTGGTGGCACGACCTCCTGACCGATTCCTTCAACCAGATAAGGAGTCGCTTCAATGAGCTTTCCCGTTTCTTTGAAAGTTTTGAAAATCGATCCATAGGGGTCGGCGCCGATGATCTTGATCTTTCGGTTCTTCTCTTTTAAGTAACGACCTGTACCGGAGATTGTGCCCCCCGTTCCCAGCCCGGCAACGAAATGCGTGATCTTTCCTTCAGTTTGGTCCCATATCTCGGGTCCGGTAGTCCGGTAATGGGCTTCGGGATTTGCAGGATGCGAGTACTGATCAGGATAGAAAGAGTTGGGTGTCTCTGAGGCTATCCGCTTTGCGGTTGAAACATAATGATCGGGAGTTCCCGGTTTAGCTGAAACGGGCGTGATCACAACATCGGCGCCCAGGGCCTTCAAATAACGCGATTTCTCGACCGACGATTTATCGGTCATCACGAAGATGCACTTGTAACCCTTAACCGCCGCAGCCAACGCGAGTCCTATTCCCGTGTTTCCTGAAGTGGCCTCAACAATCGTGCCGCCTGGTTTTAGAATCCCTTCGCGTTCGGCCGCCTCGATCATGGCAACTCCGATACGATCCTTCACAGAGTATCCCGGATTGAGGTTTTCCATTTTGGCCAGTACCAAAGCCTTGATGCCACGCGTCAAGCGATTGAGCTTAACGAGGGGCGTACGCCCAATAAGTCCCAGGATATTGTCTTGATAATCCATTCGAGATCTCCGCAGCGGATTTTGAAATCAATGGAGTGTCTATTTGTAACAGAAACAATAAAAGAGTCCAAAGTCCAACGTCCAACGGGCAAGGTCCAATGTCAACGTCCAACGTCCGCTACCGCAAGTAACGCATGAATACTGCGGATTCAACCGCGGACGTTGGACTTTGGACGTTGGACTTTGGACTTTGTCTTAAACATGTTGAGGCCCGGACGCGCTCTCCCCTTCGCATCCGGGCCTCGACCATGGCCACCTACATCGCTAATGCTCAGTAAGTAACCAAGCTCACATCGCAACTCCGTTAACTAAAAACGTCGGTCTTTGTTGCGAATCTTGTACGTGTAAACCGCGGCGCCAGCTCCGCCGGTGATCGCACCGATGACCGCGCCCTTCTTGCCGCCAATCAATCCACCGAGTACCGCACCACCTACTGCGCCCCCGCAGTCGTGATCTTGTCGCGGTGCTTTTCCCAGATTGAGCGATCATCTTCATAAAGGTAGCCGTCGGTGCGGTAACGGTCATTGGCACGTTCGTCATAGCGAGTCTGAGCCGCTCTACGATAAGAGCGACGATCGCGTGTTTGCGCACCCGCGGGCACACCCGCGATGGTCAGCACAATCAATGTCACTAGAGTAGCGATTAATCTTTTCATTTCATTCCCTCCCGTCGTTCTCCGACATCACCCCTTTGGCAACGACCGTGCCAATGGATTGTTCGGTGACCAGGCCAGGACTCTAGAGAACAATACGGTGAATAACTTGAGATTTCCTGATTAATCGACAACCTCGAAAATTGGCACACCGGATTTTGGCCGAATCTGAGTGATCAGATCGTGCGTGAAATCGACGGTTTGGAATGGATAACGAAAAAGGGCTCGCTGGATTGCGAGCCCTGAATCAATCTTGGTGTTTGGTCTTAGGTTTTTGGCCTTTGGTCTTTGGGTTCGCTTCAACGTCGGCCCTCGCGCAAACCCAAAGATCAAAGACCCAAAACCAAAGCCCGTTTTTATGATCAGTGTTCGGCCGGTCGCTGATGCACAAGGCGGCGCATGCGATCTGCGAACAAAACGTCAATTTTCTGAGGTTCAATCAAGGCAGTTACTTCGCCCTGTCCAAACGTCGGATGCAGCATCGTTTGACCGGTACGATATGCACGCGTTTGATCGTAGGGTGCGCCGGGATCGACTTTTCGCTTGGTCCCGGTGGCGGCGCCGGTCTTAAACGTTCCTACAGTGCCACACTTGGGACAGGTGACTCGCGAGATCTTGCCGCGTTTCGTGAGTGACGCGATCACATGTCCGCGTTCCTCGCCACATTTCACGCAGAGCTTCTCTACTCGATCTCCGACCACAAATGCCGGCTTTTCCGCACCTTCCACAGCGTTCACTTTTTGCTTGTCCACGATGTTACTCCTTCTATTTGTAACGATAGGTTATGCGCCCTCTGCTGAGGTCATACGGCGACATTTCAACGCTTACGCGGTCGCCCACCAAAATGCGAATCCGGTTCTTGCGCATTTTGCCGGAAATCACAGCCAGCACAACATGGTCAGTATTTTCGAGCTGGACTTTGAAGAATGCATTTGGCTGCTTGTCGATGATCGTGCCTTCAGCCGGAATCAGGTCGTCTTTTGCCAATCAGTTACTCCTTAGAATCAAAGTTTTCGAGTTTCGAGTTCTGCGTTTCGGGTTTGTCGATTCAAGTCGCAGGTTCACCTCTCCTATGGAAAACGTGAACCAGGAACTCGAAACCTTGAACCAGAAACCTTCTCTTATCTGCTCGCGCGACGGGGGCGGAATGACCGCGTAAAAACTCCCGTGGAAACACCTGAGCTACGTCTATTGCCGATTGCTGAGCGCCCGTAATTGCTGATCGGCTGGTTAGTTCCCCCGAAAGCCGGCAGCACTACACGCTTGACGCTTTGTCCGGTTAGGCGCTCGATGTTGCGCATCGATAACTCGTCGACAGGCGTAACTATCGTGATCGCCCGGCCCTGGTTTCCGGCTCTACCGGTGCGCCCAATTCGGTGCACATAGTCTTCCGGCGCCGAGGGCACGTCATAATTGATTACGTGAGAGACGAGGTCGACGTCCAGCCCGCGCGCCGCGATATCGGTTGCGACCAATACGCGGGTGCGGCCGTCACGAAAGCCACGAAGCGCTGACTCGCGCTGCGACTGTGTGCGGTCGGCATGGATGCGTCCAACGCTATGCTCACGTGCCGAGAGTATATGCGAGAGCCGTTCTGCTCCGCGCCTCGTTCGTGTAAACACCAGGACTCGCTCGAATCGTTCGCGTTCCAGCAGATCCAGCAGGAGAGCGGTTTTTGACTCCTGAGCCACAGGATATGCTGTTTGTTCGACCATTGAGGCCGCCTTGCCGCGCGGACTAACTTCCACAAGCTGTGGGCTGCGCATGGTCGAACGGGCGAGACTCTCGATTTCTGGCGACATTGTCGCCGAGAAAAGAAGAGTTTGTCGCGTTTGCGGAATGAGAGACAGCACGCGACGAATCGCTGGCAGAAATCCCATGTCGAGCATGCGATCAGCTTCGTCGAGCACCAGGACCTCAATCGCCGAAAGATCGAGAGAACGGCGCTCCGTCAGATCCAATAAACGTCCGGGCGTGGCAATGACTACCGCCGGACCACGCCGCAGAGCGTCCAACTGACGCGGCATGCTGGCGCCGCCAATAAGCGTGACGCTGCGGTTCGTCTTCACTGAATTCAGTTCGCCGTAGTTCTTTTCAATTTGCGCTGCGAGCTCGCGAGTAGGCGCAAGCACCAGAACGCGAGGCTTTCGTGGCTGCGGTGATCTGGACGCAGTAGTAGGTTTACGAGTGGTGGCCGAAGTTACCGGACCGGCCTCGGTCATCCGTTGAATAATGGGGAGCAAAAAAGCAGCAGTTTTGCCTGTGCCGGTTTCGGCACAGCCAATCAAATCCTGGCCCCTCAGAACAACAGGAATCGCCTGTTGTTGAATTGGTGTTGGTTCGGTGTATCCGAGAGACTCGCAGCTCCGCAGCTGTGCGGGCGCAAGTCCCAGTTGAGAAAAATTCATAGACTCCTTTTGCGCGACGCTACAGTCTAATTCTGAGGCGCGCATTTGTTTATTAACAATAGTCCGTGCGGCTTCGCACAAGACTGAGAAATTCAATCGCGATGAGGCGGACGAGTCCCCAAGGAAGGTCGAAGGCCGCCCGGCACTTTTTGTCGGGCCGCGAGTGTCGAGATGTGCAGCTAGCTCCGTGAAGCGAGCGGCTGAACCAGAAAGTTCGCCTGAGCGAACACTGTGAGCCGCTCGCCTTACGGATGGCTGCCGTTTCAATAAGAACGATTTGCCGTGCAGGTTATTACCAACGAGGCTCGCGATTACCGCCACCGCCGCCGCCGCCGTAGCCACCACCGCCACCGCGATTGCCTCCGTAGCCACCACCGCCACCGCGATTGCCTCCGTAGCCGCCGCGTCCACCACCGCCGCCCGCGCGATTTTCGCGTGGCTTGGCTTCGTTGACCGTCAGACTCCGACCGTTGACTTCCTTACCATTGAACTGAGCAATAGCAGCTTCGCCTTCTTCCTTGCTGGACATTTCGACGAAGCCGAAGCCACGTGAACGTCCAGTGTCGCGGTCTTCCACGACGCTCGCTGATTCGACCGTGCCGGCCTGCCCAAAAAGCTCCTGCAGATCCTGGCTGGAGGTCGAAAACGCGAGATTTCCTACGTAAAGTTTCATTGTCATTTAGATGTACCTATCCCTTAAGGGGTATAAAGAGAAGCTGCGAATCGGAGTTGCTTCGGTCGAACGGTAGGAGCGAAGAGCCGGTTTTCGAATGCTCTAAGGAGCGGCTTCTGAAGTTGAAATCAGCCTGCTCTCGAACCATCCAAAAACGCCAGCGCTAACTCATTCATGCGCGGGGCGCATCACCGTCGATGCGCGAGAGAAGGATTAACCGTGCGCCACTATGCACTATTGCAGGGAAACAAGCAAGCTGGCATCACGGCCTTTAGGGCGAGAATCAAACTTTTGATAACATTCATTCGTAGCTTCAAAGTGAACCTAATGTGGCTTCCAGCAGTCAAAACTGTGTTTCTAAAGGCCGGGATACTAATTGGCCTTGCTGCTGCCGGAACTTTGCCAGGCAGCCTTGCGAATGCGCAGGCAAAAAAGCCAAAACAGTCGAAGATTGTCACCGAATTGGCAAAACTGCAGGAGGAATTCATTAAGGCTACTAAGGAATATAAAGCCAGCCTCGACAGGCTCCAAGCCACTTACGAACGCGACGTTACCAGGGCACAGGAGCGACTAGTTCAATCTCAATCGCTGTTCGATCAAGGACTAGTCGCGAAGAAACAGCTGACCGAGGCAGAAAGCGCCGTGGCGACGGCGAAGGATAAAGTAGCTGAAACTTCGCGTCAGATGAGTAATGCTGACTCGCAGATAGCTGACACGCTTCTGGAGGCCCAGGCTGAAGCCCAGCTAGCCAGGACACCGCTTCGTAAAGGAGGTCTGATAAGAACTAGCTCTTACATCCGGTACAGCGGCTCAGGTGGGTGGCTATTGTCTGATGCCTGGAAAGTTCAACGCTTCTTCCTCGACTCATTTAAGAAGGAATTGCCGGTGGGCGTATTCGGCCAGGGGGCGATCCATGATCGCTGGCGGCTTGATCACCGCAACGCAATGGACATATCTCTTCATCCTGACGGTCCGGAAGGACAGGCCCTAATGAATTTTCTTCGAGCCAATGGAATTCCCTTTCTGGCCTTCCGCGGCGCGATTCCCGGCACAGCAACAGGTCCCCACATTCACGTCGGACGACCTTCACATCGCTATTGAAAATCGTCTCCCAAAGCTGCAATTGACTCAGAACCGTTGGTGCGGTAGCCAACGGATCCCAGCACTGGAGTTTGGCCAATGGCTTCTCCAAATTTGGTAGACACAGCGTTTTGAAAGTTAATTGGATGCGAGCATCCATCGGCTACCGCCAACGGTTCTGTACTGGACTGGCGGCGTGGCATTGGATTTCACTCACGAGCATTTAGCTCATACGCCAGCAACCGATTGTCCTGTGCGGTATAGAGGAGACTGGCCGCCTCGTCACTAATAAACCGCTCGTCAAGGTCGCTGAGCCGAACAGCCCGCTCTGGAGCTCCGGTGTTCACATTGACTCCCAGCAAGCCGTTGCCACTCTGCAACTCGGTATAGAAATACATCCATTGTCCTCGCAAGGTCGCGAGCCGGCGGCGGTGCCAGAGAAAACGTGAAAGACGTTCGAGTTGGTGGGCAGGGTCGAGACGGTCAAGCAGGCGCTCTTCCACATCGATGGAAGGACGAGGAAGGCGTAGTGGACGCGGAGAGCCCATCGAAGAAACTTGACGGGCGCGGGAAAGAAGTCCCACAGGCGCAAATCGTTCAGAAAGGTTGGCTCGGGCATAGTCAGTTGCGAGGCTCGTCAAATTTGGAATGGCAGCACGAGCAGTTAAACCAGAACGGAAAGAACTCACGGCGTTCAGCACTCTCACGCCCCTAAAAGCTGCCGAAGCAGTGGCACCGTAACGGAAATAGAGCGCTGTGGCACGCGCTGCGACCGTAGCTACAGTTCGCAGTAGTCCTCGACCCGGAGGATTGTGACGAGAGCGCCAGAGCTGACGACCTGCGGGATTATCAAAAGCCGCTATCTCGTTTTTCCCACCAACGACTGTTTCGCCAGACTCATTGAGGATAACAAAGGCAGCGCCCTCGATCTTGTGTGACAACTTGCTACGACGCTTGCCACTCGCTGCATCAAGCGTAATCAGATCATCGCGGTCGGCGATCACGATGGACGAAGGGTCTGGAAGCACAATGTTAGTTATTCCCTTGTCGGCTCCCTTGTAGCGCCAGAGGGTCTTTCCAGTATCAACGTCGATAGCGCTGACGCCATATGGCCCGCGCTCAACCGTCTCCCCGTCTCGGAGACGACTAAACTGTCCGCCTGTCCGGACAAAGAGCACTTTACTGGTGAGGATGGTTTCCGGCGTCACGCCCAGGTCCTTCGCTTCCCAAATCTCTTCGCCACTTGCACGCGAGATCGCGCGGACTCGTCCCCGTCCGGTAACGTAGAGTGCTCGCTCATCTGCTGCCGCATCAGCTTCAGTAAGTGCGAGGCCCTCTTCGTTAATGCGAAATTTTTCGCGCTTGCGCTCTTTACCACTCTGCGCGTCGAGCGAAGTTAAGCCTTCGTAGAAGAGATACAGACGATTATCCAGAAAGAAAGGCGGATGATAATTGTCGAGCGTGAAAGGCACGTCACCTTCGTCGCTCCAACGCGCCGGCATCATTTCAACTTCGCTTTCTAGTTCGCGCTTCCATAGCTCACGACCATCGCTAAGGTGAAACACATGGATTACAGGTTTACGCTTGCATTCGTTCCTAGAGTTTTCACGCGCATCGCGTGCGAAGACAACTGCGAGGAGACTCGCGTTTAGATCCAGGGCCATCTGCATTACAGCTCCGCGCACCTTGTCACTCCGCCAGAGTGTATCGCCGGAGATTAGATCGACAGCCTCCAGCCGCGTCCGGCTCCCGTCTTCCAAACTCAAGAGCAAAAGATCGCTCCCAGGCACCGGCGCAATATCCGTTTCATCCAGACGCGCATTCTTGCGCTTCCACAAAATGTCACCTAATTCTCCATCGAGGGCGTAGAGCGACTTCTCGGTTCCGGCCATCAGCACACCGACTTCCGTCATTTGGTAAAAACGAATACGCCCATCGAGCTTGCTGGACCATCGCGCGGGCGCGGCCAGGATCTCCGAAAAAGAGCAGACCAGCAGCAACAACAAGGGGGTAATCCACCCAATCGTGGCAGGCAATGAACTCGATCCAGCAGTGCTTGGACAGAAGACTTTCATAGTGCAAACCTAAAGGGCCTGACGCTAGCGCAAGCGGCAGCGAAATTATAGAAGCCAATCGGCAGCCGCCACAAATCAACACGATCGCGACGAGAACTAAACCAGCAACGTTATGTTAAGATATTTCCGCTCCTGTTCTGGCCTGGTTGTGCGAGCATCTGCATGCGAGAAGTTGCATCGAGGCTAAATTACTTTTTGAGAGGTGAAAATGCCTGAACTTCGTGGTGTCCAAGCGACCGAAGAGGTCAAAGAAGAGTGGAAGTTCGCCTATAAGCTCTACCTCGAAGCGCCTGGCGATCGCAATCCCAAGAACGACCGCGCCGAGCGCATTAAGTATGTGGCAAAGCAAATGAATTTGACTCACAAACAAGCTAAACGGCGCGTGAGAAACTACGAATCCTGGCAACGCAATATCAAGAAACGCCTCGTAACTCCATAGATTTCAGCCTCCCTGCCCCCACTAGTCCCGCCTTACCCAAAGATCTTCCCAATCCCTGGATTTCCCGGGACTCCTTGAACGCGTTCAAAAATCCCTTGACCTCCCTTGAGGACAGGCCTATGATGTAATTACTGAACACGTTCAAATGCCACCAAAGGAGGGCTACGATGAACATCGAAATCACAACCTACCTGCTTTACCTGGCGATAAGCATAGCTTTGACGGTGTGGGTCGGTCGCACCCTGTTCAAAAATGGGCGCGTCTTTCTTGTTGATGTTTTCCACGGTAACGAATCGCTGGCGGATTCCGTCAATCACCTGCTGGTCGTGGGGTTCTACTTGATTAATTTTGGCTACGTTAGCCTGGCGCTCAAACTCGGCTACGACGTGGTGTCTGCACGCGAGGGTATCGAAGCCCTCTCCGTGAAGGTTGGAATGGTGCTGTTAGTTCTCGGAGGAATGCACTTCTTTAACTTGCTGGTCTTCAGCCGCATGCGACGCCGCGCGAGTTTGGTTAACGGGCCGCCGCCAGTCAAGCCGGACGGCTACACCCGCGTACAGGAGGCGTAGGCCCATGACCGCGCTGACTGTTCTTTACGATCCAACCTGCGGCCTTTGCCGGCGGGCTCACGGCTGGTTAGCGCAAGAGGGAAAATTGGTTGAGCTGGTTTTCGTTCCGTGCAAGTCAGAGGAGGCGCGACGGCGCTTTCCGCAGCTGGATCACGATCTGACTGCGAAAGACCTAACCGTTGTCGGCGATTATGGCGAAGTCTATTTGGGCCCGAAAGCCTGGCTCATGGTTCTGTGGGCGCTGTCCCAGTATCGCGAATGGTCTTACCGGCTGGCTTCGCCTGAATTGTTACCCACCGCGCGGCGAGTGGTGTCGCTCATCTCGCAGCATCGATTTCAAATTGGCAGGGTTGCTGGCATGTCGAGGTGAGCATGAGTAAAAAAGTAACCAAGACCCAGAAGGGCGAGCAGACAAAGGCGCTGATCCTCAACGCCGCGTTGGAGACCTTCCACGAGCATGGTTATGAAAAGACAACCATGCGCACCATTGCCAAAAAAGCGGGTCTGTCGCTTGGCAGTGCATACTACTATTTCCGCTCAAAGGAACATTTGATCCAGGCGTTCTATCAACGCACTCACGAGCAGCACCTCGCGGCGCTCGAAGCTGAACCAAAATCTACTAGTTTGAAGGCAGGCCTGCTTACAGTGATGAGGTTAAAGATTTCTACTCTTGCGCCTTATCACGAGTTTGCAGGCGTGCTTTTCAAAACCGCGGCGCATCCACAAAGCCCTCTGAATCCTTTCGGACCTGATTCAGATCCGGTGCGAACCAGAAGCATCGCCGTGTTCCGAGATCTCGTCGAAGACTCAAACGTTCGCATCCCGAAAGATCTGCGTGAAGAGTTGCCTTCCCTACTCTGGCTTTACCACATGGGCATCATTCTTTTCTGGATTCACGATTCGTCGCGCAAGCAGGCGCGCACGTATCGGATGATCGATCAAACCGTAGATCTGCTTGACCGGCTGATTTCACTGGCAAGCAATCCCCTGATGCGACCCGTGCGCAAAAGAGCGCTGGGTTTGGTTAAGGAATTTCGCGAGGCCGCCGCTGAGTCGTATGACTAGTGTCAGGCCCAAAAGGAGTAGTTATGCGAATTGCAATTACCGGAAGTACCGGATTCATCGGCAGTCATCTGGCGCAACGACTGGCAACAGCAGGCCATGAACTTGTATTGATAGCGCGAAGCGAGCGTGGCAAAGAAACAATCGCGGCCGCCCAGACTAAGTTTGTCGCGAGCGACCTGTCGAACGCCGAAGTACTGGTTGAGGCATTTGCAGGATGTGACGCAGTTGCTCATTGCGCGGGAATCAATCGTGAGATTGGAGAGCAAACATACCTTAGGGTCCATGTCGAGGCGACAAAGAATGTTGTCGCAGCCGCGAAGCAAGCCGGCGTTAGAAAAGTTGCTCTCATGAGCTTTCTGCGGGCTCGTCCAGATTGTGGCTCGGCTTATCATGAGTCAAAGTGGGCTGCGGAAGAGATCGTGAGGAATTCAAGTTTGGACTACACCATTCTTAAGTCGGGCATGGTATACGGCCTCGGCGATCCATATGCTGGACCATCTAAGTCACGCGCTGCATACGTTTCCGGTCTTCGCCATGGTCGGACTAAAAGAGAAAGGGATTCGGCCGCTGGCAGTGGAAGACCTGGTGAAAATTCTGGACGCAGCCCTGGTCAAAGGTAGGTTGAAAAACCAGACTGTTGCGGTGACTGGTGCAGAGGAGCTCTACTTGAGCGATGCTGTTCAGCGGGTGGCAAGAGTAACCGGCAAAAGAATCCGCCTCGTTCGCGCGCCGATTTGCTTTCATTACATGATGGCTCGCTTCTGGGAACTGACAATGAAGGTTCCGCTGGTAGCGCGAGCCCAAGTGCGTATTCTCGCGGAGGGCGTGGTGGAGCCAAGCCTTCCCTGCGATTCCCTCCCCTACGATCTGATGCCGACGCGCAGGTTCACAGGTGAACAAATTCGCCAGGGTCTGCCCACTCCTCGAAGTTTTGGCATTCGAGACTTGAGGTGTTGTGCCTAACCCCGCCCCCACGATTATCATCCTCTACGACGGAGTGTGCGGACTCTGCAATCGTCTCATTCAGTTTCTCCTGCAGCGAGACCGGCATGATCGATTTCTTTTCGCATCTCTTCAAAGCGACTTCGCGAAAGACTTATTGAAACGCCATGGCATCGATGCACTTGATTTGGATACTGTCCATTTGGTGGTCGACCAGGGAAAGCCGAGCGAGAAGGTGCTGTCGCGGTCAGACGCGATCATTCACGCGTTGACTCAACTGGGTGGGATCTGGTCGATCTTTTCGGCAGGTAAGATTTTGCCGGCGCCGTTGCGCGATGCCCTATACAAGCTTGTGGCAACCAACCGTTATCGTTTCTTTGGGAAGTATGATGTTTGTCTGATGCCGGAGGAGCGATTCAAGCACAAGTTTCTGGAATAACGGGGGGAACGGGGAACAGGAGAAGAGGTTAAAAGGGAACAAGAGCCAGGGAATTAGCATGTGAAATGAAAAATGGAAATTGGAAATTGGAAAATTGAGAATGTGAGGTCTTAGGTTTGTAGCCTTTCCTCTTCCGCCGTTCGCCCGTTCGCCCGTTCGCCCCTTTTCCCTTATTCCCCGACCTTAACGAGCTGCTTTCCCAGGTTTTCTCCAGAAAACAGACCGAGAAACGCCCGCGGCGCATTTTCGAATCCTTCGATAATGTTCTCCGCGTATTTCAGCTTGCCCTCCGCCACCCACCTGCTCAGCTGCATGACGCCTTCAGCAAAACGCGCCGTGTAATCAATGATGATGAATCCCTTCATGAAGGCACTCTTCACCAGTAAGTAAGGCTGCACACGTGGCCCAAGGTCGGGCTTCTCGAGGTTGTATAAGGAAATCTGACCGCAGATGGAAATGCGCGCTCCTTTATTGATCAACGGCATTACCGCGTCCGACACTTCCCCGCCGACGTTGTCAAAATAGACATCTACTCCGTCAAGACAACTTTCCGCTAACGCCTCTTTGAGGGCGACGGTCTTGTAGTTGATGGTGGCGTCAACACCCAATTCGTCTTTCAGGTATCGATTCTTCTCGTCGCTGCCAGCAATCCCAACTACACGACAGCCTTTGAGTTTCGAAATCTGACACACGGTCATACCGACAGCACCGGCCGCGCCGGAAACGATCACAGTTTCGTTTGGCTGCGGATTACAAATATCGAGCAGACCAAAATAAGCAGTTAGCCCCGGCATTCCTAAGACCCCAAGAGCAGTAGTCACCGGCGCTACGCGCGGATCAATCTTTCGCAACTCGTCAGCTTTGACGACCGAGTAGAGTCGCCATCCCAACATGCCAGTGACGATATCTCCCGGTTGAAAAGCTGGCGAGCGAGACTCGACTACTTCACCAATACCTCCGCCTACGATTACCTCATTCAACTGGAACGGCGGGACATAAGACTTTCGATCGCTCATTCGCCCGCGCATGTAAGGATCCACGGACAGGTAGAGCGTGCGCACCAACACCTCGCCCTCATTAGGTTGCGGCATTTCCGCATTCTCAATTCTAAAGGTATCTATTGCCGGCACCCCGCCGGCCGGTTGTTCAATACGATCTGTTTGTTTTCCATGATGCGCATCATACACTGGGAGCGGACAGCAATCAGCATTCTGCAGATCGTGTTGTTTGGTGTGTTTTTCGTGATCGTGTTCCCTGGTTCGTTGTCTTGCTGAGCGCCTTTGGTCTGAATCAACTCGCAAAAGAAAACGGTACTCGAAACCACACTGGGTTACTCAAATCTCCTAAGGTGTTTCGTGCATTTTCGTGGATCGTTCCTAAGTGTCGCTGTCCCTGTTTCCGTTGCGGGACATTTTCGGGACGGCATGAGGGTGCTGGAATATTTGCCCGCAGACTTGTACTTTGTTTGTGCACTGAAAACAGCTCGATTTGGCTGCTGCCCCAAATCACTTCAATTTCACCATTCAGGCGCTCGACACCCTTCATAGGAGGCCTGCTTTCTCTGGTCATCCCGGTTCTCCCTTGAACAACCCGCAAGTTTGTTCATTCGGAGTTCAAAACTTTGGCAGGCAGTTCCTCGTATAAGCAGGCATGAATAGAGAGCAATGGCCGGAGATTGTTAAGACCAACAGAGGAGGAGTCTCTATGCCGCAAGGCAAATTCTTCATCGCTGGGTCAATTCTGCTTGTCATCCTTGTCCTGGTTGCAGGCGTGGTGACCTACTCGAACATCAAGTTTGCACAGGAAGGAACGGTGCAGGTCGTGACCAAATGGGGCGCGATTGAGCGCATCTACACTCCATCGGACGGATGGTTCACGACGATTGCGCCGGGGCGCAAGAGTTATGAGGTAAACATTAAATCGTTTACCGAAAGCGCTCCCGTACGCGTAACCAGCAAAGACAACGCAGCCTTACAGGTCGATATTTCCCTGACTGCTTACACAGACCCCGAGAAGGTAGCGGAGTACGTGCGCAAATACGGATTCTCGGAAGAAGAGAGACACCGCCGGCGCAGCGAAATTTTGAAGGGAATAGTGCAAACGGAAGCACGCAATTCTTTCGCGGATTACGGAGCTTACGAGATTTATGCTAATCAGGAGCTAATCCAAAAGCGGATATTAGAATCACTGCGTCCGCAGCTAGGCAGTCAACTTCTGCTCGTCACCGAGTCCGTGCAGATCGGCAATCCTGATTTCCTGGACGATAGGGTCGAAGCCGCCGCTTCCGGCGTCGTTGCCAATGAGAAACAGAAGCAGGCGGAGGAGGCCCGACTCGAAGCTGCGAAGGTCGCCGCGCAGACCAAGCAAATCGAAGCTCTGACTTTTGCGAATCCGGCACTGCTAGAAATCAAGAAGCTGGAATTGCAATTGGAGATTGAGCGCGCACGCGCCGACGGCATCAAGAATCATCAGGGCGCGCTAACCATCATGTATGGTCAGCCGGGCGTGCAGTTGCAGGTTCCCACGGGGAGGTAACGTGAGATTCTTAGTACTGGTTTGGCTGGTAATAGAGGTCTTGCAACTCGTGTTGATTGGGATGCTGTTGGTCGGCTATCGCAACTTGCAGCGGCGGATGGATGGAGGTGCCTATCGCTTCAGCACTCACCCCCCGCCTTCCGTGACGGACGAGTAGCGGATAAAAAATCCACGAAACCACACGAAGTTCACACGACCTCAGTCTCATCGGCTCCTGGGATTGGCGCCTGTATCGTCCGGTCGCCAGTCAACCACCGGCTGAATCGCAGGATTGCCGCGACAAACCCACACATTGGCGCGCATACCAGGCCTCAAAACATTCTTTCCCTTCTCGATCCGCCTCCAATCGCTTCTTGTAAACGACTCGCCGTTGAGCAGAAAGAAATCCGACGGGTCGTCTGTCGCCGGGTGACGAATTGTGACGACTTCGGTGGTGTCAAAGTTAGTGCGAATACGCAGGTAAGTACTTCCTTTGCGACGACGGTAAGTCAGCACTCTACCGTCATAAAGGGTGAGGTCATTCCGATCGCATTTCAGTGCTGACGGTGGAGCGATCCGTCCGCCGCGTTCCTGGGAATTACCGTCAACTCCGATCCCGAAGACCCTGGCCATCGTAAGCAGCACGATCAAGGAAACCCGAGGTCGTGACTTCATTCGTGTTGCTTCGTGTGTTTTCGTGGTTCGTCCCCGCAATCCAAAGTCACCTCTTGATCAACAGTCCAGACGAACCACGAAATTACACGAAATAACACTAATTAGCATTCGCCGAGGGCAATGTTACAGGTGAGTACCTCCGGGCGGTAGGAAGATTGACGATCTGCGAAGTGAGGTTAGTACCATCGCGCGGTAGCGGGTGGGCGGAGTCATTGCCGATTTCCAATTGCCGATTTTCGATCGATTGATCCTATAAAGACTAATCTGCAGTCGGCAATCGCCAATCGCCAATCGGCAATAAAAAAGGAAGTGCCCCTTGCGAAGCACCCCTTCATTCCTATCGCTACTGCTGATTAACTACCTACCGTTCCGATAAGTCGCCCACATCGAGTCGCTGCGATCCGCCTGTCCCAAACTGAATTTGTACATGCAGGGATCGTCAGTGTAGTCCATGAAGTTCTCGTAAGGGTCGAGACCCGGATAGTTCTTACTCTTGCAGGTGTCCAGGTTCCTGCTCGGACAACCGTACGTTGGCCCACGTTCCGCCGGAGTATCGGATACGCCGTCGTTAGTCGCCGTGCAGCCGCCCTGGAAGGTGTGATAGAGACCCAGCCAGTGTCCGACTTCGTGAGTTCCCGTGTCGCCTTCGTTGTAGGGAACGTAACTCGAGCCGGGCAGCGATGCCCAGTAGCAGACCACGCCGTCCTGCAAAGGAGCTCCCGCATAGTTATTCGGGAACGTAGCCCAGCCAAGATAACCGCCGCCGCTGTTGGTGTAGAAGTTCAGATCGTCGGCAGAGCCGGTGTGCAGCGAATTCTTCATTGCCGTTTGGGCGGCCGAACCAGGACCTGCCGCATACCACGCGTCATTCGGCGTGCGCGTCACGCTGGACCTCACGAAACGGAACGTCATGTTTGCCGCAGCCGTTCTATAGGCCGGGGTGTCCAGACCGGTGTAATGCTCGTTCATCGCAGCGATCTGCGCGTCGAGCCTTGAATCAGGAATATCACCGGTGCCGTCGGATCTATAGACGACGTGGAAATGAACCGGAATTGTGATGCTGCCATTAGCGTAGACTCTGGCGGCATCGATATCGTAACCGCCGTTACCGTTTCCGCGACCCGCATTCCCGCGATTGGCCTTTATCTCCTTTTCGATATTATCCAGTTCCAGATCATCGGCATGGCGCGTACTGCACCTTCTGCCGGCATCCACGAACTCTTTCTGCGATTCAAAAATGACGCCGTCGGGAGCGACTACTTTGCCGTCCGCTCGGACAGCCGCCTGATGGCCAGGATCATCGGGACGTCCCTGCGCGCGCGCATCGTCGGAGCGTCCTTGAGCGCCGACATCTTTGGTGGGAAAGCTCGCCAGCAGGAAGGCCAGACCGAGCACAAGTAGAGTAACGGGCAAGAAATACTTTTTCATTCATCCCCTCCGAGTTGAGAATTAAGACAATCGGGAAGAGTAGGCGTCTAGACCCCGATCTTAGGGTCGAGGTAATATACGTCGATTCCGCGCAAATTTCCAATTACCGAATGGCCATTGCCAATTGTTAATTGCCGATTGCCAATTTCCGATTGCCGACTGCCGAGTAGTGAAGCGCAGCCCTGACAGTGCTCAGTCCGGAAGGTGGGCTTGCCCCCGCCCAGCCCGAGTGCCATTAACTGCGATTGTCCTCGTGAGCGCCGGAGCATCAACGAATCACATTTCAGGAGAGTTTCGGAAGTTTCTGAAGAGTTATCAGATCAAATACGATGAGCGGTACGTGTGGGATTGAAATTATTCCGCGCCTTCAGCGCTCAAGATCATGATGCCGTGTGACCTGGGCCGTTGGCCCAGGCTGTCACATTTCGCGCCTTTGGCGCTGAAGAGCACCGGACGAGAAGCCCGACCGAAACAATCAATCCATCGCAAGGACGAGAGCACGACGAGTGGCAGATTCTTCGTGTTGTTGTGATTCTGTGGATCGTTACGACCAATCGCCAATCACAGGTTTCGCCGGCCTTTATTGACTTGAGGCTTTCCTTACCGTAGGCTGCGCTCACTCAACACAAGCTTGATTCGCTCCCCGCGCCTCCTGCTTAACTTAGTTAACCGATTCCCTCCTGCACCTTCATCTACCCAGGTTGGCTTTTCAACTCTTAGGAGATCTCCATGGTTCCGCTTTCTCCACCAGCAAACCGAAACTCCGGAAATAATCGTGTAGCCTCTCATAGGTCCTATTTACCGTTTTTCCAATTGCAACAGCTATCAGCTTTAGTACTCTTGATGTCAGTAATCTGCACTCCCCTCTCGGGCATGGCGCAGTCGAAAGAGCAGGAGAAGCGCGGGATTGGAGTTACGTCAGCTCCCAGGCAAACGCCCACGTCCGCGGCACCCGCCACCCCGGGCGATAAACCGGAGTTGATACTTCAAACGGGCCACACGAGATCCGCTAACGCAGTAGCCTTCAGCCCCGACAACCGCTGGCTGGCCTCGGGCGGCAAAGACAACGTCATAAAAATTTGGGACCTGGCTACGGGAAACGTACTACGAACGCTGTACGGTCATACGAGCAACGTTAACGCCCTCGCCGTCAGCCCCGATGGGAAATTGTTAGCCTCGGGGAGCGGGGATGTTAATGACAAGCGAGATTTAGGGACCTTCACTCAGGGCGGCGTGGTCGGCGGAGCGGAAGATAATACCGTAAGGATCTGGAGCGTTCAGACGGGACGACAGTTGCAGGTTCTACGCGGGCACGGACTGCCCGTCGGCGCCGTCGCTTTCAGCAACGACGGCCACTCGCTAACGAGCGTGAGCGGGGATGCCGTCAAAGTCTGGGACGTTTCGGCGGGCACCGAGTTGCGTTCGCAAAAAACAAAATATGGAAAGAGCGGCATGGAGAAGCTCAACACCTTAGACTCATTTGGCTGTATTTTAGGTTGTGGGAACAAGCAACGGAAACAAGAGGAGCAACGCTTAAAGAATTTCAAACTGTCGGCGTCGAAAATAGCAGTTAGTTCTAACGGGCAGGTCGCAGCGGTCGGGCAACCTGATAAAGCAGTAGAGATGTATGACGCACAAGCGGGGCGCGACCTGCGGGAATTGCCATTCAGGGCGGTCCCCGAAGCGGAAAATTCGAGCCTCGCGTTCAGCGCGGATGCGCGCCTCGTTGCCTTCGCCAAAACGACCGAGACGGTCAGCGTCCAGGAAGTAGCCACGGGCAACGAGCTCTACAGCATCAATACCGGATCCAGCAAAACGCCCCAGCGTGTGCAATTCAGCGCCGACGGACGATTCCTCGTTACAGCTACCGATAACAACGCGGGTGCCGCGATGAAGTTGTGGGACGCTGCGACGGGTCAATCGATCCGCGAGTTAAGAACGAGTGGAGACGCTCTCTTGCGCGCTCGAGTGATTAGCTTCAATCGCGACGGAAGCCTGATTGCGGCAGTCGCGGCGGGAGCTAAAGCAATCAGAATCATCGAGTCCGCAACGGGGCACGAATCGCGCACGCTGCAAACGGGAACTACGGACGAAGTCGCGCGAGCTGAGCAAGCGGCGTTCATTAAGGCCATCGATCCCAAAACGATGGCCACACTTCAGAAGCGGGATATCACGACGCCCGAACAGATCATCGAGGCCGTCGAAGCGATGGGAACTATTTCCAGCGAAAAGCTTCAGGCTGGCGGCGCCGTAAGTTTCAGCCCCGACGGTCGCTTCCTGATTTCGCGCCACGTGCTTTTGAAAAATCTGCTGACGGAGATGTGGGACGCAGCGGCGGGAACGCTCGTGCGTGTTAGCGCCGACGCATCGCTTCGGGACCGAGGCAAGCCTTTCTTTAGTCCGGACGGACGCTTCAGGGCAGCCCCTTTCTTCGGGATGAAGGAGTTCTACACTACCGCCAACGCTGTAAATGTGTTTAGCGATGTCTATAAAGATGTCTACAAACAGAGAATAGATCTCTACGACGGCAAATCCGACAAACGTTTGCGGGAGTTGGATGGAGGTAAGGCGCCTGAGATGGGCATCGTTCCGGCGGCGGGTTTTAGTTTCGACGGCAAGCTCATCGCGATGACCGGCTTCGAGAAGAAGGAGCGGTCCGTAATTATTTTTGAAACGGAAACCGGGCGCAAGGTCAACAATTTTCAAATCAATGATGACGAACAGAGCGGAGCGGTGAGAACTCTTTGCCTAAGCGCCGACGCGCGCCTATTGGCCGCAGGATACGCCACCAAAATCGATATATTTGAAGTAGCCTCGGGCAGAACAATGCGCACCTTGCCGCACGCTGGACGGATAGTCTCTCTCAGCTTCAGCCCTGACGGGCGTTTTCTTGTAGCGCTCGGAGAAAACAACGACAAGTACATTTGGGACGCCTCGTCGGGCGAAAAGCTCGCCACCCTCGTAAACCTCGGCGGCGCTCTCAACAGCCGCGGCAGCGATTGGTTGGTTGTTACTCCCGACGGCTTATTCGACGGTTCGCCCGCTGCCTGGAAGCAAATGCTTTGGCAGTTTGGCGGCAACACATTTGATGTCGCGCCGGCGGAGACCTTCTTCAATGAATTTTACTATCCCGGACTGCTTGCTGAGGTGATGGCCGGAAAAAAACCTCGCGCGCCGAAAAACATATCGCTGCTTGACCGCCGCCAGCCCGAACTAAGCTTGACGATTCAGAACGGACAAGCCGCCGGCAGTACATCAGAACGCAACCTGACGGTAAAGATTGAAGTAACTGAAAAACCAGCCGACAAAGATCACCAAGCAGGGAGCGGGGCGCGCGACGTGCGGCTATTCCGTAATGGTTCGCTCGTGAAAGTTTGGCGTGGCGATGTTCTTAAAGGGCAAACCATGACAACCCTGGAAGCCAACATAGCAATCGTTGCCGGAGAAAACCAATTGGCGGCGTACGCGTTCAATCGTGACAACGTCAAGAGCAAGGACGCAGTACTGGGTCTCACAGGCGCGGGCAGCCTCAAGCGGCCTGGAACTGCTTACGTCCTGGCCATCGGTGTCAACGCGTATTCCAATTCGCAATACAATCTTAAGTACGCTGTCGCGGACGCAGTAGCGTTCGGCGAAGAGGTGCTACGCGAACAGCAGCAGATTGCGAGCTACGCGCATGTAGAAGTCGCTCCACTGCTGGACGAACAGGCCACGAAGATAAACATTTTAAGGGCATTGAAACGGCTCGCCGGAACTCCGGATGCTTCGCCCGCGGATGCGCCCCCGTTGCCGAAGCCACTCGAAAAGCTGAAGGCCACCGAGCCGGAAGATGCGGTCTTCATCTATTTCGCGGGGCACGGAACCGCTCAGGGTCAGCGGTTTTATCTCTTGCCGCACGACCTTGGCTACGGAGGGGAACGAACTGGGCTCGACGCCGCGGGTTTGCAAATGATCCTCGAACATAGCATCTCGGATGAGGAGTTGGAGCGAGCTGTTGAAGGAATCGATGCGGACAAATTGCTGATGGTCATTGATGCCTGCAATTCCGGCCAGGCACTTGAAGCAGAGGAGCAGCGTCGCGGTCCGATGAACTCAAAGGGTTTGGCCCAACTGGCTTACGAGAAGGGAATGTATATCCTGACGGCGGCGCAGAGTTATCAGGCGGCACAGGAGGCATCCCAACTTGGGCACGGGCTTTTGACCTACGCGCTCGTCGAGGAGGGACTGAAGCAGAGTGCGGCAGATAGTGACCCTAAAGACGGCGAAGTTTGGGTTCGTGAATGGTTCGACTATGCGAGCACGCGCGTGCCCAACATGCAAATCGAGAAGATGGAGAAGGCGCGTAGTCTGGGGATCAGTCTGTCCTTTACGGAAGGGGACAAACGCGTCGAAGGCGATAAACGCGTCGAAGGCGATAAACGCGTCGAAGGCGACAAGCGCGTCGAGAGCGACAAAACCGTTCCGAACCTGGAGCGCCGCGTTACCCAAACACCACGCGTCTTCTATCGCCGCGAATCAGAAGGCCACCCATTAATCGTCGCCAAACATTGAAGCGATGCATTTCGCCAATGTCATACTTTTACGTGCTCCGCACTCAGTCGTCGGTACTTATCAGTATGTTCTGAACGAAACGCGAAACTTCATCAGCTACTCACCCTGAATCAACAATTCATAAGGAGACAATTCGCAGGTCGGGAAGGTGGGCAAGCGGAGCGCGCCCCCGCTCCAGAGTAGCGTCATCAACTCTACTTTCCTTCAAGCCACACTGGACTGAGTCTGCGTGGTTGAAACCGCGCGGCGGCTTCTCAGTTTGGTCGCTGTGCCACAAGGATCGGTTTTAGTAGCCAGCGACGACGCTACGCTGGAGCGGGGGTGCGGCTGACGCCTTACCCACCTTCCTAACCTGCAAGTTTGCTGAGCTTGAGTTCTTGATTCAATGTTGAGGTTGCTGACTGCTTTCCCCTTCGGGTGTATGATGCGCGACCGCTCTTTGGAGTGCGCCGACCTGTCGGCGCTTTTTTGTTTCGAGCTGGTTCGTGCGACTTCGCGGTTCGTTTTTAATCGACAATCAGATCAGGTCCCGTACCACCACTCACCGCCAGGCCGCCAAGATCCGCCAAGCGCGCCAAGAACCCCTTAGCAATGGAGTTGAATAGGCTCCTTGCTGAAGTTGACTGCTTTACGAACTTGGCGATCTTGGCGTTCCTTCGCGGCTTGGCGGTAGGTACTGGTTCAGTAAGCGATTCACGATTCACGCACCTGACATCAATCGCTCGCAGATCAGTTTTGCCGATGCGCGCACCGCAATTGTGAATCCGAAGAACGGGCCAAAGTCCTGTGTGGCCGGCAGGCTGGTGATGAAGAGCCGCGGAACGGTAGTTTCGAAATGATCATCAAGAACCGGAAAGCCGTTTCGCGTTTCTAACTGCTCAAGAATATTGCCGGACGCCAGGAACGGCAGTTTCGCAATATCAACTTTATACCCCGTAGCCAGAACGATCTGATCACAACCGACTGTTTCGCCATTACTGAGTTCTGCTATCAACCCACCATCGCTTGTCTGAGAACAACTGCTCACCTCAGTGTGCGGCCAAAACTTGACGCGCTCATCTCTCAACCGAGGTTCCAACCAGGGCTCCACTTTTAGTCTGCCTTCAGCCCACATTCTCTGAGCGATTGCGTCCTTTTCGTCGTCTGTCAATCGTCGGAACCAGCTCGGATCTTCGACTATGCCGTCGACCAGCGGGTTTACCCACGACCAGTCAGACTCTGCGAAAGCCGGACTTGGATGACGATGCGAGAGATGAACTGCGGAAGCTCCCGACTCGAGTAGCAATGCCGCCCATTCAAACGCGCTTTGCCGTCCACCGATTATTAAGTAACGACGGTTACGTGCTGTGCTGAAATCAACAAATTCAGCGGTGTGTTGGAAGCGGCCCGGCGGAAGACGCCTTTGCAAATCATCAGACACGTGCATGAAATGTTTGAAGCCCGGAGCGAGTACGACATTCTGCGCTCTGATCGTGTCACCACCTGCCCCTGCTCCTGCCGTCTGCTCCTGCTCCTGTTGAGTTATCGCGACAAACTCCTTAGTTATAGCGTCGTAATCCAGTTGGCGAATGTATACGGGCAAGGGTCGGATATTCTTCTCTTGTTGAAACCACTCCGCATAAGAAAGGTAGAAGTCGAGGGAAAGAGGTTCGACGTCCCCTGTGGTTTTGCCCTGCGACTGAAGAAACGCTTCGATCGTATGGAGATTGATAGGATCGAGGTGCCAGTCGGAAGCGGAGCGCAGATACATGCCTTTGGGCATATTCCGTCGCCAAAATTCCATCGGCTTGCCGGCGACGAGATGTTCAGTGCCCGCGTGCGCCGCCTGGGCGGCTAGCGCCAACCCAAACGGTCCCGCGCCTATAATTAGGAGATTAGTTTCCCGCAAGAACTAGAAGATAGTTGAAGCGGTAGTACCGTTCAACCCAGGAGATCATCTTGCCTATCAATCGCCAATCGGCAATCGCCAATCTCCTTGGCAGTCAGGAGGGCGGACTTGCCCGTTGATTAATTGCAGTCCGGAAGGTGGGCTTGCCCCCGCTTCTTTGACCTGGTTATCGATTGGTTGAGAAAAGATTAGCCACAGATCTTCACGGATGACTCGGATCAGCAAATCAGTTCTGGCTTTTTCTTATCCGTGTTCATCCGCGTAAATCTGCGGCCAATTTCCTCTGCCTACCCTACGGCAATCGGCATTCGCCAATCGGCAATCTTTACCAATTACGGTTTTCCCCTTACTTATCCACGACTAAAGTTTTATCTCGCAACCAGGCATGACGCTTCCCGAAAACACGCGTTTGGGTAAATACGAAATCCGCTCGCAGATTGGTAAAGGCGGAATGGGTGAAGTCTATCTGGCACTCGATACTGAGCTGGATCGAACTGTCGCCATCAAGATCCTTCCTGCGGATGTCGCTTCCGACCAACAACGACTGCAACGCTTTATTCAGGAAGCCAAAGCAGCCTCTGCTTTGAACCATCCCCACATACTCACTATTCACGAGATCGGCGCGATTGGTGACTCGCGATACATCGCCACGGAGTTTATCGACGGCGACACTTTGCGACGCCGCATCGCATCGGGAATGAAGCTTGAAGAGATTCTGGAGATCTCCATTCAGGTGACTAGTGCACTCGCGGCCGCGCACGCCGCCGGAATCGTCCACCGCGATATCAAACCCGAGAACGTGATGGTCAGGCATGACGGTTATGCAAAGGTTTTGGACTTCGGTCTTGCCAAGTTGAACCAACCAGCCGGAGCGGTAACCGATACAGAAGCCCCGACGAAGGCGCTTGTAAACACCGACGCCGGTACGGTGATGGGAACCGCAAATTACATGTCGCCCGAGCAAGCTAAGGGAACGACCCTGGATGCTCGCTCAGACCTATGGAGCGTCGGCGCTGTGCTCTACGAGATGGTGACGAGTCACCTGCCCTTTGCTGGTGAGACTCCGACAGAGACCATCTCACTTATTTTGCAGAAAGAGCCCGCGCCTCTGATGCGTTACGCGAGTAACGTACCGGCTGAGTTGGAACGGATAGTGACGAAGGCGCTGACGAAGGATCCTGAAGGCAGATATCAAACGGCAAAAGATCTACTAATCGATTTGCGGAACTTAAAACGCAAGCTCGAGGTCGATGCCGAAATCGATCGCACTGTCCCTCCGGAACTTCGGGCAGAAACTTCAACGGCCGGCGGCTCACACGCTCATTCGACGGCCAGTAACGCCTCGATCGCCGGTACGGCTTCGCCTTCTAGCGCCGAATACATTGTCTCGGGGATCAAGCAGCACAAACTCGCAGCTTTAGCCGTGCTGCTGGTTTTGCTTCTCGCTGGTGGCGCCCTGGGCGTATTCCTTTATGGTCGCAGAGCAGCACCTGCTTTTGATTCGATTGCGGTGCTTCCGTTCGTGAACGTGAGCGGCGATCCAAACCTTGAGTATCTGTCAGACGGAATCTCTGAAACTCTTATTAATAGCCTGACGCAACTGCAACGGCTTCATGTGGTGGCGCGTGCCAGTGCGTTTCGTTACAAAGGCAAAGAAGCCGATCCGCAGACCGTGGGTCGAGAGCTGAACGTTCGGACAGTTTTGATGGGACGGGTAAGGCAGAACGGCGACACGGTAAACGTGCAGGTTGATCTTGTCGATGCAACTACCGGCGCTCAGCTTTGGGGCGAAGAATATGAACGAAAGCTCGCTGATGTCCTGTCTGTCAAACAAGCCATCTCGAGAGAGATTACCGACAAACTGCGCTTAAGAATTTCCGGCGACGAGCAAAAGCAGCTTGTGGTTAGCGATTCAAATGGCGAGGCTTATCAGCTCTATTTGAAAGGGCGCTATCACTGGAACAAACGAACGAGCGAGGGGATTGGAAAATCGATCGAGTACTTCAATCAGGCGATCGAACGGGACCCCAGTTACGCTCTCGCGTACGCAGGGTTGGCAGATTCGTGGTTCACTGCGGCCTGGTATCGAGATGTAGAGCCCAGGGAAGGGTACGAAAAGGCGAGGGCGGCAACCAATAAAGCCCTGGCCATAGATGACAAGCTCGCCGAAGCGCATAACACGCTGGCGATGATTAAGGGGAATTACGATTGGGATTGGCCCGGCGCCGAGAAAGAATTTAAGCTGTCTATTCAGTTGAATCCTAATTATCCGACTGCGCACCAGCGATACTCTCTTTATTTGCCAGTCGTTGGTCGTCTTGATGAGGCAGTTGCCGAAGCGAAGCGGGCGCAGCAGCTTGATCCTTTAGCGCTGATTCTTAACGAGAATGTTGGTGACATCCTTTTTCTTGCGCGGCGTTACGACGAGGCTGAGGCCCAACTTCGGAAGACCTTGGAACTGGATCCGAACTTCTTTGTAGCTCGCAATACACTTGCGAAGGTTTACGAGGCAAAAGGCATGTACAAGGAAGCCTTGGAGCAGAATTTGGCGCGAGAAGATCCGGAGGTTGTCGCCGAAGTAATGAAGATCTATGCCGCATCGGGAATGCAAGGGGTTTGGCGGGACCGCGTCGAGGAGTTGCTGGAGATCTCAAAGAAGGAACATATTTCACCATACAACATCGCCATCTTATACATTCGCCTTGACGATAAGGACAAAGCATTTGAGTGGTTGAACAAGGCTCTTGAGGCGCGTGCGATTCTCTTCACCTACCTGGTCGCAGACCCGCGTTTCGACAACATACGCTCAGATCCCCGCTACGCCGCTCTCCTGCAACGCGCCAACCTCAAACCGATAGAGTGAAAGAATAGCCACAGATTTTCACGGATAACACGGATCAGCAATCCCGAATTGCGGGGACATTGCTTTCTCAGTTCCTACTTTTTCTTATCCGTGTTCATCCGCGTAAATCTGCGGCTAATTTCTTCTACTCTTGGATCGTTACCATTCACGATTTACGATTTACAGTCACGATCCGCTCGCGGCCGCTCTTGGTCGGGCCGACCTGTCGGCGCATTGAATTGTTTCGAGGAGCTTCTTCTGGAAACTTGCAGTCAGGAAGGCCCGCTTGCGGCCGCCCTTTGGAGTGTGCCGACTTGAGATTTGTTTCGTGTCGCTTCGTGTCATTTCGTGGTTCGTCTTCAATCGGCAATTGCTACTTACTATGCTCGACGCGAAACTCCGGGTAATCTGTAACCGCTCTTCTTACTTCCGCGCTTCCGCCCTTTAGCTTTATGTCCGAAATCAATCGCTCTTTACTCGTCGTTAAGCCCAAACAACCCTTCCTCGATTGGGCGCATTCATGGGATCGTGCGCGGTATACCCTGGACGACATACGCGAAGACTCAACTGCTTACCTCATCCCTGAGTATGAGCTAAACGATGAACAGATGGTGATCCTTGAGTATTGCCACGGCTTCATATTTGAAGAAGAGCTCTTCTCCTGGTGTATCGATGAAGCCACATGGCCCGAGCAACGTGACCTGAAGACATTTCTCGAATGGTTCGATCTCGAATTCCACTCTCTCGTCTTTGACCTCGCCGTCGGCACCCCACTCGAATACGTCGACTACGGTCAAGATGAGGTGATGACCACGAACTGAATCAAAACGGCCACTGAAGGGCAGCCGCTATTTTCTCCTAGTTGGGCGCTCTGTGATTGGCGGCCTTCGGAGAATACCCTTTGGGATCGAACCCCAAGAGCAAAAGGCCGACCCTCGATGGGTCGGTGTCTTGTTGGACAGTCCACCCTCTAATTACAACGCCTCAAACTCTTCGGCCTTTATTCCCGTTTGGCGAAGAATACTTCGGAGCGTGCCGGCGGCAACTTCACGATGCTTCGGAACAATTGCAGTTCGTATTCCCTCGCTTGTCGTTTTTGCGAACTTGATATGACTGCCTGTTTGTCCAGCTTCGACAAAACCAACGGCTTCTAATCTTCGTTTGACTTCCTGAAAGGGCAAGGGCTTCATGCCGCTTGAATGTCGATTTCAATGTCGCGCACATGAGGAACGACAGTCGCGATTGGCGGTGAGAAGTGAAGTTCGAGGGCGTCACGGAGATTGTCCAGTGCCTCATCTTCGGTCGCGCCTTGACTTGCAACGTCCACCTGGACGCACTGAGCTATGAACCATTCACCTTCCTGCCAGATACTGGCTGAGAACCGCTGTTTCATGAGTGAATCCTAACACAGCATGAACTCCAATTTGCACGGCTAGAACCTTTTTCACATCTTTGCTTCAGTGAAAGGAATCTTGTTGCTGACAACCCTATGGCAATTGGCAATTGGCAATTGGCAATTCCACCTCACGCTGAAAGCGTGAAAGCTAATAGCCGTGGGCAACGCCCAAGGAATCCACGTCAAAAATAATCCCGACCCTGAAAGGGTCGAATTTCATTCAATCGCAATCCCCGTCGCGGCTCTGCCGCCCACCCCTGCGGTAAGCCTTCGGCTTACCGGCGACAACTTGTTACTTTTAATTCGCGCGAGGCTGAGCCTCGCGCTGGAAAAACCAGGAGGAGCTCCCGGTAAGCCAAGCCTTACCGCACTGGTGGGCGGCAAGCCGCCCAATGTTCATTGCTACTTCCCCGCACGCTGAAAGCGTGAAAGCTAGTAGCCATGGAAAACTCCAACGGAATCCGCGGCCAAGATAATCCCGACCCTGAAAGGGTCGAACCTCATTCAATCGCAATCCCCGTCGCGGCTCCGCGGCAATCCAACTATCTCTTTGGCTCGCTATCCGCATTTCGAAGTCCTATAATCCACGCAGCCCCCGCCCGGATAATCGACGCTTCAATCTGATGAGGAAACACCCATGTGTAGAAGATTATTAATGAGTGCGTGCCTTTGTGTGCTCGCCACTGCCTTCGCCGCCACTGTCACAGCCCAGGTAGTTGGGCAACCTTATCGTCTTAGCGATAAGGACGTCGAAAAGATCATTCACCGGATCGAGCAACAGTCGGATAGATTCCGTTCCAGCCTTGATGCCGCACTCGATAAGAGCCGCTTTAACGGAAGCAATCAAGAAGATGACATCAACACCTTTGTCAAAGACTTTTATCAACAGACAAAGACTCTCCATGACAGGTTCGACGATCACAAATCAACCGCGCCTGATGTGCAGTCCGTCCTTGAAAGAGCAGTGCGCATTGACAGCTTCATGCGCCGCTATCCGCTTTCCTCGCACGCACAAGACGATTGGTCGACACTTAAAATAAATCTCGACGAGTTGGCGGCCGCTTACGACGTCAGTTGGCGCTGGTCTGATTACGCAACTGGTTATCCTCAGGCCAGCGGTGGTTATCCTTCCAGTTCCGTAACCTCTCCGAGCGAAACCATGGTCTCCGGCGTGCCTTATCGCATTACTGATCGTGAGGTCGAAAAACTCCTGCACCGCATTGAGCAGCAGTCTGACAAGTTTCGTTCGGCGCTTGACGCGGCTTTGGATAAGAGTCGCTTGAATGGAACCCGAAGCGAGGACGAAATAAATACTTTTGTGAAAGACTTCTATTCGCAGACAAAGACTTTACATGAGCACTTCGACGACCACAAATCCACAAATGCGGATGTGCAGTCGGTTCTGGATCGTGCCTCACGCATCGACGAGTTTATGCGCCGCAATCGCTTAAAGAAGAACGCTGATAAGGAGTGGTCAAAGCTGAAAGCAAATCTTGACGAACTCGCGCGCGTTTACAACGTCACTTGGCGATGGAGTTATTGATACATCTTGAGTGTCATTGCTCCCACGCCCGGTAATGTAATGGGTGTGGGCCTAATCGCGCGAGGCTGAGCCTCGCGCTGGAAGAAAAGAAAACGAGCTCCAGTAAGGCAAGCCTTACCGCACTGGTTGGGCGGCAAGCCGAGTGATTTTGGTCGCGTTCACTCGGCAATCGCCAATCGGCAATCGGCATTTTTTGTAGTTCTTGCTTTTATTATCCGTGTTCATCCGCGTAAATCTGCGGCTAGTTTTCTTCTTGCGATCCGCTCGCAGATCAGTTTTGCCGCTGCTTGTCCATTACTTTTCTTCTTCTCACATCCCCAACTGAAATCGCAAAGCAGCGAAAATCGACTGCTTAACGTTATCGTCGTCGATCTCGCCGAAGCTTCGACTTAACCGACGCTTATCGAGAGTTCGGATCTGATAGCAGAGCGCGATTGAATCAAGCTTCAAGCCACCTGTTCTGGCCGGTAAGAAAGCTTCGTTGGGATAAACACGTCTTTTGCTTTTCCGTGAGGTTACAGGTATGCAGTTTACAACCGGCAAGATCTTGTTGAGGGAGGTGTCACTGATAATCAGCACCGGCCTGACTTTGCCCTGCTCAGAACCAATGGCCGGATCAAGATTAGCCTGCCAAACACTCCACTGTGAGAAATTCATCGACGGAGTTCGGGATGATCCACATGCTTGAAATCCTCCATGGCGGCTTTGAGGTCGGCCTGGAAGAGTTCGTCGTTGGCAGCTTCGCGCATCAACTGGAGCTGCGCTTTTCTATCTGCGGGGATAGTAAACAGAGAGTCCCTGGAAGCGCCCAGTACTGCAAGTGCCTGGTCATGGCTGACGGTGGGAAACTGCTGAAGGAAGGTTGCCAGGATGTTGCCACCTTCTAAATAGTCAAAGAGGTGTTTGATCGGCACGCCCGTGCCTGGGAAGACAGGCATGCCACCAAACTTCTCCGGATTCCGTTCTATCAGCTCTTCGATCTTCATGGCTGACCAAATCCTATCACAGCATAGATTCCAGTTTGCAGGGCTAGAACTATTCTCAAACCCTTGCCTCATTGAAAGGAATCTTGTTGCTGACAACCCTATGGCAATTGGCAATCGGCAATCGGCAAGCGGCCCTGTCAGTACCACCCGCGATAGGCGGGTGGGTTGATTTCGGAGCTTTAACTCGGGTGCTCCAATAATAATGATTGCCGACAGCCCGGTCCTCCCACATAATGCTGATGGCCCCACTAGACACGTCGCAGTTCCGAGACAATTGCCCCGACACCTCGCACCTGAGACCCTATTATGAAACGTAACCCTAAATGTGCTTACAGTGATAATAAAAGCAAGCCCCTAATTATTCCGGCAGTGGCTGGATTAGCCATCGTCTTGTCATTATTGACAGCCTGCCAGGGGCCATCGCAGCAGACTCCAGCAAACGGCTCCAGCCAACCATCTGCGAGTCAGCCCGTTGCGCAACAACAGCCAGTCATGGTCCCATTCGTTCCTTCACCCACAGTCAGCCCCTCTCCATCTCCATCCCCATCGCCCTCACCGAGTGTGACGCCCACGCCGGGAGTTCGAGCAGAACCTCGTGTTCCACTAAGCTCCAGTCCGGTGTCTACAAGTGGTGGTGAGAAAACGCGGGGGCCGGTAAGGATTCGACTGACAAATGGAACGAGCGTAGATGCAGACGAGGTCTGGGAGACAAAAGAAGGAATCTGGTACCGGAGGCGCGGTCTGGTTACTCTTCTGAAACGCGCCCAGGTGAAAGCTTTCGAAAAGGTCGCCCCCGCGTCCTCGCCAGCAGCGCCGGCATCGCCAACCCCCTCGCCAACCTCGTCTCCTGCCTAACCGCTTGCTAATCGCAATTTGGAAGAGCCGCTTGCAGCCGCCCTTTTGGAGGTTCGAAAGATTAGCCACAGATCTTTACAGATTTTGCGGATCAGCAATCGAATCCTCGTCGCGGCATTAGCTCCACTGCAAAGAATGCTTGGATTCTTGCTGCCAACTGGCTTCACTCAAGGGTCTGAATCGCTGGCCCTGAATTCTGTTTTGTGGAGAATCTTCTTCTGGAACAATCCAACGCATGAGTTTTTCACGTGCCGACTTCAAAGATCACAATTCCCGCAGATCGTCTTGAAAGGTCTATTCTATTGGTCCGTGGCCAACGCGTGATACTCGACGCTGAAATCGCTGAACTCTACGGCGTAGCGACCAAAGTCTTGAATCAGGCTGTAGCACGGAATCGAGATCGATTTCCTGCAGACTTTATGGTTCGACTTACTGCCGACGAAGTTGAAGTGCTAAACCGGTCACATTTTGTGACCGGTTCGCAAAAGCACCGCGACCCTCGTTATCTGCCATACGCTTTCACAGAACAAGGTGTCGCAATGCTTGCTGGTGTTCTTCGCAGCAAGCGAGCAGTAATTGTAAACATCGAGATCATGCGGGCATTCGTAAGGCTGCGACAAATGCTTGCCTCGAATGCTGAACTTGCCCATCAACTCAGGGACCTTGAAAAGAAATACGATCATCAGTTCAAGATTGTCTTCGACGCAATTCGAGAGCTCATGACTCCGCCGGAAAGACTTCCGCCCAAACCGATCGGCTTTCGCCCAAAAGCACTGAAGAAATGACTTCTCGGGACACTTCTCGTCGGGCCGAACCTCATTCAAATCGCAATTTCATCTGCGGCTCTGCCGCCCACACGTGCGGTAAGCCTATGGCTTACCGACCCAACTGTTTTTTCATAGCGCGAGGCTGAGCCTCGCGCTGGAAAAACGAGGAAGAGCTAGGTAAGGCAAGCCTTACCGCACTGGTTGGGCGGCAAAGCCGCACTGAATTTAGCAATCATCATTAGCCGCCAGTTGCCCCCGCTAATCGGCAATCGGCAATTGGCAATGTCTCACGCTGAAAGCGTGAAAGCTAATAGCCGTGGGCACCGCCCACGGAACGAGATTTATGGATGATCCCGACCCTGCCAGGGTCGAACATGCTTGGACTTCGACCCAACTCGACCTTTCCTTTGCTGCAACAACGCTTGTATCCTACGCGCGCTCATCTCAAACTGAACCCTTTGAAACTCTACGTTGGTATTACTGATTATCACTGGTTCCACCTGCACGCCTCAAAGCAAACGGTGGAAGAGGTCAACTTTTGGAGGCCGTCATCTCGATTGGGCTTCAACGTCTTGCAGTGGGACGAGCCGTTCCTATTTAAACTGCACGCTCCAAACAACTTCATTGTCGGTGGCGGTTTCTTCACGAAGTTTCTCAGACTGCCGGTGAGCCTCGCGTGGGAGACTTTCGGTGAGGCTAACGGAGCGACCTCGCTGGATGAAGTTCGTCGCCGCATCAGCAAGTACCGCCGGCAACCGATCGAACCCCAGGACGATCCTCAGATTGGCTGCATCCTTCTGGAAGAGCCGTTCTTCTTTGAGAAAGATGATTGGATTCCCTCCCCTCCTGACTTCAAAGGACCGACGCAGATGGGGAAGAGCTACGAAATGCTAAGCGGAACAGGCGCGCTCCTGTGGCGAGAAGTAACTGATCGTTTGGAGCGAGCGAAGGTTAAGACGCTGGGCCCGGCAACAGGAGCTGCAAAGGAGAGCGCGAGGTTCGGACGACCCCACCTTGTCTCGCCCCGGTTAGGTCAGGGTTCCTTTCGAGTCCTGGTCACCGATGCTTATGAATACCGTTGTTCGATGACAGCGGAACGAACGCTTCCAGTATTGGAAGCAGCCCACATCCGTCCCTACGCGAGTGAGGGAAAACACGAATTGTCGAATGGTCTTCTCTTACGGAGTGATCTTCACAAGTTATTCGACCTGGGTTACCTAACGGTCAATCCCGATGACAAGAAAATCGTCGTCAGTCCACGGATCCGAGAGGAGTATGAAAACGGTCGCGATTACTACGCGCTTCATGGCAGAGAATTAGCCCAACCACAAAACACTTTGGCCTTCCCCTCGCTCGAAAACCTGAACTACCACGCCGAGAATATTTTTCGCTCATAACAAGACGGTCGCACCCAGAGTCACATCCTCCGACTTTGCCCGGATACAAAGAACCCTGTATCCTGAGCGCTCCTGAACCTTGCTACGCCTCCTCAGGCAGCCGATCGCGCGATGGAATCTGAAAGACGAACTCGGAAAAGCAGGATTGATCCTCTTCTTAAAAGCCTCGGCTGGAGGATTGCGCCTTATGACCCTCAGCGTCCGCTGAGCTGGTACGAGTCCTGCGCCATCGAGGAGTATCCGACAAACAACGGCCCCGCTGATTACGCGCTGTGCATTAATGGAAAAATCGTTGGCGTAGTTGAAGCCAAGAAATTAACACTCGGACCACAGAATGTCCTCACTCAGGCTGAACGTTACTCTCGCGGTCTCAACAACGAGCACTTTCACTTCCATGGTTACTACGTCCCCTTTCTCTATTCGACCAACGGCGAGGTCCTCTGGTTCCACGATGTCCGCCATGAGCGCAGTCGCTCACGACAGTTAGTTCGATTTCACACGCCCGCGGCACTTACTGAGCTCCTTGAGCGAGACTTCGAGATTGGGTGCGACTGGTTTGAAGCTCATCCGAACCAACATCCCCGTTTACGCCCCTATCAAATAGAAGCCAACGATGCGATTGAGCAAGCGATTGCTGATCGCAAGCGCAAGATGCTTGTGGCGATGGCCACAGGAACCGGAAAGACTTTCACGCTTGTGAACGAAGTCTACCGGCTGATGAAATCAGGCGTCGGCCAAAGAATTCTATTTCTGGTTGATCGTCGCGCCCTTGCGGCACAAGCTGTTCGCGCCTTTGCCTCATTCGAACCGGAACCTGGCCTTAAGTTTGACAGGATTTATGAAGTTTATAGCCAGCGTTTTCAGCGTGAAGATTTTGACGAGGATGAGAAGTTTGATCCGAAAGTCCTTCCACCATCTTATCTGCTTAACCCGAAGCAAGGCGATGCGTTCGTTTACGTCAGCACGATCCAGCGGATGACCATTAATCTCTTTGGCCACGACGCTATTTTCGGAACCGACGCCGAAGAAGTTGATGAGGACGCAGAGAAACTCGACGTTCCGATCCATGCTTTTGACGTAATCATCGCTGATGAGTGTCATCGAGGATACTCAACAGGTGAACTTTCCGTCTGGCGCAAAACACTCGATCACTTTGACGCGATCAAGATCGGACTGACGGCCACACCGGCCGCGCACACTAAGGCTTATTTTAAGGACGTCGTTTATCGATACGAGTACCAGCGAGCGGTCCGCGAAGGTCACCTCGTCGACTACGACGTTGTTACAGTGAAGTCCGACGTGCGAATGAAAGGCGTCTTTCTTACCGAAGGCGAGCAGATAGGTGTAATCGATCCAACCAGCGGCGCGGAGCAACTCGATCAAGTCGAGGATGAACGGCAATTCAATACCGCAGAGATAGAACAAAAGGTCACTGCTCCGGATTCAAACAAGAAGATTCTCGAAGAGATCAAGAGCTACGCACTTGAGCATCAGGAGCGTTACGGGCGTTTCCCCAAGACATTAATCTTCGCCGTTAACGATCTTCCGCACACTTCTCATGCGGACAACCTGGTAGAGATCGCCCGCGATGTTTTTGGCCACGGCGATTCGTTTGTCCAAAAGATAACTGGCCGCGTCGATCGACCGTTGCAGAGAATCCGTGAGTTCCGAAACCGGCCAGAGCCTCATGTAGTGGTAAGCGTCGACATGCTGACGACCGGTGTCGACATTCCCGATCTCGAATACATCGTTTTCATTCGGCCCGTGAAATCACGCATTCTATTTGAGCAGATGCTTGGACGCGGCACGCGCAAAGGTGAGAAGTACCCGGACAAGTCGCACTTCACTGTGTTCGACTGTTTCGACGGCACACTGCTCGAGTATTTCCGCAACGCCACCGCGATTACTGCTGAACCGCCGGAAAAGGAAGTTCGAGAGATTCAGCAGATTATCGAAGACATCTGGAATAACAAGGATCGTGATTACAACGTCCGCTGCCTCGTTCGCCGGCTGCAGCGGATAGATAAAGAAATGTCAGGGAAAGCGCGTGAAATCTTTGCCGCGTATATCCCCGATGGCGACATGGCAGGTTATGCAGCAGGACTTCCCAATAGTCTCCGAAAAGACTTCACGAACACGATAGGTTTGTTGCGTCGGCCTGATTTTCAGGACTTGCTGATTAACTATCCCCGCCCGCCGCGAACATTCGTCATCGCCTATGAAACTGAAGACGAAGTTAGTTCCGAATGGCTGGTGCGCGGTCTTGATGGAAAGGAATACAAGCCCGAAGACTACCTCGCCGCGTTTGCACACTTCGTGAAAGAGAACCCCGCCCAGGTCGAGGCGATTGAGATCCTTCTTGACCGCCCCAGGGAATGGGGGACAGAGGCGCTTGGAGAACTACGTCAGAAACTGAGCGCCACCAATGAACGCTTCACCTTGGACAATCTGGAAAAGGCCCATCGCGTGAGCTACAACAAGGCTCTCGTCGATATCATCTCCATGGTGAAGCACGCGGCGCGGGAGCAGGAGCCACTCTACACCGCGTCAGAGCGCGTGCAACGCGCGTTTGACAACGTAACGGCGGGAAAGCAATTTACCGACGAGCAACGGAAGTGGCTTGAACGCATCCGCGAACACTTAATCGTGAATCTCTCGATCGATAAAGGAGACTTTGAAGTCATTCAAGTCTTCACGCGCTTTGGGGGTTGGGGCCGGGCGAACCGAACATTCAACAACCAACTCGATAACATCCTTCACGACCTTAATGAGGCGATTGCAGCATGAGCAGCAATGAGCCTGCGGAAGCAGGCGGAAGCGTAAAGCCTGGGGCGTGAGCCCCAGGGGATCATCGATGAAGTATCTACGAACCCGCGAAGCGGGTGACAGCAGGAATACCTGAATTGCGAGGCATTGAATGTTGAAACCAATCGTGAAGCACTTTCGCCCGCTGTCGCGGGCTGATCATTTCTCTTCACCTAAACCTGGGGTTCCGCTTCGCTCCACCCCAGGCTTTATGCTTGCGCCTGCTACGCAGGCTAATTGTTTCAATGTTTTTAGAAAAGGGAAAATAGCTTGGCAATGAGCGATATTGTTCAAAAACTCTGGGGCTTCTGCCACACACTTCGGCACGATGGCATCGACTATGGGGACTACATCGAGCAGATTACATACCTGCTCTTTCTGAAGATGGCCGACGAGCGAGGCATCGAGCTGCCGAAGAAGTGCGACTGGCCGACCCTTTACAAACAAACCGGAACTGATCTGACGGACCATTACGTCGACGTGCTTCGTACGCTTGGGAAACAGCCGGGCCTACTCGGAGACATCTTTGCCGGGGCGCAGTCCCGCTTTAACAATCCCGTCAATCTCAAGCGATTGCTCACGCTCATTAACGAAACTGAGTGGACTGCACTTGATGTGGATGTAAAGGCTGAAGCCTTCGAAGGACTGCTGGAGAAGGCCGCCAGCGAGGGCAAGAAGGGAGCTGGCCAATACTTCACGCCCCGAGTCTTAATCAAGTCGATTGTTCGGTGCATGAAGCCTGACCCACGAGTCAATAAGCAGTTCACGATTGGGGATCCAGCCTGCGGCACGGGAGGTTTTCTGGTTGCTGCGTATGAATGGCTGATCGAACAAACGGGCGGCGCATTAGAGCGCGACATCGCGAAGCGAGTAAGACGATCAACTTATTATGGTCAGGATTTGGTTGAGCGTCCGCGCCGACTCGCTTCGATGAATCTTTATCTGCATGGGCTTGAGCCGGAAATTGCTTTGGGTGATGCCATCTACCAGGTTTACAACGGCCCAAAGTTTGACGTGGTCTTAACCAATCCACCGTTCGGTACGCGCGGCGCTAATCAGGCTCCGGACCGCGAGGACTTCACTATTGAAACATCAAACAAACAGTTGAATTTTCTCCAACATGTTCTGACGATCCTAAAGCCCGGTGGACGCGCGGCTGTCGTACTTCCCGATAATTGTTTGTTCGAGAGCAAAGCCGGAGAAGTAATTGAAATCTTGATGCAGGACTGCAACCTCCATACAGTCTTGCGATTGCCCCGCGGAACATTCACGCCCTACAGTCAGGGCGTCAAAGCGAATGTCATCTTTTTCCAGAAGGGTTACAAGACTGAAGAGACCTGGATATTTGATGCGCGCTCAAACGTCCCCGGCATTACAAAGAAGGATCGTCCTCTGACCAAAGAACACTTCGCCGAGTTTGAAGTGGTATACGGCAAAGATCCAAATGCTAAGAGCAAGCGCAAAGACACCGGCGAAGACGGCCGATTCCGCAAGTTTCACATCAGTGACATCAAGAAGCGCGATTACAAGCTGGACATCACCTGGCTCAAAGACGAATCGCTGGAAGACGCCGAAGACCTGCCCGAACCGCAGGACCTGGCAGCCGAAGCGATTACGGAGCTTGAAGCTGTAGTTGACGACCTGCGCGAAATCATCAGATTGGTAGAGAAGGAGGAAGGAGTGGCCGCATGAGGCGTGCGCATAGGCTTGTTTCCCATTGCTTGGGGCGACAACGGTCAGTAATATTCTTTCTATGAGTAAAACCGAGATTCTCGAAGAACTACCAAAACTCACGAAAACAGAGCGAGATGAGATTCGCCTGAAGCTCACCGAAATCGATGGCGATAAATGGCTCGACGACGACGACCCACTGACGGATGAGGAAAAGACGCTCCTTGACGCTCGCTTAGCAGCCTACGAAAAGGATCCTGAAGCTGGGAGCTCGTGGGAAGAGGTTGAGAGCCGAATTCG
>JBPCNX010000061.1:0-63101 GCA_051000815.1 Pyrinomonadaceae bacterium
CGGTGGTTCTGTCCGGAGACACGGGCTTCTCCGAGAATCTCATCCGGTATGCAAAAGGAGTGGATTTACTGGTTCATGAGGTCGTGTCGCCCGAGTCGTTGGCCCGCGCGGAGTACCATGCAGAGCGAGCAAAGGCGATCATTGCACACCATGTCATGCCCGAGCAGGCGGGAGAAATTTTCTCGCGTGTAAAGCCCAGAATGGCGGTTTATTCTCACATCGTTTTGCCCTCAGCCACGGAACAGGAATTAATCCCGCCGGCGCGAAAAACTTATTCAGGCCCGCTGGAAATAGGCGAAGACATGATGGTGATCGAAGTTGGAGAAAAAATAGAGGTGCGCAGGGCCCCCCGCTCTTTGCCCTAAACACGCGACTTATTTTTGAAGTGTAATCATCCGCTTGCGAAGTGTTGTGCGGGGAATTTTTAGTTGCCGATTTGAACGAGCGGCGCCAAAAGTGAAAGTACGGCAAACGGATGTACGCGTATTGTTCGCGCGAGAAATTCTTACACGCTTTTTCGCTTCGCTAAGTTGTTGAAATTAATGGTGGCCAGGGACGGAATCGAACCGCCGACGCCGGCCTTTTCAGGGCCGCTTACCGAATCGCCGAAGTGGTTTGAAATCAACGGATGTTAAAGGGGGTCAAGGGCTTATGACGTAGGTGATTTAGGATGGCTTAGGATGGTTTAGGCCGTTTTGGGTTCTTCGATGTGCGCGTATTGTGCGCGGCGAGCAGTCGTTGAGAGAGCACGCTCGCTTCGGGCCTCGAAGGTCCGGCGAGATGGATTCCAAAATTGCCTCCTCCGGGCCTCATCGCAATTCATATTGGACACAGTTACGCCCGTTGGTGTCTCTCGCCCCACGACTCTCGTTGCTACCCTTTCCCTTAGTATCACCAGAGTTACTGCCGGAACTATTGCTGGAACTATTGCCGGAGTTACCGCTGGAATTACCGCCGTTCTTACCAGCGCCTTTACTGCCTTCGGGCACTCATTTTTATCTCTTGACGACCTTCAGCTCAGCCAGATGTACAGCGAAGTACCCTCTTTACATCGATAAAGGTTGCGTTCTGAATTATTTTTCAGGTTCTAGTAAGGATCAGATTATTGAAGGAATAGGAGCAGACCAACCCCGCACTTCACAGTAACATCGACTCAATTTACAACTATGAGTTTCTTAAGTTCATCGGCCTACGTTGATTCAAACTCCTTCTTGAGTAGCTCCCAACGCGGCTTAAATTCCGCCATGAACTGAATAAAAGCTGTTTCCTTTCTGATGCGGTCGAGGTGTGGGTCGCGTGCGAAAAGCGGATAATTAGGCATGCCTGTTTCGGCGGTAGTGCGCAGCCACTTGACGGCCTCATCAGTTTTGCCAGCCAGCGCATAGACGCAAGCGATGTCGTAGGTGACGTGGTGATAAGCTCGGTTATTCCGGGCCTGCTCGAGAATCGGCGAAATCGCTGCTTCGGCGTCCTGAAACTTGCCTCTTAATGCGATGAGCAATGCCAACCTAGCTCTCGCTCGCAAGTCTCCTGAATTCTTTTTCACGGCTTCTTCCAACAAAGGCTGCGCTTCATCAAACCGGCCCTTTTCAATGAGGGCGCCGGTCGGCCCAAGCACTCCGAAGAACCGGCGATGTGTCTCAATCGCCTCATCGAACTTTCCAAACAAGAGGTAAGACTCAATTAGGCGACCTTGAATGAAAGTGTTCGTGGGATCAATCTCCAACGCCCGCTGAAACTCTCGCAGGCCAGTTGCCTCGTCCAATCCGAGATGATCGTAAATCGTTCCAAGTTCCAAATGTCCTACACTCGGATTAAGAGCGAGAGCTTGACGCGCTTCACGCGCAGTCTGGGCAAGATCCCAATTTCCATATTTACTAAAGTAATATTCAGAACGTGCGGCATGAACCTCCGCCAGTTGTGGATCGAGCGACTCAGCCTTTGACAATGACTGTTGCGCTTGTCCCACCCAGACGGAATTATCCGGGTCATTAAAATTAGCCATCCACATATACGCATTGCCTAGTGCGGCATGGGCCAAAGCATATGCTGGGTCCAGTTCGACAGCTTTCTTGAAATGGCTGATGGACGCATCGATAGACTGACGGGCGCCAATTGAGGTGGTGACTTGTTCAAAGTTGGCCCTGCCCTTAGCGTACTGCTCATAAGCTTCCGGATTCGACGTGTAACGCTTGCCCAGCCGCGCTCGTTGCATGGAACTGAGTTGGAGTTGAAGGCGTGAGGCCACTTGCTGTGAAATTGTATCTTGAATCGTGAAAATGTCGGCCGCGCGCATGTCGAAGCTGTCGGCCCACAATGATGCGCCGTCGTGGGTACGCAGGAGATTCACGCTGACGCGCAAACGATCGTCGCCGTGCTGCACCGTTCCTTCAAGCACCGAATCAACTCCCAACTGCCGCGCTGCTGCGAGCGCGTCTGTTTCCTCACTGAGATAGCGACGCACCGCACTTGTCGGCCGCACAATCAGCTCGCCGGTCTGACTGATTCTCCGAATCACGGCATCGGCAATGCCTAAGCCGAGATAGTTTTCGCCGGCATCCAGCGATTTAAGCGGCAGGACCGCGAGCGATTTGATTTCCTGTTGGGCTGGCGCGACTGTTTGTCCGGAGCGCCAGCCGTAAATAACAACAGCGATCGCAATTGCCAGCAACATCACCGCGAGGGCGACCACTACGCCGCGTTTATGAGTCTTGACCTGGTTGACAATGTACTCAGCACTCGAAGCCGATGAGATTGTTGGAGTGGCGTCTGGAAGCGGCGAAGTCTTCGCATCACTCAAGTTTTCGTCTGAAGTCGGAACTCCAAACTTCTCGGGCGAAGTGCTGCGCGCGATGCCGGCCTTCAGGTCCAGCGTCTGTTTAAATCGCTTTAGATCGATCAGCAGATCTTTGCTCGTTTGGTAACGCTCGTCTCTGTTCTTCGCCAGCGCCTTCTCGACAATCTCTTCCAATCGTTCCGGCACCTGCCGCGCGTAACGTGACAACGGCTGAGCCGCTTCTTTTGACAGAATGGCGGAGATGATTTCGTTCGACGTGGCAGCTACAAACGGCGAGCAACCGGCGACAATCTCGTACAGCACAACACCGAGGCTCCAGATGTCCGTCCGCTCATCGACCCGGTCACCCCGCGCTTGCTCCGGTGACATGTACGCCACGGTGCCCATAACGACGCCTGGTGCAGTGTTCGCGATTACGGCCGTGTCGATTTTCGAATCTACGGCGACGTCTTGCCAGCGCTGCGTCATTTTTGCCAGGCCGAAGTCGAGCACTTTCACGAGCCCATCATCTTTGCGAATCATGATGTTCTCGGGCTTGATGTCGCGGTGCACTATGTGTACTCGATGTGCGGCCACCAGCGCCGAAGCCACCTGGATCGCAATCTCGAGCGCATCGTCAATGTCCGCGGCCCCCGACCATAACCGGTCACGCAATGTCTGGCCTTCAATGTATTCAGTGGCGATGAACCGATGGCCTTGTGCCTCACCGATCTCGTGTATCGTTAGAATGTTTGGATGATTTAGTGCTGAAGCCGCGCGCGCTTCCTGCTCAAACCGGCGTAGCCGGTCATGATCGCCGGTAAAGTTCGTGGAGAGAAATTTCAGCGACACCTTGCGATGCAGCTTGGTATCTTCAGCCAGATAGACCTTGCCCATGCCGCCTTCGCCCAGCAGCGAAAGAATTCGGTAGTGGCCCACCATCTGACCCGCTTTTAGTTCTACTTCTTCAGCCAACATCTTCGCCGCCACTTCATAAGCTGGCGTGTCTACAAAATTACCTGTTTCCTCGTGAGACTTCAGCAACGATTCAACTGCGGCTCGCAAAGCCAGGTCGTTATTGCACGCCTTATCGAGAAAGGCTTGGCGCTTATCCGTCGGCAACGTCACCGCTGCGTGAAAAATCTCTTTCAGGTTTTCCGAAAGTGAGTCGGGCATGGTGGCGGTAAGTTGTGCAAGACGCGGCCTAGCAGCAGGGCGGATCTTATTCGTTTCTATAGTTCGCTCGCCGCATTACAGAGAAAGAGCGTTCTTCGGGTCGATCCGTCTGCCCTTTAAAGCCGCTATTTAGCACCCGGCATTTACGGACTTAAAACTCTGGCCGTCAACAGTAAAAATCATCTCGACAAACATTTTATCTGTCGGCATTCATCTCATGTCGCAGCCACGAGCGCGCGAAAGTCCAGTCGCGCATCACTGTGCCCGGGGAAACGTTCAATACGTTCGCGGTCTCTTCAATGCTCAAGCCCCCAAAGAATCTCAGCTCCACAATTTTGCTCTGGCGCGAGTCAATAGCCTCGAGAGTTTTTAACGCATCGTCAAGGGCGACAACATTGGTGGCTTGTTCGTGCGCTATACTTGTCGCTTCATCAAGAGAAACCTGAATTACGCTTCCTCCGCGCTTGGCTGATCTTCGCTTGCGGGCCTCATCAACCAGAATGCAGCGCATTAACCGTGCCGCGATCCCAAAAAAGTGTGCCCGATTGTCCCAAGGTATCTGCGGTTGCCCAACCAACCGAATGTAGGCCTCATTAATCAGCGCGGAGGTTTGCAGAATATGCCCGGGTTTTTCACGCCGCATTTGCTGATGGGCCAGTCTATGAAGTTCGTCATAAATAAGCGGCATCAGCTTGTCCAGCGCCGATTCATCGCCGTCACTCCAATCCTTCAAAAGCTTTGTGACTTCATGTGGCACTGCTGTCATTAGAGGTTTCCGGCGCAGTTTGCGCATTAATAATTGGAGCAAACAATAACAGCCCTAAGGATCTCTTTCCAGCGAGCAGCCGATGCAAATACTAATGAACAATACCATTTGCCTCGTCAGTCGCATTGAAGCCCTGCGAGAACGCAGGGTAAAGACCGCGTTGGGCTAACCTCGATCCATCGGAAACCGAAGGAGGCACTATGAAAACACGCAACGCAACTTTGATCTTTTGCTTTATGCTCATGCTAGGGGGGGCTCGCACCCACGGGCAGCCCCGTTTTACAAACTGGACCGAACCGACAAACCTGGAGGCGGCGGTCAACTCCGCATTCACTGATCAGCACCCCGCGATCTCGAAGGACGGACTGACTCTCTACTTCATCTCGAACAGACCCGGCGGCACTGGCGGGCCGGACATCTACGTTTCAAAGCGGGAGGGTATAGCCGACTTGTGGGGAGCGCCCGTCAACCCTGGGCCGAACGTCAACTCCCCTGATTTCGACAACGCGCCAACACTCTCCCGCGACGGTCACCTACTCTTTTTCGGCAGCAACCGCCCTGGCGGGTGCGGCGGTTTCGACATCTGGGCCTCTTATCGCCGCCATACACACGACGACTTTGGCTGGGAACCCGCATTCAACCTCGGCTGCGCCATCAATACTCCCTTCGACGAGGATGGCCCTACGTACTTCGAGAACGAAGAAGCAGGCGTGACCACCCTCTACTTCACGAGCCTAAACCGCCCCGGCAACCTGGGCGACTGGGACATCTACACCAGCACCCTTCAAGCAAATGGCACTTTCGGTGCCGGACAAATCGTTCCCGAGTTATGCAGCACAGGCCGGGACACGCGGACCAGCATCAGCCGGAACGGGCTGGAGATGTACATCACGTCTAACCGCGCCGGGGGCTTAGGCGGCTTAGACCTCTGGTTGGCGACGCGAGACGCCACCACCGAAGCGTGGTCGCAGCCGGTGAACTTGAGCGCGCCGGTTAACACCGCGGCCAACGAAGGCGCACCAGCATTATCGTTTGACGGGGCAACTCTTTATTTCTACTCGCTTCGCGCCGGTGGGTATGGCGGTAATGACCTCTACGTCACAACCCGCGCCAAGATCACTGGACATTAATTGCTAAATGTAGCCCATAAAAGGCTGCCTAACAAAGAACCGGCAATCAACCCAAAAAAGGGACAAATGTTACTGGGTATCCAGCTTGGAAAGTCCGCAACCCAGCCTGGTCGTCCACAAGGCGGCTGTGGATGTGGTCCAGGTTTTTATCACGCGGGCGCAAAAGTGATGGTTCGCAGTAGCAGTGGTGACGATGACAACCGCCAGGGCCATGGCGCCTGGCGGTTTACTCGTTTTCAGTGGAACGAAGTTACGTAAAGCGAAAGCACTGCGAAGGCTGCAATTTTCCGGAGGGAGCGGATGGGCGGCTTACCTTGCTCCAGCACCTACCGCCGTATTCCACCTCGGGTCGCAAGAAGAGGATTTGGACCGTGGGTTGCCGCCACCTCAGCGCACTTGTTTTGCTCCGTTCGTTGTCAATTAGGCAACCATCGATGGTCGTCCATGAAAGAAGTGAAGGAACAAAGGCGAAATGACAACAAGAGTCAGCAGTTTCGTGATTGCGGTTGCGGGGATACTACTTACTAAGAAGGGTTTATTCCCAACACCAAAAACAGCTAGACGTACCTTATGAAGCTCACCGCGAAGCATAGTCGAAGCGATGCTGGAATCTGCGAGGCATATTTCGCTTTCGATTGACAGGATGTTCGCGTATTGTTCGCGCGAGAAATTTTTACATGCTGTTTCGCGGCCGCTAAGTTGTTGAAATTAATGGTGGCCAGGGACGGAATCGAACCGCCGACGCCGGCCTTTTCAGGGCCGCGCTCTACCAACTGAGCTACCTGGCCATCGGTGGGTAAAGAGCGCGTAGTATAGGGAGTTAGCAAAACTACTGTCAACTTAGCTGCCTTTTTAAGCCTTCACTGATTTGTCGAATTAGTTACAAAAGTCGTTGACGGATTGGTTCAGAGGTGTATAATCCCTGACGTTGAGGGTGGGGCTGATGCCCAAACGTTAGCCAGTCGTAAGACAATCCATCCGATTCAAGTTGATAGTGCCCGCCAGTGCCAGCTCGGCCGCCGATCGCGCCCCCCGCAGTCGCTACCTTCGAGCTGGCACAGCTATTTTTAAGCGGCGATTTTTTCCACGAGCTACACCCTCAATTCAACTTTGGACGAATCCCGGCCCTAGTGAATAATTCGCGGGCTTGTGCGTTGGCGTGTTCTTTAATCTGCGCCTCATCCAGCGTCAGCAACTTCCTGTCATGCATTAGTGCGCGGCCATCGATGAGTACAGTCTGAACATCGTCAGGTTGACACGAATAGACGATGGCGGACGTCAGGTCAGACGGCTTTGGTGTTGAGTGTAAGGTCGCTAGGCTCAGAACCATCAGGTCAGCCCGCTTCCCTGCTTCAATGCTGCCAATCTCATTTTCGAGACCCATTGCCCGGGCGCCATCTATCGTAGCCATCCTCAAAGCTTGCTGAGCGGGAATCACCTCAGGGCCGTGCAGAGCTTTTTGTAACAAAGCCGCAGTGCGCATCTCTGTAAACATATCAAGTCGGTTGTTACAAGCTGCGCCGTCAGCTCCCAGCGAGACGGAAACTCCCGCCTCCAGCATCTCCTTTATCGGCGCGATACCGGAGCCGAGTTTTAGATTCGATGAGGGGCAGTGAACGACATTCGTGCCCGTGTGCTTAAGAATTCTCAATTCCTCGTCGTTGACATGGACGCAGTGCGCCAACGCCACATGCCGCCCCGACAACCCTAGCGACTCGAGATAGGCAATGTTCCGCATCCCTGTATCCTGTTCGACCAGCGCACATTCGGTTCGATTCTCTGAAGCGTGAGAGTGAATCATGACGCCCCGTTCACGCGCCAGACGGGCAACTGCAGACAGCAGTTCGGTGGTGCAACTGACTGCAAAACGCGGAGCAAAGCAATAGCGAATACGGCCCGACGCTTTGCCATTCCAGCTTTCAAGCAGCGCGAGCGATGCAGCGATAGAAGCTTGGGTGTTTTCATTTAAAGCTGCTGGAACCTCATCACCCTTGTCCATCATGCATTTGCCAATCGTCGCGCGAAAACCGCTTTCCTCGACTACCTTAAAAACTTCTTCCGTGTGATTCACGGTCTCCATCGTCAGTGCGCAAGTTGTACCGCCCTTGATCAGCTCAGCAATTCCGAGTCGGGCGGAGGCCGCCACCGATTCTGCATTATGCGCGGCCTCCATGGGCCAGACCCGTTGCTTTAACCAGTCTATCAACGCCAGATCGTCCGCGGCGCCCCGAAATAAGGTCTGACAAAGATGAATGTGCGTTTGCACAAATCCAGGAAGGACAGCGCAACCTTGCGCGTCAATCAGCGTTGCTGAGCTTGCTGTCTCGCCCACGTCGCCGACGTGCTCGATGACACCGTTTCTGACCAGCACATCAGCGCCCACAATGGAATTTTGAGAGTCCATCGTGACGACACTTCCACCTTTGATCAGGATAACTTCGTCCATAGAAATTCACGCGGGCTGCCGCGCTGCGGATTATCCGTTGAGGAATGAGGGCTGTAAAGCAATAAATAAGCGCTCAGCAAGCGAAGCAGACCAGCCTGCTTCTTTCACCAAGCGCTTATTCATTTAGCTGAACCGAAGGTTTACTTCTTCTCCGCTGCTGCTGCTTTGGCATTGGGGGCCGGCTCCGGCTTTTCCACACGCACCGCCAGCCCCAGCTTTGTTTTCACTTCGTTCTCAATTTTTTTCAGCAGTTCCGGATTCTCTTTCAGCGCCTGTTTGGCATTTTCCCTCCCCTGTCCCAGGCGATCGCCTTTATAGGAAAACCAGGCGCCACTCTTCTCCACAACGCGTTGCAATGACCCAAGGTCAAGTACGTCGCCTTCGCGCGAGATGCCTTCGCCATACATAATGTCAAACTCGCATTCGCGAAAGGGCGGAGCGACTTTGTTCTTCGCCACTTTCACTTTCGTGCGATTACCAACCACTCGGTCGCCATCCTTAATCGCGCCGATGCGGCGGATGTCGAGCCGCAAAGAAGAATAAAACTTCAGAGCGCGCCCGCCGCTGGTAGTTTCGGGACTACCAAACATCACTCCAATCTTTTCGCGGATCTGATTGATGAAGATGAAGCAGGTGTTTGACTGAGAAACTATAGCCGTCAGTTTACGCAAAGCCTGGGACATTAGACGCGCCTGCAATCCAGGAAGCGAATCGCCCATCTCACCATCCAGCTCAGCGCGGGGCACCAGGGCTGCTACGGAGTCGACTACGATTACATCTACGCCGTTTGAGCGCACCAGGGCTTCGGCTATCTCCAACGCCTGTTCTCCGGAATCCGGTTGAGAAATCAGGAGCTGGTCGACATCCACGCCAAGTTTACCGGCATAGTCCGCATCCATCGCATGCTCCGCATCGATGTAGGCCGCTACGCCACCAGCTTTCTGGGCCTCAGCAACGATGTGCAGGGCAAGAGTGGTTTTACCGGAACTCTCCGGACCATAAATCTCGATAATCCGGCCCCGGGGGACGCCCCCTACGCCTACGGCAACGTCCAAACTTAATGAGGTGGTCGAGATTGCCGGCACATCGGACACCTCGCGTTCACCCAATCGCATAATAGAACCTTTGCCAAACCTCTTTTCAATGTTTGCGAGCGCGGCCTCTACAGCCTTGCCGCGGTCGACACTTATTCGGTCATCAGACATGACATACATTCTCTTTCTCCGCTCCTTTTCTCACGGTGATGAACTACTCCCCTGCCTACCGACCGGGAGCATAGCACACTTAACGCGAGAATGGAACAGTGTTTCATCGTTGCAACAACTACTTTTAGAGGGTGAGGATTTAAGACTCGACTACGCGCCGGCAGCCCTCTCTGCGCTGGTCAGACGTGAGGCGCGCGTAGTATTTTTCAATACCAACTGGAAATCAACCCGAACTATTCGTTAGTTCGCAACAGCTCGTTTACCTTACGGCCCGTTCGACGCTCGACTTGTTCAGATAGCGACGCAATCTCGCCAGAAGTTTCGTCCCGCAAAATCCGCTCGATACGCCACATGGGAAAGAACAAATCAGTCAGGCCGATAAAAGGTTCCTTGTGCGCGACTGCTGCGAGCCAAGCGTCAAAAGCATTCAAGTCGAGACCGCGCAAGAATACTCCAGCGGCACTAATCTCGTCGAGCACACCCCAGCATTTTTCTTTGGGCGTATGGAGCACCACCATAACCGGCTCGCCTGCGCGGATGCCGCTGCTTCTCTCATCGCCGCTCATCGTGGAACGAAACAGCCCCCCTCCTTATAACGTTTCAAAAGAAATCGTCACTTGCTCCCGAGATACTTGTCAAACCATTCGAGGTTTGTCTGCTTCGCCTTCAGGACCATCTTCGGTTCGTTCGGGCCATGCGGCATCCGAGGCAGCACAATCATGCGGGTGGGAACGTTCAGCACTTTAAGAGCATTGTAAAATTCGTAACCCTGCGAGATTGGAACGCGATCATCGGCCTCTCCGTGCTGCACGAGTGTCGGCGTTGAAACTCCCTTCATGTTGAACATGGCTGAATGTGAGCGATAGACCTCCAGGTTCTCCCAGGGCTGTCCCCCGAAATAGTCGGGAATAAAACTTGGAATGTCAGCCGTGCCGATAAAACTCATCAGGTTGGTCACTCCGGCCCCGACCGATGCCGCCTTGAATCGCTTTGTCTGAGTGACAATCCAGGACGTCATAAACCCGCCATAACTCCAACCCATGACACCGAGACGCTCGGGATCCGCGACACCCATCTGAATTACCCGATCGACTCCTGTCATCAAATCCTGGTAATCGCCGCCGCCCCAATCCTTGATGTTCCCGTAGCGAAACTTCTGACCGTAGCCTGAGGAACCGCGCGGATTCACACGCAAAATTGCATAGCCCCGCGATGCGAAAGTGGCGAGTGGATAGACGGACCTGCTCCCTTCCAGGAAACTCTGAGTAAACACGCCCGCCGGTCCTCCATGAATCACCAACAGGAGGGGAACACGCTTGCCGGCCTGGTAGCCAACTGGATAAGTCAGCAGTCCCTCAACTTCCAGGCCGTCAAAACTCTTCCAGGTCAACACCTCACTCTTGCCCAGTGGTAACTTAGGCAGGTCCCCATTCGCGCGACTCACCTGAACTGGTGAAAATTTTAGGTTCCTGCTGACGTAGGCTTCCGGAGCCTTGTCATTAGTCTGCATTGAAAAACCAAACATTGTTCGAGCGCGATTCAATGACAAACCGCTAATCACCTCGCTGCCTTTATAGAGTTCACTGATGGTGTTTGAGGCAACATCTAAAACGTAGAGACGCGCCGTCGTGCCGCGAGTCTCGCTGAAATAAATTAGCTTCCCATCCGCCGACCAATTGACGACGTTTGGTTGTGCGTCAAAAGTCTCTGGCAGCAATTTCGGCGGCCCGCCGCCTGCTGGTATCAACGCGATTCTCCGATAACCGGCCCACCGCGGCGGATCATCGGAAACCAGGAAAGAGATCCACTTGCCGTCGGGCGAATAAAGAGGGTTTGATTCAGCAGCCGATGTTGCGGCCAGAGTTTTCGGCTCCCCGCCCGCTACGCCGATAGACATCAAATCCGCGGTCGGCCAATATTCGACCTTCGGAGTCTTAGTCCGACTGAAAACGATTGTTTGTCCATCGGGAGCCCAATTGAAATCGGGATCGACATTGAAGTCGCTGGTCAGTTTGCGGGGCTCGCGCTTTCCCTGGGCATCTTTCTCAAAACTCATCACGTACAGGCGGTTCATCTTTACGTTTTCATCCACCCAGCGTGAATCATCCTTTCCTTTGGTTCCCTTTTCCTCGTCATCGGTCGGAGCGTCGCGCATCACAAACGCGATCTGCCGGGCGTTGGGCGACCAGGCAAAATTGCCAACCCCTGTTTTCACGTCAGTAAACTGCTCAGCTTCACCCCCAACCAGGCGCAGCACAAAGAGGTTATTCTTGCCGCTGCGGCTCGAGGTAAAGGCGATCATACGTCCGTCCAGCGACCACTGAGGGTTATCTGACGACTTTTCCGCAAACGTTAATTGCAAAGGCTCGCTGCCGTCGGTGTTGGCCTTCCAAATCTGAGTTACGAATTCGCTCTTGTCAGCAGCCATTACGGCCTGGTTAACGGTGTAAACGACCCTCCGGCCATCGGGCGAGACCCTAACCGCGCCCACGCCCTTCACTTTCATAGCGAGCTCAGGAGTCCAACCCGAGGAGGGTTTCTCCTGGGCGAGAGCAAGGGCCGCAGTAGACAACACTATTAACAGAAACAGACTCACAGAGGACCATGACGCTCGGGGGCTTCTCATTACCGCTTCTCCTTCTTTTTCTGCAAATTGACTTAAACGCCGGGAAGTTTCTCCTGTAACAAGGGTGCCACAGCTACACGATTGCGCCCTTCATTCTTGGCAACATACAACGCTCGGTCGCTCGCGGAGTAAAGCGCGCGATCAGAGTCAGCACTCGCGGGACAAGCCGCCACCCCAATACTCACGCTGATCTTGCCCACCTCCGGAACAGTCTGTTCCGCCAAAATACTTCTCAGACGTTCGGCAGCCGCTGCCGCTTTCTCGACACCAACGCCCGCAAGCAACAAAGCGAACTCTTCGCCTCCAAGCCGTGCAGCAGTGTCGTTGTCGCGCGAGACATCCGTCAATACTTTGGCGATCTGTCGAATAACAATATCGCCCGCGGGATGCCCAAAGCGATCATTGATCTCTTTCATGTGATCGATATCGAGCATGAGCAGTGCGCACGGTACACCGTAACGACGCCACCTTTCAACCTCGCCGGTTAATGCCTTGCGGAAGCGGCGGCGATTTGCCAACCCGGTCAAATGATCCAGGTCGGCTTCGGAACGTAGCCGCTCCATGGTTTGTCGCAATACCACCATTTGCGTAACGCGGAGAATCAAAGACTCAACTTCGGCCGGCACCTCGAAGTAGTCGCATGCACCAACTGACAGGGCTTGATGCCTGCGTTGTGGTGTGGAGACCTCCTTTCCCACCAGTATTAAGGGGACGCCATCGTCCGTTTGGATTAGCATTCGTGCCAACTCATTCGTAGAAAGACTTCTTATAGGAACGCTGGCGATTACGAGATGCGGGCGCGAACGATTCAGCGACACTAAGGCCGCCGCGCCCGCTGTGATGCCAACAATCTCGAGCCCTGCCGACTCCAACGCCGTGCAATATTCGACGCTAAAATCGTCGGTAATAATCAGCACGCGTCCTCGCTCACGGGCCTCGACGCTTGCGGTGTTGCTTTTCCGCGGTATGGGTTTCATTAGGATCCTGGGATTGAAGTGAGGGTGACAAATCTACCAAACACCTTGCTCTTTGACGTCGACACTCCTGGGGCTGGTCAAGAGGATAACCCGCGGTCCGTATTGTTCGTCAACGTTTAACAGTCGACGGTGACGAATTCAACTGAAACTGGCTGTGAAGCGTAATTTTATAGCCGAAGGAAATTGGCGAGGAGTTTTTTGCCGCAACTGGTGAGGATTGATTCGGGATGAAACTGAACACCTTCGAGCTTCAGCGTGCGATGCCGTAATGCCATAATGACGTCATCCGAGGTGGAGGCCGAAATCTCGAACGATTTGGGAAGCGATGACCTTTCAACGATTAGTGAGTGATAACGCCCCGCCTGAAAATGATTATCCAGGCCGGCAAAGATTGTTCGGCCGTCGTGGCAGATCTCAGAAGCCTTGCCATGCATCAGAACGGGCGCTCGAATGACTACCCCGCCGAACGCCTGCGCGATGGCCTGGTGTCCCAGGCAAACGCCAAGGATCGGAATCTGGCCGGCGAAGTGTTTAATGACCTCCAGCGAAATACCCGCGTCATCGGGAGTGCCTGGACCCGGCGAGATCACGATACGGTCAGGGTGCTTCGCCTCGATTTCGTCAACGGTAAGTTCGTCGTTACGATAAACCTCTACAGTCTCGCCAAGCTCGCCCAGATATTGAACGAGGTTGTAGGTGAACGAGTCGTAGTTATCGATTACTAATAGCATCTTTGGTCTTGGTCTTTGGCCTGCGGTCTTTGGCCTCTGCTTTCTTGCCTACTGCCTTCTGCCCGCCGCCCACTACCTCACGGCCCTACGGCGGGACAGGCCGCGACAAGAGCCCGATTGATACGCACCGGCTTTGCTGGTTTGTCGCCATCCTTGGGAGCGGCGTTGATCGCGTCCGCTACTTCCATGCCCTTGCGAACTCTGCCAAAGGCAGCAAACTTTCCATTGAGGTGCTGGCCCGGACCAACCAGAATGAAAAAATGGGTGCTGGCACTATTTGGTTCGTCGCCCCGCGCCATCGAAACAATCCCCCGCTCGTGCTTCACCAGGTTAGGTTCGTCAGGCAGTTTCCTCGATCCGCGTTTTGAAAGTTCGACTCCCCATTTCTCGCTGGTGGCGAGGTTTCCTCCCTGAATTACGAAGTCTTTTACCACGCGACTGAATGTTGTGGTATCGAGGGCACCAGTGGCAACAAGATTAAGAAAATTTCGCACAGTTTCGGGCGCCACCTCCGGCATGAATTCAATTTCAATTAGGCCAGCCTCGGTGTCCAGCGTCACACACTGTTCCCTCATCTTCTCCACTGAAGCGCCATCAAACGGTTCCGACTGAATAGCGGAAGCGTCAGCGGGTCGTGCATTCGTCTTTTTTGGAGTGGCAGCGGGTTCCGAGGGTTTTGCCGGTTCTTGTGCCCTCACATCCGCCGCAGCTAGAAAAAGACATATCGTAATCACTAACAGATGTCGCATCATTCAAGTTCCGAGTTCCGAGTTCCGAGTTCGTGGTTCGTGTTTCGTGTTCCGAGTTTCGTGGTTCGTTTTCCTGAGCCGACGCAAATCAGAGAAGCTCTGCTTTAGAACAAGCGGGAAACTCGGAACCCGAAACTCAAAACCTCATATGAGCCTGTTTGCCGCAAGCCAATGACCGCCATCCACAACCAAAACTGTTCCATTGATGTAACCGGCAGCTTCGGAGCAAAGGAATACGGCAGCGCGCTCGATGTCAGCGATTTCACCGAACCGCCCTAGCGGAATTCGTTGGCGCAATTTTTCCTTGATTGGCTCGGGAACTAGTCTCTTCATTCCTTCCGTGTCCCCAATTGGCCCGGGCGCGATCGCATTGACTCGGATCCCATGTCGCCCCCACTCCACCGCCAGGTTCCGTGTGAGCGCATCCACACCCGCCTTCGCCGCGGAGACGTGAAGTTGCATCGGCGTACCCAGGTAATGAAGTGTGGCGCTGATGTTCAAAATCTGGCCGCGATTTTTTTTCAGCTCGGCGAACGCAGCGCGACAGACGTTGAACGTCCCCTTAAGATCGATGTCCACGACGGTGCCGAATCCGTTCGGCGAAAGTTCCTCTGCTGCGCATAAGAAATTTCCCGCCGCACCGTTGACTACGATATCGATCTTGCCCAGACGATCTATCGTAGTACCTATCGCCCTTTCGACGTCCTCTGGATTACGCACGTCCGCCACAACCGGAATCGCCGCGCCGCCAAGGGCGTTGATCGCCTCAGCCGCCGGTTCGAGATGTTCCAGCTTCCGACTGACGAGGGCGACCCGCGCACCGGCTTCTGCTAACGCGCGCGCCACTCCGCCAGTAATCCCAGTGCCGCCACCGGTGACGAAAGCCACTCTGTCGCCAAGAATCCTGTCGGCAAATATATTTGTGCTCATCTTATTTGTTTAGGCGCCACTCCGTGGGCAACGCTCCTCCCGACCAAAAGGAATTTCCAACTGCCAGGGTACTCTTAGTTAACTTCCCTCAAAGAGTGCAGCCCCTCGCGCTCCAATAATCCGATTAAGTCCTCAATGTGACGAGCTTCGGTGAGGAAACTGTTGACGTTAACCCGCAACGAGCGACGGCCGCGCAACACCGTGGTCGTAACCCACGCCTCACCGCTCCGCTCAATTCGCTGCTGCAAACGCTGTTGCAATCGATCCTGATTAACGCCATCCCATTTCTGAGCGATAGATGGGAGAAACTTAAAACAGCAAACAGCCGTCTCAACCTCGCCCAGCCTTTTGAAGTCCGGGAGCTTATCAATGCGTTCCGCAAAATAGTTAGTCAGACCGATCTGCCGCTCGATAACTTCGGCGTAGCCACTTCGTCCCATAGATTTCCACGCCATCCAGAGTTTCAAGGAGTTGAAACGGCGCGTTCCCATCTGACCATAGCGAAAGAAATCGTATTCGATATCCGTCCCGCCACGGTCCTCACTGAGATACTCCGGACTAATGTCGAACGCCTTGCGCAGAATCTGGCCTCCCTCACGCACCAGTACCGCACCACAAGCAAAAGGAACAAACATCCACTTATGCGGATCGAAAGTAATTGAGTCAGCTTGTTCGATTCCGCGCAGTTTGTTCCGGTGTTTATCGGAAAACGCCAGCACGCCACCATACGCTGCGTCCACGTGGAACCAGCAATCATTTTCCCGAGCGATCATCGCCAACTCCTCCAGCGGATCCACTACGCCGGTGGAAGTGGTGCCGGCAACTCCCACGATACAACACGGCATCCGCCCGGCTTCTCGATCGCGCGCGATTTCCGCTCGCAGAGCTTCCGGCTGGATGTGAAACCGTTCGTCAGTGGCAATCTTGCGAAGGTTATTGCGACCCAGTCCCAGAATGTCCGCGTTCTTCTCGAGCGAGTAATGACATTGCTCGGAAGCGTAGATTGTCAGGTCAGAAGGCGCTCGGCGCACGCCCTGATGAATTATTGTTGCGTCTGCGCGGTCGCGCGCGCATTTCAAGGCAATCAGATTTGCTTCGGAACCACCACTCGCCAGAGTGCCAAAACTTTTCTCACCATACGAAACCAACTCGCAAAGCCAGCGCATGACGCGTGCTTCAATCATCGCGGATGTGGGACCATTCCGCCACGCTCCGGCGTTTTGATTTAAGGCCGAGGCGAGCGCATCTGCCCAGACACCGATAGGCAATGGCGTAGGATTAAACTGGCCGAAGTAGCGCGGGCTGGGAACTGCCATAGCGTGAGGCGCGATCGTTTCGCGAAAACTTGTCAGGATTTCATCAATATCGATTGCTTGTTCGGGAAGTGACTCGGTGAACAACTTCTCCAAATCGGCCGGTGTAGCTTCGGAGGCCACTCGCCGCGAGTCGAGGCTGGCGACGAAGTCCGCAATTATTTCTGTCACCGCCCGGCCGAGACGTTTGTGTTGCGCAACAATGTCTTCCAAGGGATTCATCGTCGGAATTAGTTTTTAGAATGAGAGAATCTCAACTTAGTCCTCATAAGGACGCCTCAAGCCCCGATAACTTGCAGGTCAGGAAGGCGGACCCTGTCCCCGCTCTTACAGCAAAAACAAGAATCGATTAGACCAACACCTCAATTCAATCTCAGCCTCCAACTGACAGCCTCAACTCCTCGGCGTTGCTGAGTGGCTTTCAAGCTGGAGGCGGGGACAGGGTCCGCCTTCCTGACCTGCAAATTACCGCGGGCTTCTTTGGTTTTCACACAGGTTCTACCGCTCGTATTCTGTCGAGCTAGATTATCATTGTTCCGAAGGCTGAATGGATACCCACACTGAACAACTAGATGAGTTCAAGCAAGCGCTGACACTCAATGCTTCACACTATGAGGTGCACCTAGCCACCGACTCAATCCAACGTCTGGCCGATTATTATGAGCTGCTCAACATCTGGAATCAGCGCCTACATCTGGTCGCTCCATGCTCGGCAGATGAATTTGCGCAACGGCACATACTCGAGTCCCTACTCCTGCTGAGATACCTGCCCAAAGGGGCGACCGTTGTCGATATTGGGTCGGGCGCAGGCTTGCCAATAATTCCCTGCACAGTTGTTCGTCCTGATCTCAAGGCTGTCCTGATCGAATCGTCACAGAAAAAGACGGTGTTTCTACTTGAGGCTTTAAATCTCTCGGGCAACTTAAGCTCAGCGAAAGTAATTGCTGAACGATTTGAGAAGATCGGGACGCCGGATGCGGACTTCGTCACCTGCCGCGCCCTGGACCGCTTCAGCGAAATGCTGCCCCGCCTTATCGAGTGGTCGCCACAACCAAGTACGCTGCTGCTATTCGGTGGTGAAGATCTTCGAAAAGCTCTCCACACTCAAAAGCTCGGCTTTGAAGCGCTTCACATTCCCAGGTCGGAAAGAAGGTTCCTATTCGCAATCAAACGAAAGTAGCGGGAGTCATTCGATGGAAGGCACGATGACATGTGATTGTGGCGGCGCTTTCGAAAAGTAGACAGCCACAGTCGTCGCATAGTTCTTATGGCCCCACACAACGATCGAGGCCGCCGGCGACATTCGCGCCTGCCAGCCGTCCGTTTTGATGCGACTGATTGCCGCCCAGCCGCGCCCAAGCAAACTCGCCCTGATTGCACGCGGCGGAAAAGTCACGCCATTTGCACCGACTCGCCGCGTCTCTTCATGCGAGGAAGTCTCCAGCAAATAGTGCTGCCAGTGCTCAGTGACGTTGATATCGCCAACCGCAGCGCCGTAGTCATCAACAACTTTCAAATTCCACTCGGGCACGATCGTAGTTTCGAAGGGATACAACAGGAGCAGCAGGAGTAACAACAGGGCTACAACTGCACCTCGGGCATGGGAACCCGATTTAGAGATCCAACGGGGAGGTTTCATGGAAGCGGAACGCTTTGGAGATCTGTCCGGAAGCGATGGTGTTTGACGATCTCTAATTGCAGGATTGTTGCTGCTTCGAGGAGTTGGCTTTACGTGCCAACACCACTCTCTTCCTCATGCGGGCTTAGCGCACAACGTCAATCCCAATCAGTTGCTGACCGGAGATTACAAACTCAGCCGGAGGCAATTCCATTTCATAAACTGGAGACAAGACTGTGGGAGTGTAACCGCCCGATGTGCGATCGCTGTTTAGTGTAGCCACCACTGAGGGCGGCAGATTGGGCAACTCGTCTGTGCCAATGACCGCGCCTGGCGTGATGCGGAACAGCTTTACGTAAAGACGATCGCTCTTCTTCACCTTGTTCATCGCCCTGACAAGCTGGCTAAGGTCCTGGGGCACGAAAGCTTTCGCTGCAGAACCTTCCTGAAGCGCGCTCCCATCGCCTACAAAAACTAGCAGTTGACCTGGTGTGGCATCCTCGGGGATCTGAACCGGAATGCGCTGTACAAATTGTTTTCCTGCTTCCGTTCTTACGTAGGCCTGAATCTCAATCTTTTCGCCGCGGCGGACTTCCGTGCGATCGAGCGCGATGCGCTCCAGGGAACCGGCATACTTGGTATCTGTCGATGAGATATCGAGGGTGACGCCATCGATCTGGACGTCGTCAAAACCGCTGTTCAAGAGTGTCCCCATCGGAGCCGCAACCGAGCCCGCCGCCAACATCGCGGAATTGCTCGCTGAGAAACGCCGATCCACACTGACACTCTCCTGCCCTTTTACTCTTATGTCGCCCTTGATGGTAATCGTCGAGTCGCCGAGGGCCCGTTCGCTTGAAGTGATCGTATTGAAGACCGTGATGTTTAGCAGCAGCGGTGTCAGAAAAGAATCGTTGGCAATCTCATAGTTAAAAGTTTCTGTACGATCCCGGCTCGTATGCAGATTGATTTTCACCGGAATCATTTTCGGAGCGCGGCCCAAATGTCCGAAAACACCGGGAGCGCGATCCTGGGAGATCGTCCCCATCATTTGTCCGGGAACTGAAAGCTTGAACGAGTTGTTGACGTTGGGAATGACTGTAACGACGGACGTCTCAGTCATCGGCATATCAGCAGCCCCCAGACTCAGGAACGGATGTCCAAAGGCGTAAATGCGATCGCCATCGCGAAATGTAACCGTGCCCGATGCGGCAATTGAGTAGTCTCCGCGAACGAGTTGCACACTCAGGGAAGTCCCGGGAGTAAGGGTCTTCTCGGTTGGCACGCCAAGCGTAGTAATGGCGGCCGAGCCTCCCACGCCGGAAACCGGCAGGAGCCCATTGGCCATCAGTTGCGGCGCAAACATCGAGAGAGATTCCTGACTGATGCCACCAAAGACCACCGGCGTCGCTATGGGAGTCATTTGTTGGCCCATCAGCGAAATCAAAGGAGACCCTTCCGATACGGCCGTCATCAGTGGAGCCCCGGTTACTGCAGGTTTCGGGTAAGCCGGCTTCCATTCCGTCGCCGCCAATTGACTGAAGGAGACAAGCCGTGGTTCGCGAATACTTTTAGTTTCCTGGACCGATCCATTTGCGAAGATTTCGATCATCTGTTTTATCGGCGTGATACCCGCAATCGGTTCCTTCGCAAAAGGAAAACTAAAAGCGATTGCCCCCACCAGACGCCCGTCAATGAAAACCGGAGAGCCGGACATGCCGGCAAACACCGCAGTCTTCTCAACATTGGCGCCGCTCAATTTTCCGATGATTGCGGACTGGCGCGGCCCTGGGAAACCAGGCAACACTCCCAGTATTTCCACACCAAATTCCTGCGGTTCCTTTCCGGAGAAGACAGTGCGGGCGACGCCCTTCATTCCCGGACGCAAGTCCTCGAGCGGAAAAAAACGGGCATCGGACCTAGTGTCATTTGCCGGAGCAGCTTTACCCGCCGGCGGCTGTTTCTGCTCAGTGCCGCCTGCGTTCTGCCTCGTGTTTTTGGCAGGCGACCCTTGCGCAAGCGCCAAACCACAGCAAACTGAGACACAAATCACAATGTGGAAAACCTGGGTAAATCTGTTCATTTCTGACTACCTCGTAAGTTCGACTTGCTGCGCGGGCGTTTTCTTGGCTGGTCGCTTAGATGCGCATTACGCGAATCCGTCACCTGGAAATATAACTTTCGCTTCCATGACGGTCAAGGTAACCATTCACCCGGTAGTGGGTCAGTTTGAATTCTCATTCACATTTGGCTTCAGCCCGGTGCCTCAATGCTCCAATAATCAATGGAACCGTTTAACGCTTTCCGGTCTCGCGAAGGAGAAACCGCTGAAAACGGTTAGATACTGTGCTGGGTCTCTATTTTCACCTGGCTCAAGCCCGCTGTGAATGGAAGCCTGAAAATCAAACTGACCCAATGCCATTTACCTCGCAAGCCGGCTGGACTAATCTGGAATTGCCATGGATCCCGTTGAAGGTTTCATCCTTGTTGGCGGCGCCTCCAGCCGCATGGGCACCGATAAAGCCCGGCTGGCGATCGGAAAAGAGTCTTTTGTCCAGCGCATCGGTCGGGAACTCTCGACGGCTACAGCAAAGGTCTCGGTGGTAGGAAAGCCCGACCAGAATGATTCCGGCTTTCCCCTCGCACCGGATGTACATGAGCAATGGGGCGCACTAGGTGGCGTTCATGCGGCACTCGCTGCCTGTAGATCCGAATGGGCGTTCATCATCGCCTGCGACCTGCCGAATGTCACCTCTGCACTCTTTGAGCGACTCTTACTGTTCCGCAAGGGCTTTGACGCCGTGGCCCCCGTGCAGGCTGACGGCCGACGACAGCCGCTCTGTGCTGCGTACCTCGTTGCTGTCTGCCTGCCTCAAGCCGAGGCCCTAATCAAAACTGGCGAACGAAAGCCCGTCGCTCTGTTACAATCCGTGGCAACGCGATGGTTGGATTTTTCGGAGCTTGCGGACCTGAAGGGCGCGGAACAGTTTTTTGATAACATCAACACGCCCTGTGATTACGAGCGTCTGTTTCAGAAAGGAGCCCGAGAAAGTTAACGACGTTACGGTCCAACAGATCGCTGGCGCAGATCGGCGATTTCTTTACCCCTCATCGATCATCCTTCATCCCTGCTTCTATGGCCCGACGACGACGATTAGGTAAGAAGTTCTTCAAGTCGCTGCTGCCAATTCTGCTGCTGCTGACGGTGGCTATATCTGCGGCGCTGGGCTTCATTGTCTATGGAGTAACGCGGCCGCCCCGCGGGGCTTACCTGGTAACCCCGGAAAATTTTGCCCAGTTTAGCGGTGCCGCTCTCAAGGTTTCCGATCAGACGTGGCGCAATCGCGACAACACCTTGGCCCGCGGCTGGCTGCTGCGAGGCGCCGATAACGCGCCGGCAGTGATACTTGCGCATCGTTATGGTGTGGATCGTTCCTGGCTCTTCAACCTCGGCGTCAAGATTAATGAGGCCACTGGCTTTACAATTCTCTGGCCCGACCTTCGCGGCCATGGATTGAAACCGCCAATATCGTGGACTTCATTTGGCTCACGCGAAGCCGACGATATTCTTGCCGCCTTCGACTACCTGCGCACCTTGAAAACGACTGCGGGTCAGAAATTAGTCAACGACAATCTGGGACTCTACGGTATCGAGATTGGCGCTTACGCGTCACTCGGAGCTGCGACAAAAGACCCCGCCATCAGGGTCCTCGTGCTTGATTCTCTGCCGCGAGAACCCGACGAGGTTTTACAGGCTGCAGCACGCGCGGATCTCGATATAGACAATGCGCCGCTGCGTTTTCTAATAAGGATGGCGACGCGGGCTTATTTTCTCGGTCGCTATGACAACACGTCCGCGTGTGAGTTAGCCGCAAAACTCAATGAGCGAAAAGTTCTCTTACTATCCGGGGCTGACGCGGGATATCTGCGTGATTCGACGCGAGCGCTAGCAAATTGTTTCATCAACAGCCGCGGAGTCGAAGTAAAGACCGATCTTCCTTTAACCGGGTTTAGACTGCCTTCGGCAACCGGAGAGCAAGGCGAGGGTTACGATCGACTGGTAATTGATTTCTTCGATCGCAATCTGCGTTAGAACCATAACCAGACAAATAAGCCGCGGATACGCGCGGATGACACAGATCAGAACCAACTTTCTCTGATCCGTAAAATCTGCGTTCATCCGCGGCTAATTAAATTCTCCGGGCTTCGGAGCTTCAGCGCCGGCCGACGGCAATCAAAACGAACTTTCCGTTATCACCAATCACCTCGGCACCCAACGATTTGAGGTTCAGCAACTGGTCATATTCCCTGGGAACGAGAACCAGAATCTGTCCACGCCCCTCCGCCTCCAACATCACCTGGGGAGCATTCTCAAAGACTACGGGTTCACCATCGACTCCATACGCAACGCGACCGGAGGCATAAAACTCCGCGGAACGATCAATCCGGCCCAACCCGTAGACTGCCGCCGAGCTGTAACCTCTTGCATCCGCCAGCCGGATCATGTCGCGCACCGATTCAGGAGTCGTCAGGTTAAGCAGACTGCTGTTTAGAACGAGAATCGGAAACGATAGACCAGCAACAATCACGGACACGGCAGCCAGGGTTTTGAGATGCGTGAAAAAGAAACTGACTGCCCCGGCAATCAGCAACGGACCAGCTATCATTGCTGCTCCTGCTGAAGATACATGGCCTGAACGGACTCCCGCGATCGTTCCGACGATCGCCAGCAACGCAAGCAGGACGCCCGTCGCGCGCATTTCGTAACGCCCGCTTAGCCCGGTCGACGTAAATCTTGCGAGGCGTTCGCCGGCTAAGAGTGCGGCTGCCGGCAACACGGGAAGGAGGTACCCTGCGAGCTTTGATCCCGAGAACGAAAAGAACGCGAGGGGGAATACCAGCCAGGCCAGCGCGAAAACGCGCAATTTGTCTTGTGACCCCCCGCCGCGCCAGCGCCAACTAGTTGCCTTTCCCACACCTGCAATCAGCAGCATTGTCCAGGGAAGTGTCATGAGCACCAGACAAACCAGGTAAAAGTAGATCGGACCCGGGTGCCGATACTTGTTCGAGAAGTAGCGCGCAAAATGGTGCTGCACGAAAAATTCATCGAGGAACGACCAACCGTGACGGGCAATTACCGGCCCGTACCAGAGTGCCGCTACGGCAAACGCGAGAGGCATGCCCCAGAGCAAGCTTTGTAAGAAGTGTTTCGCCGGGAACGCGCGACGCAAAACGTAATACGCGACAACTACGCCAAAGGGAATCACAACGCCGACGAGTCCCTTGGCCAGCAGCGACAGTCCGACGAAAACATAAAAGCCGATCAATAACTTCCGCCGGCGCACGTCGTCTGTTTCCAGTTCATGAACCACAAAGCAACTCAACGCCCAGGCGATAGTCATCGTGACAACGATGTCGAAGCTCGCGGCCCTGGAGAATACGATAATGCCGAGCATCGACGAAGCAACCAATCCGCTCCAGGCCCCGAGTCCGCACACTCCATTGTCACCGCTCGCTCTTTGCACCCGTCTACCGACCCAAAAAACGGCAACTACCGTCAGTAAACCAGAAAGCGCCGGCCCGATTCGCGCCGCGGTTTCAGAGGTGCCTATCAATCGAAAAGCCACCATCATCATCCAGTAAAGCAGTGGCGGTTTTTCAAACCAGGTATGCCCGCCAAGTGTAGGAGTAATTAAATCGTCACGCAGATACATCTCGCGCGCCACCTGTGCGTAGCGTGGCTCATCAGGTCCGACAAGAGGAAAGTGACCAAGACCGTAAAGGTATGAGGCGATGACGGCGAGAAATAGTAAAAACCAGACCCGCTTGGCAAGCGTTGAAGGTTGCAAGTATAGTCGCTCCGCTGGTAACAGTTAGCCGTCGGCAGAAGACAGCGAGCAGTGCGGTTGTCGACTTCTGCTCCCTGCCCGCAGGCGCCCTTAACCTAAAGCAAAAAGAGAAAACAGTAAAACCTTGTCATTGCGAACAGCAGTAATTGGCGTCGGACATTTGGGACGACAACACGCGCGGCTGCACGCGATCCTTGCGAACGAACAACAGTCGGACTTTGTCTTCCTCTGCGATCAGAACGTGGAGACTGCGCGGACGATTGCCGAGGAAAGAAATGTTCCCTTTACGACCGACTGGCGCGAACTGATAGGCCAGGTAGACGCTGTCAGCCTCGCCGTCCCCACTGTTTCGCATTGCGACATTGCCTGCCCGTTGCTCGAGGCGGGTATTCACGTTCTCGTTGAGAAACCCATCGCGCGAACTCTTGACGAAGCGGACCTGATGATTAAGGCAGCGGCGAAGGGGGACGCTTTGCTGCAGGTCGGCCACCTTGAGCGTTTTAATCCCGCGCTTGTTGCCCTGCGACCGCATGTCCGCAATCCGGTTTACTTCGAGATTCATCGCGTAGGCGAATTCACGGCGCGCTCGCTCGACATCGATGTGGTTCTGGATCTGATGATCCACGATCTGGATGTCGTGCAGTGGCTGGTTGGTGAGGAGGTCGAAGTAACTGAACTTCATGCCGTCGGCATTCCAATCCTGACAAACAAAGTAGACGCGGCCAATGCACGCCTGGAGTTTTCGTCTGGGGCAGTGGCAAATATTACGGCGTCGCGAGTCGGCACGGAGAAGATCCGAAAGATGCGCTTCTTCCAACCTCATGATTATGTGGCGGTGGATTACACGACAAAGCGTGCGTCCATCAGCAGCCTGGCGCCACCCACGGCCGATGGTACCTGGCCGGGCGTGCATGTACGCAATCTGGATGTGATAGACGTGGAACCTTTGCGAGCTGAGATCGCCAGCTTCTTTGCCGCCGCACAGGAAGGACTGCCTTCACCAGTATCGGGTACCGAAGGTCGAAACGCGCTTTCCCTCGCGTTAAGAGTTCTGGAAAGGATTCACGAACACGGGAGCCGGACACAGCTTGGAGCACTGAGCGCTCGACCTCGCTCATGAGCAGTGGGCAGTGGGCAGTGGGGCAGTGGGCAGTGGAAAGGGCGCGAAATCATTTTCCATATGTTATCCGCGGATTCAACTTGGAGTGCAACGTCGATTTCGCTCCGTTAGGAGCAAGATTATAGCTATAAGCCATTGCTGCCTCTTTGCTCCGTTAGGAGCGAGACATCGGGACGTGTGAATCATTGGAGCCGTTGTCGCGCTCCTATGGAGCGCTGGGCTTTTGGGTTACTAACTATAAACATCTCGCCCCTCCGGGGCGAAGAGCTGGTGTTGTACTTCGAAGTTGAATTCACATTTGCCATTTCTCATTTCTCAGCTGACTTATGCAAGAAACAGCGTCGACATCATTAGGTCGTACCACTGGCGGCCGCGGGCTGGTCAAATGGAAAATGATTTCGCCCCCTGCTCACTGCCCACTGTCCACCGCCCACTAACTTTTGCATGCAAAGCATTCCGTTCATGCCGCAAGATCCAATCTCCGCGTTTCTCGCAGAGCGAATTGCTGCCGGCGACTTCCCTTCTGCCGTTTATCTCATCGCTGAAAAGGGCGAAGTTGTTTTCGCGGATGCGATAGGCCTGGCGGTTGTCGAGCCGTACCGCATCACTGCTTCTTTCGATACCGTTTACGATCTCGCCTCGCTCACCAAGCCTCTATTGACAGGCGTGCTCTGTGCCAAACGCATCGAAGCGGGCGAGCTGAATCTGGACAGCGCCGTCGCTCATTACCTGCCGGAGTTTAAACGCGCCGATAGACAGATGATCACTGTGCGACAACTCCTCACCCACACATCCGGCCTGCCCGCATGGCGCCCACTTTATATCCTGGCTGAAGGCGAACGCGATCGTACGGTTGGTGTGATTGCTAACGAGGCGCTGGAATACGAACCGGGCTCGCGTGTTGTCTACAGCGATCTGGGGTTCATCGTGATGGGGTTTCTGCTGGAGAGGCTGACTGGCAAGCGGCTCGCTGAATTAGCGCAACTGGAGATCATCGAACCGTTAAGACTGCAACACACTTTTTTCAATCCGGAAATTGCCTTGCAGACCGGAATTGCAGCTTGTGAAACAGGCAACGTGTACGAACGCGAAACTTCTCGAACAACCGGCGCGGCAGAATACTTGAACTGGCGCGAACATGTGATTTGGGGCGAGGTGCATGACGGCAACGCCTACTTCCTTGGCGGCGCGGCTGGTCATGCCGGACTCTTCTCAACCGCCGCCGAGACACTTCGTCTCGCCAGCCAGTGCTTAGCGGATCAGAGCGAACTTCTTAAACCGGAAACCTGTGCGCGACTGTTTCGTTCGAATATGACTGAGGGTTTGAGTGAGGCTCGTTCGATTTCCTGGCAACTCGCGGCTACACCCGAATCAGCAGCAGGCCCAGCGTTGCCTCCGGATAGTTACGGTCATTCGGGGTTCACGGGCACGAGTTGCTGGATCGATCCGCACCATGAACGCGTTCTTATCCTGCTCACCAATCGCACTCACGCTCGCCCACTTCCATTCGTGAACATCAACAGCGTACGCCGTCAATTCCACAGTCTTGCGGTAGGAGCACTGGAAAAGGGTGGCACGTAGAAGCCATCAACCTCTAGGCGATTCGCTTTCTCGTTTTCGCGGAGCCACATCCGCTAGCACCGTGAATGAGGACAAGCCCACGGCAACGCGGTCGCCGATCGTGAGTCTTGTCGCAGTGGCCTCGGGTTTCGGCCGCGTGGCAATGATGGGCTTTGAGGTCTGGCTCTCGGGTGTTTGGGTTGTGAGGTAATAAGGCGTCTCATTCGTGTCACAGGTCCCGGAGTCCGAAAGGTCAATGCGAATACCCACCCGCTCGTACGCTCCGACAAAGTTTGTCGATTCGACTATTCCTTTGGCTATGCAGACGTGACCGGCCGTGACCTCGCTCGTCTTGCTTAAAGAAACATCCTCAGGACGAAAGACAAGTTTTACTTTCTGTCCTTCATGATACTTTTCATAACCCTCTGGCAACGGCACCAGTGCCGAACCAACTTCGACGCTGCGATCTTTCACTACGCCCGGCAGAATGTTCGCGGCGCCGAGGAATGTCGCCACATATTCATTTGCCGGTTTAGTGTAAACCTCGAATGGCGTTCCTATTTGTTCGATGTGTCCCAGGTTGATCACGGCGATGCGGTCGCCCAGCTCGAGTGCTTCTTCCTGATCGTGAGTAATGAAAATTGCGGGAACGTTGACCTTGCGCAGCAGAGCGCGGATTTCGCGCCGCAGGTGTCCGCGCGTCTGCGCATCGAGCGCGCCAAACGGTTCATCGAAGAGCAACACCTCTGGGTTGTACGCGAGAGTGCGGGCGATCGCCACGCGTTGCTGCTGACCCCCGGAAAGTTGCGAAGGATACTTCTTGCGGTGTTCTTCAAGTTGCACGAGTGCGAGGAGCTCATTAACGGTTTCGCGGATCTCCCTCCGCTTTCGTCTCCTGATTCTTAACCCGTAACCAATGTTCTTTTCGACTGTCATCTTGGGAAAGAGAGCGTAAGACTGGAAGATGACGCCCACGCCTCGCTCGCGTGCGGGCAACTCGGTCACGTCTTTACCGTGCAACATCACCTTGCCGGTGTAGGGCTGTTCCAGACCGGCGATGATTCTCAGGATCGTGGTCTTGCCGCTGCCGGACGCGCCAAGCAACACGAGCGCCTCGCCCTCGGCAACATCGAAGTTGATGTTTTCGAGAACTGAGGTTTTCCCGAAGCGCTTGCTGATGCCGACTACACTCGTAGCCACTACCGGCGCACCGCGTTTGGCGTCGGGATTAGTTGACAGCTCTTTGATCATCGCCTGTTTTGCCTGCATCAATTATTCCTTAGTCAACGTCCAGCCAGTCGCGGGCAAAGAACAGCACGCTAAAAATCAGGAATGAGAATAAAGCGAGCACAATAGCAATCGCATTCGCAGCTTCAATCTGGCCCTCGTTAAACTTCGCGAAAATATACAGCGGCGCGGTTTGAGTTCGGCCGGCAAGATTTCCGGAGACAAGAATCGTCGAACCAAACTCACCCACCGCGCGGGCAAACGTCAGGAGCGCGCCGGAGACAATGGCGCCCCGGAGCGATGGCAGTGTCACGTGCCAGAAGGTCTGCACGCGCGTGGCGCCGATCGTCGCCGAGGCTTCTTCAAGCGAGCGACTCATGGTGTCGAAGACAGGTTTGATCACACCGAAGGCCAAAGGAAAGGTGACGAAAATGTTCGCGAGAATAATTGCTCCCGCCGTAAACATCGTCTGTATGCCGTGGGGAGCGAGAAAGCGCCCGAGGATGCCGTAAGGCCCCCAGAGCAACAGCAGCGCAAAGCCGGCGACCGCCGTGGGAATAGCAGTTGGCAAAGAGATAGTAACAATCAGCGCATTGCGGCCCCAGAAGTTGTAGCGCGAAAGCACATAGGCAGCGAATAACCCAAAAAACACATTAAAGAGTGTCGCCCAGAAGCTGGTGACCATGGAAAGCTTGAGAGCAAAGACGGCCTCGGGAGCCATCAGGGCAGCCCAGAAGCTCGTTAGTCCTTTGCTGGTCCCAAAAATAAAAATAGACGCCAGCGGCAGGAACACGAGGGGCATCATCATGATAACAAGCACACCAATGCTCAGCGGTCTGGCAACGTCAAAACCGCGAACATGGCGCATTGTTGGTATAACGGAGCTCATGTCGTTCTAAAGTAGTCTCAGGTCTCAGGTCTCAGGTCTTAGGTTCTTAGGTTCCAGTTTATTGAAACCTGAGACTTGAGACCTTACTTCCTCTGCACTCGATCGCGAAACACGCTCTCGATGATCTCCGGATACGCGCGCTGCCAACCGCCGAAGTAGTCAATCCGAAATGGCATCTCAATCTTCGCAAACTGCTGGTTAGCGTCATTCAACGATTCATCAGTTATAGCGCGGAAGTGATACTTCACGAACGCGCGCTGTGCTTCCTCGCTCCAAAGGTACTGCATGAAAGCGTCGACCACCGGTCGCCGCGCCGCTGTCACATTACGGTCGATGACAACTGCAGGATGCTCGCTGAAGATCGTGGCGCGGGGCACAACGATCTCCGCCGCGGTTCCAGCTTCTTTCATCAAGAGACCTTCAAGTTCGTAAGTGATGACCGCATCACCATAACCCAATTCAAACTGCGTGCGGGCTTCGCGCGCCGATCCCGGAGTAGACTTCACGTTGCGCCAAATCGCCTGGAGCGTTTGTAGTGCGCGGGCAGAATCTGGATCTCCGGTCTCCTTTGTCGATTTGACTAGTTCCGATCCATAGATGGCGAGAATTGACCATTGCGCTCCCCCGGAGCTGACGGGGTCAGGCTGTATCAACCTGATTCCCTGTTTCGCGAGATCCGGGAAGTCGCGAATGCCCTTGGGATTTCCCTTTGCCACGAGAATCACAAAGGGCGTTTGATTGATAATTCCCTGATGAGGCAGATCATGCCAATCCGAGGTAACGAATCTTGCTTCTTTTAGCCGGTTGGCATCGCGTTCGATCGAGAGTATGGCGATGTCGGCGTTGACCCCCTGGAGGATCTGGTTGGTGATGGTTTCTGAGCCGGCGAATGACGACGTGAAATGCACGTCATATCCATGCTCGGCTTTCCATTTCGCGGAGAAACCCGGATACACCGATTTTTCCAGCGCCTCCTTCATGATTGAGAATCCGTAGACTGTCAGGTTTACGCCGCTGGATTCGGAGGGAGGCTTCGGCAGACAACTAATCGCCAGCAAGACAAGCAGGAGTAAGGGGGCCAGGAAAGACCCCGCTCCAACTCTGGATGTACTCTTCCTCACGAGGATTAGCCTCCTTGCGAGAGACGCGCATACCAACATGCCAATACGATAAATGCGGGGGGTAGATTGGTCTATACCACAGGGTCAAGGGTTCTGTGAAGAAGTAAATCGGACCTGCTTGAGTCGGTCGCGAGTGCAAATTCTGGTAGTGGTGTGGTTTCGTGTGATTTGGCGGATCGCTAGCGTCTGACGCGCAATCACTCGCAATTAATGATTGTCTTAACCAAAATCACTCCTGTAATCTCCCTGTGCTCTAACGACTTTGAGTGCGACCACCGATGTATCCAGCTTTGAATCCCGCGCAACTAATCGCCCTGGTCGGCGCAATTCTGATCTCGTTGATGGGGCCAGCCTGCCGTCAGTCGTCGCCAACAGATGCAGCCCGCGAACCTCCTGAGATCATCGTCGCGGCCGCAGCCAATCTCACCGACGCCTTCCAGGAACTTAGCCAACAGTTTACGAAGCAGAGCGGCATCAAGGTCGTCTTGAGTTTTGGTGCGACTGCGGATCTCGCAAAACAAGTCGAAAACGGCGCGCCGTTCGACGTCTTCGCTGCCGCCGACGTAAAGCATGTCTCTATTCTGGAACAGAAGGGTCTGCTAACCCCCGGCACCAACGCTATCTACGCTCGCGGTAGTCTTGTCATTTGGGTTCCGCCGGGAAGCGCGATCAAAGTCGAACGCATTGAAGACCTGACAGACAAGGCGATTGAGCGCATCGCAATCGCGAAACCTGATATTGCCCCGTATGGCGCAGCGGCAGTCGAAGCGCTTCGAGCCGTCAATCTCTGGCAACAGCTGGAGCCCAGGGTTGTTTACGGCATGAACGTTTCGCAAGTGAGGCAGTTCGTTTCTTCGGGAAACGCGGAGGTGGGCTTTCTGCCACGTTCGATGGTCAAGACTGGCGAAGGAACTTACCTGGAAGTAGCGGAACAACTCCACCAGCCTATCGATCAGGCTTTGGGAGTTGTTCGCGCTTCAACTAAGCAGGCTGCAGCTCAGCAATTTGCGACCTTCGTATTGGGACCAGAGGGCCAGGCGATTCTTCTGCGGTATGGGTATAAGGCAGTAGTCAGTAGTCAGTAGTCAGTAGTCAGTAGCCCAGAGTCAGTTGAACCTAAAAGCCTTGGTTACCCGTCAGGTTGGCTGATGGCTGCGCTTTACCAACTCCTGACTGCTGATCCGAACTACTGACTACTAGCTACTGGCTACTGACTACTGACTACTGCCTCCTTGTCATGCTTTCAAAGAAACCATCGCAGGCTCGTCGAAGCACAATCGTCGACTATCTGAGTTTGGAGCGAAATGTTTCCATCGCTTCAGCCGCTGTCTTCCTGCTCGGATTGGGAGAAGAGCTCTGGAAGAAGTTTCTGCCAAAATATCTTGAAGTGCTCGGCGCCAGCGCGCCAATCATCGGACTCTTCGGAACGGCGGAGAACCTCTTCGACGCGATTTATCAGTATCCTGGCGGCTGGATCGCTGATCGCTTCGGCCGTCGTCGCGCCTTTCTCATTTTCGTTTTGCTGGCAGCCAGCGGATACCTCATCTACCTGACAGCGCCTGCCTGGCCATTTCTTTTTCTGGGGCTCGCGTTCGCAATGGCCTGGCAAAGCATGGCCTCGCCCGCCATATTTGCAATCATCGGGGACTCACTTCCTCCTGATCGGCGGGCGATGGGTTTTACAGTTCAATCGATCCTGAAGCGCGTGCCGATTGTGATTGCGCCTTTGCTGGGCGGAGCGCTGATCGGAAAACTCGGCCTTGTGGCAGGCATTCATACAGGACTGGTGATTACTCTGGCACTCGCGATCGTCACAGTGCTACTGGTGCGACATATCAATGTCGAGATAAAGACAGCAAGCGCGATAGATATTCCCGGCGTGTGGCGCACGTTTCACGGTGCTCTCAAACGGTTATTGATTTCCGACATCATCGTCCGTATGTGCGAGGGTATGACCGGAGTCTTTACAATCCTCTATGTAACAAACGTTCGCGGATTGAGCGCGGTAAGTTACGGGACCCTGGTAGCGATTCAAATGATCACTTCGATCATTGTCTACATTCCTGCAGGAAAGATCGCCGATCGCGTAGGCCGCAAGCCTTTCGTGATTCTGACATTCATCTGCTTTGCGCTTTTCCCTCTCGCGATTGTGCTGGCTTCGACCTTTGCACTGCTGGCGCTGGCTTTTGTTGTCGGCGGTCTGCGCGAAATCGGCGAACCCGCGCGCAAAGCTATGATCGTGGACTTTGCGCGCGAAGACGTGCGAGCCCGTTCAGTCGGGCTTTACTACCTGGTGCGGAGTCTTTCGATTACTCCAGCGGCTGCGATTGGTGGCCTTCTCTGGAAGATCTCGCCTGAAGTTCCCTTTCTGATAGCGACAGTGATCGGAATTGTGGCGACTGTGGTTTTTGCTCTCACTGTTGAAGAGCGGTTCGCAAGTTGACAGACTCGTGGGAGAACGAATGGCAACGAGAGAATTGAAGCGCCTGCTCTTAATCAGCAATTCCACACTCTACGGCGGCGGTTATCTCGATCACGCCGAAACTGAGATCCGCGACTTTCTCGGTAACATCGGCAGCGTGCTCTTCGTGCCGTTTGCCCTCATTGATCGAGACGACTATGCAGCGAAGGCGCGCCAGAGGTTCGCGCAGATGGGTATTGAATTGCACTCGGTACATCAAATGGATGATAAGCACCAGGCGGTCAAGGACGCCGCAGCCATCTTTATTGGCGGAGGAAATACCTTCAGGCTGCTTAAGAGTCTTTACGACTTGGAATTGCTTACCTTGATCAAACAGCGTGTCGCACAAGGAATGCCCTACATCGGATCGAGCGCCGGCGCGAATGTCGCAGGGCCGACCATCAAGACGACGAACGACATGCCGATCGTCGAACCCCCTTCCTTCATGGCGTTGGGCCTGGTGAAATTTCAGATCAATCCACACTATCTCGACACAGATCCCGCTTCACGTCACATGGGGGAAACGCGCGAGGAACGAATTCTGCAGTTCCTGGAAGAGAATGAAACGCCGGTAGTTGGTCTGCGCGAGGGCGCGCTGATTAGAATCGAAGATGGCGCCGCAATTCTGAAAGGGTCGACGGGCGCGCGCATCTTTCGCCGGGGACACCGACAGCTTGAAGTGTTACCAGGGGCACGACTGGAAGAGTTATTAGAGGTCTAAGCCTGCGAAGCAGGGGCAGCAAGTATCGGTCGGGCGATAGTGGTGCAGTTTGGGTCGTGTCATTGCCAATTGGCAATCTTGAGGGCCACCGGCTACCCGCCCGGTGGTACTGACTTCAACTAATCGGCAATCGACAATCAATCATACCTTGTCACGTGTAGTACTATGCCTACGTCATGCGCAGTTCCTTAGGAAGAAAAGCCCTAGTCTTTTTGATTCTCCTCGCGCAGACGCTCAGCGTTTCTCTCATCGCTCACGCTCAACAAGACACACGCGGCGAGAGCCGGCCGCGCCGTACCCAGGAATCGAAACAAAAAACTTCCACGACCGTGCCCACTGAAGAAGCATGGCAAGTGCCGGCGGCTGACTCTTCAGCTTCAGTCATTGACCGAGCAGTGTTGGCTCCAGGCCCCGAACCAAAAATCCGCGTTGGCCTGGCTACGGATGTGCGCGCAGCAATCGTTTCTACAAATGGGCGTTTGCTGCAGGCCTCCGAAGCTGAGTCCACCCTCATCGCTCTCGATGTGTCCCGCGTAAGGCTTGAACCGCGACTCCTGTCGCCCTTGCCTCCACCCAATAATGAAACTGCCTTTCGTGTCCAGGTCGCGGGAGCAGCCAGCCGCAAGGAAGCTGAAGAAAAATCGCGCGAGGTTAAGGAAGCGATTGACGAAGAATCGCAAATAACCTACGACGCCGAAACGAGAACCTGGGGACTGCTGGTGGGATCGCGACGCTCACGGACGGAAGCCGAGCAGGTCAGCGAGCAGCTAAATGATGCCGGCTTCGACGCTACTGTCTTTCAATCAGCCTTGGCTGTGTCGGGCCAGGCCAACACAAGCCGAACCAATGCAGCGACTGGCGCAATACACACGGCAAGCAATCAAACACCCGCTGCGCGAAGAACGCCTTCAGACCTTCGGCTGGCCGCGCGCACCAGTCTCCCTTCTCGTGAAGTGGTGGCCTTTTCCTCTGGAGCGCTGCGAAGTTTCAGTTCCAGCGCGCCGGTAGTCCTGGCGTCCGAGGACGAGCTCAAATCTCCAGTGCGCTACAACGATAGACCCTATCGGGGACGCATCGAAGTTTTTGCAAACCCGCGCGGCACATTGACAGTAGTCAACGTGCTCGGCCTTGAAGACTACGTGCGAGGCGTCGTAGCGAATGAATTGTCGCCGGGCGGTTATCCGGCCATCGAGGCACAGAAGGCGCAGGCAATCGCTGCCCGCACCTATGCGCTTCGCAATCGCGGCCAATTCAGCTCGCAGGGTTTCGATCTCTTGCCGACCACTCGTTCACAGGTGTACAGAGGTCTTTCATCGGAACACCCCCTTTCGACTCGAGCTGTCGACGAAACTCGCGGGTTGATCGCCACGTTCGACGGCGAGCCCATTAACGCTCTTTACACTTCGACCTGCGGCGGACGCACCGAGGCTGCGGAGCACATTTTCAATCATGCAGTCCCTTACCTGCGCGGCCGTGAATGCGCGGTCGAGGGCAAAGCTGCATTTGCACCGTTCACCATCAAAACCTCGCGCGAGCCTGCCGAGATACGCGAAGAAAAGAATTTGCCCCTGGCGCGCGACATCGCCCTACTGGCATTGCACAACTTCGGATCATTTCCCTCGCGAGTGTCGGATTCCTGGCTGTCAGCAGTGGCTCCCCTCAGCGAAGTTCGTAGCTGGCTGGTTTCTGTGGCCCGGATGGCGCGGCAGTCGTCGCCGGCCGTCGGTGAAGATGTGAACCGGCCCGGCCCCTTCGCGACGGCGCTCAGCACCGCTGTGTTTGGGGAAAGTCGCGCCGATACCCTCCTGAGCAACATCGATGTCGATTATCACCTGGCAGTTCGCGACGCCGCCGATATACCCGCCGTTAACCGCGCGGATGTGGCAATGCTGGTTCGCGACGGCTATCTCTCAGCGTTACCGGATGCAACGCTTCGTCCCCGCGATCCCCTGTCGCGCGCTCGTGCCCTTCATGCAATCGCCCGTTTGCTCGAAGGACGGCTTCTGTTGCAACTGCAAAAAGGCTCTGCCAGACCCACCGTAAACGATGCACTTGTTCTGCGCTCAACCAAAGGCAAAGACTTGCCCATCCAGGTCAGGCCCGACGCTTATTTGTTTCGTCAGCTTGGCGAAGGGATTTATCCGGTAAGCTCTGTGGCATTGGTGGGCGGCGAGCCAGTAACCTTTCACGTAAACGCCGCGGGCGAAGTCGACTACCTCGAAGTGCGACCTTCACTCAATGGCGCTTCCGCGGAAAGGGTTTCACCATTCACCAACTGGACGAAGGAGTTGTCACTGGGCCAGATTCAGGCGCGGCTGGCACGCTACGCTCGCGGGATCGGCGCGATCAAAGATTTACGTGTCGCAGCTCGGGGCTCATCGCGGCGCGCCATTGATTTGGAAGTGATCGGAGCGAATGGAACCGGTCATGTGCGCGGCGGCAGAATTCGCTCTGTCCTTGGCTTGCGTGAACAGCTATTTGTGATTGAGCGGAAGTTTGATTCCGATGGCAGTGTCGCTGGTTTCAAATTCATCGGACGCGGCTGGGGTCACGGCGTCGGCCTCTGCCAGGTTGGCGCTTATGGATTGGCCAAACAAGGCCTCAGTTATGCGGAAATCTTGAAGTCTTATTACACCGGGATTGAACTCACGAAGTTATATTGAAGGACGCACTGGATGAGGCCGGTACGGGATAAAAGACTTCCAGCATTGATACTTCTGCCCATCGTTCCCCAAACACTGGTTCCGGTTGGGGAGCTCTGTTAGATTTGCCTTATGAACACTGAAGAAGCCGGTAAAGTTTTCAGCGCTAAGCCTCTTCTCACCGTGGCCTACCTCGATACTTTGCCGGACGACAACAACCGTTATGAGCTCATCGAAGGAGAACTCTTCGTGTCTTGCGCTCCGGGTTTACCTCACCAACTCGTATTGCACAGATTACAAGTCGCTTTCGCCAAATATTTGGAGACTCACCGCCTGGGGATTGTCGCGCCCGGCGCCGGTGCGGTGTTTAGTGATTACGACGCTGTGATACCGGATCTCGTGTTCGTACGAAACGAGCGCTGGGATCAGATAGTAGCCAACGAGAGGTTTGTCGCTGCGCCGGACCTGGTAATCGAGGTGGTGTCCGCGGGCAAGGAAAACCGGAACCGTGACCTTCTGGCGAAGCGGCGCCTTTACGCCAAATATGGCGTCGAGGAATATTGGATTGTCGATCGCGAGAATCTTTCGGTAATGATCTTTCGTTTGCACGATCGAAGATTGGTAGAAACTGCAACGCTGGGTGGAACTGACGAGATTACTTCGCCGTTGCTGCCCGGGTTTGCTTTGAACGTAAATACGCTATTCATCCTGCCGTGATGCCCATGCGTTTATCGCGCTCACAAATAGTGGGCGCCCTGATTGTGCTAATCCTCATCTGGCTGCTAATTCTTTTCCGCGTGATATTCTCTCGCGCGTGAACGCGGAAAGCTCCCCAAGACCCATCCTCGCCGTTGTTGGACCGACTGCTTCCGGAAAGAGCGGCCTGGCGATTGAACTCGCGATGCAACTCGACGGCGAGATCATCAATTGCGACTCAGTGCAGGTCTACCAGGGAATCCAGATCGCCACGGCAAAAGTGCCGCTTGCCGAACGCCATGGAGTGCCGCATCACCTGATCGACTTTGTGCCCCCACATGTCAACTACACCGCCGGCGATTGGGCGCGCGAAGCCGTAGCAAGAATTACTGAGATTGAAGGACGCGGGCGTTTGCCAATCCTGGCGGGCGGAACCGGGCTCTACCTGCGGGCCCTGAGACGGCCATTCTTCTCGAGCCCGCCCACAGACGAAAGACTGCGAAGGCGTCTCACCGCAATCCGTAAACGTCACGGGGCCGAACATCTGCATCGGCTGCTGCAGCGCCTGGATCCGGCGTCGGCAAAGGAGCTCTATGCGCGCGATTGGCCTCGCGTGCACCGGGCCCTCGAAGTGCGGCTGCAGACTGGTCTGTCGATGTCGGCGCAGAAGGACCACCGTCCTGAACCGCCTGAAAATGTGCGCCGGATACGCGTGCTGGCCCTTAATCCGGACCGGGAGCAGCTTTACAAAATCATCAATGAAAGAACGGAAAACCACTTTGCTGCGGGTCTGGTAAACGAGGTCCAGGACCTCCTGGCCCAGGGTGTACCGCCCGAGTCAAATGCCCTCGGCGCTCACAGTTACCGGCGAACGGTCGAATACCTTCTGGGCCGGAGGGATTTGGCCAGCGCGGTCGAGCAATCGAAACTGGATGTTCGTCACTATGCGAAGAGGCAATTGACATGGTTTCGTCATGAAGTTGGTGTTGAATGGTTCCCTGGATTTGGGACTGAATCGGCGGTTCGGGAAGTGGTATTGAACGCAGTGACCCGATCGGCTTAGAGGCCCGGATTTCTCTTGTCGCTCGATTAGCGCTGATGTAACCTGAACCGCAACCAAGAACAACCTGAGAAGGCCACGCCATAACGATGTCAGACGGAAAGCCGGCGCCACAAAATATTCAGGATGCATTTCTCAACACTGTCCGCCGAGATAAGGTGACGGTGACGGTCTATCTTGTGAACGGCGCAAAACTCCTCGGGAAGATTCGCAGCTTCGATAAGTTTTCCGTTTTGCTTGAATCAGGATCGCAGGAACAATTGATTTTTAAACACGCCATCTCAACAATCTCCCTCACCAAGCGAGCCAGTGGTGAGCTTCGCAGTTCTCCGGACGCTCAGGACGCAGCAACCGAAAAGGTAGTGTCCTAATCTGAGTTGTGGAAACTGGCCTATGGCACGATGCTTGTCCTGTAGACGGTAGTGCGAAGCCGTGATAGGCTGCTCGCCACCATGAGCACCACCACACTAATCATCATCATCGTGTTAGTCCTGCTCCTCGGCGGCGGCGGAGTGTTCTACCGCCGTGGGCGATAGGACGACCGCGCCCGCTAGTGGAATATCCGTTGAACCGTGCGCCCTCGAAAGTGAGAGGCGTCGATTTCCCCATGCCACCCCCGATACCAAACTTCAAGCATCGAAACGTAAAGCGCAGCCTCACGTCTGGACGTTGAGATCATAGTCGGGGCTGATACCCAGTCAGGAATTTCTCAATCTCAGAATTAGGACACTACCAACCGAAAACTCCACCTCGCGCCAGCCGTGACATTCGTCTAAACTCTCACCAGCACTAAACCAATTTATCCCAGAGGACAGTGTGGCTGGAACTTTTATTACGTTTGAGGGAATTGATGGGAGTGGCAAGTCTACGCAGTTGCGTTTACTGACAAATTCCCTGCGCGCGCAAAGGTGCGACGTGCTGACCACACGGGAGCCAGGCGGGACGCCGGTGGGTCTGAAACTGCGGGCTGCGCTGCTTGATGCGCAGGAAGAAGTTGATCCGCTTACCGAGCTGCTGGTTTTTGCGGCCGATCGCGCACAACACGTGAGGCGCGTTCTGCGTCCCGCAATAGCCGCGGGGCAGGTCGTGATTTCCGACCGTTACGCCGATGCGACGGTTGCCTATCAGGGAGCAGGCCGAGGTTTTTCACCCGAGTTGATTTCCCGGATCATCGCGCTGGCCACCGAAGGCTTGAGACCGGATCTGACGCTCCTGTTCGATCTTGAGGTTGGCGAGTCGGGTGTTCGCACGCGACGGAGATCCGAAGGCAGGTATAGAACTGAAACCGCAGATCGACTCGACGCCGAGAACGCTGAGTTCCACGCTCGAGTTCGGGATGCTTATTTGCGCCTTGCAGCAAGCGAGCCGGATCGCATCCGTATTGTAGACAGCAGTGGGTCGGCTGAAGATACCCAGTCGCAGGTGAAGCAAATCGTGATGCCGTTTCTGGAAAGGCGTGGGCACCTCACCGCCGCAGACTTCTACGAAACAATCAGGCCATCTCGCTGAGTTAAGAGAAAAACAAGTATGTTCGATCAGATTACGGGTAACGAACGAGTTAAGCAGCTTCTGAGGAGAATGCTCGAGGAACAGCGTGTTCCGGGTGCCCTGCTTTTTTCCGGAGAAGCGGGGATTGGTAAGAGGCTATTTGCCCTTGAGTTGGCGAAGGCGCTTAACTGCCGTTCGCGCGTTGGCGTCGACGGTTGCGGAGAATGCGCAAGTTGCAAGCGAATCTCCACGATCAATTTTCCCAGCTCAGACGATCCTGAAGAAAAGCGACAGATCTTTTGGACCGATCATCCGGATGTAGGTTTCCTGGAGGCGCCCACCCGCATGTTTCATGTCAAACAAATGCGCGCTCTTGAACGCGAAGCCAATTTCCGTCCTTACGAGGGCAATGCCCGCGTGTTCTTAATCGACGATGCTGACAAGCTCAACGACCAATCCGCAAACGCGTTGTTGAAAACTTTGGAGGAACCGCCCCGGACCGCGAACACCATTCTGATAACCTCGCGTCCCGCGGTCCTGTTGCCAACGATTCGTTCGCGCTGTCAGCAGATCAGGTTCTCACCCCTCGCTGCTGCCGAGATTGAGCGCCATCTTCTGGAGCACAAGTTAGCCAACGCTTCTGATGCGAGACTGCGCGCGCGCTGCGCGGCCGGAAGTATTGGCCGCGCGCTTAGCGATGATATTGAAGATTACAAAGAACGCCGGGAAGCGATGTTGAGTGTTCTCCAGGCGGTGGCCCTGACCGGGGATCGAACGCGATTGCTGCGGGCGGCGGAAGGTCTGAACGAGGCCAGAAACAAAGACGCCTATGAAGCAAATCTCGAGTTGCTGGAAACACTGATCCGCGATGCTTTGCTCGTATCAGTGGGTGCTGACGAGGACAAGATCGTAAACGCCGATGTGTTGCCACAGTTGGAACAGATTGCGCAGGGACTTAAGAGTCGCCGCGCTGCCGGCTGGATTGCACAGATCGAAGACGTTCGCGAACAACTTACCGTCAATATCAACCGGAAGGTGGCGACGGAGGCACTATTCCTCACGATGGCAACTCCCAGCCCCTAGAGGCAGACCTCTTCTCCATTCAGCTGACAACAAAAAAGACCGCCCGGATTCAGGCGGTCTTTTCCATCCAAGTTAGAATTAACTGATTATTCCGCGCCAACTAGTTCGGGAACATTCTCCACCTTCGCGGCTTCGAGTTCGGCAAGCAGCTTTTCAGTTTCCATGACGAAAGCTTCGACGATGTCTTCACCTGCAACTTTGCGCATCGGCACGCCGTCCTTAAAAATCATTCCGACCCCGCGGCCGAAGGTAATACCCAGTTGCGAGTCGTGAGCTTCACCGGGACCGTTCACAGCGCACCCCATGATCGAAAGGTGCAACGGCTCATCGATATGCGAAAGGCGACGTTCGATCTCGGTCACGATTTCGACAAAGTTGTCCACGTCAAGCCGGCCGCAGGTAGGACAGGCGACCACGGTCACACCGCGCTTGCGTAATTCCAGCGACTTCAAAATCTCCCAGGCAACGCGCACTTCTTCCTGCGGTTCAGCAGCGAGCGAAACGCGGATCGTGTCACCAATGCCCTCATGAAGCAGAATGCCGAGACCAATGGCTGACTTGACCGTACCAGTGAAAGCCGTTCCCGCTTCCGTAACTCCGAGGTGGAACGGATAATCCACTTTTTCCGCAAGCAGCCGATACGCCCCCACGGTTCGTTCCACGTCAGATGCTTTCAAAGAAACGATGGTGTCTGTGAAACCCAGGTCTTCGAGGATGTGGATATGTCGCAAAGCTGATTCGACCATCGCTTCGGGTGTCGCGGTGCCATACTTTGCAAGCAGATCCTTTTCCAGCGAGCCGCCGTTTACACCAATGCGAATCGGAACCTTCTGCGCCTGGGCCGCTCGCACGACTTCCACGATTCGTTCGTGCTTGCCGATGTTGCCCGGATTCAGACGCAGCTTGTCGATGCCGGCTTCGAGGGCGAGCAATGCAAGTTTGTAGTGAAAATGGATATCGGCCACTAGAGGAACATCGGGAACGCGTTTGCGAATTTCCTTAAGGGCGTGTGCAGCATCGTTGTCGGGCACGGCGAGGCGCACAACTTCGCAGCCGGCACGCACCATCTCCTCAATCTGCGCAACGGTAGCGTCGACGTCGGCGGTATCCGTCTTCGTCATCGACTGCACGATTACCGGCGCGCCGCCGCCGATCTGAATGTTCTTAACTTTTACCGGGCGAGACTGTCGCATGATTACTTAGCCCAAAGTCCAAAGTCCAATGTCAATTTAGCGAAACAGGCCTTGGACATTGGACATTGGACACACAATTACTTCGCCGGCTCAATGGCGGCTGGTTTCTCAGCGGAGCCGCGAGAGAATAGTTTTAAAACGTCGTTGGAGATGACGAACACCATCAACAACAACACCATGACGAAACCGACCTGCTGAATCCGCTCGCGCACCGCAACCGAGATTGTCAGCCCCACGGTCGCCAGCAGACCTTCAATGAGTAACAAGAAAATCGCTCCGCCATCGAGCACCGGAATCGGCAGCAGGTTGAAGATGCCCAGATTCAAACTCAGGAACCCAAGCATTCCAAATACGCCAGCCCAACCCAGACGTTCAACGGACGCAGCCGCTGCGTTGTAAATGCCGATGGGACCGGAAACCGTGTTTCGGGCAGAACGCTTACCCGTGAAGACCTGACCCAATGCTTTTCCGGTCAAGCGTAGAATTTCAAGATTGGTATTGACCGCATAAGAGGTGGCGGCAGCAAGCCCCACTCGCTGCAACGGAATTTCTTCGTCCGGGCGAAAGCCGAGGCGCTCTCGCCCATCGGAGAGTTTTCGCGGCGTTGCTGTAATGTTCGTCGGCTGGCCCCCACGAATGAGGCTCAGAGTAATCGGCTGGCCCTTGTGATCGCGAATAAACTGAGTGACCTGCTCGGCGCTGGTGACCTTCTGTTGTCCAATCGCTACAATTTGGTCGCCGGGCTTCAGTCCCGCCTCCGCCGCAGGAGTATTAGGCTCCACATCGCGTACGACAACTGGAACATCGCCGTAGTCGGGCACAAAGTCGAGGACACCTGCCGTTTCTCCGTCTTCAACGTAAGCGGTCGGCGTTATGGTTAGCGCCAGGCGCTCCCCATTGCGCTCGACGATGAGTGGAAGGGCCTGATTGGGCGAGAGCAAGGCGTCGCCACGAATCGTGTCCCACTTCGGATTTTCACTTCCATTAAAGGAGACAATCCGATCACCAACTTTCAGTCCCGCAATCTCAGCAGCGCCGCCTCGTGACATTGCATCGACGACCGGCGCCGGAGTTGCCGGTATGCCATACATCAATCCGCCAGCGAGCGGAATGGCGAGGGCCGTCAGCACGTTCATAACCGGACCGGCAAGCGCAACGAGTATTCGCTGCCAACGTGGGCGTAGATTGAATCGCTCGCTATCGGGAATGTCGGCGGCGCCGGCTCCCTCCAGCGGTGCGTTTGATTCATCACCGCCGAGCTTCACATAACCGCCGAGCGGGATGGCGGAGACACGATAGTCGGTGTGTCCCCACTTCTTGCCGAACAAGCGCGGACCGAAACCCACCGAAAATGTTTCTACGCGGATTTTGAAAAGTTTGGCGACGATGAAGTGACCAAATTCGTGTAGGACAACGGCGGCTCCAAGGATGAATATGAAGGCCAAAATACCAAGAACAGTCATTTAATATATGTCTCTCTCTTCAAAATGCCGGGCCAGTTGAGCACATTAGAGGGCCCGAACATCGTTCGGGTTGCCGTAAGCGAGTGTACGTGTCTGAGAAGGGCGCGTCAATCACGACTTTCCGGCCAGGACGGCGGAAGGGTGGAGCAGCTTTTCGATTTCAATTTTAGCTAAAACACGGGCCGAACGGTCGGCTTCGAGCACTGTATTGAGGTCGAGGGCGGGTTCGGGGACATGGTGGTTGAGGACCAACTCGATTATCACGGGAATGTCCGTCAGACAAATCCGCTCCTCAATAAACGCCTTGACGGCTTCTTCATTGGCCGCGTTTAAAGCCGTGGGCAGCGTGCCGCCGCCTCGGAGCGCTAGATACGCGAGGTCAATACAGGGGAAACGTTCACGGTCGGGTTCTTCAAAATGCAGCGTCGCCAGTGCTGTCAGATCCAATGGCGGCAGCTCGCATGAATGTCGTTCGGGATAAGTCAACGCATACTGTATGGCATGACGCATGTCAGTAACTCCTAACTGGGCAATCACTGAACCATCAACTAATTCGATCATCGAGTGTACGACTGACTCCGGATGGACGAGAATTCCGATCTGCTCCGGTGCGAAACCAAAAAGCCAATGCGCCTCGATTACTTCCAGTCCCTTATTCATCAGGGTCGCGGAATCGATCGTGATTTTTGCACCCATGTTCCAGGTTGGGTGGCGCAACGCGTCTGAGACTGTGGCAGTTTGCATCTCAGCGCGGCTCCGGGTACGAAACGGACCACCCGAAGCAGTAAGCACGATGCGTCGTACTTCTTCGTGATCTTCTCCTTTGAGACATTGGTGCAGCGCATTGTGCTCCGAGTCGACTGGCAATAACTCTGCACCGGACGCTCGCGCAGCGCGCGTCATCAATTCCCCAGCCATCACGAGTGTTTCCTTATTCGCAAGCGCAACGCGTTTGCCGGCTTCAAGCGCACGCAACGTCGGGACAAAACCAATCGCGCCCACCGTCGCCGAGACGATGCAATCTGCCTGAGGATGAGTGGCAACTTCCACTAACCCTGCTTCGCCAACCAGAATTCGAGGCAAATCAAGGTCGCGTTCGAAAAGACGGGCGCGCAGATCGTGGGCCGCGGCTTCAGTGGCGACAGACACCAGCTCGGGCAGGTGGCGGGCAACCTGATCGGCGAGGATCTCGACATTACTTCCGGCACCGAGAGCCACGACACGGAAGCGCTCGCCGCCCAGCGACTCGACAACTCGCAAGGTATTGCAGCCGATCGAACCGGTTGAACCGAGAATCGCGATGCCCTTGGGTTTCATGTTAAGCAACCAGGAGGGGGATTTGTTGTTGGACATCGTATGCGTTGAGCAGGTCCACTGCCTGGCCGGCTTCGTTCCTGAATGATGCCGCAGTCACCCGCCATTGGCGACCATCCCGGTAGACCAGATCGACTGTCGCGTTAACCGTGCGACGCTCGCCAATGACTTTCAAACTGAGCGTTGCATCGCCGTTGCTGTTGTGAATATTAACGCTGCCGCTCACGAACGTTCCGAAGTCCTGAACTTCGCCAATGTCCTGCTTCAATCGCTCATTGTTACGCAGGAAGTCCTTCGCTGTCATGGCGGCGTCACTGTTTCCCACCGCATACAGCGCAAATCCGAGGATCCCGCCTACGAAAATGACGATCAATAAGCCAATCGCGATCACCAAAGCACCGACGATGATGGCGATGCGCTTTGTAGTCATAGATCGAGGGGGAATGAATGAATAATGCTCAGCCGAAGTAAAGGCGACCAAAATAGTAGATGAGCGGCGCGTTGAAGAGCAAGCTATCGAGACGATCGAGTATACCGCCATGGCCAGGCAGAATCCTGGCAGCGTCCTTCGCTCCCGCACCACGTTTGAGGGCGCTCTCGGTCAAGTCGCCCAGGATAGCTACTATAGTCATCACACCGGCAAGCGGGAGCGCTATCTTCAATGGCAACTCCTGAAAGAACCAAAAGTGGGCCAACGTCGCCAGCAATAGACTTGCGACCAGGCCTCCGACTACGCCTTCCCAGGTCTTTCCCGGACTAATCGAAGGCGCGAGTTTATGTTTGCCGAAGGTCTTGCCGACGTAATAAGCGCCGGTGTCGGCTCCCATGATGACAAGAAAAAAGAATGAAAGAAGGTCGGCTGAGACCGCTTGGGTGAACCCGGTACGGAGAGCGACCAGATGGCCGCCGAGAAAAACTACGTAAAGGACCCCCAGAATCGTAGCGCCAGCGGAAGCTAACATCTTCTCGAAGGGTGCGCCTCGCAAGGTTGCAGCGATCAGGGTACCTGGGATGAAGACTATCAGCACCGCCTGGATCAGCCACAACATGTCTAACAACTGCCAGGGTCTTGTGACGTAAAAGACGACGAAGAGAGCGGCTGCGGCCAGATATCCGGCAGCTGCATCAGGCTTCAAATCACGTTTCTTGGCCAACACATAGAACTCAAACAGGCCGAGGACCATTGCCGCCGCCGCTAGCAGAACAAATAGCGGTTGCAGCCAGGAAATTAGAATTGAGGCGATTAAGACAGGAAGAACTACGAGAGCAGTTATGATGCGCGACATTAGATGTTTGGTTTTTTGTCCTGGTCCTTGAAATACTTAGAGGCCTAATTAATTACTAACGACAAGTTGCAATCCACCAAAGCGCCGGTCGCGCCGCTGGTAATCGACGATCGCTTCAAGCAAATGTACTCGACGAAAGTCTGGCCAAAGCGTTTCAGTCACGTAGATCTCGCTATAAGCGGCTTGCCATAACAGGAAGTTTGAGATGCGGAGCTCACCGCTAGTGCGCACCAGCAGATCAAGATCCGGAAGCTTGCGCGTGTAAAGCTCGTCCGCGATCCGTTCCTCGGTGATCTCATCCGGAGGATTGCCTTCGGCAATGAGCCGTCGCACCGCGGCCCGGCAGGCATCCATGATCTCCGCCCGGCCTCCGTAGTTTAGAGCCACAGTCAAAACCATTCCCTTGTTCGTTTCGGTTCGCTCTGTCGCTCTTGCGATCTCACGTCTGACATTATCGGCAAGCACACCAGTCCGTCCGATAGTGCGAAACTGAATCTTCTGGCGATCTATTTCGTCCAGCTCGAGGCGCAGGTAACGACGCAACATTCGCATCAAAGCGTCGATTTCGTAACGCGGTCGTTTCCAGTTCTCAGTTGAAAAGGCGTAGAGCGTGAGCGCTCCCAGCCCAAGACGCGCTCCTGTATCGACCGCTGCCCTCACGGCTTCAACGCCGGCACGATGACCCGCGATGCGCGGTTGGCCGCGTTGCGCCGCCCAACGGCCGTTACCGTCCATGATGATCGCTACATGTCGCGGCAGTCGATCCCAAACGATTTTTGCGAGCAGAGCCTCATCGCGTGTTCCCGGTTCCACTATTTCCGCGAAGTCAGTCAGCATAGATAACGACCATAAATGTAGTGACCTTCAAGCCGGTCTCATTCTTCTCGCCACTGGTCGCCCTGTCAATCGCTAATACCGTGGCGTTAGGACATGAACACAGCTCAGGCCTTGAGATGTTGACTTCCAAATTGACAACCAGAGAGCCGACATTGGCAGGATTCCCATTGACCAGTTCGGAATGTAGCTTTAGACTCTGGCCCACGTATCCCAGTATCCCAGAGCTTCCTATTAGTTAGGGGAACGCCTGTAGTTGAAGACTTCGCAATACGCCAACTCAAGGCTCGCACCCTCTTCTCCTTAATGCACTCGAAGTCGACCTGCACCGCTTTTTGATCTATGAGCTCTGGAGTTCGTATTTGTGTTGGAATTCTGAGCGCTGAGGCGCTGACTATGTTAGTTGATAATTCCCGCAAGTATCTTGCTGGAACCACAGGATGAGTGTTGACCTAAGCAAAACTGCTCCAGCCGTTCCCGATTCAATTTCGGGGGGCTTCCAGGATGTGCGGATGATCTCCGCGATGCGGGTCGCTCTTGCGGCATCTGCCTTACTGATCATTTGGATTGATCCATCCGAGCCTGATCAGTTCTTATCAGGCACCTACGTCACGCTTTCCCTCTACACACTCTACAGCGTCTTTATCTATGTAGCGTCAATCCGCGGGAGCAGGATTCTGCCAATCCGCTTCCTCCACTGGATTGACCTTGCCTGGTACGTCCTGTTGATCTCGCTCAGCGGCGGAACAAATAGCGTCTTCTTTTTCTTCTTCTTTTTCGCGATCCTGGTTGCCTCATTCGGAAGAGGATTTTCCTGGGGACTACGCGCGACGATAATTTCTACGCTCCTGTTTACTATCCTTAGTTATTTGATTACCCCTGCTCAAGGACCCGTCGAGGTCAACCGTTTCCTGTTGCGCTACGTCAATCTCCTTGTGATCGGATACATGATCGCCTACTGGGGCGGTTCGGAGATTACGTTAAGAGAACGTCTTCGACTATTGAAAGAGGTTTCCCTTTTATCCAATCCGCGGTTTGGAGTTGAGCAAACGGTCCAATCAATTATTGAAAGCCTGCGCTCTTTCTATAACGCCGACGCCTGCCTGCTGATCTTTTCTAAAGCAAGCAATGGCGGCGGCCCATACCAATTGCATCGCGTCGACCGGGACAAAAAACTAAAGAACACGCCTGCGGAGATGACAAAAGAGACGGCCTGGATGCTCCTGCTGGATTCACCCACTCAGGCGGCTATTTATCGGCGGGGAGCACGCCGCAAGACGCTTCTTTATGACGTCAAAACGGGACGATCAAGTGAGGGCAGCCCGGACAGCTCCACCCTTTTCAACGCGTTCGAAGGAAAATCCTGTTTGACCGTGCCGGTCTACAATCGCAACCAATTGCTGGGACGGCTGTACGTTTTGGGGGGGAATCGTTCCTTTGATCTTGGAGAAATCGATTTCGTATTGCAGCTCATTGAACAGGTAATACCCGTGCTGGAAAATATCAGACTGGTTGATCGTCTCGCGTCAGACGCTGCGGAACAGGAACGTCGGAAGATCGGTCAGGACATTCATGACAGTGTGATTCAGCCTTACATTGGTCTACAGTTTGGTCTAGCGGCGGTCAGGCAGAAACTCTTGAGCGGCAATACAGACGTTATTAACGAGATAAAAGATCTTCTGGAACTAACAGAGGGCGAAATTGAAGAATTGCGTCGCTACGTGGGCGGACTCAGACGTGGGGAGACTCAGCAGAGTGCATTCTTACCCGCGGTGCGACACTTCGCTGCGAAGTTCTCCGATGCCACCGGTCTCCAAATTGAAGTTACCTCTTGCGATGATTTGCCCATCTACGACCGTCTGGCTGCCGAGCTATTCCAGATGATCGAAGAAGGCTTGAGTAATATTCGCCGTCATAGCAGCTCGAGTTATGCGAAGGTGGGCATCAGCCGCCAAAACGGCGATCTAATTCTGCAACTCAGGAACCACGGTCGCAAAGGTTCAGAGGCGGTCTCCTTCATTCCCCGATCGATTGCTGATCGGGCCACTGCCCTGGGTGGCAACACCACTGTATATACAGATAAGAATAATGAAACCGTCGTGAGCGTGCAGATTCCTTTGTAGCGACTATGAGCGCATCAACATCAGCGCCGATTAGCGTTTTGATTGTCGACGATCACGCCGTGGTTCGGGCTGGACTACGAATGTTGATTGATCAGGATCCGGGCATGAAAGTAACCGGCCTCGCAGGCAATCGCTCCGAGGCACTTGCTGCAGCAACAAGCTCACAACCCAATATCATCATCCTTGACATCGTCCTGGGAGATGAGGACGGTCTAAGCTTTCTTCCGGAGTTGCGGGAGGTGGCGCCAAACGCTCGAGTGCTGGTGCTGACCGGATTGCGAAGTTCGGACAGCCAACGTCAAGCCATGCGTGCGGGAGCTATGGGTGTCGTCTTAAAGGAACATGCGGCTGAAGTATTAATAAAAGCCATCAAGAAGGTGCACCACGGAGAAGTCTGGCTCGATCGCTTTACGATGGGCAGCGTATTGCAGGAGTTCACTGAAGAAAAGCAGATAGACCCTGACAAAAACAAAATCGCCACCCTTACAGATAGGGAACGCGAAGTAATCACTCTGGTAGGGGAAGGACTAAAGAACAAGCAAATCGCTGCGCGATTGTTCATCTCCGAAACAACCGTAACGCACCATCTAAGCTCCGTGTTCTCCAAGCTCGAGGTCTCAGATCGCCTTGAATTGATTATCTACGCCTTCCGCCACGGCCTCGCCAAACTCCCCAGCTAACTACAAGCCTGCCAAGCATTTCCTGCCTATCGGAGAGTTTCGGTTTCCCAGGTTGCGCACCCATCTGCTCAAAAGAATGGCAGAAAGCTGCCAAGAGAATTGGCATCGTGCTCCGATGCGTGCCAAAGACGAGGTTGGTACCTTATGCCCCCTTGAAAAATGGGAGCGGCCCCGATAATCGCCGTTCTGGTTGAAACAGGCCGATTGGTCAAGCTACGCGTCCGGATTGGAATGAAGGAGTCTGTCGTTGGACCGACGTGCGAAACTTCGCATTTCACAACCCTTCCCTACAACCGTCTCTGGCGTTGATCGAACGGGGGAGCCATTTGAACATGTTTGCGTGCTGGAAAACATGAGCTCAACCGGCCTCTATCTGAGAATACCGCGGCAAGTGGAGCGAGGCAGAGAAGTAAGGATGATCATTAATTTCTCATCAACCCCATCTTCAGGAGCAGGTGCTGCAATTAGGGGAGTGACCTTGAGAAGCGATCCTGTGGCGGACAAGAATTGGGGCTTGGCCGTACCCATCAGTGGTTACTCCTTTATTTGAAACGTTCGATTTTGTCCCGGCTCCGCGCGCTCTCCTCGGCCCGGTGAATCAGGTGATTTGACAAACGACCTCAATGAGCGTTGCGAGTCATCGACATCATGACTCCCGGGCTTGCGCGGTCGAGCGGCATAAGCCGTTAGAGAGACAGATTACCCGGAAAGATCATGTTTTTGGCCTACCTAAAGCCTGAACAAACTGGGATCGTATTTGGCAGTATCGAGACGTGCCAATGGGAAACAGAATTTTTTGAACACACCGCATCCCCCAAAAGGTTGCGGCTATACAACAAGAAGGAGTGCGGCCTTATACAAACGAAAGGAGAAAGAAATGATCCAGTATCCACATTTGAAAAAGCTCATCCTCGGGCTGCTAATCAGTGCCGTTGTCGGGTTTGGCTCAAGCCTTACTGCCAAAGCCGACCTCGTGCAACTGACTAACGCCCAACTATCTGGCCAAGGCGTAGGTGCTAAACTAACCGTGCTCACCTTACAGTCGCCTGCCAACACAACGCGAGAGAGTGGCGGGGTTGTCTGGAACGGTACCACCGGTGTCGCGTTTGGCGATTTTTCGCCACCTGACGGCCCCCCGAAAAACCAGGTGTTCACGCTCGCCCAGATTGGTGCGTTGAATACCACCGAACTAGCGCTGATCGTCGATTTAAACGAAGACGGCAGTGAAAACCCACCGTCGGTAACCACTGACCAACTCACAGGGTTCGGCATCACATTGACGGCGTACAGCGCGAACGGCCTTGTAACGCAGGTTCACGAATTTCAGGGCAATGTGGTCTTAAATTCCGACCAGCAGGGCGTCGGAGGCTCAGGACTCGTGTTCGTGCTTAATGCTGCCGAGCAGGCTACTTTGCAAGCCTTCATCAACGCTAACCCGGGATATCGGCTTGCCGTTTCGGCCACCTTTAATAATGCCTCAGGCGGCATCGAGACCATCTCGGCGGCCAGGTTAATCCAGACGCCCATCCCCGAACCAGCCAGCATGCTGCTGTTAGGAACTGGGCTGATTGGCGTGGCCGGTGCAGCAAGACGGCGCTTTAGAGCCAACAAGTAAGAGAGACTCAGGCCCGTAGTCAAATGGACTCACGGGCCACTGGGTGCGGCGGCTGAATACCCGACATCTAGCCGTTTGGTGTCCAGTTTGATCCAGAATGGGGTTGTTGGCTTCTACTTGCTTTTCAAAAAAGAACCATCACTTCCGGTAGGCTCATTGCCCCGAGCATCTCAGCAGTTTAGTGACTTCGATTCCTTACCGATGGTCACGTGCCAAATAGCGGCGACATCCATTGGCCCACGGCGGCCCGGTCGTCATAGAAAGCGTTTGCCAGAGAGCTCTCACAGTTTCGACCGTTGAACCTCCAGTCGTGCTTTATTGATAATTCTTAATTGAATGGATTGATACGACGAACCACATGAAGACCTGCGGACTTCCTCTTCAACCCAGAATTGAACAGGCCGCAGAAATGCCTATTGAAGTCCGTCTCAGTCAACTCAGTTCGTAAAACATTCGTCTCCTTCTGGTTGTTCGATGACGCTCCGAGGGTTCGGACCACGGACATCGAACAAGAGTCGGCGATGCTGGATGCTTCACTTGATCCCAATTCACGTGCGGCCGTGGCGAAGTCTCCAGGCGAACACATGCACTGACCTTTCCTCCCACTATCCGGATGAAGGTCGCCCCCACCCCCGCTAAAGGGGTACACCCATAGGAGATATTAACGATGAATCGTAGAAAATACTGAACAAGTCTTCGAGCCGCGTTGTTGCTTCTTGCCACAATGCCGTTTCTCGTTTGGAGTATGACGAGCTCAGCCCTTTACAAGTCGGGATCGAACCCTCCTCACCGGAAAGTGTTCGGGCTTTGGCACCTCTTCCTGCCGCTCCAATGCCTCCGCCAAAGGCTGACCTTGACCAGACCAGGAATGGCTCGTTTGACGCCATAATTGATCCGCCTGACTGGGTCAACGGCAATGCCGGCGCGAGCAATGCGCACTACTTCGAAGGGCAGTCAATACCTTATCGAATGAGGCTCACGAACATCGCGCTCACCACACACGTGCTGGAAATCGAGTGGGATCTCAAGCACAGCTGGGAAGGGTTCTGGTTGGAAGAAGGAAATCTTAAGCCGGCGATGAGGGCTGGTTGCATTCTATCCTGCTTCGGCAACCCAGCCGGGTTGAGGATAATACTCAACCCCCGTGGCTTTGCGGCCCTCGCTCACACGAGGTGTGCCCTTATCGGTCAGTTCAATTTATCAATCAAGCCAACGGTCTTCTCGGCGTCAAGACCGTTGTACTCTCAACCTACTCCTCTCTAAAAAGGGCGTCAAGCAGCAATATTTGTCACTCATAACTGGCTCGTCGTACAAGGCACCCCCCGCATTTTCCAAGCCGCCATTGCTCAGCGCAGAAGTTCGATCCCCGGTCCAAAATCGACGTCGAATATCCACACTTCCGTACCCATTTGCCGTCTTTTTCTTCGACCGCAGGGCGAAAGGGCAGAAAGCTGCCAGAAAAACAGGCACCTTGCCCCGATGCGCAATGGAAGCCGTTCTTGTAACTTCGCCCTGGAAAGCGGCGCCACCGCGAGTGGGCGGTCATGGCCTTTGCAATGTTGATAATTTGTTTTGGGGTGACCGCCACCAAGGGCGTGAAGGCGGGAGCGCCTGATTCAATTCGTTGGACGAACGGGAGTCAAGTTTCTAGATTTTTCCTAGCCGGGCTTACCCGAGTCGTGTTGTGGGATACCTAGCATAACGCGCCGGGCTAATAGAAGGGATGGAAGTAATTCCATCCCTTCACTTTTTGCCGGCCGCTACAAATATCCAGATATACGACTCGTGCCTGAGTGGCTCAGTCGTCGTACGACACCCTCAAAAGAGTCAATCCCTTTGCCGGAGCAGTAGCCCCAGCCAAGGCCCGGTCGCCCGTTGAGAGCGCCTTCGCCACGATGGCCAGGTCCATTTCGCCACGAGCGACGGCCAATAAGGTGCCGACGATTGACCGGACCATGTAGCGCAGAAAACCATCGGCACTGGCGCGAATCTCGATCATTCGACTTAGGGAGCGCTCATCGCAGTGTTCGGAGACATCCAGTCGGGTGATGGTGCGAACTCGAGTCTCAGCGTCTGACTGCGCTGCTGAGAAAGCCTTCCAGTCGTGCGCACCGAGAAAAACCTTTGCGCAATCTCGCATCAGTTGCAAATCAAGTGGGCGGGCCTCCTGATGCGCAAAGCGTAACCAGAACGGAGACATTACAGGCGCGTTGACGACCCGGTAGACATAGGTTTTTTCCCGGGCGGAGTAGCGCGCGTGAAAACTGTCAGCTACAACCTCGGCCTCGATTACACGCACGTCCTTCCCCACGTTTCCATTAATCGCCGAGCGCAGCTTCTGCGGCGATATTTCCTTTTGCAGTTGGACACTTGCAACCTGTCCCTCCGCGTGCACGCCCGCGTCAGTCCGACCCGATCCGTGAACCACAACTTCGCAGTCGTCAATTAGGGACAGCGCCCCGGTCAACTCACCCTGGACGGTCCGCAGTCCGTTCTGAATTTGCCAGCCATGAAAGTCGGTGCCGTCGTATTGAATGGTGAGTTTGAAGTTCACTGGATCCGGTCTTTGGTTTTTGGCCTTGGTATTTTGCTTTGTCCCTGTTCTTTCCCTGCATTGGCTGTCGTCTGCGTCGTGCTCCTGCCGTCTCCTCGTGCTCCTGCGGTCTGCCTCCTGCCTACTACTGCCTACTGTTTTCTACTGCCCGGCTTGATCGCCGGAATGCCCTGACTACAAAGATCACAGACCGACGGATCGACAGCCGGTACGTCGAGACTCGCCAAAGCCACCCTCGCCACACCAACGTCTGCGCGTCCCGACGACCGGTCAATGATCGAAGCTGCGCCTATCACATTTGCCCCTGCCGCGCGGAGTGTTTCCACCGTTTCCAGGGTTGAGCCACCGGTTGTAATTACGTCTTCCACCACCAGCGTTCTTTCTCCGGGCAAAACGGAAAAGCCGCGTCTCAGCGTCATCTTCCCGCTATCGCGCTCGGTCCAAATAAACCGTACCCCAAGCTGGCGCGCGACTTCATACCCGATCACGATGCCTCCGATTGCCGGCGAAGCTACAAGCTGAATCCTGTCGTTGCGGAAGTGTTCGGCAATTGCGCGGCCGAATTGTTCTGCTTCCGCCGGGTACTGCAGCAGCAGCGCACATTGAAGATAGTTCGCACTATGGAGTCCGCTGGTCAGCACGAAGTGGCCCTCGAGCAGGGCTCCGGTTGATCTGAACTTTTCGATTACTGCTTCACTGTCCAAGTATCACCTCAATGAACTACGGGGATGCGTGCTACAATCGCGTCTCGATGCTGCCATTTTCCAACCTCGTTTCAGACTCCACTCTCGTCCAGGAAACAATTGAACTGCTGCGTGATTGCGGCGGCCGGGCGAATGCTGCCGAGATTGTGGATGCCGTGTTTAAGGTTTCTCATCTCGACGAAGAGTTGGCCGGATTACTCGTAGCCGATCTAGTAAAAGGCGATCGCCGCTTCAAGATCGTTGACAGCAAAACGATCGAGTTGCAACACGATGAGATTGAAACTCGGCTGCTGAACGAACTTGATTTCGTCGTTGTTGACTTGGAAGCTACCGGGGCCAAGATGCCTCCCAACCGGGTTATCGAACTCGGGGCCTATCGCATCCGCGGCGGCCGCATCGTTGACAACTTTCTCACGCTGGTGAATCCGGAGATCCCGATCCCGCGTTTCGTGATCAGCTTGACCGGCATTACCAATGAGATGGTGAAAGCCGCGCCGGTCTTCGCTGACCTGGTGCCGAGCTGGCTCGATTTCGTTAGCGATGCGGTGCTGGTTGCTCACAATGCTCCATTCGATACCAGCTTTCTAAACCACGAGATCGCCCGCGTTTATCCGGGTCATCGTATGATGAATCCTCACTTGTGCACGGTCAGGCTCTCGCGGCGCGTGTTTCCCGGTTTGGATAACTACAGACTCGACACCGTGGCGGATCATTTCTCAATTCCCATTTCGCATCGTCATCGAGCCGGAAGTGATGCTCTCGCAACTGCCGAGGTTTTCCTTCACTTGCTCTCTCGCTTCGGCGATCATGGGGTGAAGGACCTGGCCGCAGCGCGCAAGTTTCAATTCTTCGAGACGCAGCCGCGAGCGACAGCTGAAACGAGAGATACTCCTCCACTCCTGCCTTTAGTTCCCGGCTTCTAAACCCTCTCTTCCACTTCAGAAACTGGTCGACGCTTCAAGATAGTCCGCAGCAGAAAGAAGGTGATAACCAGCACCGCAACACCCAATCCGATCCACGGGTAATATTGCGCCAGGATGGCCTTCGCCTGGGCGCCGTACCGGATCGCGAAATAGCCTTCCAGAAGGAAGCGAAATCCGCGCCCGACGATGATCGCAATCAAAAAGCGGGTAACGCTAAAATGAAATACGCCGGCAGACACGACGAAAAGTTTGAAGGGAAACGGCGGCGGCAGAAGCGATGCAACCAGTACCGATACCACGTCGTAGCGGTCGATCCAGTCCTTAACGCGTTTCTGCTTGGCTTCCGAAAATCTTTTGAGGGCCCGCTTGCCGGCGCGTCGCGACGCGTAGTAAAGGATCAGACAACCGAAAGCGGAGCCAGCTGTGGCTACGAGCGCATAAAGAACCATCCAGCGCGGATGTGCCGTCGTCAGCAACAACATTAGCGCATCTGCGCTGCTTGGTAAGGGCACAAAACTCGAATCAAGCAGAGCGACAGCGAATAATCCGAACGGTCCAAAAGCGACGAGGATCTCCGACAGGCGCGTGAGACTTTTTGTAAACGGATGAAGAATCATGAATCAGTAGTCAGGAGACAAGAGTCATTAGACAGTAGTCAGTAGACAGTAGACAGTAGTCAGTAGACAGTAGACAGTAGTCAGTAGACAGTAGACAGTAGTCAGTAGACAGTAGTCAGTAGTCAGTAGTCGGTAGACAGTAGTCAGCAGTCAGTAGTCAGTAGTCAGTAGTCAGCAGTCAGTAGCGGGCCGTGGTCTTTTCTTTCTACTGACTACTGTCTACTGACTACTGACTACTGACTACTGTCTACTGTACTGTCTACCGCCCCTTCCTTCCGCCGATTAATCAGGTAGTAAACTGCAACCGCCAGTACTGCCGCGGCCGCGACAACGCTCAAAATAACCAGTCCATTATCTTTCAGAAACACTAACACGCGCCGCCCATAATAGACCGCGAGGATGCCTTCGACGTAATAGCGGAACGACCGCGCGATCATTACTGTCACGAGAAACTTCCAACGCGGATACTCCAAAGTTCCTGCTGTAGCGACAAAGATCTTAAAGGGCAGGGGCGGAGGAAGGATGGCAGGAATCGCAATCGCAAAAACACCAAAGCGCTCATATGTACGTTCCACTTTCTTAATGCTCTCCGGCTTGAAGCGTTTACGGAGCAGCGCCTGCCCGCCGCGCCTCATGATTGTGTAGAGCAACAGGCAGCCGAGCACCGATCCGAAGGCAGCGAAGAGCGGAAAGTAGAAGACCGCGGAGGGATACTTATAACAGCGGCCAACGACCAGATAATCGTTGATTTCCGGCAACGACAAAAGCGAAGAATCAAGCGCGCCTATGAGCACCATCGCCGGCGCTGCGATATAAAGCGGCACGCTAATGACATATTCCTCCAGCCAGCGCCCGATTGAAGTTAACCAGTCAAACATTCTTCACAAGGTACAAGAGTTACGTTGGATGGCTCAAGAGCGCGCGCAAACCATTTTCCATATTTCATTTCTCACTTCTCATTTTTCATTGCAGATGTAGAACCGCAACCAGCCAGGGCAGCAACGACGCCAGGAAAAATAGAAAAGAACTAACAACCATCGGCGTGTCAGCCAGGCTTCATTTCCTTTTTCTCTTGGCGCCTTGGCCTGCCTGGCGTCTTGGCGGTGCTTTTATTGCCGAATGAAAAATGAGAAATGAGAAATGGAAAATGTATTTGGACCTGGGACTTGAGACTTATTCTATTTGGCGGGCGTAAAAACCGAAGGGGTGTCGTACGTCACTCCGATTGTGACACCGGAGTTATGGGTGAAATTTGTGAGGCCCTTAATGCCGGCAAAGTCGAAGCGCAAGCCTGAGGCGCGGATCTGCATACCAAGTCGAGCTTCAGCCTGAGATTCAGTGCCGAGGGGAGCGTTGCCTGAACGCGTGCTGGCGCGTCCATTGATTTCACCTGCCACGCTGAACTGTTTGTTCACGCGAAAGATTCCTGCCAACCCGTAAGTGATGACGTCGTTCTGCGTAAATAGAGTTGTCGGCGCTGTTAGAATCGCGATACCCAGGTTGCCGAACGTATTGAATCGTCCATCACGGCCGAACTTCTTGCCGATAAGAATCGAACCGAAGGCGTTGGTCTGATTTAATCCAATGCCGCGACCCTGATTTGAATTGGGCAGTTGCACGCCAAACCGAAATCCCAACGAAGGCCCGCGCCTGCTCTCCGCGCGTAGCTTGAATTTCGTCGCAAGGGTGAAATCACCGGTGTCATTGGCTGAATTTGCTCCTGGCGCAATCTCTAAGGGAATCGCCGATGCGCCACGGGAGTTGATACTGAGAAAGTTTTGCGCAACGCCCTCTATTTGAAACTCAACGTTAGGTGAAAAGCCGATGTTGACGCCGATAACGCCGACGCGAGTAAGATCGCCAGTCAACCCGGAGACTGGATATCTTGCGCCCTGCAAAAAATCAATTCCTGCTTCAATCCGCATCGTACCGGGCGGAATGATGTCAACGTCTTCTGTGACGAGCGGTCGCTGTTGAGCGCTGGCAGAACTTGAGATCAAGAAAATACCAACGATGAGAAGAACGAACCAAAGGTGCTTGCGGCAAAACATGTGCGGATTCTACTGCGCGATGTCGCGAGCGTCAATCAAGTTGTCGGATCGAGGGCGTCTGTCGGATCGCGACATTGTCGGATCGCGGGCGTCTCGCCCGCAATGAGCGCGAAGCGCGAAAAATGCTGTGAAGAAATAAGACTCCGCGCCTGCGGCGCGGTTGCGGGCGAGACGCCCGCGATCCCAAAAGCTCGATCACTCCTATGTTAAGATGCCGCGCACTCCCGATTTCTTCCATTGAGGTCAAGCAATGAATCATCGACTCGCGCCGCTGTTAGTTCTTCTGTTTGTCCTGCTTTTTCCCATTACGTCACAACCGGCGACCGCTCAAACAGCCGCGCTCACGGCTAATACGATTCAGCTTGCCGGCTTGCGCGCGCGCGTAACAATTCGGCGAGACGACCGCGGCATTCCCTACATTAGTGCCGCCAATGATGAAGACCTGTACTTCGCGCAGGGCTATGCGACGGCAGCGGATCGGCTCTGGCAGATGGATTTGTTTCGCCGGACAGCTCGGGGCGAGCTCGCTGAGATTCTCGGTAATGCGACGCTCGAGGAAGACAAACGACACCGCACCTTCGGATTCGCACAGGCGGCCAAAGCGGAAGCGGCGCAAGCGGCGCCGAAGTCTCGCCTTTTGCTCGAAGCATATGCGAAGGGAGTGAACGCCTATATCGATTCGCTTGGTCCGAAAGATTTGCCGCCCGAGTTTCAGTTGCTCCAATACAAGCCCAGACCCTGGACACCTGCGGATTCCCTGGTCGTTGTGAAGCTGTTCTTCGAGGCCCTCTCAAACACCTGGCGGCTTGATGTGATGCGCGAAGCGCTCGCTACCCTGCCCGGCGACAAACTGTCCGCGCTCCTTCCGGAGGTGTCCTCACTTGATGTACTCGTGGTGGGGAAAGATACGAGGACCATTGTTGCGAAGCCAACTACAAGTTCGCTTGGAGGCAGAAACGAATTCGCTCTTGCTCTCGCGGATATGCTGGTGCCGGACGAAGCCGCCCAGATTCGTTCACTGGGTCGAGTCGGTCTCCATGCTGAAGCATTGGCAGCCAGCAATAATTGGGTCGTGAGTGGCAAGCACACAGCTTCGGGCAAGCCTTTGCTGGCGAATGATCCTCACCTTGCACCATCGGCGCCGTCGATTTGGTATCTGGCCCATCTCAGCGCGCCTGGTGTCCGAGTGGCGGGAGTCACCGCCCCCGGACTTCCCGGTGTTGTGATTGGTCATAACGATCAAATTGCCTGGGGCTTCACCAATGTGGGACCCGATGTGCAGGACCTGTACCGCGAAAAGTTTGACCCCGCAAGTCCACTTCGTTACCTCACGCCGGCAGGTTGGCGCGATGCAGAGGTGCGACACGAACAGATCAAAGTCAGAAAAGGGTTTACTGATACTGCAACGGACATCGTTAACCACGATGTAACCGTAACGAGACACGGTCCGATCGTCTTAGAGAAGGACTCCCGGCGTTATGCGCTGCGCTGGACCGCACTCGATCCGAAGTTAAACAATCCTGACGGCGTTTACCGGCTCAACCGAGCGCGCAACTGGCGCGAGTTCACAACAGCATTGCGGGCCTACACGTCGCCAATGCAGAACATCGTCTATGCGGACACTGAAGGTCACATCGGTTATTACGCAGCCGGTGTGGTGCCCATTCGGAAATCCGGCGATGGTGCGCTGCCCTACGACGGTACCACTGACGCCGGCGAATGGGTCAGTTTCATTCCTTTTGAAAAGCTGCCCCAGCTTTATGATCCGCCCTCCGGCATGATTGTCACCGCCAATCAGAGGATTGTAGGTACGGACTATCCGCATTTTCTGACTCACTCCTGGGCCCAGCCGTATCGTGCCCGTCGCATCTATGACCTACTGAATAAAAGCCAGAAACACAGTGCCGATACCTTCAGACAGGTTCTGGGTGACACTTATTCGATCGCCGGCGCAAGGTTCTCAAAGGCAATTGTAAAGTCTCTCAAGGGACACGCCGCAACGCAGCAGGACCAAAAGCTTCAGCAAACGCTGATGGCATTTGAGAGTTGGGATGGCCATGTAAAAGCTGAATCGCCAGTCGCGCCGTTGGTTGCGCAAATGCGCATTGCCTTCCGCTCAAAGATCCTTACCGCCGCCCTGGGCCAGGACCTTGTAAGAATCTTCCAGTGGTCAAACTTCGACACGACGTTGGACAAAATCATTACGGAGCAGCCGCGCGAGTGGTTGCCGAAGGAGTTAGCATCCTACGCCGATCTTTATCTCGCTTCTTACCAGGACGCGCGCCAGGCCCTGACGAAGAGTTTAGGCGCGGACGAAAGCAAATGGTTGTGGGGTGAAATGGCGAAAGCACGTTTCCCTCACCCATTAGCAGTCGCGCCGCTCGTGGGTCTGCAATTCACGATTCCCCCCATGCCGCAGAACGGAACGGCAGGACTGGTTGGTGCAACAGTGAATGTCGGCGCTTCCGTGTCGATGAGATTGATTGCCGATCCTTCGGCATGGGACAAGACACAACACGGGATCGCGCTCGGTGAATCCGGTCTTCCCTCAAGTAAGTATTGGAGCGATCAGCTAGCGGACTGGCGCGCAGTAACCCCGCGTGCATTTCCCTTTAGTGAACCAACGATCGCTGCCGCCACTCAACACACACTGGTGCTGGAACCGAAACCGTAAGGCACGCGATGACCCGTGTGTATTGGCCGGGTGTGGTCGTTGCATCTAATACTTTCTCGCGTCAGCAGATACGGAGTGTATGTCTGAAGCAAGAAGCAGTTCCGCGCTAAGGGCGGATATCTTGGAAACAACGTGTTGCGTTGTCGGCGCCGGTCCGGGCGGTGCAATTCTCTCGCTCCTGCTGGCGCGCCAGGGAATTGACGTCACGTTGTTGGAAGCTCAGGAAGATTTCGATCGCGATTTTCGTGGCGACACGATCCATCCAAACGTGCTGCATCTCATGGATGAGCTCGGACTTGTCGAGCGCCTGCTGCAGTTGCGCCATACCAAACTTTCAACCGTAAGCTTTCAGACTTCTGACGGACCATTCCTCGCGGCGGACCTGCGGCGGGTTGAAGATAGGTTTCCCTACATCATGATGGTGCCGCAGGCCAGGTTTCTTGAGTTCATTACCAACGAAGCCAAAAAGTTTCCCAATTTTCGATTGCTGCTCGGCGCCAGCGCTCAGGAACTGATCGAAGAAAATGGAATTGTTCGCGGCGTTCGTTATCGTTCAGATCGCGAACTGCATGAGGTGCGAGCACTGCTGACTGTAGGTGCTGACGGCAGATCGTCGCGCCTAAGAAGGCTGGCTGACGTTGAACCTGTGAAGACTTCTGTTCCTATGGACATTCTCTGGTTTCGCATTCCGCGAGAGGCGAACGATCCGGAAGGCGTACTGGGGCGGTTTGGGCGCGGCCATGGTCTGGTGATGCTGGACCGGCTAACTGAATGGCAAGTTGGTTTTTTGATCCTCAAGGGCAGTTATGGCGAGATTCGCGCCGCCGGCATTGAGTCACTGCGTCGGTCCATCGCCGAAATGGCGCCGGAGTTTGCCGACCGCCTCGGACATTTGCAGGATTGGAAACAGGTAGCCGCGCTCTCAGTAGAGTCGAGTCGGGTACCGTGTTGGTACAAACCCGGGCTCTTACTTATTGGCGATGCCGCGCATGTAATGTCGCCGGTGGGCGGTGTCGGGATCAACTACGCGATTCAGGACGGCGTAGTGGCGGCCAATGTATTGAGCGCGCCACTCAAAGCCGGTACGGTAACGACTGATCAGTTGCGAGAGGTCCAGGAGCAGCGGGAATTTCCCACGAAGGTAATCCAGTGGATTCAGTCACAGGCGCAAAAACGGATTGTAGGTGCGGCATTACGATCGGATCGACCCCTGCAGATCCCCTGGTACGTTCGCCTGCTGCTGCGCGTGCCAATCATTCGCGACTTGCCGGCGCGCGTGATCGCACATGGCGTTAAGACAGTGCACATCGATCCGAAGATCTTGAATAGCTGAGGTCTTTGGCTTCGGTAGATCTTGGTTCTTTGGCCTTCGGTCTTTGCTCTTCCTTCTTTAAGTTGGTCGGTTCCGTTGCTCCGATAATCGGCAATCGCCAATTGGCAATCGGCAATTTATCTTGCGTTGACAGTCAACAACCGCTACGTTAATTTAGCTCACCGCTTGTAACGTGCGTCCCGTTCGTCTAGTGGCCTAGGACACCGCCCTTTCACGGCGGCGACACGGGTTCGACTCCCGTACGGGACGCCAACATTCCGACGGTCTCCGGATCTATCATTTCCGCGCGTCCTCACTGTAGTCTGAAGGTGCGGGTTGTTCTGCGAGTAGGTGCCCCTATGAGTCACCGGCGGCCACTTACCGCGCAGTAGTTCTATGAATCCCAAACTACTCAGGCTTGAAGTTGTAGATGAGCATGCCCGTTACCTGAACGGCCTGCTCGACATCGGCGCGCGTGCTCTTGCCGGGTGTGATCCTTTGTTGCTTGATTGTCCAGAGACTGTTACTAACCAGGCGAAACTAAGAGTAAGAAGAGTAATGTTCGAATTTTCATATCGGAGCCCTCGAAGATAATTGGATGTCTTTTTCTATCCGGCTGCGGTGTCGCGGGCGACGCGTTAGATCCATCCCACGCCGGCGGAGAGAATCTGGCTCTCCACGCATTATCAAAAATCGGTGAAACAAATCGAAGGGTGAAAGTTTTGGAGTTCGGGACAGTTCAAGTCTCTCATCCTGCCGCAAGCCGCTTTGATTCGATTAAGTATTTGCTTTCGTGAAACCTTCTTGCCGGGACGCATCCGTTCCAACTGACGCAATACCGCCCTCTGTTTAGCGCAGCTGTCATTTGAGCGAACCAACATCGATTCGGGTAAACCGGCAGCCTCAACATGCCAGATGGATTGCGCCGCACCGGCGGACAGAAACAAAACAAGAGCAAGAGTGCTGACAACCTGCCATAGAAAATGTTTTTTGATACTCATGTTAGTCCTTTCCACCGTCGTCGTCCGGATTGCCAATAAGATCGCTGCCATTTATTTTGTCTCATCATTTCTTTATGGCCGAGATGCAACAAGACGACGTGGCAGAACCTGTAACCTCGGCTATCAGGTAACACATCGGCGGATCGGTCGGCTGGTACGCTCTTGCCCTGATGTATGTAAAGGCTTTGCACCGTGCATTCGCGCCGCAGTCTGACTGACACTTTTCGGGGGTCGTCCCGGCATAGAAAACGAGGGTTTGGCCGTGGAGACTGGATTGAAGGTTTATCGGTTCCCAGAGCGTGACCTTTTCAATGTTGCTGTTTGCTCGGCTGTTCGAGGCGGGAAGGGTCGCCTGATACGCCTCGTACAACTCGCGGCTGTAGAATGCAACGCGCGAAGG
>JBPCNX010000062.1:0-6010 GCA_051000815.1 Pyrinomonadaceae bacterium
AGGTAAAGCATCCGGCAAACGTGGTTCGACGTGTTCCCAAACATTCTCAGTTCGCTGCTTCCGCTTTTGCCCATCAAGCAAGTTGGCGACCGTTCGCAGTTGTCGAAGCTCGCGACGGCAGGCAAGGCAGTCTGCGAGATGAGCTTCGATTTGATCGGCCGACAATTCTGAAACACCGCCCTCTTCCATCGCCATCGCCGCCATACAAGCAATTTCGCAATCAAGTCTGGTCATAACTCAATCTCCTGAAAATCCTGTGAACGAATGGCGAGCCAGCTTGTCCCGCAATCTCTTTCGCGCATGGTGAAGCCGGCTCATGATTGTTCCCTGGGGCACTTCCAACCTCTCAGCCAATTCTTGATATGAGAGTCCGTCCAGGTGCCTTAGCGTAATTAGTTCGCGATCCTCTACCGGCAATTCAAGCATGGCCCGCTCTAGAAGCATCGTCTCCTCAGGCTGAATACCTGCTGCCGGTGCCAGTATTTCCGTGTCATCCGAGCTGCTCATCTCTCGCTTCTTACGGCCCGCGCCTAGCTTGTAACAACGATTTCGCAGAATGACGTAGAACCAGGGATAGAATCGTCGCGTTAGATCGACCCGGTCCAGTGTCTGAAAACAATCGATAAACGCTTCTTGAACTGCGTCCATGGCGTCGTCGCGATTGCCCAGGATGGCTATTGCGTGGCCGATGGCCTCGGCTTGATAGTGTTCGACAATATAACGAAACGCCTCTTTGTCTCCCGCCCTACATCTTTGAATAGCCGTTAGATCGTCCATCATTCATCTCTCACCTAACGTATCCGTTCCGCTGGTAGATTATTCAAATAATTTAGGAGCAAGGGAAACCTTCTTTTTCGGACTTCCGCCAAAGAGTGAAGGCCCCCACCAATTCTGTGTTTGGCAATCAGGGACTATCGGAGCGATTAAGGGGTGGAACTTTGTGTCAGTCCCTCAGTTTGCATTAATCACATCATTGGCACGCAGCAACCACCTCTACCAAGCAGGCGTGGCGCCAATGGAGATCTGTTAGGCAAAGATTAGTACACCCGGTGACTTCAAAAATGATAAAATTATTCTCACCGACATACTAACAATTGGCTTCAGGGGTCTCGCGAGGTTGGTTAGCGTCCACCCTTGCTGCGTGTCAACTGCGGACAACAAATGCTTCCGGCAAGTTCGGCGAACAAGTCTCCCTTTCTCGTTCGGTAGCGCGAAGCCAGGTGACGCGATCTGGGACGACATCGACACCAAGGGTTTACTTTAGAAACATAACCACTCGGAACCGAATCATCAGGAGAATGCTTTATGATGCGTTATGTTGCCGCCGGCGTTCTAATCTTTGCACTCCTCTTCGCAATCGGGTCATGGGTAATAACCTCGGGCGCGTCAAACCAGTTTGCTGACGCCAGCCGTTCTGCCGCGAGCAGTGTGCAGGGCCTGGCTGCGTGGGATGAGGTTTATTCTGTTCTGATCCATCCGCGTTGTATCAACTGCCACACCGCGACGAACTATCCACAGCAAGGAGACAACCGCGAGCGTCACTTCGCCAACGTGGTTCGTGGTCCGGAAGGCAAAGGAGTGCCTGGACTCAATTGCGCCAGCTGTCATCAGGAGAGCAATGCCGATAGTACCGGTGTGCCTGGCGGTCACAACTGGCATCTGGCGCCGCTATCCATGAAATGGCAGGACCTGAACGACAAACCTTTGTCCAGCGCTGCCGTTTGTCGCGCGGTTACCGATCGGTCGAAAAATCACAACCTCGACGGGCCGGGACTCTTAAAACATCACCAGGATGAGGCGCTCGTGCTTTGGGCCTGGAATCCCGGCCGGCGGCCGGACGGTTCGATACGCACCCTGCCGCCGATGTCGCATCAACAATTCGTTGCCGCCACTCGTCGTTGGGTGGAAGCAGGCACGCCATGTCCAGCGGGAAGATAGGAGGATAGTGATGGCCACTTACCAACTTACGATCAATGGCAAACCCAGAGAGGTGAAGGTTGACCCCTCAACGCCGCTGCTTTGGGTACTGCGTGAGGAACTGAAAATGACTGGCACGAAATACGGCTGCGGCGTAAGCGCCTGCGGCGCGTGTACGGTGCATCTGGATGGTGTGGCTGCGCGATCTTGCATGGTCCCTGTTTCACTAATTGGGAAACGTTCGATAGTGACCATCGAGGCGATGAATCAGGATCCGGTTGGACGTGTGGTCCAGGATGCGTGGGTGACCGAGGACGTCGTTCAGTGTGGCTACTGCCAGAGCGGACAGATAATGAGCGCCGTGGCGTTGCTAAAGCACACACCTAAGCCGACCGACACCAACATCGAAGAATCCATGGGCGGGAATATTTGTCGCTGCGCCACTTACGTCCGCATCCGTGAGGCTATTAAGGTCGCGGCACGGAACCTGTGAAGGGAGGCCATCGGGCATGTCAACCGCATTTAAGAAACCCAGAGATAAAAACGTGAACCGACGCACTTTTCTGCGCGTCTCCGCAACCGCCGCAGGTGGTTTGCTTGTTTCGCTATACCTTGAGCAGCCTTCATCAGCTCAGGAGGCAAACCAAACACAGCAAGGCCAACCACAGCCGCCGCCAAAAGTTTATCCGCCAGATGCCTTCGTCGACATCAGGCCAGACGGCAACATCGTGATCCAGGTGAACCGGCTGGAGTTTGGGCAGGGCGTGCACACTGCTCTACCAATGCTACTCGCTGACGAAATGGATGCGGATTGGTCGCAAGTAGTGGCCGAGCTTGCTCCCGCTGCCGACGTTTATAAGGATCCGATGTTCGGGATCCAGATGGTGGGCGGCTCCGGGTCCATCGCACATTCGTTTCAACAGTATCGCGAACTGGGCGCTAAGACGCGTGCGATGCTCGTCGCCGTCGCAGCCAGGCGTTGGAATGTCTCGCCCGAGAAATGCCGCACCGAGAATAGCATCGTCTATGGGCCCGCCAGCCAGTCTGCAAAGTATGCCGAACTCGCAAGCGAAGCTTCGCGTGGACCGGTTCCAGCGACGGTCCGACTGAAGAGCCCGTCTGAATTTCGTCTGGTTGGGAAGAGAGTGCGCCGGCTCGATAGCAAAGCGAAATGTGACGGCTCGCTGAAGTTTGGGCTCGACCTGGATCTCCCGGGAATGAAAGTGGCAGTGGTCGCACATCCGCCGGTGTTTGGCGCGCGCGTCAAGAGAATTGTCGATAACGAAACTCGGACCATTGAAGGTGTACGTGACGTTTTCGAAGTTCCACTAGTTCACGGAACTGGCGTCGCCGTTGTTGCTGACAGGTTCTGGGTTGCCAAACTGGGGCGTGACCGGCTGAAGATCGAATGGGATTTTTCGGGCGTCGAACGGCCCGACAGCTCGCGTTTGCTCGCTGATTACAAACAGCTCGCGCGCAGCGCCGGCTTTAGTTCGGTCGCGCGCGGTGATGCAAAGGCCGTCGAAGGGTTTGCCGCTTCCAGCCGGATTGTTGCCGAATATGACTTCCCATATTTGCCTCACGCGCCAATGGAGCCTTTGAATACGACCGTCCGGTACGACGACGACCGCGCAGAAGTTTGGGCCGGTTCCCAATTTCAAACTGTCGATCAGGCGGCGATTGCTCAAGTGCTGGGACTCAAGCCTGAGCAAGTCACGTTTCACACTGAAATGGCCGGCGGCGGTTTTGGTCGTCGGGCCACTCCTGACTCGCATTTGCAACGCGAGACGGCGCAGATCGCCAAGCGCCTGCGGGGCACTGCAGTAAAGCTGGTTTGGACTCGCGAGGACGATATAAAAGGAGGTTACTACCGCCCAATGCACGTTCACCGTGCCGAGATTGCGATCGGTCCTGACGGCCTGCCTGCGGCGTGGCGACATGTGATCGTCGGCCAGTCTCTGCTGGCGGGCACGCCCTTCGCGATGATGATGAAGGACAACATCGACCCGACGGCAGTCGAAGGAGTGAATGACACTCATTACGCCATCCCGATTTTTCATGTCTCGGTGCATCATCCGAAGGTGAACGTTCCAGTACTTTGGTGGCGCTCGGTCGGTCACACTCACTCCGCGTTCGTCATGGAGACGTTGATTGAAGAGTTGGCCACGCGCGCCAAAATTGACGCAATCGCTTACCGTCGCAAACTGCTCAAGCCGGAAGCCAAAAAGCTGCATTCAGTCCTCAACCTTTTAGAAGCGCGCAGCGCGTGGCGTCGCCGACTTCCAAGAGGGCACGCCGTCGGAATTGCTTGCCATGAGTCGTTCGGAACCGGCGTCGCCTGTGCGGTTGATGTATCTATCAATGACAAGCGGCCGAAGATCCATCGGGTGACGGTGGCCGTGGATTGTGGCCTGGCTGTGAATCCACTATCGGTTGAGAGTCAGTTTCAGGCGGGAGTGGCGTTCGGTCTGTCGCAGTTAATGGCGAAGGGCGCGGTTACGCTGAAAGATGGCGTAGTGGAGCAGAGAAATTTTGATGGTTACGTTCCCCCTTACATCGCCGACGCGCCTGTGGCAGTCGATGTTCACATCGTTCCGAGCACGGAAGCACCCACTGGCTGTGGCGAGCCACCGGTTCCAGTTATCTCTCCGGCGGTAGTCAATGCGCTGGCGAAACTAACAGGGAAACGGTATCGCAGCTTGCCACTGGTCGCCCTCTAGCTTAAGGGGCTGATTTGAGACGCCGATAGAATACAGATCGTCATCAACATCTCGATGGTGATCACCGCGCTGCCGAAGATCCGCTACATCGTTTTGGCAAGAGAAAAGAGAACTGTAAAGGTTCGATGTGACGTTTTCGGAGGGAACTGCTGGCTGCAGAGTTAACGTGAGATGACCGTTAGAAAGAGAATGTTACTGATCCGCGAAGAAAGAAACAAGGAACTGGTGGAGCAGACGGGGGACTGGTTGGTTACCGCTCAAGCTGGACCCGGCCTTCGACAGCCCGAGCCGACCCCGGCTGTCAGAACCTCTTGTGGCGCGTGGGACTTGGCGATATGAATAGTCGATTTCTTCCCCAGGCGAAGAGTTTAGATAGTGATACCGGCGACTATAGGAGACCACATGATATTGCTGCGCTAGCAAGGCGACCTGTCGAGACTAGGTGCGACAGTCGCCGAGAGCTCCATGCACCAGAATAACGAGTTCACCTTTGCCTTGTTCGATATACGTCAACTCAACGCCACCGATGTCTATCTGTTTTAGAGCGGTTAAGTTCGGGTTAACTACCTGCCACCCTAGATTATGGTCATGATCTAAACTCAAGTTCGAGCTATGAGAAGGTTCACTGAAATCTTTTGTCTTCATTGGTAGTTATTTTGGAAACGGGGACCTCGAAGCGCCGAAAGAAACTCGAAAGAAACTTTAAGGGTTCCGTACGAATCAGTTCGACCGCATTACTACCTAGCACTTAAGTGATTCCACTCATGAACAAATCGATCTTCCGAGCCTTAACGAATCCGTCGAGCTCGGCTGACTCGTGACTCAGCCGCAACTATGGACCGGTAGTGAGTGAAGCTTTCGGAGGATTGTTGTGCTGATCCAGTTCCAACGTGAGTGTAATTACCTATGCGGTTAAGTAATTGCTCGGTTTCCCCGTGTGATTAAGTTTTCTATGGTTTCACCTGAGCGCTAAATGGAGGCGGAATTATGTTGAAGATACAAAAAACCTTCACCCAGAGTTGTCTACTGATACTACTGCTAACAACGCTATTCCTGTTGCTGTCGGTATCGGCAAGTGGGCAGGAGATTGCGGATCCGCAATCTACTAACCCCGAAGTAGCGAGGAGAAACGAAGCGGCTGAAACAACACAGCCAAGCGTGGCGATCCCAACTGCTCCCGTCCACCAGGATTTTATGGGAGTAACACTAGGCATGGCCGCTAATGAGGTACGAGAAAAACTCGGCGACCTGAAGAACAAAGGTGAACATCAGGACCTTTTCGTTTTCTCCGAAACCCAATCGGCCCAGATCTTTTATGACCAGGGAAAGGTCAACGCTATTTCGGTCGATTACGTTGTCAAAGGCGGCGAAGC
>JBPCNX010000063.1:0-18821 GCA_051000815.1 Pyrinomonadaceae bacterium
GTGCGATTCGCCGTGAGGCGTTGGACCAATTGGGAATGCGCGAGCAGACTTATGGCTGGAACCTGGAGATGCAGATGCGCGCGGCGCGTTCTAGCCTTCGCATACTTGAAGTTCCCGTAAATCACCGTCGCCGGACGGGTGGCGAATCGAAAGTCTCGGGCTCATTGCGGGGAACTTTTCTCGCCGGGGGGCGAATTCTGATGACGCTCGCGCGCGTTGCACTGGAACGCAGCGCTCAAGGCCCTTCAGCATCATAGGGATCTTCACGCATCGAGCCCGCCGGTGTCGCTCGCCTTGCCGGAAGTGCTGAGAGTTGCATCCGTGCTCAAGAAAGGCGTGTACAAAATCGTTTCTTTGCTTTCGTCTATAACTCGATTGGCGTGCCCATTGCAGCCGGAGTGCTCTATCCCTTCTTTGGTTTACTTCTCAGCCCAATGATCGCTGCGGCGGCTATGAGTTTTAGTTCGGTGTCGGTGATTAGCAATGCTCTCCGTCTTGGAAAAGAGCTGCTGGATTAGCTAGCGCCTGGCTCGGATGTATCGACCTGTAAGGACGCTTGACAAAATAATCGGTGTCCAACACGTTACTCACGAAACATGAACATTGAGGACTTAAGGATCATGACAATGACACCCCGCCTTCGCAAGTTTGCACTCACAGCGCATGTCGTTTCCTCGGTCGGCTGGCTTGGCGCTGTCGTTAGCTTCCTAGCTCTCGCTCTCGTCGGTGTGACTAGCAACGACAATCAGATGGTGCGTTCCGCCTATCTCGCGATGGAGTTGACCACTCTGTTTGTGATGGTCCCGTTGGCCATCGCTTCGCTAGTAACCGGGCTTGTCCAGTCACTCGGCACTACATGGGGCTTGTTCCGGCACTATTGGGTCTTGGTGAAACTCCTGCTAACCATGTTTGCGACGATCGTCTTGCTGTTGAAGACGCAGCTAATCGGCTATCTCGCTAGCGTAGCGTCAAGCACGACACTATCCAGCGTCGATCTCGATAGGCTGAGGAGCCCAGAACTCGCGGTCCACGCGGGTGGCGGCCTACTGGTGTTTCTAATGGTCACGACACTTTCGGTGTATAAGCCGTGGGGAATGACCGCATACGGACGCCGCAAGCAGGGCGAACGCGGTCAGTCGAAAGCTAATCTGCCATCTCTTCCGACTCCTACTACGACACCGGCCTGGAGCCCGACTAGGGCAACGTCCACCAGCACACCACGCTGGGTGTACGTAGTTGGAATTCATGCGCTCGGCCTAGCCGTGCTATTTCTCGTCCTGCACCTAACCGGCGGTGGCCTGCCGAGCCATTGAGCATAGGCCTCAAGCGTCACTCATTATTCGCGTGCTTTTCGCTGAAGCCCCAGTTTTTTGGCAGTCTCGTATACAGCACCCCCAAGCATCGTAACGAGTTCATTGAAAATCAGCAGATGAGATTGAGAGCTTATCTCCTGATCGGTGGGTCTGTATTGACGTGCGCACCGACAAGAAGGCAGAACTAGGCGGAGTTAGCTCCGCATTAATTCGACTGCTTGACAACGGCTGAACTGCTTCAATACAGTAACTGCGATGGCTAAATGGGCCACATCACTGTTTCTGATCCTGACGCTCGGAGCGAGTGTGCTCGCGGGGATGCCGCTGCACGCAGCCGAACAGGAGTGCAGCATGCACGGCATGAGCGGCATGGATTGCTGCAAAGCTGCGTCGGGTAACGGAAACGAGACGGAGGTTGCCGCAGCGCGCGTGTGCTGTGCAGTGAACTGCCCGGAATCAGGAACAACTGGACCAGGGGGCGCTCGCTTACCCCGAACTTCAACAGTTCTTCCGCTGGCTCTTCATCCCGCAACGATCCAACTACCATTCGCCGCGCCGACCATCAGTCTGCATTGGCATCGAACCCATAGCCCTCCGCAACATTCCAACCCATCTTACATTCGAAATCTCGCACTTCTGATCTAGCATATCAAGGCCGTAGTGTGTCTTGTTGCCGTTGCTCATCCTGAGCAGGGGGCAATGCATATGTGCGTACTCCGGCACTGTTGCCAAGGGGTCCGTGTGTCTCTTTAGTTTCAACTAGGAGGATAAGTTAATGCAAAAACTGGCTATTGCACTCAGTCTCGCCGCACTCATGACATTTATCGCCGCCTGTGGCGCGAACTCCGGTGGTGGGTCCACAGGAACTTCTGTGGCTACAGGAAAAACTATCAAAAGCGCGCCTGCCGGCAACAACCTTACGGTCACGCTATCCACTGAAGACGGCGTGCTTAGGCATGGTTCGAAAGAGTTTATGCTCGCCTTCACCGATGCTTCTGGCAAACCCGTCGATGTTGGCGCAGTGGCGCTGACGTTCCACATGCCTCAAATGGGATCGATGCAGGCGATGAACAACGCCGCCACATTTACTACCACCGAGGCGCCAGGTGTTTATCGCGGCAAAGCGAACATCGAGATGGCGGGTGAGTGGCAGGCACAGATCACTTACGAGGGCCCAGCGGGAACTGGAAAGGCTTCGTTTCCCGTGACGGCTCAATGAGCATTTCCGATTGCCGATTTCAGATTTCCGATTTCGTCTTAAGAGGGAAGCTATACCCCATTAAGAAGTGTAAATATGAGGGAAACTAATCGGCAATTGGCAATCGGCAATCATCATGATTCATCGGCTCATCGAGCTTTCAATGCGCAACCGGGGGCTCATCATTGTGCTCTACGCAGGCCTTGCCGTGTGGGGCTATTGGGCGCTCGTAAACACGCCCATTGACGCCATTCCCGATCTTTCTGACAACCAGGTGATCGTCTTCACCGACTGGCCCGGACGATCACCGCAGGAAGTCGAGGACCAGGTTACCTATCCCCTGGTGACGAACCTTCAGGGTCTGGCCGGAGTCCGCGTCGTGCGGGCGAGTTCCGCGTTTAGCTTCTCGATGATCAACATCATCTTCGAGGACAGAGTCGATCTTTACTGGGCTAGGACACGAGTTCTTGAGCGGCTGAATCTGGTGACCAAACAGCTTCCTGAGGGTGTCGTGCCGACGCTCGGTCCGGATGCGACCGGTGTGGGCCAGGTCTTTTGGTACACACTCGAGAGCGACCAGACGAATCTACGCGACCTGCGCACACTACAGGATTGGTTTGTGCGCTATCAGCTCAATTCAGTGCCAGGTGTTGCTGAGGTCGCATCTGTCGGTGGATACGTTCAGCAGTACCAAGTGGACGTCGATCCAAACAAGCTGCGCTCCTACGCAATTCCGCTCTCCACGGTTGTCGAAGCGGTGCAGCGATCGAACAACAACGTCGGCGGCAACGTTGTCGAGCAGGCTGGGCAGTGGGCCGTTGTCCGTGGAGTGGGTTTAATTGAGTCGGTCGCCGATGTCGAGAACATCGTCATCGGCGCTTCAAATGGCACTCCAATCTATGTTCGTAATGTTGCGGAGGTGAAACTCGGCAACGCATTCCGCACTGGTGCGCTCGACAAGAACGGTAAAGAGGCTGTGGGCGGTGTCGTTATTGCGCGCTATGGCGTGAATACGCTTGAGGTAATCGATGCAGTCAAACAGAAGATAGCGGCCTTGCAGTCAGGCCTGCCTCAAGGCGTCAGGCTGGTTGCGTTTTACGACCGCACGCAATTGATCAATCGCGCGACCAGCACGCTCAAGTGGGCGCTAATCGAAGAGCTTCTCCTTGTCACCCTGGCCCACATCATTTTTCTCGCGCACTTCCGTTCGATTCTAATTGTGACGATTCCGCTGCCGCTGGCGGTGCTGATCTCTTTTCTGTTTATGCACTACATGGGCATCAGCTCGAATCTGATGTCGCTTTCAGGCATCGCAATCGCCATCGGTGTGTTGGTCGATGCCGGGATCGTAGTCACGGAGAACGCATTCCGTTTTATGGAGAAACGGAAAGTCGCTCCAAAAGATAGGGCTTTGGTTTGGCAGACAGTGCTGGAATCAACAAAGCTTGTTGGCCGGCCAGTCTTTTTCTCGATGGCGATCATCATCCTCGCTTTTGTTCCGGTGTTCGCCCTCACCGGACAGGAGGGCAAGCTTTTTCATCCCCTCGCGTTTACCAAGACTTTCGCCATGATCGGAGCGACGATCATCGCGGTGACGCTCGTTCCGGTGTTGTGCACATTCCTGCTGGGCGGCAAGTTTCATTCGGAACAGTCGAATCCGGTAATGCGATTCCTGCAAGCAATCTATCGGCCGGCCCTAACTTTGGCATTGCGTCACCGGCTACTGACGGTCCTCACGGCGCTGGTGTTGTTCACTGGGGCAATTATTCTCGCCACCGGAATCGGCAACGAGTTCATGCCTCCACTCAACGAAGGCGACTTGATGTATATGCCGGTAACTGATCCCGCAATCTCAATCGACGAAGCCCTGAAAGTAACCAGCAAGCAGGACGAGATTTTAAAGAGCTTTCCCGAAGTTGAATGGGCAGTGGGCAAGGCTGGCCGCGCGGAGACTTCAACCGACCCATCCCCTATTAACATGACCGAGACTATCGTCCACCTGAAACCACCCGCAGAGTGGCGGCCAGGTGTGACTCGGGAATCACTCGTTGCCGAGATGGACGAGAAACTCCGACTGCCGGGCGTAACAAACATCTGGACACAGCCAATCATCAACCGCATCGACATGCTTACGACCGGCATTCGTTCGCAGGTGGGGATCAAGGTCTTCGGAAACGATCTACAGACGTTGGAAAAGGTCTCTCGCCAGATTGCCGACGTGGTCCGGACCGTTCCTGGCGCAGTCGATGTTTATCCGGAGCAGATTAGCGGCGCTCCCTACATTGATATTCAGATCAACCGCGCTGCAGCCGCGCGTTATGGAATTGACGTGGGCACAATCCAGGACGCAGTTGAGAAGGGCATCGGCGAAACGAATCTCACCGTGACTATTGAGGGGCGCAGAAGATTTCCGGTTCGCGTTCGTTACGCGCCACAGTTTCGCGACAGCTTGGATGCGCTATCTCAAATCCCGATCACGTCTCCAACGGGAGCGCCAATTCCGCTGGCACAGTTGGCCAGCATCCGTTCCGTGGAGGGACCCACGATGATCTCAAGTGAGAACGGTCTCCTTCGTGGCACGGTGCTGCTCAACGTGAGAGGCCGCGATGTTGGCAGTTTTGTTGAAGAAGCACAGGGCGCAATCGCGAGTCGGGTGCAGCTTCCCACCGCCTACTACATCGCCTGGAGTGGGCAGTATGAGAATCAGCAACGCGCACGACAGCGGCTGCTGATTGTTATTCCGATCGTGCTTGTCATCATATTTGGTTTGCTTTACATCACGTATCACTCCGCGCTGGAAGCCGCGCATGTATTACTCGCCGTGCCGTTTGCGCTTACAGGCGGCGTCTATCTCCTTTGGCTGCTCGGTTACAACTTCTCAGTGGCTGTGTGGGTTGGTTTCATCGCGCTGTTCGGAACGGCTGTCCAGACCGGCGTAGTCATGGTGATCTACCTGGAGGAAGCTGTCGCGCGAAAGAGAGAAGAAGTTGGAACTCTAACGCGCAAAACGCTTATGGATGCGGTAATGGAGGGCGCGTTACTAAGGTTGCGACCAAAAGTGATGACGGTGTCAACGGTCGTTGCCGGTCTATTGCCAATAATGTGGAGCACCAGCGCGGGTTCGGAAGTTATGAAGCCGCTGGCGACCCCTGTTCTGGGCGGAATGGTCTCCAGTCTGCTGCACGTGTTGATTGTCACGCCGGTGATCTTTTTCTGGCTGCAGGAGCGGAAACTCAGAAACGAAGGAGCGCGCGTGTCAACACCTGTTGACGAATTGAGTGAGAAGGAGGAAACAAAATGAGAAACACCTATCTACAACTTAGCCTGTCATTCTTGTTGCTGTTTGCAACCCTTGACCGCAGCCGCGAAAGCCCCCCGAGAAGATCAAGAGTGCAAAGGGCCAGAATCGAAATCAACGCACAAGGTTATCAACCGGAGACGGTCAAGCTGCGGCGTGATGTGCGCGCGCGGGTCACCTTCGTGCGAACGACAGATGCAACATGCGCCAAGGAGATTGTGCTACCTGACTTCGGGATTCGGCGCGCACTGCCTTTGAACCAGCCAGTAGTCGTTAGCTTTACCCCTAACAAGAAAGGTGAATTCACCTTCGCCTGCGGCATGAACATGATGCGCGGCCAGTTGATCGTGCAATGAGATGTAATTGAATAGGAGTAGTTGGAAATGAAGAAGTTATTACTCGCTGAAATCGACCGCAAGATTGCGTCACCTTTGCGAAAGAGATTTGGTTGGGCGACCCGCAGCGCGGTTTTATTGGTCTTGGTACCAGCGTTGGGTTCTCCTGGGGTGGCGCAAACCGGCGGGCATCCGTCTATGGACAGCTCTGTTAAGGCGGTTCAACCTTCAATTCAAGATCAGCAATCCTCGTTGGCTAAGTACTTCGATCCCAGCAACGGACTCACGGTTGATGATGTCGTCGCTTATGCGCTGGCTAACCATGGCGAGGTGCTGGCTGCTCGCAAGGAGATCGAAGCCGGGCGCGCGCTTGTCAAGCAAGCCGCCCTGCGGGCAAACCCGGCGCTTGAAGTGAACGGAAGCCGCCAGATCAATGGCAAAGACAACAACATTATGGTTGGTGGGATGCTGCCACTCGAGTTGGGCGGACGACGGGCGGCGCGAATCACCGTTGCTGAACGTGAACTGGAATTGCGCGAACAAGCTCTTGCAGATCGGGAGCGAATCCTCGCTGCCGAGGTGCGTTCGAAGTTTGGCCAGGCGCTTTCTGAGGTCCTAAAACTAGGTTTCACTGAAGACCTACTAAAGAACAGCCGCAGTGGCTACCGACTGGTTGAGGCACGCGTTGTCGAAGGGCGCACAGCACCGCTCGAACAGAACATGCTCCTGGTCGAAGTTAACCGGCTGAGATCGATGAGGGAAACAAGCGAAGGCAAAGTTGAAATCGCACTGCTGGAGCTGCGCAACCTGATCGGCATGTCGCCCGATCAACCGCTCAAGCTTCGTGGAGACTTTACGAACCTTATCGAGCCACTGAAACCTATCGGGGAAGCTACGGAGCAGGCCCTGCGCAGTCGGCCCGATCTGAAAATGGCGCGTACGGTCGAACGATTGGCTGAAGCTAAAATCGCTGAGGCGCGCGCGGCTGGCAGGCCGGACGCTAGTCTCAGTGCTGGCTACCAGCGCATGAATTCAAGCTTTCCTGTCTTCGGTATTAACGATGGCGGTCAATTGCGGCCTGTTCAGGATGTTTTCAATTTTCTTGCCTTTGGAGTGACGGTCAGTCTTCCGGTTCGCAACAAAAACCAGGGCGCCATTGAGGCATCTGTCGCCGACGCAGAGGCCGCCAAAAGACGCAGTGAGTTTGCTGAGTTGACCATCCGCCGCGAGGTGGCGACGGCTTACGCTAAATACGAACGCGCTGCCCGAGCAATGGAGATTTATCGGGTGGGCGTGAAGGAACAAGCAAGCACAAATCTCGATGTAGTCAGGCAGACTTACGAACTCGGTTCGAAAACACTCCTCGACTATATTGTCGAACAGCGCAGATATATTGAACTGGAAAACGGATACATCGATGCGCTGCTTGAGACCTATCTTGCGCGTATCGAGATCTTGCGAGCATCCGCCGCGCCGGAGTTAATAACAAAATGAGTGACAAAGAAAACGCCGACTGGCAGGAACCGAGCGCCGAGTCGCTGGCGAAAGAGCGCGAGGTCACAAGGCGCCGTCGCAATAGTCTGGTAATCGTTGCGGCAGTGCTGGCGGTCTTGACGGTTGTCGGAGTTGCCTCATTGTTGCTTCTTCGATCACGCAAAAGCGCCGTTGGTCGGCCCGTTCCCGCTCCCCGCACGATATCGACGGAACAGGCTGGCGCTGGCCAGCCGAGCTCTCTAACTGAGCAGACTATTACCATCGCTCCCGAGATGGTCGAACGTGCAGGCATAAAGACTGAACAGGTCGGCGAACAGTTGGTGACTGACGCTGCTGTCAGTGGCGGCCAAGCCGCTACTGGTGTTGTTCGAGAAAATGCTTATCGGACAACACCCGTTGTTTCTCTTGTCGGCGGCATCGTCCGAGCGGTGAATGTTGAGTTAGGACAGAACGTTAGTCGCGGACAGACAGTTGCCGTCGTATCCAGCAATGAATTGGCAATGGCTCAGTCGCGTTATCTGAATGCAATCGCTGAACTCGATGAGCATCATGAACATCATCGCCGCACAATGCGGCTGGTCGAGATAGGAGCGGCGAGTCGGGAAGAGATGGAGCAGGCTACGACGAAACTTAAAACAGCAGAATCGGAAGTCGCATCTGAGCGGCAGAAACTCCTGTTGCTAGGCTTAACCACTCAAAGGATAAATCAGCTACGTTCTTCCTCCCAGGTTAGCTCAGAGGTAAGTCTTCCGGCCCCACTCGCCGGCTCCGTGATCACGCGCACTGCCAATCCGGGAGAAGTGGTAGAGTCCAACAAAGAGATCTTACGTATCGCTGATCTTTCCAGCGTCTGGGTGGTGGGTCAGGTTTACGAGAAAGACCTCGGAAGAATTGGCATTGGCAGTGGCGCAAGTGTTACGACGGACGCTTATCCGGGGCGGGTCTTTCGCGGGAAGGTTTCGTATGTCGATCCGACGCTCGATCCGGCTACCCGAACTGCGCAGGTAAGAATCGAATTAGCAAATCCGGGGCGGGTGCTGAAGATTGGTATGTTTGTTAACGTTGCCTTCGGCGCGCTGGGAAGCGCAGAGGCAACAGACCCAACTGTTCCGAAAGATGCGGTGCAGAGTATCAACAATCAACAGGTCGTGTTTGTGGCAACGAAAGAGCCAAACGTGTTTGCGTTACGCCAAATCCGAATTGGGCCTGAAGTCAACGGTCGTTATCCTGTGCTAGAAGGTCTCAATGCTGGTGAGCGCATTGTTACTGAAGGAAGCTTTCTGCTACGGGCCGAGTGGCTGAAGTCTCATCCGAACCAATGAACCACGTGCCCATTATTCTATTTCGTAAGTAGCCTGCGGGGGCATTTTGCCGAGAGATTCATATCGAAACCTAACTCGCTTAAGGCACATAACGCATCTTTTCCCGACCGCGAGCCGTTGTTTTATTGGCTTCTTGCTGTTACTTGCGTGCCATTTCAATAAACGTCACCGCGGCACGGCTAAGATGCTTTAAGAAAACCTGCAAGTCGCGGACATCCATTGACAGCTATTGTAATTAACTATCGTCATGATTGAAACAATTCATTTTAACAATCAAACGCAAAGCTCTAATCATCTCAGACACGAGTTGCAAATAAACTCCTTGTTCTTTACTACAGTTTCCCTATTCGCAGTGTTCGTAGATTGAAAACCTGTGAGAGCACTCTTAATAAAAGTGAGTGTGAAAGAGATGTTACGACGCATGCTAGTAAAAACAATCATCGTGGCCCTATTGCTGTTTCCCGGTCTTTTAGTTGCTCAGAGCAAGGTACCTCAGGATGTGTGGGAGCCATTCAAATACTTTGTTGGAAACTGGGAAGGAACCGGAAACGGCCAACCAGGTGTGTCAAAGACTCAGCGCGAGTACCGATTCGTGCTCAACACAAGTTTCTTCAGGTACAAAACAAGAGCGCGTATGACCCTCAACCAAAGAATCCAAAAGGCGAGATCCATGAAGACTGGGGGTTCCTGAGCTTCGACAGTCCAGAAAGAAATTCTTGCTTAGACAATTTCACGTTGAAGGTTTTGTAAGCGAGTATGTCATGAGTAGCTCAAGCGCAGACGGTAAGACTATTGTGTTCACCACCGAGAGCATCGAGAACATCCCCGCAGGATTCCGAGCGCGTGAAGCCTACAGGATACTGGGACCCGACAAGTTCGTAGAGGTCTTTGAGATTGCGGAACCCGGAAAGGACTTTGAGCTTTACAGTGAAAACCACTACCGACGCATAGGGCAAAATAGATAGCGCATCAGTGTCTCTTACTACGACGAACGACGTACTACTTGATCGCGATTGGATTGATGATCGCCTGAACGCCGCCCGTGATGCGCGCGGGGCCGAGCGTAAACAGGAATTCCCACGCCCCATCTTTGACCATTTCTTCCGTGTTCATGTTCTCGAGTATGTGAATGCCGTTGAGCGCTAAGAGGATCTGGTGAACCTCGTAGAGGCCGGCGCCGTTTTCGAATGGGATCACCTCAAAGTTCGCCGTGTCCGATCCCACCATTGCCACTTCCAATGAAGCAAGATACCTGGCTCCTTCTCGGCCAAGTCCTGGGTTGACTGAAATGAATCGCTTGTTGTCTTTGCCCAAAAGCTTCTGCCAGCCTGTGTAGAAGAGCACAACGTCGCCTCTTTCGATGGATCGGATGCCCTGCCGCTTCATCGCTCCATCGATTTCCGCCCGGTTGAAAGCGGTTCCTTCCTTCACAAGATCGGTACTGAAATAACCAGCCATATCCAGCAGTACGCCACGAGTGGCGACCGCCGGTACATTCTCGATGCCGAGCTTCTTCAGCCCGTCTGCCATCGTGAAGTCGGCAGCCTTGTTGCAGTTGAAATAGAGATTGTCGATTCCGGCGTGGCCAAAGCCGTCAATTTGCGAACCGATCCCCACCCAGCCCGTGATGATGTCGTCATTGTACGTAGTCTTGGTCGGACCGAGAGAGGCTCCGCCTGCCTGGCCCGGCTGCAATACGGTTATCGAGAAGGTGCGGGTGCCGTAAGCAGGCGTGTCTTTATTCGTCTCGATGCCGAGGCGATAGGCTTTGCCTTTTGTGACTAGCTTTGTTGCGGCGAGGGTCTTTGCCGGAGTGACATAATTAAGGTTGCCGACCTCGTCGTTAGGGCCGAACTTGGAAGCCGTCAAACAGGGCTTTTGCTGAGCACGTGCGGCGACTGTGAAGACCGCGACAATGGCACAGGCTGCAAACAAGCTGGCGGAGGAGTTCATTTTCATGGGCTCTTTCCTTTCTAGTTTTCCGGATGTAGGTGGAAGACCTTGTTCATGATCTTCCATTCCCCATCGACTTTGAGCAGGGTAAACAGGTCGGTGAACCGATGGCCGGTCCAGTTGTCGAGTTCCAACCGCACCGTCGCAACCGTCTCGGTGATATCGATGCTGGCAATTCGGCCCTCGAGCTCCGTCGCCGGCCCGTTCTGGTCGTTCCAATCAAAGAGTCCCTGGATGGGCCCGGCAAACAAATCAGAGCCGATGTAGCCAAAGATCGTTGCGGCCGGGTGAAAGGCCGGTTTCATATCGTCCCCTCTGCCAGACTTGCCACCATCGACATACATCTGAACTGTCCTGGTAATCGCATCATATTCGCTCAGGTTGGTTGGTGCATTGCTAATCACTTTCTTCTCTGCTTGCATGAAGTTTTCTCCTTTATGTTTTAACCGGACAGAGTGCGCATGCAGACTTTCACCGTCACCCACGCACACAAGCGGTGGGACGAATTCTAACGGCGAGGTTGGGGGTTACCCGTCAATAGAACATCTCAACTATTTCTTGAGTAATTAGCTGGGCGCTGAAAAGCTGGGTCATCTTATCCGCAACGGGCTGCGGACGCTAGAGTAGGCAACGTATGATCAAGGCATATCCGTCTTACGTATTGCGATAGATGCAATTCAAAGAGTTTGTCGACGAGTCATGCTGGAAGACGATATCAAGACACTCAAAGAAAAGCCCTCGAGCTAAAAATGGCGTTGCTTCAAAATTCAAATAGCGTGAACCTTAGTGCCAAGGCGAGAAAATACATCCGGAGGTTGGGGGACTGCCAAATGAAGAAGACCTTACTTCTGCTCTTGATCCTGTTACTCGCGGCGTCGGGCTCGGCCCAAACGAGAACTCCAGCGTCCGTGGCCGTAGCCTTCGTCGACGTCAACGTCATTCCCATGGACACAGAGCGCGTGCTCCGACATCAGACGGTTATTGTCCGCAACGGCGAGATCGTTGAAATTGGAGACGCCAGGCGAATCAAGATTCCGGCAGGAGCGCAAAGAATCGACGGTAGAGGGAAGTTCTTGATTCCTGGCCTGTCGGACATGCATGTCCATCTTTTTACCGACGATGAATTTCCCGCTGCCCTTGCGGAAGATGAATTCAAGATAATGATTGCTCACGGAGTCACGACTATTCGTTTAATGACGGGAACACCTGAACAACTAGTGCTGCGCGGGAAAAGCGCGAGGGAAGAAATTCTTGCGCCAGCGATTTATGCCGCCAGTCCGCAATTCACCGGGCGAAAATCGAGCAATGCTTTCGTGGTAACTACTGAACTCGAAGCGCGAGCTGCCGTCAAAAAGTCAAAACAGGACGGCTACGATTTCATCAAGGTAACAACTTTTCTTCAACCTGAAGTCTACGAAGCGATCGTTGATGAAGCCAGGAAACAGAACATTCGTGTCGTTGGACATGCGGACAGCCGATCTATCGGGTTGACGCGCGCGCTCAAAGCCGGACAGCAGATCGAACATCTCGACTCCTATCTCGAAGCGTTACTCCCTGGGAGTTCGCCGGTTAAGGGCTCGGTTTCCGATATTTATCTTTACAACCCAAAAAACTGGGAGAGCCTTGATTACCTCGACGAAAGTAAGATTCCAGAACTTGCCCGGTTGACAGTCCAATCAAATCCTTTTGTGACGTCGACCCTGCATCTCTTCAAATTTACGTTCGGCAAAGGTAGAACTGAAGAATCGTTCAAGTCCCAACCCGACATTCGCTTCTATCCGCAAAAGACAATTGATCTTTGGATGGGCGTCAGTAGGAAATATTTGGCGACCGCCGCACCGATCGAGAAGCGCGAAAGATACATCGCCATCAGAAACAAAATCGTTAACGCGATCTACGACGCAGGTGGACGCGTGATAGCGGGTTCGGACACACCGGAGTGGTTGATGTTATACGGCCATACGCTTCATCTCGAACTAGTCGATCTACGCGATACAGGATTGTCGAATTATGCCGCCCTGGAAGCGGCTACTCGCAATCCCGCACTGTTCTTCGGAAAGTTAAGTAAGACTGGAACGATTGAGAAGGGGAAGAACGCCGACCTGCTTATGCTCGAGGCCAATCCCTTAGAAGATATTGCCAATACTCAGAAGCGCGTTGGTGTAATGCTCAAAGGAAAATATTATCCGCAAGTCGAAATGAATCAGTGGCTCGACAAAATCGCGCCGCGATTTCAAAAAGCCCTGGACGAACAGAAATAGAGTATGCGCCACAGATGATCACAGATCCTCACGGATTAAAACCACGAATTCTATTGTTTGGATCTGTGTGCACCTGTGTGCATCTGTGGCTGCTTCACCAGGAGCTAAGCGCAGGATTTAAGCGCTGCATTCGACACTCGCCGCTCAGGCGAGACTGAAGGAAAGAACTCAACTCCGGAAGTGATTTGGAAAACCGAATCCAGACGTGCCATCTCAAGCACCGCGCTCAGCGGTTTGCTAATGTTCATGAGTTCGAAGCGAATTCCATTTGCGTGCGTCCGCTCGCGCAGCTCCAACATCACTCCCAGACCGTGGGCATCTATTTTAGACACCCGCGCCAGATCGAGTATGACTGCGCTCGTCTCTGACAAGGACTGAACGACACTGCGCAGAATTTCCGTTTCACCGGTCACGATTTCTCCTTGCAGGGTCAGGATCGTGACCGTCTCCAAATTTTTGGCGTGTACCTTCAACATGACGAATCTCCCCAATGTTAGCGGTGCTGATTACATTCGGCTTCCCAAGCGGTGCGACTCCGCGCCTAATCTTAATAACGGTCGGGTTTGGTTTTTCTTAACGCCTCAGTTCCTTGCCTGTAGGGATAACACCGCCGAATCGGGATTTCACACGAACTTTTTTTCAAAAAACTCATTCCACCCCAACGCACTGGCCAATTGAGCACGTCATAGGGCGATTATTGAGTTTCTTAGCAGTCAGACAGATAAATTCCACGACGGATCCAAATAAGCGGATGCGCAAACATTCAGTACCGAAACGCGGTAGCGTCGGGTCTGCATGCAATTAAAGTGGTTCTGCGGTTAACAACTACCCGACGCTACCGCGTTTCGGTACTGACTGTTTGCCACAACATTGAAGTGGTGTCGGCTGCGAGTTCTTTACTCATCCATTCTCATGTCAATTCAGGCAAACCTATTCGCCGAACCAAATCTTTGAATCGAGGGTCGGAATGAAGGTAATCCAGCCGCGCATCGGTTGTCAGATAGACCGGCAAATAATAAGAACGATCCGAGTAGGCCCGCTCAAGCCACGAGAAAGTTTTGTCCTTGTCTTCGAGTCCGGCATAAATAATGGCGACGCTATAGGGTGATACGTAATTGTTTGCTGACGATTTTCTCAGCAGATCATCAAGCATCTTTTGTGCTTCGTCTGTCCTACCGGATACTGCGTAGGCATGTGCGAGACCTGCCCAATTTTCTGATTGCAGGTTATCCAAGGCAAAAGCGAGCTTAAACTCGGCGATTGCCTCCGGCATCATGCCCTTTTGTTCGTAAGCTCGTCCCAGGTAGGAATGATGGAACCAATAATTCGGATCCAGTTCAATTGCCTTGCGCAGATGAACGATTGCCTCGTCCCAGCGGCGATTGAGGACCAGAGTCGAAGCCACGCCAAAGTTTGAACCCGACGATAGCGGATCAATTTGCAGACCCTTGGCGCGCGACCGCTCCGGCTTCGTCATGTCGACCCAGAGGTGATAACAGGTAAGAGTAAAATTGGTAGGACTCAGGATTTCTTGGATTCAGTTCGAGGGAGCGCTTCAACTCCTTTTCCGCCGCCGCCCAATCCCAATCGTACCAGTGAGCAACCAGACCCAGCACAAGGTGAGCATCAACATCCGCTTCGTTTATCTCCAATGCTTGCCGCGCGGCTTCTCTTGCCTTGGGAGCTGATTGGTTCGGAGACATGAACCAGTCGTCCATCAGTATGTAGGTATACGCCAAACCACTGTAAGCTGAGCTGTAGTTTGGGTCGATTGCAATGGCTTGGTTAAAACAGTCAATGCTCTGAGCCAGCCCTTCTTTTGTAAATCTGTTCGCGTAATATTTGCCTTTTAGATAAAGCTCGTATGCCGCTGGATTGGCCGTGTAAGTTTTCGTTAGTTTTGCTACTTCCGCGCCCGACAGTTTCGTTTTTAGCTTGCTTGAAACATCACGCGCTATCTCGCCCTGAAGGGTTAATAGATCGGATTGTTTGCGGTTGTATTGCTCGCTCCAGATGACATCCTGAGTGGCTGTGTTGACCAGTTCGAGATTCAGCTTTATGTCGTTGCCGCGCTGCGCGACTCTGCCGAGCAAGACCGCCTGCACATCCAGTTCAGTACCTATCTTCTTTGGTGAAGTCTCCTTGCCCTTGTAGTAAAAGACCGTGCTTCTCGCTTTGACTGAGAGATTCGGTAGTTGTGACAAACTAGCGATGAGTGTTTCGGTCATCCCGTCCGACAGATACTCGACATCTGCATTGCCGCTTTCGTTAATGAATGGCATTACGGCAATCGATTGGATCGTCGCGCCAGTTTTTCTGGTGAAGTAGAAATAGCCTCCGACAAAAAGCGCTGCAGCGACAAACGCGACCAAAGCAATGGCAACCCAACCACGCTTCGGTTTCATTAATTCGCGCGTGCCGGTCGTCGTCGTTGGAGTCGGTAGTACAGTTGTTGGTCCAGTTGAGCGGGCGTTACCGGGATCCGTTACAACGTGCGGCAGAAGGCTGGTCTCGACTTCACTTGACGTTTCCGCGAGCGGTGAACCGTCGACGCGACAGAACGCGAGCGTCTCGTCCGTCTCAACTCGGTTGCAAGTAGGGCAGCGTTTCATTGATTAGAAGAACATCCAGAGTTACGGAGATTGGATTTAGTTCAGCGCATCCAGTCTCAGCAGTGCATGCAGCAGCACGTTCGCGCCGTTGGTGATGTCCTCAGGTTTGGAGAATTCGCGTGGGCTGTGACTAATGCCATCGCGACTCGGCACAAAGATCATTCCAATGGGACCAAGACGGACAACCTCCTGACCGTCATGCCCCGCGCCGCTCGGCATTTGTTTTGTTGTCAATCCCAATTTCCTGGCCGACTCTTCAATGGTTCGCCGAATACTCAGTTCAGTAAGCGCAGGCGCAGATGAAGTGACCTGCTTGAAAGTAAACTTTGTACCAGTCCTGGTTTCGATCTTTCGCACCTCGCTTTGAATCCTCTCGAACATCATTTGAACCTTCGCCGCATCTAGATCACGCAATCCCAGGCTGGTGTTAACTTTGCCGGGGACAACATTGAACGCGCCTGGTACCGCCTGAATCTTTCCGACCGTTCCAACTTGCCGACCAGGGATCGAAGTGACAATACGGTTGACGGCGTCAATATACCTTGCTGCAGCCAACAGCGCATCGCGACGCTGATTCATCGGCGTCGTGCCCGCATGATTGGCAAATCCTTCGACCGTTACATCCCACCAGTAAACTCCAACAATGCCTTCCACGACTCCGATGTCGATTTTCTCGCCATGAAGAATGCCGCCTTGTTCGATATGCAGCTCGAGATATGCGGCTATGTCGCCTTTTTTGCGAACCGCGCTGGCGAGGCGTTCGGGATCGCCGCCAATGAATTTGATTCCTTCCCGAATTGTCTTCCTGCTGTTAGTGACGATGTTCAGCTCCTCTTCTGTCAGGCCTCGTGCAATCGCGGCGCTGCCTACTGTGCCGCCTTCTTCATTCTGAAAAACAACTACTTCCAGCGGATGTCTGAATTGCGCGTTGTTTTCAGCAAGCGTTTGCGCAACTTCGATTGCGCCCATCGAACCGACCTGACCGTCGTAACTTCCTCCTTCGGGAACCGAATCAATGTGTGATCCAATCATTAACGGTTTCAACAACGGCTCGCGTCCAGCGCGACGGCCGATGATGTTGCCGGCAGAGTCAATGCCTACCTCGAGTTTCGCGTCGCGCATTAGCTTCATCGCGTATTGCCGTGCCTGTAGATCAGCGTCGGAATAAGCTACGCGATTCGTTCCACCCTCTGTCGTTTTTCCTATTTGCGCGAGTTCAGCGAGGTGCGCGTTGAGTCGAGCACCATTAACGAGAGGCTGCGATTGGGATTGCGCTCGAAACACAGCAATGGCTGGAACGGCAAGCAGCATACTCGAGCTGAATTCTCGTCGGTTCATCTTGATGGCCATACGGGTAGACGGGTCAGCACCGTAACGCGGTAGCGACTGAAAGTAATTAGCGTGACAGGCAAGTTCGAGCCTTCAAACCGTCTCACTCGGGGGGTGGCCCAGGCACCTAATTCCGATCCGCGTCGCGGGACTCTGCATTGTTAATTGAGCGAGCGGACAGTGCATAACGGATTTCAGCCCAATTGTTGGGACTTGATCAGCGTGTCGTCGTAATAATCCCGCCGGCTCTTAGAGCATTGTTTCATTCATTCTATTCAGGCAGATTCATCCGTTTCAGCAAATCCTTGTATCGCGAGTCGTCGCGGAAAGATTCAAACGGGATCGCCCATTTCAGATACGTTAGGTCCCCAACGCTAATGGTCAAATGATTGGCGAATGCGAAACGATGATGTTCGTCATCGTAGGTAAGAAAAGCGAAAGCCGGATTTTGATAGACCACTTTCGCTTCGAAGACTCTTTGATACCAGTCAATCATGTCATCAAAGCGGCGTGTGCTATAAACGACGTGCGCGAACTTCGAGGGCTTGGCCATGTTTTGATTCCTTTCGGATTAGGCAGTTAGCCTGCGGAACAGGCGGAAGACGATGCAGTAATGCGACAGATTAGTGTTGGCTTGGAGTTCTTTCGTCTTGTTCAAATTCATTCCGGCAGATTCATCCGTTTCAGCATTTCCTTGAATCGCGGGTCGTCGCGGAGAGATTCATACGGAATTGCCCATCTGATATTTTTTAGATCCCCGTTACGGCTTTGAAAGGCTTTTTCCAGCCATTCAAATGCTTTGTCTTTTTCACCTAACCCCGCATAAACGCCGGCGACGTATTGTCCAGGTGATTCCTTTTTCACATACTTTTCCTCCAATTCTTTGACAATAGCGTTTGCTTCGGTGCGTTTTCCGGCAATGCCATATCCATAACCCAAATCACAAAGGGCAACGCTTGCTCGGTTGCTGGATTCCACCCCTTTTTCCAATGAGGTTAACGCTTCCGCGTTGCGTCCCTGTCTCAAGTATGAAAGTCCAAGATATTGGTAGGCTGCCGAAAAACCAGGATCGAGTTCAATTAGCTTGAGGGTATTTTCAACGGAGGCATCGTAGTTATTCTGCAACTGATACAGTCTCGTAACGTTAATGCTAATCACACTCGACAACGGATCAATCTCCTGTGCCTTCTTAATTGCAACTGCTGCCTCGTCATATCGTCCGACGCCTTTTAGATAAATAGAATACCAATGATACGCGGTCGCGTAATTTGGATTCAGTTCGATTGCCCGTTTATATTCTCGTTCGGCTTCCGTCCATTGCCACAACTGATCATTGATAATTCCTAACGTGGCATGTGGTTCTGCTAACCGGTCATCAATGGCTATTGCACGCTCGGCATATGTCTTCGCTTGCGGTATTGTTTCGCTGGTCGGAGTTCCTGCATATTCACCCAAAACTGCGTAGCAATCGGCAAGACCGACGTAAGCGAGTGCATAGTTCGGGTCCCTATCAGTAGCGGTTTTGAATTGCTCGATCGCCTTCTTGATGTTTTCCGCCGTTCGTTTGTTCCAATAGAACATAGCGGATTCAACTTGGAAGTGCAACAGACTGTTGTTTGAAAAAGACTTCATTCGGCGTTCGGTATCCGAGCGTCTTACGAGGTCGGTTATTAAGTAAGTCTTCCACGCGTTGCAGGTCGCTGTCT
>JBPCNX010000064.1:0-11559 GCA_051000815.1 Pyrinomonadaceae bacterium
TCGCCGAAGTGTTCGGCGGCGAAACGCAGTTAAAGCAGCCGTTCGTATATCCGGCAATAAACACCTCATCTGCTTTAGCCACGCCCTGACCGAGCGTCATGATCGCGATCATGGCAAGGCCAAGCGCAATCGGTTTAAAAATCGAAAGTAAATTTCGCATACCTATTTCTCCTTGTCGGTAAAAACCCTGGCCAGGTTTTAGAATTCGAGAATGACGCTTGATTCAAAATAAAGAACGCGCGCCAACCTCACGGTTTGGGCAGAAGAAGCTCGGGGCAATGAGCGTTCGGCCGATCACACTCTCCACCGCACTGAGAGCCTAACGTAGAAGGCGAAGCCTTCTATGTGCAAATTCAATTCGGGAACCAGGGAGAGATCGCGAAAACCACCTAAGACTTTCTGGAATCGGACTCGGGCACCAGGGCCGACCGCAGTCTTCGCGATTATTTGTTTAGTCGTTTGGGGGCTAGTTTACTACGTTAGTAAAGTACGATACCAGACAGATCGGGGAGATTTCTGCTGACGCTTCGCCCTACGGGCCGAAGCGAAAGCGATACTCGGCGGAATTCACGAAACCGCTGATCATGTCACGGGAATTGCCGCTCGAATCCAGGACTTCGATCCAAGCCAGGTAAAACGCATCCGGATCGCGCCGCAGGTAACCAAAATACTGCATCACCACAAATGCCTGGTTGTAGTACTTATTGTATACCTCGCCACTATCCGAAATCTCTCGCAGCACCTGCGCTCTTGTTCTCAACCCATCCGTCAGCGCCTTAATCCAGAAGTCGCGCGCTGAATGTGTCACCATCGCAGTTGCCAGCAGCGTATCAACGTATTGCGTGTTATTCAGACCATTAAACTTGGTCACAAATGCCGGCCGCGCCATGAAGTCGTTAACGAATTGCACCCTTGCCGCTTCCAGCTGAGCATCGCTGAGAAAGCCGCTGACACGCGCGAGGTCCGGGATGAACTCGACGTATTCAGGCTTGCGGCCGAAGGCCACAGGGTAGAAGCGGTAGACGAAATAGCCTCGCTGTTGAAACTCCGCCGATTGGAAGAAGTTTCCGGAGACATGAATGCGATCACAAGTGGTATCGCCCGGAGGGCAGTTATTGATCGTTGATTGCCAGCCCGCGAACCCGCCCGGATCTGGTTCACGACCGAGAAAGTCTATGTAGTGTTGCCGCACAAAGAACGCTGTCTGGTCAATCGGATTCGGGCCATTCGTAGCCTCGTTATCGGTGATAGTGACGGTGGCAGTGGTTGGAGAACCCAGGCTTGTACCGACCGGATTGCTAAGACTTATAGAAAAGCTCTCGCTGCCTTCCGCATAGGAATCGTCAACTATAGGAATTGAGATTGTTTTTAACGTTTCGCCAGAGGCGAAACTTACTGTACCGATTGAAACAGCATAGTCGCACCGCGGCGAAGCAATACCGTTGAAGACATTGCAATTCGTCAGTCCCGCTCCGTCAGTTGTCGCGTAACTGGCACTCACGGCTGCAGACGTATCGCCGGCGCGCCCAACACTAACGGAAGCCCGCTCGCCGTTCTCAGAGACTGAGAATGTCGAAGCGTTGAACTGGATACCAGAAGTAACAGTTGTCGGTGTTCCAGTAAAAAACAAAGTTTGACCAGTATTGCCACCCCGACTTTGGGGTTGGAAGGTGTAATTCTGCTTCGAGGGTGTTACCTCGTAGTTTCCTGATATGCCGGTGAACGCGCAATTCCCAGCACCATCGGTCGTAGCAGTAAACTGTGTGCTGTCGTTCAGCATTACCAGGACAACTGTTACTCCGCTAATTCCGTTTCCCCCACCGGCCGGTGCATCCGTTACCCTGACGCTAATGGTGAATGTTGATTGCGCCTGGGCGATGTAACCGTACTGCCCAACCCTGTCAGAGAGGAAGCTTATCGCAGACAAGGCGACTATAAATGTGGCGAGTTTAAGAATAATTCCCTTAGACATCTTTATTCAGATCCCTTCCCTTGAAAGAAATAGTTATGCGTAATTTGATTTTTGAAGACCTAAGGGAGAGATTGTCCACTCTTGATAACACATCCATGCTCCCCTGGCAACAAGTGGTTAAGCCCCTTGGCTTGTAGCTCCTAGGTATTCAATACGATGAACCTAACCACGTTTCCAAAATCCAGCAGCTGCTGACCCACTTGTTAAGCAGAAGATCGACAGGAGTCCCCAAGCCGGCGAGGCGCTGGCTATGCGGCTTTCGTCCTTGTTCTGTTCCGCACTTTGAGAGCCGGTTCTTAGGAGAGCGGAGTCTAGTTGTGCAATTGTGAGACCAGAACCTGTCGAGCGCTGTGTGTTTGAACAGGTAACCCTTGGCCGCCTAATCGCGAGAGGAAGGAATTGGTGAACCGCTTAGTAAAAACCGAGATTTCTTTGAGTGAGTTTCTTTCTGGAAGTGCGTGGGATTGAACCCAGTATCTCCAACTTTCTGGATGACAGAAGCCCCTCTGTTTCGATTCAATCCGGTTGCAATTGCCTCTTGCTTGATTACAATGCTTTGCGTCGCGAGGTAAGCGGCGGCTGGAAAAGCCATTCATCCCGCAGTTGGTGTCCTCCAAATCTGGCTGAATCTATCCGAAATGAGAGGCGAGGCTCAAGCGTTGTGGGTAATCAATTGGCTACACTTGAAGTCGCAGGCTTCAATTCATCTTTGTCGTGACAAGCCAGGTTCATCGTCTTGCCAAAAGGTCAGATTGGTTCCCGTGAGGGTGGATCGCAAAATCTGCGGTCCAGGCCGGCCTGTCATCCTGGTCTCATTTCAATGAATTATTTCAGGACAATCACCTTAACAGCGCCTCACAACCGGGCTAATTAGAAATCTCCCCATTAAACGACCCCGTTTAAGGGCGCTGACCCGTGCTACAATGAATTCGGCTGGTGGGCGACATTTCTTAGCCCTATCGGCCGCTCATCTCGCCTAAGTTTGTCTTGCCAGTACACACTCCGCTTTTTTAGTAATCTGGTTGCGGATTAGTGCGCGTATTGGACTCAATCGTAGATATGCCAAAAGTTGCTGAGGATACGCTGGGACTAACTGATAACGACGGCGAAATAGTCGATGGTGAATCTCTGATTAATTTGCAGCGTGAACCTAAAAGTAAGGCTGCGAAAATTAGGGACATTTTTGCCGACGCTATCGACGCCTGGTTATCGGGAATGAACCCGGCTTCTTTAGTAGAGTCCGCAGATATACGCGACGCTCGAGCTTTGGCCCGCCGTTACCGCTATCCTTACGTTGATCTATTTCCTTCCCACGGAAGTTCGCCAATAGAAAAGGAACTTCTGAATGACTTGCCGGTCGAGCTAATGCTGCGGTATCAGTTCGTGCCTTTGCGAAGAGAAGGCAAGCGACTTCATATCGCAATATCCGATCCCACCGATCTTCAAAGATTAGATGAGTTGGAAGTCACGCTACAAAGTCGCCTGGTGCCTTATGTCACAACGCCGGGTGCTATTGAACTTGTTCTGCGAAAAGGTGACACAACGCAGCGCGTCCTCCGGGAAGCTGCTTCCGATTTTCGTATCTCACTAGTCAAAGAAACCGAACACGGTGAAGAGGTGCTTAACCTTGATAGACTCGCTACTGACGCCGAGATGTCTCCGATCATCAAACTCGTAGACACCATCCTTTTTAATGCTTTGGAATCTCGCGCCTCAGACATTCACATCGAGACCGGCGACACTGCTGTTTCAGTCAAGTTTCGCATCGACGGAGCACTCTACGAAAAGGTTGATCCGATTGATGTGGCTTATCACAGTAGATTGATCTCGCGAATCAAGGTGATGTCGGAACTTGACATCGCTGAGTGTCGCGTACCACAAGACGGCCGCTTCCGCGTTCGCTACAAAGGACGTAACGTTGACTTCCGCATCTCGATAATGCCCACAGGCTATGGCGAAGATGCGGTGATTCGTATCCTCGACAAGGAGCAGATAAATGAGGAGTTCCGTAATTTGCGACTTGATGTGATCGGTTTCTCAGAGGACGACTTAATAAAGTTTCGTCAGTACATTACTGAACCTTACGGAATGGTCCTGGTTACTGGCCCGACGGGATCAGGCAAGACCACGACCCTATACGCCGCACTCAACGAAATTAGAAATACTGAAGACAAAATCGTAACCATTGAAGATCCGATCGAGTATCAGTTGCAGGGTGTCACCCAGATCCCGGTGAACGAAAAAAAGGGGCTCACGTTTGCGCGGGGTTTGCGGTCCATCTTGCGCCACGACCCCGACAAGATCATGATTGGCGAAATTCGGGACCCCGAGACCGCCCAGATCGCCATTCAGTCCGCCTTGACCGGCCACCTTGTCTTCACCACCGTACATGCTAACAACGTCATCGATGTGATTGGACGTTTTCTGAACATGGGAGTCGAACCATATAACTTCGTCTCGTCGCTAAACTGTGTGCTGGCGCAACGGCTCGTCCGCCTCATTTGTCCCGCGTGTAAGCAGCCACATCGCCCGTCAAGTGAAGAACTGCTTCAGTCGGGCTTACGAGCTGAGGAATACCGCAACCGCATTTATTACGACAGTGTGGGATGCGATCGTTGTAACCATACTGGGTATCGAGGGCGAACAGCGATTCACGAGTTGCTTGGTTTGACTGACAACATACGAGACTTGATCGTTGAACGGCGACCTGCCTCGGAAATACGCCGAGCCGCTCAGGCCGAAGGATTATCTAGTCTGCGGGCATCAGCGCTGGGAAAGCTCACGTCAGGGCTCACCAGCTTACGCGAAATTAACCGGGTTACATTTGCAGAGGAATCCAGGCAACAAAACATCGTCGGTACCACCCTTTGAAGACCCCACCGACGATCTCACCGTGTCATTTCATGACCTTAAGGAGATAGCCACCATGGAAGAGCGAAGGAAATCAACACGCCTTGACCTGAATTTGCCCGCTCAATGGGAAACAGCATCAGGCGTTCATGAGGGAACTGTTATTAACTGTAGCGTGGGAGGATGTTTCGTACAGGCGCAGGTTGAAGAACCAGGCGACGAACCGATGAAACTCGCTATTCAGTTGCCCAATGGAAACGACATAGAATTGTGGGGTAGTGTCGCTTACTATCTTCCTACAATGGGTTTCGGTTTGCGATTTACCAGTAGTTCGAGTGAAGGTCACCGAATGCTAAACCGATGGCTCGATTACCTTCGAAGCGTGCACTCCTCTTCAATCCTGCAAGCTAATGCGCAATCCGTTACTCCTTAGAAACCGATCCAACTGATCCTTGAACTGAGTCGATATAGGTCAGGAGATCAGTAGTTACCAGGTTTCAGAAGGTGCTTTGCCACTTCAAGTTTGGCATTCCATGGTGAGGAATGTTGACGCCGCCGTTCGCGCTTAGCATTTAGCTAACTTAAGCGACAGCTCTCGTGCGCAATCCAGTTTAGCCGTCCCAACCTTCCGAGTTGCAGCCGGATTATCGATGGGTCCGACGCTCCCGGTTCTGATATTGAGTGGTACCTCCGTACCCATTGTTTCCCGACATTGCTTCCGACCCTACCTATGTGCATAATCCTCCGACTCGATTTCCCACGAGGTTGCGGTGATTCTACTCTTAGGCTTCTTCATAACATTGCTTGGTGCTTCCTTCGTTGCGACCAAGCCGTCGCATGTCTTCGTCTCACAGCAGGCCAATTCGATTAGCGGATACGTTTCTGATGATCGCCGTGCCCCAATTCCCGATCTGCAGGTCGAACTTCTCAATGACGTTGAATCGGTAATTCAAAGAACGAAAACTGACAACTCCGGCCTCTTTGCGTTCCGACGACTCACAACTGGAATTTTCCAGGTCAGAGTCCAGACTTATGGAACCAGCTACATTGGCCAAACCAAGCGAGTCCAGCTCGAACCCACGCGTGCTTTCGAGCAGGTGGATTTTGTTCTGGTAATGAACCGGACCGCTTCGACGACCGCCGCTGCGGGAGCAGTTTTTGTTCAGGAAGTTCCAGAGCAAGCACGGAAGGAATATGAGCGGGGAGCTGCGCTGCTACAGAAACCTGAGCAGCGAAAGGACGGCCTTGAGGCCTTGAAAAAAGCGGTCCATCTCTTTCCGCTTTATTTCGATGCGCTTGAACTGCTGGGCACCGAATACGTAAAACAGCAGGAGTATGATCCTGCGATTCCAGTACTGACCAAAGCAATCGAGGTCAACAAGCGAGCGTATTTGAGTCTGTACGCACTCTCGCTTGCCCAATACAACCTCAAGCAAGTGCCTCAAGCGCTCGAATCGATGAGACGCGCCGTCCCTCTCAACCAAAAATCGGTTAACGCGAATCTGTGGTTGGGAACGTTGCTGCGTCAGGCAAACAAGTTGGAAGAGGCAGAGCCTTATCTAAAGCAGGCGAGTCAATTAGCCGAGTCCAAGTCGGCGGACGCCCACTGGCAGTTGGCGCTGTTGTTCAACCAGCTCAAGAGATATAAGGAAGCTGCGGACGAACTGGAGCTGTTTCTAAAAATCCAGCCTGACGGACGAGACACAGAGCTGATAAAAAAACTCATTCAAAGGTTGCGGCAACAAAGCGGCGGCGGTGTAAACCAGTGAATCTCCAGGTCCAATAAATTCTCAAGTCCCGAGTCAACTCGTTCGTCTGGGGAAGAACAAGCGTGGCTGAAATTGGATAGCCTGCAATTCCTGAAACGTATTTGAGTGAATCAAGCTGGCGTCCCTAATCATTCCGAGTTGGAACCAGATTCTTGCCTGGCTGCAAGAGATGGAAACACCCCGCACCCTTGCGGCTTGAGATCTGAAAATGCGGCATGAAGCACTTTAGGTAAGACCAGCGGGGCGTGATATAGTCCGGCGCGAATCGAGCCCTGAGCCCCCTCCCTTCCCAGCTTCTCTGGAATCAGCCAGACAATCTGAAGTCTTAGCTCAATCACAAAGGAGCTGAGAATGCCTATGAGCAATGCCCCCTACAGGACTCGATCCGCTTGCCTGACGGTCCTTTTCCTGCTTTTCATTTCGCCGGCGGCCCTCCTGGCGCAACAGAAGGAGATGCCACTTACGACCTCGAAGGAAGCGCTCGCGCTTTTCGTGAAGGGTCGTGACAAGTCGGAGAATCTCGAAGACGCCGGCAACCTCTTCGAGCAGGCCATCCAGAAAGATCCCAACTTCGCCCTCGCTTACCTATTCGCCGGAAGAACCAATCAGGAGTTCAGGAAAAACGTCGAAAAGGCCGCCAGTCTGGTTGATAAAGTGTCGCCGGGAGAGCGGGAGTGGATTCTCGCCGCTAAGAATCAGGTTGACGGCAATCCGGCGGGACGGAAAATGCACCTCGAACAACTGCTGAAGCTACACCCAGCCGACAAGCGTGCACACTCGCAGATGGGTTTTTATTACCGATCCATCGGCGACGACGCAACGGCGCTACGGCATTTCACAGAATCGGTCAAGCTGGACAAGAAATATGCGCCGGCCTACAACAACATCGGCTACTCCAACCTCACCCTGGGCAGATACGCTGACTCGGAACGAGCCTTCAAGACCTACATCAGTCTCATCCCGAAGAATCCCAACCCGTACGACTCATACGCCGAGCTGTTGATGAAGACGGGCGAGTACGACAAGTCCCTCGAACAGTACAACCGGGCGCTGGTTATTGACCCGGCGTTCATCAACTCCTACCGGGGCATCGGTAACAACTACGCATACAAAGGCGACTTTGCTAAAGCCCGTGAATCCTACCAGCGCATGTTCGATAAGGCGTCGGACGATGGGTTGAGGGACTTGGCCCTGCAGTCTGCCATGAACTCTTACGTAACAGAGGGCAAGATAGACAAGGCTTTGGAGGTGAACGAGCAGCGGCGTGCGATGGCAGAAAAGGCTGGCGACAGCGTTTCGCTGATCGGCATCTACACCACGGCCGGATACATCCTCGCCGAGTCGGGCAAGTTGGAAGACGCTGCCAAACAGTTCGAGATGGCCGACCAACTCAGAGACGACCCTTCACTAGCGGCGACAGTCAGGGAGAATAGACGCTTCGGCGGAATGCAGAATCGCGCCCGCCTCCTGATTGCCAGACTGGAGTTCGACCCCGCCAAGGTTCAGTTGGAAGAGATTAGACAATATCTTTCGTCGCGGAAGAACCCGAATCAGGACCGGGGCTACAACGAGACGGCCGGATTCCTGGAGCTTGGGCAGAAGAACTACGCCAAGGCGCTTGAGTATTTCGCTAAGGCAGATCCTAACGATCCCTACGTTTGGTATTACCAGGCAGTCGCGCAAGAAGCGGCTGGAGATGGTAAGAGCGCGGCTGCTCTATATCTGAAGCTGACCAACTGGAACCAACTCGACGATACCGGATACTCCCTGGTGCGTTCGCGCGCCATCGCAAGAAATATTGAGTTAGCCAAACTGGCTAAGTAAGTCTGCCTGAACTTTCCATAAAGGCAGGTTTGACGATTGAAGTTTCAGGCAAAGGGCCTGGCATCAAGCCAGGCCTTTTTTTGTCGGTGCACGTTATCTCAGTATCAGATTTTCTGGCAGGCGCCTTCTTCGATGAGGTCTTAGACCGTGCAGCTACCAGCCCCCGATAAGTACGAATCTAATTATCGGGATCGTGCCGGCTCTTTGTCAGGCAGAACAGGCAAGGCAACCAGATCAGAAAACGAAGCCAATCGTATATGGGCTCGTTATCGACGCCTCCAAGTCAATTGGTTCGCTGCCGGATGTTAATGGACCTGCAAATGCCTCGACACCACGCTATTAAACGTGGGGAAATCGATGGGCTTACTTACGCATTCCACGCACCCTGCCTCCAGCGCCTTGTGCTTGTTGGAGGAGTCGCAAAACCCTGATACCGCCACGACGGGAACTTCTAAGAATCCCGGTAGAGCTTTTATCCGGCGCGTCGCCTCGTAGCCGTCCATCACGGGCATGCTCAAATCCATCAATATCAGACCGGGGTGGCTTCGCGCGGCGAGCTCCACCGCCTCCTCGCCGTTTGTCGCCTCAACTACCCGGTAGCCCTTCCACCGCAATTGCATGCAGATGAGTTCGCGGATGTCATCCGAATCGTCAACCACCATCACCGTGCCGTCGTCGCCAGTGAGCAGAGCCATCCCGACCTCCTTGATCGAATCCAATTAGGTAAGGGGGAATACGAGATGGAGTCTATTCGCCGGACTTGAGGAATTCTTGAGATACGAACAGGCCAGCTTACGGAAGGGTTGTGAGTCGCTTGCGATTACATTACGGTCGATAGCTTAGGAGTAACGGGGGATCGAACAACCCACAAAATTACACGAAGATGTCTTGCTTAGTGTGGGTTAGTGGATAGGTTCTTCCCTTTGCCAAAGGTTACTGAAAAATAAAAATGGGGGCAGGAGTCGAACACGCACTCCCTTACAGGCAAGGATCGGTCTAAACACGATGTTTAGTGTGATGAATGCTCTTCTAATGCGCGGTAGGCGTCTCTGTCCAGGTGAATCGAGGTTATCATGACACTTGGAGTGGGTTTATCAGTCTATCTCTCTTTTCAAATCGCTCATCAGTAAATAAATACCAGTCCAAGGGTGACTGTCCTCACCCCAGCAACCGAACGTCGATTGCGCGCATTCTAACGAATCCTTCAGATTCGTCAATACAAGATCATAGCGGACGCACCGCTAATGTAAACCGTCACTGATCTGGAACTGATAGTGCTCTTACGTCGTCGTCTTCTATAGGTGTCTTTGTGGCTGCAGAAGCACTAGTTTACGTTTTTATCTTCGTCAGTCGAAGAGAACTATCGCGCGCTCTGAAAGTTGGAACCCGTAGATTCCTCTGGGGAAATCAAAGCATCTGAATGCAGAGGTTCCTTTGTCCGCCGTATTGGTGCTGTTCAAAAGGCAGGTCTTGTTTGAAGCTGCAATGAGGGCAGGCGATGGAAATCACACCGACAAGTTTATTATCACCGCGATTCAGATCGCGAAAGAGAAAGAGTTTGCAGTTGCATTTGCCGCATGTCACACAGATGTACCACTCGCCGTACTGGGGATGACCGATTAGAGTTAACTGAGAGTCGTGATTCTCCACAAACTGTAAAAAACACTAATGCCCTACCGATTGCAGAAAGGGCAGTTGGGTTCTCAAAGTAACTCCCGCAATCTCTTCATCACTGTTTCCTTCAGGCTTCTGCTTGCGCCTTGTAACCACTCCCGTACGCGCCGCAGTGTTAGGCCATGCTTGATCGTTTATCTTACTTCAACCTTAATCTGACAAACATCCCCCGGATCACAAATCAATGCTCTCGCAGGGCAGGGAGAGAGTGTGCGAAGACAACCCCAGTCGAAAGATGTGTTGCTGGGCTAAACCTCCCCGACCGGCGATTAATACCGAGTCCCGGTTACGTCATGGACGGGATCCTGATGATCACTTCACAGAGACTTCTAAGTTAAACCAAAAATCCTCACTCAAGCACCACTGAGAATTATTTGCGCGGCGCGACATTAATTTCCGCGCCCTCAGACGCTACATTGACGCTGGGGTCGCCAACCGCTACTGAATAGCCGTGCCTTGCGTCGCGAGCACTTGCCAACGTCCGTCTCGCTTGACGAAAACATCTGTGAAGCGCGACCTGCGGTCCAATGGCTGTCCTTTGTCGTCCCGCCCCCGCACATGGTTGACCCCGGTTACCACCGCAATGTTACCCTCGAGTCGCACGTTTAGGTCAGAGAGTTCGAGGGAGTCAAACACGGTCTTGTCGTTTTTCATGGAGGCGATTTCTTCCATCTTTGAATGGAGCGCGCCCGTGCGGTTACTTATGTCGGTGGCGTCGGCCGCGTAGTTGCGCTCAAACCAGGCTACGTCCTTGTTCTTGGTGGCATCGTTCCATTCGCGCTCCATGTATAGTAATTGGCCCGCATCATTTAGCGGCCCGCCCGCGTCGCTTACCACCCTCCAATCATTCCCGCGCTTTTCCAGGAAATGTACACTGCGGGTGTAAAAGGTCTCGTCCTTACCGTTAACTTTCGATGTGATTACGTTTCGATGCGTGATAGTTGCCGTATTCGGAGTACAGGTGATTACGTAATAATCGTGACTAATTCTGTCAGGATTGGCGTTGGCTTTGTTCCGTTCGGCGGTCTTCACTGCGTTTTCAATAGCCTGGGCTTTAGTTATCGAGCCTGCCGGACTCATATTCATGTAGTCGTCGGCATAAACGTTCAGTAGAAAGGCTTGGTCACCTCTCTGACCAGCATCGCCCCACGCCCTATCGAACGCTTCCATCTTCTTTCTGTCGGCGTCGGTGCATTGACTGAAAGCAATCGTCGCGGCGGCAATTATCAATAGTGACACTGCTAGAACTCGTTTCATATCTGGGCTCCTTTGAACTGGTTTGGGAAATTTAGTTTGGGAACAACAAAGAGGTTCGGTTAGCCGCAACTTCTATCTAGGTATAGACAAAAGTCAACGATTTGTTTGCGTTCTCGGAGAGAGTGCCGGCAACTGTAACCTCCCCTGTCTAGGTCTACCCAGAAGAGAGATTTGTCACCGTAGCTTCCCGCCAGTCCTCGACCATTCGCGGTT
>JBPCNX010000065.1:0-35600 GCA_051000815.1 Pyrinomonadaceae bacterium
CGGACAGAAGTATCTGCAACGCTCGCAAAACTGGCGAAACGTCTGGAGCGATGAAACACGCTCGGCTCGCCCGCGCCATGCCGATGGAAGCTGGCTCACGCCGTTTGAACCAGCTCATTTCTACCCAAACAAGGCATACAGTTACTGGGATGCGCCGTTCTACGAAGGCAGTGGCTACATATACGGGACCTACGTTCCTCATGACGTGCACGGATTAATCAACAGACTCGGAAGTGAGGAGCGCTTTACCGCGTGGCTCGACACATTCTTTACTAACCCTCCCACCCGCGATCCGGCTTTCAATAACGGACTCTACAATCACAACAACGAGCCGGACTTCCTTGCCGCGTTTCTCTACATGCATGCAGGGCGACCCGATCGCACGCAGGAACGTGTGCGGCGTATTCTTGCTACTGAATACACTACCGGCCGGGGTGGATTACCCGGAAACGACGACAGTGGAGCAATGTCTTCGTGGTATGTGTGGGGTGCAATCGGGCTCTATCCCAACGCCGGGCAGCCTTTCTACTACATTTGCAGTCCACTGTTTCAACGCTCAACAATCGATCTTGGCGGCGGCCGCACCTTCATCATCGAAGCGCTCGAAACTTCCGAGAGCAATGCATACGTACAGTCTGCGACGTTGAACGGACGCTCACTCGATCGCGGCTGGCTTAAGCATGAAGAGATTGCGCAGGGTGGACGGCTCGTGTTGCGGCTTGGCGCGAAGCCATCCGAGTGGGGACGTGACGTTAGACCTCCGTCAGTGTCGAGGCCGGAGAACTCGCATACAAAGTAGGTAAGAAAGGCGCCGCAGCGGCCAGGAGTTTTCTAGTCTCATTTCAACAACCTGCGGAGCAGGTGACAGCGTAAAGCCTGGGGCGTGAGCCCCAGGTCGCCGAGCGCAAAATGAATAACGAGCGGACGACAGAAAGAGTTTGATGAAGTGCTTTCGCCCGCTTCGCGGGCTCCGTGAGTTTTATGGGTCGTGTACCTCGGGCTCACGCCCCAGGCTTTCCGCTTTCACCTGCTTCGCAGGCTGTTGAAAAGATCATGCTGACATCGAAATGTCTAATCGTCCTTGCGGCGATCTATTTGGTCGTCGGAACGACCCCGTCGCCCCAAATCGTGATCGGCGATCCCAGTTCAACTAAGGTACAGGCTCCCACATTTGAGCGAGTTGTTCATGTCCCTGCACCCAGCGGGAACGACAGCCGTTACATGTACATTCCTTTCGATGTGCCGCCGCACGCCGTTCGAATCAGCGTGACTTATCAATATGATCGCGCCAATGGGGCGAATACGATCGACATCGGACTCTTCGATGCGCGTTCAACCGGCTCCGATACGGACCCGCGCGGCTTTCGCGGATGGAGCGGAGGCCGTCGCTCCGAGTTCTTTATTTCCCGTGATGAGGCAACGCCTGGTTACATGCCAGGCAAAATGCCCGCCGGCAGATGGCGCATCATTCTTGGCCTTTACCGAGTCGCACCCGCCGGCGTTGATGTTTCGTTAAAAGTTACTATCGAAACAGCGGGATCGGGGTCCTCGCGTCCGAACGCGGAGTTACGCACACCCCACTCGACAACCAGAGCACTGCCAACACCTGTGGCTGACAGTCGTGGATCGCTTCAATCATCCGTTAAGCAAAAAGCTGGAGGGCACGGTGCGCGTTGGTGGGCAGGCGACCTTCACATGCATACCGTTCACAGCGATGGCAACTGGACCGTCGCGGAGCTGATCTCAAGCGCACGGCAGACGGGTTTGGATTTCATCGTCATCACCGATCACAATACTGCGAGCCATCACGAGGAGATTGACCGCCTGGGTCAAGGTTTTCGGCAGCCACTCGTGCTGCGCGGCGAAGAGATCACCACTTATGGAGGTCATACAAATGCCTGGGGCCTGCCAGCGAAAACGTGGATTGATTTTCGCACTCACCCTGGCGATGAACCGCGCATTTCGCAAATCGCAGCCGCAGCGCACCGTGCCGGCGCTCTAGTCTCGATCAATCACCCGTTCGCTTTATGCGGTGGTTGCGCCTGGAGCTATGACGTTGCGGCGCGCAACTTCGACGCAATTGAAGTGTGGAATGGCCCTTGGGATCTAACCGACGAACCGGCTCTCAAAATGTGGGACAGGATATTGCAGAGTGGGAGACGGATAACCGCCATCGCGTCCAGCGATTCTCACCGCCCTGATACTCCTATCGGCAAACCTGCGACTCACGTAGCAGCAGCAACCTTAAATCAGCCATCCTTACTTGAAGCGATGCGGCAGGGTCATGCTTATTTATCAGATGGAACAACTCAGGTTGTACTCGATTTCGCTGCGGAGGTGGCAACAGGAAGGGTTCGTACCCAAAAGTTTATCGGCGATGAGATTCGGTTACGCGCTCCAGGCACGGTGCGCTTTTTCATCACCGCCAACACCACCGCTCCCAACGCGACCGTGGCTATGATCTCGAATGGTCAGACGATACGTAGCTTCCCAGCCGGCACCGTTGGGCAACCGCAAGTTATCGAGATCGACTGCCGGCGCGACTCATATTTCCGACTCGAAGTTCGCGACGGAACAAACGCCATGCTCGCGTTAACTAATCCCATTTACGTCAAAGTCGCGAAGCGCAGTGAGCAGTGGGCAGGGAGGAAGCAGTCCAACGTCCAAAGTCCAATGCCCAAAGTCCGCGCGCCAAACTTCTGACAATCCTCAAAGCTGATTCTTCGCATCCTGAGGAGCCCCAATTCGGAAGACAGACTTTGGACGTTGGACGTTGGACTGCTTCCTCCCTGCCCACTGCTCACTGCTGACTGCCCACTCTGTAGACCCTTATCTCATCGGGTCCGAGCGAAGACTCAGGCTGTGTTTGCAGGGGAAGCACGCGCGGCACGTAACCCTGATCAAGCATTAAAGCTCGAACAACGTTGACCCGATTGCAGCGTCTTTCGCTGGCAGGTTTTTGATTCGCATGACAACGAGCTGTGATCGTCTCCACGTCAGCAGGGGAGATATCTCGGGGGAGGCGCACAGCCGTACGAAAATAGCCGCTGCGATCTATGCGCAGTCTGGGTTCACCCATATCCGAAGCGAATGACTTGAACTGACCGTTGACTTTTACGTCGAACGCGAGTGCCGCTCCCTCCTGCTCCGATGTGGCTTCAATGTACAGATACTCGCGCGGATCAGCGATGGTATTAATATCAGCAGGTGCGTCACTAATGCGCTTCTCTCGAATAAGTTCTTCCGCCATAACGCGGTAAGTCTGCGGATACAGGTCCATCACGCTTTCGCGTGTTGCCGTTTCCAGGCGAGCGCGAAAGGGAAACGGAGCAAAACGGACTGCGGAGCAGGCAAGATCGGAGAAGTTATTGTTTTCTGAAGCCACGGCAAGCAGCGGATGGTTTCCCGCGGTGCGAGGACCAGTGAAGAATTTTGTCTCGTGTTCAACCCCTTGATAAGTTTCCTCGATAATTTTTCCTCCATGCAAGCGTATCTGATAGACCCATTCGATGTCGGTGGCGCGTCCCCAACGCGCCATTAAAGCAGCGGTCTGCGTGCCGCCGTCTTCATTTGTAAAGACTGTTGTGTAGCGCACGACCAGATCGTTGTTAGCTTCACGCAGAACCTCGTAGTACGTCAGCAGCGGAATATCAGTGAAACGATCAATTGTATTGGCACGTGCATAAAGAAAAGGTGAATAGGCGACGGCCAATTGTTCCTCGGAAGCATTGGCTGCGTCGGGCGAGGCTGTGAAGAGGAGCGATCGCAGGGACTTTACTTCGGCACTGCGAGCTGCGGCGGCGGAACGAGGAGTGTTTAGGGTCACAGAAACCGTGTGCTTTCCCTTCAGGATTCTTCCCAGCATGACGCGATAACGAAACCATTCGTCACCGGCCCAAAGGAGCAGGTCCTGGTTGTACTTTCCGTCGACTGAAATCAAAACCGCCACCGCTTCAGCGCCCTTACGAGCCCACGAAGTGTTGGGAGAGCGAGCCTCGATCTCCAGGCCGACTTCCATGTTCTGCGAAAGAACAAGAATTTCCGACGCAAGCGATTTAGGGGGCTGAGAAGTATCCTGACTCGCCCGTACCTTCGTCGCTACGGAGAAAAAAACGAGAGTTAAGATAAGTAAAACAAAGTGGAAAGGTTTTAGCTTCGTGTTCATGGAAATTTAGCAACTAGTTCATGAAAAAGGGTTATGGTGAAGGGGATTGAAGATATTCGGATTGTAACGCCTTCGGCGTTTATCCGATTCTTAGGGCTTAATTTCAAAGTGACCCACTACTGGAATTGGCGCTCAAAGTACGGGAATTCAATAACGAATTCAAGCGCGACTTTTTCAGCGACGCCACTTGCACAAAGTGTAATCAAAAAGTCGATGAATCGGACTGAAGCGCACGGGTGTGAATAAGAGGCAGTAAAACCAATACCGGGCATCGATAAAATCTTCTTCCACCATACATCATTTGTGCTATTATCCGCCGCACACCTACGAAGGATTCCTGAGTTTCCAGCAGGAGCCTATCCTTGAATTCACATTTTGTTGCCCAGGGATCGTGCTGAAGAGCTTTTTGTTGTCCAAGTGAACCGATCTTAAGAGGAGAGAACCAATGAAAACCCCGCGTGTGATTTTCTGCCTGGTGCTTCTTTGTCTCAGCCTGGCGGTGCCAGGTTCAGCACAGGTTAATACCGCCAGCCTTACCGGCATCGTCACGGATCCTCAGGGAGCAAGCGTGCCGAATGCAATAGTGACTGTAACCAATAAAGCGACGAGCGTGGACAACTCAGCCACCACAGATGGTTCGGGCTACTACACTTTCGCGAGCCTTCCAGTCGGTGCTTACACTTTGCAGGTGGAACTTCAGGGGTTCAAGCGAGCAGTCCAGGAGAACATAAATCTGGAAGTGGGTCAGAAGGCGCGTATCGATCTTAGTCTCGAAGTCGGCGCTGTGAGTGAGACGGTCAGTGTAATGACCACTCCTCCAACTCTCAGCACTCAGGAAGCCTCTCCAGGTGGAGTAGTAGAAAGCCGCATGATCTCTGACCTGCCTCTGAGTTCTCGCAACTGGGATGATCTTCTGAATGGTGTTCCGGGAGTTCAAGCGGATCGTTACACAGAACAAGGAGGCGGTACTGCGAACGGACGCACCGGCGGCGCCAATGTACATGGCGTGCGTTCGTTGCAGAATAATTTTGTTCTCGACGGTGTGGACAACAACTCGATCTCCGAGAACGTACAGGAACTGACTACGCAGGTAGCCCGGCCATCGGTCGACTCGATCCAGGAGTTTAGGGTCAGCACTAATCCCTATTCTGCGGAGAATGGCCGCAGCCCCGGCGCGCTCATTAGCGTCACTACAAAGAGCGGAGGTAACGAGTATCACGGCACAGTCTATGACTTCCTTCGCAACCGCGTTTTCGACGCAAACAATTTCTTTCAAAACCGGGCGGGTGCACCGAAACCTCCCCACGTTCAAAACCAGTTCGGGGGCAACCTTGGCGGCCCTCTTTATTTTCCGCGCTTTGGCGAGGGCGGGCCATCAACCTACGGTGGCAAAAACAAGGCGTTCTTCTTCTTTAACTACGAAGGGACGCGCATTCGCAAAGGAGTGACACGCCTGGGCAACGTGCCAATGCCTAACGAGATTCGCGGTGATTTTTCCCTGGCAGCAGCGGCGGCCAATCGTATCCGGCCAGCTAGCGGGCAAACTTGTCCGGGTGGCGTACAGTTCTGTTATGGAGTTGATGGCTCCGACGCCGGTACTGAAGTTGACCCGCTCATTGACCGGGTGGGCGATTGCATTGGTATGAACCAGCTATTTTCGAACAATCAGATTCCCACTAGGTGTCTCGATCCATTGGCTCAAAGGATTCTTGGTCTTTTGCCGGCCCCCAACATTGTTCCAGGCTCAGGCCCGCTCAACCTCAGTAACTTCCTCCGTGCCCCCGGCATTGTTGATGATACCGACAGCTACACCGGACGTGTAGATTTACAGGCAAATTCAACCAATAACATCTTCATCCGCTACACCTACTCAGACCGCTTTCGTTATGTTCCTGGTATCTTTGGCGGAATCGTGGATGGCACCGGCTCCTCAGCTAACGGCCGGTTGTTCATGAAAGGCCAGTCTGCGGCGATTGGCTGGACCCGAACGATTAACTCGCGCATGGTCAATGAGTTTCGTTTCGGCTGGGGACGTAATAACTCAGTCGCAACGCAAGATCCTTTTGGTCTGAACACACTCGCGGAGCTTGGATTTAGAGGCGTGCAGGATTCTCCCCTTTATAGCGGTGGAATTCCCGGTCTTAACATCTCAGCGCGCGGAGGTACGTTAGTTCTCGGAGGTCAATCCGGCTTTGATCGGCTGGGCTCACCAGACTTTCTACCCAAGTTCCAAAAAACCAACCAGTTTCAGTGGGCCGACGCTCTCAGCATCGTCTCCGGCGCGCACCAAATGAAGCTTGGGGTCGATGTGCGAGGACCGATGCGCAACATCTACCTCGACGTTCCGGGTTTAAGAGGTAGGTTCGATTTTGACGGGAATCGTACCGGCATCGGCCTGGCTGACTTCCTGCTCGGCTACCCTTCAGCCGCGCAACTTACAAATCTCGCAATCGTGGATACGCGCCTGAAAATGTATTCCGCCTTCTTTCAGGATGATTGGAAGGTCACACCGAAGCTTACCCTCAATCTCGGCGTTCGCTACGATTACGCCACCTGGCCGTATGAAGGCGCCGATCGGCTAACGAATCTGGATCCCTTGACAGGTCTCAAATTCACGCCTGCAAATTCAACGGTTGGCAGATCGCTGGTTAAACCGGATAAGAATAATATCGCCCCGCGCCTGGGAATCGTTTATCAACTCACGCCCGAGACAATCGTGCGTTTAGGTTACGGTCGTTTCTATATGTTGTTTGAGCGCGCGGGCAGCGAGGATCAGTTGGCACTGAATCTTCCTTATCTGGTCAACAACGTAGTCACTGCTGCCAACAATAATTCGACTGCCAACAACATTCGGCTCCAGACTGGGTTTAACCTGTCGCTCGACCCGAACGTGATCCTGAGTGATCCGACCAGAGTCATCCTGGTTCGTCTTCGCGCCGTCAATCCTGATTCGGTTAATCCCAGCATCGATCAATGGAACTTCGGCATTCAGCGCTTGCTTCCCGGGAATATGGTTCTCACCCTCGACTATGTGGGAACCAAAGGCACGCACCTTTCCACTCTGCGCAACCTGAACCAGCAAACCTTCAATGCCAATGGCATCGGGACTGGGATTATTCCTTTCCCGAACCTGGGACCAATTGAATATCGCGACAGTGGAGGCAACTCCACTTATCACGGAGGAGAGTTGACTGTTGAGAAGCGGTTCAGTCGGGGACTATCCTTCCGTGGCTCCTACACCTACTCAAAATCTATCGATGAGACGCAGGAGCACCTGGCCGCCGGCGGCACGGGCAGCTTTACGCAAAACGCGCACAACCTACACGAGCGACGTGGCCCAAGCGACTTCGACATACGTCATAAATTAGCGGGCAGCTACATCTATGAACTGCCTTTAGGACGGGGTCGTAGTCATCTTAATCAGGGTGCGCTCTCCCACATTTTAGGGGGGTGGCGTATCAGCGGCACGGCTGGCTTACGTACTGGCCGGCCCTTCACCATTCGTGCCGGCAGCAATGACACACTCATCGGCGGTGCGCGTGGTGGAGGCCTCGTCAGTGCGTTTGCCGATTGCCTGCGGGACGGTACTTTGTCTAAGGATGAGCGCACCATCGACCGCTGGTTTGATACCACCGCCTATGCTCAACCGACGCCTCAGAATCGATTAGGAACCTGCGGGCGCAACACGCTGCGCGGCCCGGGTCTAACCAACTTTGATTTCGCCCTGGCCCGGACATTCGATTACTTCGGCGAGGGCCGTGCCCTGGAACTTCGCTGGGAGCTGTTCAACATGCTCAATACTCCGCAGTTTGGACTTCCGGAACGGAATGTTAACAGTGGTGCTTTTGGAAGAATCACAACCCTCTCAGGCGACGCGCGCGTGATGCAATTCGCGTTGAAGTTTAGCTTTTGAACTCGGATACAACAGTGCGCAAAGGGAGCTTAACCTTTGCGCACTATTTGTATCACCGCAATTTCTGCTACTCAGATATCCAGTTGCACGCCCAACGTGGTTTTACCGTCACGGCATCTTTCAAAGTTCGCCAGGCTGAGCCTCGCGGTTTAGATTCGAGGAGCCGTGCCCGGTGAGGCAAGCCTCACCGCACTGGGAGGGCGGCAAAGCCGCGAACTGTTGGGCTGGCAGCGCCTATTGATCACTTCGTCATCCGAGTGCGGCTTGCCGCTTACAGCGCGGTAAGCCTTTGGCTTACCGTCGCGGCGTCTTTTAGAGTTCGCGAGGCTCAGCCTCGCGGTTAGATTCGGAGGGGCCGTGCCCGGTGAGGCAAGCCTCACCGCACTGGTGGGCGGCAGAGCCGCGAACTGTTATGCGGTGACATTAACTTAGGGGGACAGACGAATCGGAAATCGACAATTGGCAATTCTTAAGTAGGACTCTCACCCACCAATAGGTGCGCGAGGGAATTGGTCCGGGTTGTCAGTAAACAAGGCGTCGACGCCAAGCTCATATAAGTAGTAAGTCATTTCTTCGCGGACCGTCTTGAAGCGCCCAGTATTTGTCGAGCGAAAGGTATAGGGTGTAACGCTTAGACCGAAATTGTGAGCCTGTGTGACCAAATCTTTCTCGAGCAGTCCTTTCGCCGGACCGATTCCACTCGCAAACTCTTTTGCTTCGGCAAGCCCTGCAGGCGTCAGCCAGCGCGTTCGCATTTCTTCATTGATCAGCAAGACGAGCGCCAGCTTAGGGTTGAGCATCGCGGATAGTTTTCTCAAACTCTCCGGACTGAACGACTGAATGATCACAGGAGTGTGGCGTTCCGCGGAGCGCGTACCCAGTCGGTTCTTCCTAAGAGCTGAAACCAATAAACGTTCCATGTCAAAACCGAACCGCCCATAAACCTCCGGAGCTTTTGTCTCGGGATAGAGTCCGGCCTTGCCGCGAACGACGTCAATCGCTTCCTGAAAGGTCGGCACTCGTGCACCTTTGAATTTTGGGTTGAACCAGGAACCAGCGTCGAGTTGCTTAATTTCACGCAACGTGAAGTCTGAAACGTACCACCGTCGTAGTGGACTCCCAGCCACACCACTCCCTTGCTCGGTTGGGGATCTCGGAGCGACTTCCTCGTGAAAGCGCGCCGGAAAGATATCCTTGACGTTGGTAGTTCGTTCGAGCGTGAGATCGTGCAGACAGATGAGCTGTTTGTCGCGCGTAACTTGCAGATCCTGTTCGACGAAGTCCGCGCCCTGCTTCAGAGCGAGTTGATAGGATTCGATTGTGTGCTCCGGCGCGTAAGAGGATGCGCCTCTATGGGCGACGAGAATCTTTCTGGGCGCTGTTACCGCGTTTGCTTTCCTCACGCGTTGTGCGTGCGGAAGCACTGCGGCTTCGGCGGCCAGGACTCCGATACCGGAGCCTAACACCTGTAAGAAGTTTCTGCGGCGTATGGTCATATTCGAATGTGATAGAGCTATTTTTGAATAGTCGAAGCGGGGCAAGCCCACCTTCCCAACCTGAAAGATAATGATCTGTGCAGTTATTCCCACCTTGCAAGCCTCGCGAGCAGGAATAAAGCTTCAACGTAAATTGTCCCAGGGTTGGGAAGGCGGGCTTGCCCCCGCTCCGATGTTCTTCTGACCAATGCGTCAGTTCTGACCAAGTTCAACCCAATTTAGAGTACGTTCGATCGCTTTCGTCCAGCCGATGTATCCTGCCGCCCTCTGGTCATCGCTCCAGCGCGGTTCCCATTGTTTATCCGCCTGCCAGTTGCGGCGCATCTCCTCGGCATCGCTCCAAAAACCGACAGCCAATCCGGCGGCATATGCCGCTCCCAGCGCAGTGGTTTCGGCAACAACGGGCCGAACCACCGGCACACCTAATATGTCGGCCTGCAATTGCATCAGGGTATCGTTAATCGTCGCTCCGCCATCAACTTTCAAGACCTCCAGACGGACCCCGGAATCTTTCACCATCGCATCGAGTACATCGCGTGTCTGATAGCAGATCGCTTCCAGCGTGGCTCGCGCAAGATGTCCTTTGTCGTTGAAGCGCGAGAGCCCGACGATGCAGCCGCGCGCATCGGAGCGCCAATGCGGTGCGTAGAGACCCGAGAAAGCCGGCACGAAATAAACACCGCCATTATCGGAAACGGTGTTGGCCAGGGCTTCGACATCGCCAGCTTGTTTGATGATACCGAGCTGGTCGCGCAACCACTGCACAGCGGAACCAGTCACAGCCACCGAACCCTCGAGAGCGTAGATTGGAAGCGCGCCGCGCACCTGATAACAAACGGTGGTGAGCAATCCGGCGTTTGACGGCACAATGTTCGTTCCCGTGTTGAGAAGCATGAAGTTGCCCGTACCGTAGGTGTTCTTCGCTTCGCCCGGTGTGAAGCAAACCTGCCCGACAGTTGCGGCTTGTTGGTCGCCGAGGTCGGCGCACAACGGAACTTCGCCCTTGAAGGGGCCGGCGCGTTGGGTCATGCCATAAAAAGTTGAATCCGAAGAAGGACGAATGGCGGGCAGCATTGAGCGGGGAATACTGAACAACTCGAGAAGTTCGTTGTCCCAATCAAGACTCTCGAGATTGAAGAGCATCGTGCGGCTGGCGTTTGTGACATCAGTGATATGCGCTCCGCCATTTATCCCGCCGGTAAGGTTCCAGATAATCCAGGTATCGATGTTGCCGAAGACCACCTCACCTCGTTCAGCGGCGGAACGTGCGCCGTCGATATTATCGAGAATCCATTTAATCTTGCCTCCCGAAAAATAGGTGGCGGGTGGCAAGCCGGCTTTACTTCGAATTGTGTTACCGGCACCCGATTGTTCCAGCTTCCGCATGATCCGATCTGTGCGTGTGTCCTGCCAGACAATGGCGTTGTAGAGCGGCACACCGGTTTTTGGATTCCAGACGACGGTGGTTTCACGCTGATTGGTAATGCCCACGGCGGCGAGATCCCTGGAGCTGAGGTTGGCATTTGTGAGCGCGCCTTCGATTGTTTCGCAGGTGCGCCGATAAATCTCCACAGGGTCATGTTCCACCCAGCCTGCCCGTGGCAGAATCTGGGCATGCTCCAACTGGTGACGTCCAACTTCCCGCCCCGCGTGATCAAAGATCATGAAGCGCGTGCTGGTCGTACCTTGATCCACTGCGCCAACGTAGCGAGTCATCGTTTGTTGTTCCTTCGTTCAGAATCCGATGATGGTGAAAAGACCTGCACCGATCACACCGCCGATGAGAGGTGCAACGATTGGAATCCACGCGTAGCCCCAGTCAGATTTTCCTTTGCCCGCAATCGGCAGCAAGAAGTGAGCGAGACGCGGGCCCAAATCGCGCGCCGGGTTGATCGCGTACCCGGTCGGTCCCCCAAGCGAGAGACCGATGCCCCACACGAGAAAACCTACAAGAATCGGTTGTATGCCCTGGCTGAAAACGAGCGAGAGATCGATGCCGGTTGGCGTGGTTAACTTCTGAGCGTTCGCCGCAATCGCCAGAATTCCAAAGAGCAGAATCGCCGTGCCAATAACCTCTGAAAGGAAATTAGAAATGGGACGCCGAATTGCCGGTGCGGTACAAAACACTGCGAGCTTGAGACCCTCATCCTCAGTTTCCTCAAAGTGCGGCAAGTAAAGCAGCCAGACGACGATTGCTCCGAGAAAGGCGCCAACGATTTGCGCAAGTATGTAACCGGGTACCTGGCTCCACGGAAATGAACCAATTGCCGCAAGAGCGACTGTCACCGCCGGGTTGAGGTGCGCGCCGCTAATCCGTCCAACGCAAAAGATGGCGATGATAACCGCTAGTCCCCATGCAGTTGTGATCACCATCCAACCACTGCCTTGCCCTTTGGACTTGTGCAACAGCACATTAGCGACCACGCCGTCTCCGAGGATCAACATGATCATCGTGCCGATAATCTCCGCCAGGTAAATTTTCATCCGTGGAAACCTCTCAACTGATGGGTGTTGGCACAAACAGTTCGGTGAAAAGTGGCTTTGCACAAAAATGCCGAAGACAATTAGTCCGCGAAGCGAACGGAAGCATAAAGCCTGGGGCGTGAGCCCCAGGTCGGTGGCGATAAAGAATTCTGAGCCCGCAGAGTGGGCCATTCTTCGGAAGCTGTTCTGTCGCCCGCTCCACGGGCTCGAAAGTCATTTTGCGTCCGCGACCTGGGGCTCACGCCCCAGGCTTTATGCTTTCACCTGCTTCGCAGGTTTTTTGGGCTGGACGGCGTGGCACCGTTGGGGCATCCGCAGTAGGACGATGTTTTGTTATAGCCGATGTTCTGTTTATCTCGTGGATTGCACCTTGCCATGTCCCCATTTCTTATTCGGTGTCGCTCCCATGACAAACACCAGGGTAGAACCGTTTGCGATCTCCGCATGCCTGATAAACGGCCGCTTTAAAGGCTTGCCATTAAGAGTTGCAGACTGAATGTATTTATTCTGCGGCGATTGATTTCTGGCGATCATCGTAAAAGGGCCTTTCTTGTACGGCCCTGTCAACATGATTGTCGCCCGCGCGAACAGCGGACTGCCGATGGCATAGATCGTACTGCCCGGAGTGACGGGATAGAATCCCATCGCGCTGAAGATATACCAGGCAGACATTTGGCCACAGTCATCATTGCCGCTCAAACCATCCGGCGCGTTATGGTATTGAGAGGCGATCGTCTCTCTAACTCTTTCCTGAGTCTTCCAGGGCTGGCCGCTATAGTTATACAGGTAAGTGTAGTGATGGCCAGGTTCGTTGTCGTGTCTGTAATGTCCGCCTGTGAAGTTCTCATCAAGCTTGGCGTTGAATCGATCGTTGCCACCCATTAGCGCAATCATGCCGGGAATGTCCTGCATTTCGCAGAACAGATAGGTCCACGGGCTACCCTCGGTGAATCCAGGCTTCCTGTCTTCCTTCGAAGCCCAACTCTCCTCGTCCCAACTGCCGTCCGCTTTTTTCGGTCTCATGAAGCCGATCGATGAATCGTACAAGTTCTTATAATTTCGGCTTCGCTTCATAAACATCTCGTAGTCGTCCATCTTCCCGACCGCTTTGGCGAGTTGCGCAACGCAAAAATCGTTGTAGGCAAATTCGAGCGTGCGTGAGACGGACTCATCGGTCTTGTCTTGCGGAACATACCCGAGCGACTTGTACCAGGTTAGTCCACCTCTCGCTTCATACGCCGTCCAGGGTGCGCGGTCGATCCACCTGTTTTTGGCGTCTCCATCGGGCGGCGTCATAGCATTCTTGTAAGTTGCCGCATAAGCTTTATTGAGATCGAAACCCCTAAATCCTTTTACGTACGCGTCGGCAATGACGCTGTCGGCGTGAGTGCTGAGCATGATGTTGGAGTAGGTCGGATTAGGCCACATCGGTATCCAGCCGCCCTCATCGTACATTTGCAGGAGAGAAGTGATCATATCCGGCACTCTCTCTGGCTGGGTCAAGAGAAGTAACGGATGCTCGGCCCTGAATGTGTCCCAGAGCGAATAATCGTTGTAAGAGACTCCGTTATGAATCTTATCGTCAAAGGCGCTGTAGTAGCGGCCATACTCCGAGAAGATTCTGGGGAACAAAAGTGTGTGATACATCGCGGTGTAGAAGTTGACGCGATCATCTTTCGATCCACCCTGAATTCTGATCTTGCCAAGCGCTTCGTTCCAGATACGACGGCCTGCCGCTTTCACCCGCTCGAAGTTCCAATCGGGAATCTCTCGTCTTAAATTATCTCTGGCCTGATCCAGACTGATGAACGACGTGCCTATCTTGACCTTAACCTCTTCACCCTGGGTCGTCGCAAAACTCGCGTAGCCGCCTATAAAATGACCCTTCTGTTGAGTTCTGCTGGACTGGATGTCGTTGTCTTTCCAGGTTCCGGAGGAGGAAAAGGGCTTGCTGAATTGAATAACAAAATAGCCTTTGAAGTTGGGCAGTGGTGGTCCGAGCTCTTCTGACATTCGATCAGGGTTATAGCCGATGATCTCCTGTTTTGCCGGATCGATCTGGATGAAACCCTCAAATTTTTTTGAGCGGCTGGCCGTTACGACAATGTGGGAAGCCTTCGATGCTGGAAACGTGAACCTCAGGAAACCGGCGCGGGTAGTTGCAGTGATCTCGGCTTTGATGTGTTTCCCTCCATCGTCCATCTTAACGGCGTAGTAATTAGGCGCCGAGATCTCCTCCTGATGGCTGAACGGCAATTTGCGCGATGCTTTCAACTCTCCGATGGATGGCATCAAGCTGACGTAACCATAATCCCCCATCCAAATTGCGGGTTGATGAGTGCCCAGAAACCCTTGAATCGTCTTGTCGGCGTAGTTGTAGGAGTAAACGCTGATTTTGTTTTCGCGGGTCATGGCGGTCCAATGGGTCATTCCGAATGGAGTGGCAACGCCCGGAATCATACCGCCGTAGTCGTAGACGCTCGGTCCAGTAGTGCCAATCATCGGATTGACATCGTCGATGAACTCCTGAGCTGAAGCACTCACGGTCCCGATGAAATTCAGCACCAAACAGAACGCTACAAGAGTTGCGATAAAGGAAGTCGGACAAGACTTACGAGAAATGGACATGCGATACCTGTGTAACCGGCAGAATAGGAGTTGACCGAGGCGACATTAAACCGTGTCAACTATATTTTGTCGAGAAAGTTTTTCAGAAACTCAGCGGCAGGGGAACAGTAACGATCGGCGGAGGTTACTTACCTGAATTTGAAGACTGGTGAGGCTCTTAACACTGAAGCAAACGATTTCGACAGAGCCTCATGGTACATACAGGTGGTCAACGGACTGAATAGCCTCAAGACAATCTAACGAAATGAGTTGGTGCCGAGGTAGGACCGAACCTCCAGGTAGAAGAGCAGGACGATTGGCATTCTCCTTCTCAAGGGTCTACCTGCATCATAATTACGCGGTAACAGGTTCCGAGTTTTCTTTCTTCAATAGGCGTCGCAATTTCATTCGGGCTTTGTGGAGCTGGGATTTCGAAGTGCCGACAGCCACGCCCAATATTTTAGCTACCTCTTCGTGATCATGACCTTCAATGTCATGAAGGACAAAAACCGAACGGTACCCGGGCGGCAACTGCTTCAGTGCGCGCTCGAGACCAATCCGATCCAGCACCGGCATCTTGTTTGGATTTTCCGTCCCACGCACAATTTGTACAGGTGTATCACCTTCTTCAGTTGTACGTTCAAGCTTAACGCTCCTTTTTCGGAAGTGCATCAAGACCTGATTGACCGTCAGACGGTGCAGCCAGGTGGTGAAAGCTGACTCACCGCGAAAGCTTCCGATTTTGCGAAACAACTGAATGAAAGCTTCCTGGGCAAGGTCCTCCGCCTCCGCAGCGTTTTGGGTCATGCGCAGACACACCGAATAAACGCGACGATTATGTCGCGCGTACAATTGTTCAAAAGCTCCCATATCACCGCGGCCGGCGGCGATTGCCAAAGCATGATCCGAAAGTGGCGCGGGTTCGGCCTCAACTTGAACTGCGCTTTCCTTACCTGACCAAAGAGGGAAGACATCAGTGTTAATCATGGCCCTAGATAGAGCAAATGAAGGGCCAATTAACTTGCAACAAATAGGCTGCGAATCGCGCTGGTGTTCTTCCAATATAGCTGCCAATCAACGAAATAGGGTCAAGTGAACCCCCAACACGTGCATCTTCAATTCTTTGCCGCAGAGGAGCGAGACGGAACGTGAGCGGTGTCTTTAAAGGGTAGCTTTCGCTTTTTCGGAACTTGGATACATGTCACTTAGCCGAAGAGTTGAAGCTGATCTATGCTGTGTTGGGGTGAGTTGGGCTCACTACACGGCTTTATGACTAAAGGTGTTCGGTGGTTACGAGACTGCTGGCAGGCTAAGCAGTAAAGACATTACGGCTCGAGGCAAAGTGGGCGTGGTTGGCAAGAGGGCGGCAACTCTCTCAAGAGTTACCGCCCCTTTGCGCTTGGATTGGCGACCTTCCTCTCAGGTTTCCAGGTTTCCCGCGAGGTAGAGCGTATATGGACTGCTTAGCTTAATTGATCAGAACCGGCAACCTTGACGATTTTGTTGTAAACGCCAAAAAGCAGTAGTGGTGACGCCCACTGACCGACAAAAAGACTTTCCTTCTGTTTGCCAGTCAACTGAAGCAGTGCCGCTATCCCCATTGAGCCTAGCGCGGCCCAAAGAAAAATATCTGATGGTAGTTTTGCTGTCTGTTGTTCGATGGTTCGAGCGACTGTCCCTTCGGAATGTTGTCGCAATTCCTCACCCTGTTGTCCCGTAGACCTGGATCCTGTTTCCGTCGTTCGCGGTGCTGTTGCACTCATGAATTTCCCCCCTCGTCCTTCTGCGAATAAAATTAATATCAAAAAGCGAATCCGCAGGGGAATTCCAGTCTGAGAGTCCACTGCATCATCACCTTCCGGTTCAAAATAGAGCTAAGTAGTTACGAAACCCTCAGCCTACACTCACGAATGTATGTTGGCCGAGCAATTTCAAAAAAGAATCGTCATGCTCTTGGCAAGATCCTCCAAATTTTGAATGCCACCGAATCACAGAAGCGCCTTGTAGGCTTCCCACTGCTGCCTTAGCTGCGACAGCAACGTGACAAAGCGGGCATCCTTTCGCAGGTTATCCAAATTCTTATCTCTCTCGAACAACGGATAGCAGGGGAATCCGTTCGCAGCGGCTGACTCTAACCATTTGATCGACTGCTCCGGTTTATTCATGAGCGCATAAGCGCAGGCGATGTGATATGCCGTATGATGGAAGTGACCAAATCCTTTCCCTCTTTTCACTGCCAGGTTAATCTTCTCCTCCGCCAGGCGTTCTTGTCCGTCTGAAGCTGCCAGCACCGCCTGCAGGCTGGTATATAAACCGCGATTGTCCTCTGGGTAATCTCTTAAGAATTGCTCCAGAGTGGCGGATGCCTCCTCTTTTCTGCCGAGATTGAAGAGAGCCCAAACAATCTGGTGCCCTACCAAAGCTGGATTCACTTCTTTGGGAACGTTACGCAGTGCCGTCAGGGCCTGTTCATACTTGCCTTGAAACAGCAACATCTCTCCGATTCGAAATCGGACGAGCGTATTGCTTGGGTTGATCGCAACTGCTCTTTCCAATTCCTGAAGCGCTTCGTCAAGAAGTCCAACATGTCCATATACAAGCGCAAGCTGATTTCGAGCCTCATCCAAACTCGGATTGAAACTCAGAGCGCGGCGGTACTCCTGAATGACCTTGTCGTGCGGGAACTGATTGGAAGGCGTCCAGAGGAGTCGGCCACGAGCAAGGTGAGCTTCGGCTAGATCCGGATCCAGGGAAAGTGCCTTCTCGACAGCAACAAAGGCCCTCTCCTCCCACTTTTTCTCATCCGGCGTGAATAAGAAGAATCTCCATACACAAGCCTGCGCCAACTCCGCCCAGGCGGCGGCGAAGTTTGGATCTGCAGCGACGGCGCGCTCAAACAGTTCGATCGCAGTTTCATTGTCAGTTTTAGTTTGACGATTAAGGTTAAATCGCCCGCGCAAAAAATAGTCATAAGCCATTGGATTGACCGAGCGCGCGCGCGCCAGGCGCGTTTGATCCTGCGGAGATAGCTTGATCTGGATTGCCCCGGTTACTGCCCGTGCCACATCGTTCTGAAGCATCGGGATATCGCGCAGGTCTTGGTCGTAAGTTCCCGACCATAGCTGTTGGTCGCCCGGCCCGTGGATTAACCTCACAGCGACTTTTACGCGCTCTCCGAAGCGTTGCACTGATCCCACCACGACTGCATCTACGCCCAATTCGTGCGCTATCTCACCCAACGGCCGGCCCGACCCTTTGTACTGCATCACAGAGGTTCGCGAAATCACACTTAACGCTTCGACCTTTGCCAAGCCGGCGATAAGTGTCTCAGTCATCCCATCAGCGAAATAGTCCTGAGATTGATCGCCTGAGAGATTGGCCATCGGCAGGACGGCGAGCGACTTGATTTCTGTTTGCGGTGAGGGCGGGGCACTTTTACGAAGGAATAACCCGTAAACCAACCCCGCAATGATTAGTACACCCACGAGGGCGATAAAGCTCAAGATGCGGCTTCGTGTTACGGGAAAGAATCGAGAAGTAATCGCCTGCCGATTGCTCGTTGTAATTGTTGACCTGCTGTCTGGCTTGTAGCGCTCTACTTCAGCTCCAACCTCCAAATCATGCTGCAGGCTCTTTAGATTAGTCAGCAGATTTTCCGCCGTTTGATACCGCTGCTCGCAATTTTTTGCCAAACTCTGCTTCACAATCCGCTCTAACCTAACTGGCACGTCTAGCTGAGAGTTCGCTAGCGGCGGTGGCTCTCGTTCAGCTATTGAGATGATCACATCCGTGGGCGTTGCTCCCTCAAACGGTCGCCTTCCGCTCACCATTTCATAAAGGACGACGCCCAGGCTCCAAACGTCGGTGCGCTCATCAACTGGCAAGCCCCGCGCCTGCTCCGGTGACATATAGGAGACCGTACCCAGCACCATGCCTGGAGAAGTAACCATCATCTTCGTCACCGCTTCATGGTCGATTGAAGAAGCGCGAGGCTCGGTTAGCTTTGCCAACCCGAAGTCCAGGATCTTCACATACCCATCGTTCCGCAGCATGATGTTTTCAGGCTTGATGTCCCGGTGCACGATTCCTGCGGCGTGCGCGGCAGAAAGTGCCGAAGCGACCTGGATAGCGATGTCGAGTGCCTCGCCGGCTTTCATCGGCCCCTCCGCCAGGCGGTCGCGCAGGGTCACGCCGTCGACGTGCTCCATCACAAGGCACGTGTCTCCTTCCGCAGTCTCGACCACTTCATAGATCACGCAGACGTTCGGGTGCGACAAGGCCGCAACACTCCGCGCCTCCTGCTCAAACCGGCTCATATGTCGCTTGTCCTGAGTGAAAAGGGTGGGCAGAAACTTAAGGGCAACTTTACGTTCTAACCGGGTGTCTTCCGCCAGATAGACTTCGCCCATCCCACCCGCGCCTAGAGGCGAAATGATTTTGTATTGATTGACTGTGTGTCGCACCACCGTCACGCCATCGTCATCAGCCATCATCTTAGCCGCGACCTCCAGGGCCGGTGACTCGATGAAGTCTTTAGCTCCATCTTCATACGCGAGCAGCGACTCCACTTCGCGACGTAGCCCCTCGTCCCCGGCGCAGGTTCCGTTGAGGAAGGTAGCTCGTTCGCTCACTTCCTTCTCTAGTGTCGCGTGGTAAAGCTGCTCTACCTGCTGCCACCGTTCAGGCTTCACTGGCAACCTCCCGTCGCAGTTCTCTCAGGAGCCACACCTTCGCCAAACGCCAGTCTCGCATTACCGTCTCTTCCGAGACGTTTAACACCTCGCCAACTTCCTTGACCGATAACCCACCGAAGAAACGCATCTCCACTACCTGTCCCTTCCTCCGATCCATCACCGTCAGAGTGGTCAAAGCCTCGTCCAGCGCGAGTAAGTCCGCAGCCCGGCACTCGGTGAGAGCCGCTGCTTCGCTGAGAGAAACCTGCAGGGCTCCGCCGCCGCGCTTGAGGTACTGCTTGTCGCGGGCGAAGTCTACAAGGATGCGCCGCATCATCTGCGCGGACACAGCGAAGAAGTGCGCACGGTTCTGCCACTGAACTTCTTTCCAGTTGACGAGCCGCAGATAGGCTTCATTCACAAGGGCGGTGGTTTGCAAGGTATGGCCGGGGCGCTCACGGCTCATATAGCGGTGGGCGAGGTGGCGCAACTCATCGTAGACGAGAGGAATGAGCCTTTCGAGTGCCGACTCGTCACCGCCACCCCATGCCACGAGGAGCCCGGTGATTTCGTGTGGTGCGGGTTGCGACATACGAACCGTCTTTTCTGGCGCAGAACTATACCGTCTGTGGCCGGCTTGGCCGAGACCATCTCCCCCAAAAACTAACGTAACCAAAAAACTTTTCCTAGCGATTACAGCTCTTCGGGTGATTTCCCGCCTTAGTAAATGGAGAGGGCGAGGTCGCCCCGTTGGCTGCGATACCCGCGCCTCGCTATTCGTCCGGCGCTCGTCGCATTGTGAGAATAATCCTCGCACAAAGTTAGGCAAAGAAGGAAATGACTAATCATGAACTGCCAGCGCACAAGCGAATGTGGAGATTGAGCATGCCCGGTGCCCCCGCCACGAAACTTCAGACCTGGCGAAATCCTGAGAACTGTCCTTGAGCTTGGGAGCGAGAAATAAGAAGGAGAACAAAAATGAAGATCAAAACGCTAAGAAACAGATGGGTGATTGGAGTAGCTATAGGGGCCATCCTCTCGGTGACCATCGCAACCCCGTTCCTGGCCACCACATGTTCAGCAGCTCCCGAAGTGACCTCCACAGGAAAGATGCCCCAGGATGTGTCCCGCGGTCCTGCCACCGTAGCCGCGCGGAAACTAATTACCGATCCCCAGGCGATCTCCCGTAAGAGTCCCGAGGTGGCGCTGTCGGCACCGACGGGTGCTGTCGTCAGGGAATGGAATCAGCACGCTGTCGCACTGACATTATTACCGGCATCGAATCTTGCACCCGTCCAGCAAACGCGCGTCATGGCCATCGTTCAGGTAGCCGTCCACGACGCAGTCAACGGCATCACGGGCAAGTATGCGACTTATCTTTCGCCGGGCCCTGCGCCCCAAAACGCCTCTCCGGAAGCAGCGGCCATAGCGGCGGCACACCACGCACTGAGGAACCTCTTTGCAAGCCAGCCCAGCCAGGTCTCGCAACTCGACACATTTTATTTCGCATCGCTCGCGGCGCATGGACTGTCGACTAGTGACCCTGGTATTGAGTACGGCCGATCCGCCGCCGCAGCTATTCTGGCGTTGCGTGCCAACGATAATTCTGCACAAGCCCAATTCAACTACACAGCTCCGGGAGCCGGCATGCCCGGTGTCTGGGTGCCGCTCACCAGCGCTCCTGCTCTGCTTCCCGGATGGGGCGAGGTGACTCCATTTGTGCTCCACAGCGTCTCGCAATTTGGGCTGGCGCCTCCTCCTGCTCTGGAAAGCGGACGCTATGCTCAGGATTACAACGAGATAAAAGAGATCGGGGCATTCAATAGCCCTACTCGCACGTTCGAACAGACCCAGATTGCGACTTTTTGGCTCGGTTCGCCAGTTGCCATCTGGAACCAACCACTAAGGCAGCTTGTTGCAACAAGCGACTTCGACCTGTCAACCACAGCACGTACCTTTGCGCTCGTCTATCTTGCAGCGGCTGACTCGAGCATCGCCTGCTGGGCGGGGAAGTACAAATACAATTTCTGGCGGCCGCAGCCTGCCATTCGGCGCGGCGACGAAGATGGAAACGCCATGACTGTGCCTGACCCAACGTGGACCCCGCTATTCCAAACGCCGCGGCACCCTGAATACGCGTCGGCGCATACAACGAACAGTTCGGCCATTGCCACGATCCTGCAACTCATCTTCGGAGACGATCCAGGCGCGCCTATCACCTCCACAATTACGGGCATCACCCGTCAGTGGAACACGTTTAGCGAAGGGGTTGACGAGGTTATTGACGCGCGGGTCTATTCGGGAATTCACTTCCGCACGGCTGACGAGGTTGGCTCCTTACAAGGAGGACAGGTAGCCCACTTTGTCTGGACGCACGCGCTCCGACCCTGTCCGAAGGGCAAGGGTCGATGTTTCCCAAAAAAATCTGTAGGTCCATAACCCTGGAGATGCGCGGTTGCATCCGGTTTAGGGCGAGACTTGCAGACGGACGTTTGCCTTGAGATTGAGATTACCCATGAATCGAGCAGCGTCTTGAACGTGAGTGGAAGTCATCTGGTACCGAATTGAACTTCTTCGCGGGGCTGGGCGCACTAGCAAACACGCCTAGTCTCGCGAATATTTTTTAATTTGGGGACCGAGCTGGCGAGCCGGCTGCATCAGCTGCTCGGCTGTAAAACGATTGATGCTAGTCGCGATGATGTCAGTACCACAACGCGGTAGCGTGTGGCTCGGCTCATCCATACCAATGCCGTTGACACATCAGATTTTGTCTGGGTTGATAAGATTCAGCAGACGAGTGTCGCAGGAGTTTACGGCCGGCGACATCACATTGAATTCTCAACTCACGGTTGTGGCGGCTTGAGGGCGTGAGCAAATCGTGCGAGTGACTGGTAGGGGTTACTTTGAAATGAAGCCCTAAGAATCCATGACCTAAGAATCGCATGAACGCCGAAGGGCGTTCAAATGCGACGCTCAGAATGATGATGAGAGTACCCTTACTCTTTGTCATGAAATGAAAGGCTGGAAGATAGCTGGCCCTGAGTGTCTTTGACGAAACCGCGGTCCAGCAGGTAGGCCAGAATCATCCGAGCGTTGTCTTCGACATCCGTGTCGATCGTTTCCAGGCTTATCTCGGGATGTTGAGGGGGCTCATATGGATCATCGATGCCGGTAAGATTCTTAATCTCACCTCGGCGTGCCTTGGCATAAATTCCCTTGGTATCCCGTCTCTCGCATTCTTCCAGAGGGGTGTCAACGAAAACTTCGACGAAGCGATCGAGTCCGACCATGTTTCTCGCATCGTTCCTCGTGGATCGATAAGGACTGACTGCCGCGCATATGACTACTCCTCCGTGGCGCACGACCTCCCCTGCGACAAACGCAATTCTTCGAATATTAAGGTCACGATCCTTCCTGCTGAAGCCCAGTCCACGCGAGAGATTCGTGCGCACCTCGTCTCCATCTAAAAGTGTCACGCGGCGTCCGTACTCCTGGAGCAGCGTTGTCAGTACTTCGGCTGTCGTAGACTTTCCAGCTCCACTGAATCCCGTAAACCAAATGCAGACTCCCTGTTTATGTCGCGGAGGGTAGGTTTCGGCAAGAATTTCGGCCACTTCAGGGCGGGTGAACCAATGCGGCAGAGCCCGGCCAGTGCTCAGGTATTCATCTCTGACCTCAGTGCCTGAGATCGTAGCGGTTCTTGCTCGGTCTGAGAGGCGCGATGTTTCTTCGTATCTATCTTCGTCGGGAAGGTAAACATATTCGCTGAACGCTAAGACCTTTACTCCGATTTCTTCGCTGTATTGTTCGACTAAATCCTGCGCTGCATAGGCGCCATAGAAAGGTTTAGCGTTTGAATCTAAACCCGGGCTGGCGTGGTCCCGTCCGATAATCATGTGGCTGGCGCCGAAATTACGACGAATTAAAGCATGCCACAAAGCTTCTCGCGGTCCAGCCATTCGCATTGCAAGCGGCAACAAGGAGAGAAGTGTTCGATTCTGGGCGTAATAGTTTGCGGCAAGCGCTTTGTAGGTGCGCACGCGGACGTAGTGGTCGACATCTCCGGACTTTGTCATTCCAACCACGGGGTGCAAGAGCAGTACTCCATCGACTAACTCCATCGCCTTCTTTGTCATCTCTTCATGTGCTCGATGCACTGGGTTCCGAGTTTGAAATGCGATGACGTTCCTATACCCAAGTCGCCCCAGTCTCTCTCGCGTCTCCGTGGGAGTCATGCGCAACTCGGCGAAGTCGTAGTGACGGGGCAGCTGTATTAGACGCAGGCGGCCTGACAAGTTGTATTTGCCCCAGCGATGCATCTCTGCGACAAATGGGTGTCGTAAATCCGTCGTTCCAAAGACCTGTGTTGCGACTTCAAGAAGATCCCATTGATAGGCTTCTTCGACCGTCATGACCGCCAGAAGCTCATTCCGCTCATCCCTCAATGCAACATCCCTATCAAGATTGGCCAGGTGAGCGTCCACTGGAAGAGTGACGGGAATCGGGAAGATACTGCCGCTTGCCAGGCGCATCTCATCCAAAACCCTCTCGTGATCCTCCTGGCGCATGAAGCGGTCCAGCGGAGAGAAGGCCCCGCTTGCCAGGAGTTCCAGATCACATACTGAGCGTGTGGATAGCTGGATCGATTTAAGTTGATTAGCGTAGTTGGTAAATTCGGGCAGCTCTTCTTCGCTGACTCTGAGATCGACCAAAGCGCCACCGTACGGTGAAATCAAGTCGACAATCTTCATGTCTTCCGTCTCAGCCAAGGAGCGTAACCTCGCGGTCAGTCTAGCGGATCGTATTCCCTACGTTGAAGAATTTCTCGAAAGCACTCATCTGAGTGCCCGGTGAAGTCAGTACCACCAGGCGGTAGCCGGTGGCCCGATACGTCGGCACTCAATCCCTTAATCAGCGACCCAACCATGAGCGTCATTACACGAGGCGTGAGCGCTATCCGACCGACCCACCCGCGTGGTGGTACTGACGTCAACTAATCGGCAATTGGCAATCGGCAATCGGCAATGCTTCCGGGCAGTGCCACACCAGGCGGTAGCCGGTTGGCTAATTGGTTCCGCACTCAAGCTCTCGCTTCTTTCGTGACGTTTAGTGTGAATTAGTGGATCGTATTCTCTGCTAACCAAAGAATGAACCACGAAGCAACACGAACTTGCACGAATTATTTCTTCGCGTGATTCGTGTGAATTCGTGGTTCCTTTTCTCTCCTAACAGAAAATACGAACCACGAAACATCACGAACTATTCTCTTCGCTGAACCGGTTTCCAGGATTCTTTGCGCCTCCGTGCCTCTGCGCCTTTGCGTTAAGACTCCACTCAACCGATTCAGTGGTTGTGTTCACTCTCAGTGGGTAAACCGGCTTCAATCCAGTCAGACTTTCCTTCTGCGTAATCACGCACGTTCACGTATCCTAGCGCCGCCAATTCACGGGCGGCGTTTTCTGAGGCGTGTCAGGTAGGACTGGCGCAATAAACGACAATGTCAGCCTGCTTGTCCGGTAACAGCTTTGCAGCCAGTTGCGTCACCTGATCAGGCGGCATATTGATCGCACCGGGTAGGTGCGCGTGTTGATAAGCCGTGGGCGCCAAAGTTTCCAGAAGCGTGAAGTTATCGCCACGATCTATCTTCTCTTTCAACTCATCTCGCGAAATTGTTTTAGCCATATCGCACCTCTGCGGGATTACTAAGATTAACCGATTCTTTCTGAGGGCAACTGAGGGAACTTGCACTGGAGGAATTGCGAGGCAATGTTAGCAGCGAGTGGGAAGAATTCACAGCTCTATGATTGCCGATTGCCGATTGCCGACTGTCAATTGCCGATTAGTTGTGGTCAGTACCACCAAGCGGTAGCCGGTGGCCCGGCGGCGATCTTAATCGGCAATCGGCAATCGGCAATCCAAGAAGCCACACGCTACCGCGTTGTGGTACTGACTCAACTAATCGGCAATCGGGGGCGGCGTAAACGGGTCGACGCGGAAGACGCGTCGAACGTCTCGATAAATGTCATCTCGCCCCTCCCACTGCTTGCGATTGCGTTTCGTTTGTCGGCGAGGCGATAAGTTGAAACGTTTCAAGTTTGTTATGCGTTAAGCAAGCAACGCGAGGCCCAGGCATCATCGACCGAGAAGGAGCGGGGATGATAACTAGACAGCAATCATTAGAAAAAGGCTTTGATACAAAACGTGCGCTTATCTACTTTTTTGTCGCATATGTCATTGTCACAATTTTGGCGACTGCTGTCAGCGTTCTATATGGAATGGTTTATTCCTCGCCTCAACCTGAAGAGCTGGGAGGCAGTCTTTTAAAGGCGCCTTCATTTACGGCGACCGTACCGTACCATGTGCTGATTATGCTGCTGATCTGGCCGGCGTTTGCCTGGGTGTATTTTAGAAAGCGTCAGCAACAAGACCGGGAAAGAGAATCTAAAGAAGCCTTGCGGCTTTCGTTCTTCTGGTTGGCTGCAGCAATGGTCGTTGATTTCGTTTGTTTTGTACTCATCAAACATGCATGGTCCTTCACGCCATATGAATTTTATGTTGAGTACCAGCCCTGGATTAGTCTGATCTATCTCTCTATCTTCCTCAGCCCTTTGATTTACCTGGGCCTGCTGAGATTCCTTTCGACGAGAAAGCACTCATGTGACGGGCCCGGAGAGGTCAGTACCACCAAGCGGGTGGGTCGATGCGTGGGCCTCAATCCTTGCATTATCGGCAAGTGGTTTCAGCCTCAGAAAACTGAAACCGCCAAGTCGCCCAAGAACGCGAAGCACGCCAAGATCTTTTCTTTTTGTTTCGTGTGATTTGGTGACCAATGGCAAATGAGAAATGAAAAAATGATATTTGGAAAATGATCGGGTCAGTACCACCAGGCGGTAGCGGGTGAGCCGATGAGTGGCACTCACTCCTTGCGTCATCGGCAAGTGGTGGGCTGATTGGTCGGCACTCAAGCTCGCGCTTCTTTCGTGACGTTTAGTGTGATTTAGTGGATCGTGTTCTCTGCTAACCAAAGAATGAACCACGAAGCAACACGAACTTGCACGAATTATTTCTTCGTGTGATTCGTGTTAATTCGTGGTTCCTTTTCTCCTAACAAAAAATTTCGAACCACGACCCTGCCTTCTTCTGACTCCTGACTCCTGACTTCTGTCTTCTGGGGTATGGTGATCCCTAAAATCTGGCTCTTATTTGTATAGGGATCCCAAAAGGTAGGGTGACACCTGTGAATAAGGCTCGTGCTTTAGTCCTCAAAGCTAGAGATTCCAATGCCACGCTCGCCGAGAAGCAGGAAGCTTTTTGCGAACTTGTCAGGATGTTCCAGGACATGGCATACGCCGCCGGTTATGCCGTGTTGGGAGACTTTGGCCTCGCAGAAGACGCCGCACAGGAGGCGTTTATTTCAGCCTGGCAAAAGCTCAGTCAACTTCATCAACCGGAAGCTTTTCCAGGTTGGTTTAGACGCATAGTCCTGACCGAATGTAATCGCCTCACCCGCAAACAACGTCTACGAACTATCTCGCTTGACGAGGGCATGGATGTACACGCTTCACATCCTGATCCGCAATTGGCAATCGAAAAAGACGAGCTGACGAAGGCAGCGTTCGCAGCAATCAAAAAGCTGTCGCTGAACGAGCGCATGGTTGTCGTGCTTTTCTATGTCAACGAGCATTCTCAAACCGACATAAGCGCGTTCTTAAACGTCCCGTTGACGACTGTAGCCAAGCGTCTTTACTCAGCGAGGATGCGGCTAAGGGCCATGATGATGGACGCGGTTAAAAACGATCTCACTGCGCATCGTCCTTCACGTGACGCGAGCTTCGCGGAGAAAGTGAAAGCCGGTATCTACGATGAATACATCGGGCAATACAGGTTTGAGCTCCGCCCCGAGTTGGTTGTCACCATTAGTCGAGAGGGCGAGCATTTGATCAGCGAAGCAGCAGGACAACGAAACGAGTTGTTTGCACGTGACGCGGCCAAGAGCGAGTTGCTCACCACGGAATTTGACGGCCGGGGGGAGTTTGTAAGAAACAAACAAGGACGAATCTCTCACCTTATTTACTATGAATTTGGAAGTGAAATGGGCGCGGCGAAAAAGATTTGTTGATCTGTGCTGCTAAAAATTGAAAGGAACGACCATGACGAAAGTACGGATTATTAAAGAGGTTGTCCTGTGGGTAATCACGCTATTTCTTGCACTCGTCTGCTTGCGTTCAGGTTGGCTGAAGGTGACGGGCAACATTTTTTGGGTGCGTGATTTCCATCGCTGGGGCTATCCCGACTGGTTTCGGCTCGTGGTCGGAATTGCCGAATTTATTTCGATGGCGCTGCTCCTGGTTCCACGCATCGCCAGCTGCGGCGCGAGCTTGTTTGCCATAGTAATGCTTGGAGCGATATTCACTCATTACGCGAATAACGAGACTAGCCGCCTGCCTTTTAACCTGCTCCTTCTCACGCTCTCACTCGTCATTGTCTTTGCGCGATGGCCATCCTTTCTTAAACGACCAGGCAAAGTCCGCGGAGCGGACGACTGATAGTAACCCAGCACTTCAGTGCTGGGATCGCAAGCGCCAAATTACAGAGCCCGTGAAACGGGCGGCTGAAAACGATAATGATCTTGCATGATAATTTCAGCCGTCCGTTTCACGGACTATTGTGTCATTCCAAAACTCGACCCAGCACTGAAGTGCTGGGCTACTCTCATCCGTCCGCTTCGCGGACTCACGTCATTGCCGATTGCCGATTGGAGATTCAAGACTCATTAACCGACTAATCGGCAAATCGTCAATCGAATATCGGCACCAAAAGTTTGGAATCCGTACAAATTTGTGTTCTCACAAACTCTCAGAACTTTTCCGCGCGTTTTTAAGTATTAGACCAGTAGTCTTCCCGCCAACATTCAACGCACACATTAATTCCAAAGTATTGGAATTCCTACCGGATTTCTGGAGGAAAGGACCACCACCATGAAACAGAAACTATTTGTTGTCGCTACCTTGATCATCCTGCAAGCATCGACTGCGATCCCTTCGATCATCGCGCAGCAACCAAACGCTCCGCAGCGTTCGTACCAACAGGCCCGCCGTGTGCTCGATGATGCGATCGCAGCCCACGGCGGACTTGAAGCCTTACGCGCAATCAAAGACTTTACCCTCAAAGAGAAAGGCAAACTTCATGCGCGCTTTCAAAGCCCCACCGCAGAACCACCGTTCGCCACCGGAACATCGGAAGAAACTCTGATCGTCGATACGGATCGAGGTTTTGTCTTCGACGACTTGAAGACCGTCAACACCGGTTTCAACAACTGGACGAAAACGGTCATCAAGGGCACAGAAGGCCAAACCTTTGACATGTGGTCGAAAACAGCAACACCGATAGTCAACGCCTCGGTAAACAACTTCCGTGGACAGATTCGCCGGCTTCCCCCATTCGTATTGCTCGAAGCATTGGATCGCGCGTCAACGCTGCGTTGGTTAGGTGACGATGAGATCGGAGGCAGGCGGCAAAAAGTAATCAGCGTTCTGAGGCCGGATAATCAACTGCTGACTCTTTCTATCGATGCGCAGACCAGTTTGCTAACCAGGTATGGCTACCTTTACGCCGCCCCGGTTACCGGCGACTCTGAGATAGCACAAACGTTTTCAGGCTATCGCACGCTCGGCAAGTTGCAGCTTCCCAGCGGACGTGTTTTGTACAACTCCGGCGGCGTTGTTCAGGAAACGGAATATACAGATCTGCAGATCAACACGAGGCCAGCCGAGAGTGTTTTTGTCGGGCCAGCGGGTTTTGAGAAACTTAGCGCGCCCCCGGCAACCACCACCACCGGCCGTCGCTAAGATCGCCGAAGATGTTTACTTACTGGAAGGATTGGCAGGAGGCACACACAACGTCCTATTCGTAGCCTTCAACGATCATGTCCTCGTGATCGAGGCTCCGGAACAAATTCTTTATGCCAATAACTCGGTCCAGGCGCTTGCCAAGATTAGGGAGACGGTGCCGGGTAAACCGATCAAGTATCTGGTCCTGACGCATCATCATTCTGATCACGCGGGCGGGTTTCGCGAGTACGTTGCCGAAGGGACAACGATTGTTACAACTGCGGAAACGAAAAGCTTCCTTGAAAAAGCCGCGGCTACCGAATCTTCCCTCCTGCCGAAGTTGTCATCAAGTCACAAGTTGACTATTGAGACCATCGGAACCGACGCAAACAAGAAGCGAGTTTTCCGCGACGACAACCACCTCGTGGAGTTGTACGACATTGGGCCGAATCCTCATGCAAAAGAAATATTAGTGGTGTACTTGCCCAAGGAGAAGATCTTGTTTCAGGCTGACTTGCTGAACCCGGCTGCCAACGGAACAATTCCCATTGCGCAAGACCCGGCGATTAGTTTTAGCGAGAAGCTACAACAGTTGGGATTGAACGTCGAAAAGATCTACGGCGTGCACGGCCGTTCTGCGACACCCGAAGAGTTGCGAACGTCGATTGAGAGGCGACGTGCTTCGGATCTGAAGGAGTAGCGCAGTCCGGAAGGGGTGGTTTACCCCCGCTGGTATGAACTTCAGGTCTGGGAGTAGTGCAGTCAGGAAGGCGGGCTTGCCCCCGCTCAGGTTGAGCAACATTCAATCAGCGGGGGTAAACCACCCTTCCCGACTGCGCACAATCTGCAGCATTCAATCCTTGCGTCAAAATCCTAATCGGCAATTGGCAATCGCCAATCGGCAATGAGTCTAATTCGACAGTAACGTCACGGAGACCACAACGGCCAGCACGAGTGCAAAAGCGCCTGCGAGTGCGCGTCGCCAATTTCGACCGGGCTGTTCTTTCGTTACTCCATGTCCCAACTCCGCCGGCTCATTCAGCCAGGTCATATGAGTGAAGGCCTGCATTTCATCAAGTCGCGAACTTACTGGAACGTGAAATCGATTGTAGAAGGGATTGTGATAAGGGTCGTCGATTCGTCGTGTAGCTTTCATAATCTTTAACTCCTCGCTAAGGTTCGCTGGGGGACTCAGCGCCAGGTTATTGTCACGAGCTGCAACGACCATGCCGGATGGTGATCTGTTAGAACTGTCCTTAGCTCCCGGAGCTTTTTGAGCGTTTTTAAAGAGGATTTAGAGCCGTCAACTGGAGGCTACAGAGAAGGTGGTGCGCATTTCCGGTGGCCCGTACACCAAGTGGGAGTGTCAACCGGCCCGCGGCGGTAGATGCGGCCCCGGAAAGCATTCATTAGTGCTTCTTGGAAACGCTAATCCGCAAGCGCTAATCGGCATTCGCCAATCACTGCTAGCCCGGCCCAAACGAATACAATGCATTCTTTGTGCGGATGTAGAGATTGTTGCCAGCGATCGCCGGCGTGGCCCAAACCTCTTCACCCAAGTCGTTTACCTTAAGGATTTCCCACTGTGCGTCGGCCTTGAGCACAGTGACTTTGCCACTTGCGCTCACCAGAAATACTTTGCCATCCGCAGCCACCGGAGAGGCATAGTAATCCTCGAGCGCTTCGGGCGTGCGCCCCATCTTCAAAACTTCGCCACTCGACGGATTAACCGTTGAGAGGATTCCGCCTTCCTTCATTAGATACATGACACCCCGGTAGATTAATGGCGCCGGAATATTCGGGTACGATTTCTTAATGCTCCAGACGATGTTCTTTGACGTCAGGTCCCCCTGACCGCCGAAACGTACAGCGGTAAGACCATGATCACCGACCGTGGAATTGCGAACGAAGTCGTATTCCGCCCGATCGACGTATCCGTCACTGTTGGCATCCAGCCAGCCAAAGTGTTCGTACGCTTCAGCATGTCCTTTCATCTCTTCACGTTGAAGACGCTGATCCTTGTCTTTGTCGGATTGTTTCAGGCTGTCGTCGTAGGGAGGGAGAAACGGTTGCTCGCCGCCTTCGCCGACGACGTAGACCATATCAGTTCCGAAGACTGGCACGTCCTTGGGATACGAGCCGACTTTGCCGACCCACCACAACCGCTCACCGTTATCGAGCGAATAGGCATCAAGCGAGGTTGAACCCAAAACCACTACTTGCGCGGGTCCATCCCTGGGTGTGTAAATCGCCGGCGTGGAATACCCTTCAAAATTACGACGATCCTTTCTCCAGAGCACTTTTCCATTGCGCGTGTTGACCGCGACGATGAAAGAGTTTTCTCGCTGGTCACACACCATCACCAACTTGTTACCCACAACCACGGGCGATCCGCCCATGCCATAGAAGCTATTGAAAGGCCCTAAAGGCAGGCGCCAGAGTTCCGTGCCCTTCGGTCCATACGCGATCAATCCGAGCTCACCGAAGAATGCGTAGACGTTCTTGCCATCGCTAACCGGCGACGGCGATGCTGGATCGTTGGCTCGATAAATGGTCATGTGACGCGGACGCACAACCTCGCGGCGCCACGCAATCTTTCCGGTAATCCGATCCAGAGCGAGTGTGATCAGTTTGTCGCCTTCACTCGCCGTCAGAAACACGTGGTTGTGTGTGACGACTGGCGAAGATCGCGCGAACGGTACGGCTGTTTTCCAGGCAAGGTTCTTGTTTGCCCCAAACTCAGCCGGCGGCGTGGAACCTTCAGCTACGCCGCTCCCGTTCGGTCCGCGAAACTGCAACCATTGATCGGTTGCAGTCGCGGTTACCGGTTTGTAAGTAGTCTTCTGCGCGTGCACAGCACAAGCGGCAAAGAGAAAAATTACAGTTATGACGGTGGGAGTTGCGACGATTGAGTGTGATTTTGGAAGTCTCATTTTCTTGGGGTCCATTTCCTTGGGTCCTATTGGATCGCGGGCATCTCGCCCGCACTGAGTGTCACCGGCTCGCGGATGTCTCGCCCGCACTAAGACCGAAGCGAAAAAGTTGCCGCAATTCTAGCGCTGTCCTTTTACGAAGCAAAACATTTTCAGTCAAATGCGCGGTACACCACTCAACCAGCCGCGTTAGCGGCGGCAGAATTTAGCCCGGGGTGAAGCGAACGCAGTGAGCGCAACCCCGGGATCAGCGCCCCAAAAATTTAGAGCCGGCTTTAGCGGGCGACAGATGTATTGATGACTGTCGCCCACTTCGCGGGCTTAAAATCTGAAACGCTCCTTGACCTGGGGCTCACGCCCCAGGCTTTACGCTGGTCGTCCGTTTCACGGACTCACCTGACTGCCGATTCGCCGATTGGCGATTTGGTGAAGTCATCACCACCAGGCGGGTAGCTGGTGGTCGTACTAGTGGCACTCAATCTTGCATTCTCGCCAATCGCCAATCGGCAATTGGCAATCGACAATGGTTTGACTGCCGCCACGATCTGCGGCGACCATGCGTGGCATGAAGACATCCCTGAAGATACCGCTAGTCATCATCGCGCTGGCGTTGCTCGTCTGCCTCGCAGGGCTCGTCTGGCTCGTATCGCGACCGAATGAGCTCGCGAGCGTCTCGGGCACGTCCGGGCCCCCTTCGTTCGAGGTGAACGTCGAGAAGCCTCGCATGGACCGGTTCCTCGGCGGGATCCTCCCGACCAAGCTCGAGGCGAAGCTAATTGGGGGCGAGCTGCGGTTCGACCATACCAGCCGTGGCGCCAGGATCGGAAGCGTCGGACACGACCGTCTCGAGCTCAGCGCCGACGGCTGGGATCTCTTGATCGAGACCGACGGCAAAGGTGGGATCGTTCCGGGGACGCGCCTGATCTTACCGATCGAGATCGCGGAGAAACAGTGGACCCTCCGCTGCCGACCCGCAGATCGGCCCGTGGGCTATTTCGACGCCACCACGCGGCCCTGGATGTCTCAGTCGAAAAGCTCCGGCGTGCTCGCTTCCGACGTGCTTAATGCCCGCTTCCTCGTCGAGCTCGCCAAGTGCGAGGATGCCGATACGGGGAAGATACTCGACACGGAAGCCGGCGGTAATCCAGGCGACGCGTGGCCATCATCACCGCTCACCCTCCGCGGCAGCTTCGCGGGGCTGCCACAGAGCCGTCCCTAGCGCCCAGTATCTTTCCGATGAAAAATGAGAATTGAAAAATGACATATGGAAAATGATCGGGTCGTTCCCGCGTGTCGGTATCCGGCAAGCCCCCCGATCACTACACCGATACGACGCTGCGCCGGCTCGCCGACCTTGATCCGCGAACGCTTGCGGTGATGCATGGGTCATCTTTCCGCGGAGATGGTCGCACGGCGATTTTGGATCTAGCGGGAGTGATTCAGGAGAAGCTAGGGTAAAAAGTTTCGGGTTTCGACTTTCGGGTTTCGAGTTGGTTTCGGACGCCGGAATGAAGAACGGGCCACCGGCTACCGCCTGGTGGTACTGACCCGATCATTTTCCATGATCATTTTTCATCGGTGAAGGCGTCAAACGCTGAGATGCTAAGGCGGAGAGAAGAAACAAGACTGCTACGCGCGAACACTTTTGAGAAATAAAATTTCGTGTGCGTTCGTGTTATTTCGTGGTTGAGTTTTTCGCTCCCCTAAGAACGAACCACGAAATCACACGAACCATCACGAAAAGGAATTAGCCGTGCTGTTGTCGCCGCCCAAGGTCCCATTTCTGGATCCCATGAGCTTACCGATCAACTGTGCGCGTTAACGATCTTGCATCTGTGTAATCGGCGTAATCTGTGGATAGCTCTTTGGTCACGCTACGGCCCCTCCAGTCGAAACAATCGCTAGTGGACATCCGTAACACCCGGGTGATGAAAGCAATCGTCTATAGCGAATACGGCTCAGCGGACGTACTCAAGTATGAAGAGATTGAGAAGCCAGTTCCCAAAGACGACGAGGTCCTTATAAAAGTGCTCGCGGCTTCCGTCAACCCACTTGATTGGCGCCTCATGGAAGGCACGCCGCGCTTCGTCCGATTATTTTCCGGTTTGAGCAAACCAAGACTGGGCCGGCCCGGCGTCGATGTGGCTGGCGAAATTGAAGCGGTGGGCAGCAAGGTTACGCAGTTCAAACCAGGCGATAAGGTGTTCGGCGCGTGCCGTGGGGCTTTCGCTGAGTATGCGTGCGCAGCCGCGTCAAAGTTGGTGATGAAATCAGGCGACGTTACGTTCGAGCAAGCCGCTTCTCTGAATGTCGCGGGTCTAACCGCGTTGCAGGGCCTTCGCGACAAGGGAAAGATTCAGCCCGGGAACAAGGTCTTGATCAATGGTGCGGCGGGAGGAGTTGGCACGTTCGCGGTGCAGATCGCCAAGTCGTTCGGCGCTAACGTGACAGGCGTATGCAGCACGAAAAATGTGGACCTGGTCAGATCAATCGGCGCAGATGAAGTTATCGATTACCCCCGACAGGATTTCACTACGAGCGATCTTACTAGTAATCAACGCTACGATTTGATTCTTGACTGCGTTGGGAACCATCCGTTTTCAGAGTGCAGGCGCGTCCTAACTCCCATTGGAAGATTCGTCGGGGTCGGAGCGCCACACGACCTGTCGGTGATGGATCTTCTGGGTTCAATGATTAAAGACTCCTTGTTGTCAATCTTCAGTAGTCAGAAGGCCGTTATGTTCATAGCGAAATCGAGTCAAGCGGATCTGACCTTGTTGGCGGAACTCATCGCGACCGGCAAACTAAAACCAGTCATCGAGCGGCGTTACACCTTGAGCGAGGCCCCCGATGCGGTTCGGCATATGGAAGAGGGGCATGCAAGAGGAAAAGTCGTAATCACGTTGAACGGCGCACACGAAACTTGACGTGCGGTGCAAACAGGTGAGCTTCGGGGCCCAAGTGTGAAGCAAGCCGAACGTTGTCCCCTTCGGAGTTATGGTGCGCCAGCCGGTTACTGAGTTCAGCCTGAGTTCACATCCGGATCAGCGGGGTGGGTAGGCCGCTTCAATCGGAAAGGGGAAACCGTTTAAACGGTTTCCAGACTTCAGCTGGGCGCGATTCACCTGGCTAAAGCCAGGTGTGAATGAGAGGTGCGATTTAGCTTCAGATGAAAGAGGAAGGTTAAATGGGCGCAACAGTTTTCAACCGCTCAGGTTTTTCTGTCACACTAGGCAGCAAAAGAGGCAGCCAGTGGTCCATCACTGAATGCCCGTTCTGTTGATTCTATTGTGGTGCCGAGGGCGGGAGTCGAACCCGCACTTCCTTACGGAAAACGGATTTTAAGTCCGATTCGGGGGCCTTACCTCATTTTGCTACGCGTTACCAAGTCGTATTTACCGACGTTTCAGCCGTCAAAGCGAGCTTACGTCTGGCTTGGTACAGGCACGTAACCCCCTCATCTTCCCCTCATCTTCGTAGGTCAACATCGTGCACGAAG
>JBPCNX010000066.1:0-46632 GCA_051000815.1 Pyrinomonadaceae bacterium
TGGTGCGCATGGAGGCGACAGCCGAACCTTCGTTGGCAGCGCGCTTGGAGGCGAGCAGGTTAGGGATAGCGATAGCGGCGATAATACCGATAATCGCGACTACGATGAGAAGTTCAATCAGCGAGAAGCCGGCTTGACCTTTATTGGTTTTCATTTCTTTATTCGTGCTCCTTAAGAGAATAGTTACTGTCCCTCGCGCTAACGGCTTCGTCTTAACGTTGTAAGGCCGCGCAGAGCGCGAAATTGTCAGAGCGACTATTACAATGACTGTGCCACTAAGATTGATGACACTTATCTACAGAAACGGGAGGTTTCTTAAGGATTTAGAAAAGCTGGGTTTGATCGCGGAGGTTTATTGACAATTTCCGGCAGGGTGGTGCTGTCGGATTCCGGCAAAAGATGCGCAGGAGGGACTAATTATCGCCTGCGCCCGCAGCGAACTCAGCCTGGTCGTCCTCCCGGCGGCGTTCAGCAGGATCGGTTGTGCGTCGACGCGGCATTGAATCCGGACTGCGACGTTCATCTCGCATTTGCGCCGTGAGGGCCCGAATGCCGTGCTTGTCGAGAAGGTGGCGCAAAGACCTGACGGAGAGTTGTAACAGCGCAGCAGCGTTTGTCTGATTACCTCCGAATCGTTGCAGCGCTTCGAGCAGGTAGGTCTTTTCCAACTGATTCATGTAAGCCGTGAGGTTTAGACCTTCATCCGGAAGATCGAAGGCGCTGGCGATACGGTGAGGGTTGTAGCTGGTAATCTTTTCGGGCAGGCGCTCCGCCTGAATTGCATCGGTGGTCTCGAGGGCAACGGCTCGTTCTATTGTGTGTTCGAGCTCGCGAACGTTTCCCGGCCAGGAATAGTTCTCCAACAAACGCATCGCGGCTTCGCTGATTCCGAGCGTGCGACCTGACTGAGCGCAAAATTTGGTGATGAAATGGTTGGCCAGGTCGCTAACGTCCTCGAGCCGCTGCCGCAGCGCGGGAAGCTCCATGGGAATTACGGAGATGCGATAAAACAAATCTTCGCGAAATGTTCCGTCTTTCACCATGCTTGCAAGATCACGATTCGTTGCTGCGATTACTCGGGTGTCAACTGTAGTTTCTTCTGTCGCACCGACCGGTCGCAGCTTCCGCTCCTGAAGCACGCGCAGCAATTTCACCTGCATAGCGGGTGACATCTCGCCGATTTCGTCAAGAAAAACAGTACCGCTGTTAGCCGCCTCAAAGAGGCCTTTGCGATTTGTATTAGCTCCGGTGAAAGAGCCTTTCACATAACCGAACAGTTCTGACTCGAGTAGAGTTTCAGTGAAAGCGCCGCAGTTGATCGAAACGAAGGGCTTCTCGGCGCGTGGCCCAAGATCGTGGATGGCGCGGGCTACCAGTTCTTTTCCGGTTCCCGATTCTCCCGTCACCAGGACGGTCGCCTGAACCTGGGCCACAGTTTCTATCATCTGGTAGAGCGCCTGCATGCTCGAAGATCTGCCAATGATATTTCCCAACTGGCCCTGCTTTCGTTGTCCCTGAATCAGGACTTTATTTTCTTCGAGCAGCGCTTCCTTTTCCTTAAGGAGCGAGATCTTATCCAGCGCGCGCGCGACAATTTCCTTCAACAAGTCATTGTCGAAAGGTTTTTGTACAAAGTCGTAAGCTCCCAGCAAGAACGCCTCGCGCGCAGTCTCAACGTTTGCGAACGCCGTCATCAATACCACTTCAACTCGCGGCAAATGTTCCCGCGCGGCACGCAGTAACTCGATGCCGCCCATGTCTGGCATTTTGACGTCAGAGATGATCAGGTCCGCAGACTCTTCGCGCAGGAGGGACATCGCCTTGCGACCGCTTTCCGCGACTCGAACCGAGTGGCCCTCGCGCTGAAAGAGATGCGTCAGGAACTGCCGCATTCCCAATTCGTCGTCAACGATAAGGAGATTGGACATGATTCAGGAGGAGAACTCAAAATTCAGTAAACAGTAAACAGTAGGCAGGAGATCGAGCAGAGAAGACTGTATTGTGTCGCGCGCAAGGCCAGCGAGGGGAGAAGACATATCAATTGTACGAATTGAATCCGGTCTGCGATTGTTCATGAGTCTGGTCTCGCCTCGATCTACTGAATACTGGCTACTGACTACTGTCTTCTGTCTTCTGACTCGGCAGCTCGATCGTAATCGTTGTGCCCCGGCCCTCACGACTACTTACGTTGATTGTACCACCATGCTCGCGAATGATTTGATAGACAATCGAGAGCCCGAGACCCGTACCGCCTGTGGTTGAGGAGAAGGGCTCAAACAAACGGTCCACCTGGGCGGGCGTCATGCCGCACCCCGTATCCGAAAAAGTAATCCGCACGCGGTCGTTGGAGTTTTTCGCCAGTTCGGCGCGTAGTGTTCCACCCTCCGGCATCGCCTGCAACGCATTGCGGGCGAGGTTCCAAAAGACCTGCTGTAGTTGTTCGGGGTCGGCATCAGCCAGAAAGGTGCCGCTGGGAATGTCTTCTTCAATCGACTGTAGTTCGTTTATCTCCGGACTGTACCGGAGCAGAGTGAACGTTTGTCTCAAGAGGTCGCCGACCTCCACACGCGAGTGGCTGATCGAACGCGGTCGCGCGTAGTTCAAAAAGTCCGTAATGATGCGATTAAGGCGGTCAGACTCGCGCAAAATGATATCCATCAACTCGTCCTGCGACGGCTCGCTCTTCATCTCGTGTCGCAGCATCTGGATCGAACCGCGCATGGCGGCCAGTGGGTTCCTGATCTCATGAGCTATCGATGCCGCCATGCGTCCCAGGGCCGCCAACTGATCCTGTCGGCGTGATGTCTCCTCGAGCGCGCGAATGTGCGTCAGGTCCTGAAAAGCGATTACACTTCCCGTCGTTTCGCCGGTCTCGGAAAAAAGCGGTGAGATACTAAAACCCAGCCTGAGGCGCAGACCGTCTGCCGTTAGACAGTCTGCCTCCAGGCGAGGGCTTATCTGGCCCAAACCAGAGGCATTGAGCGACGCCCTGGTATGTTCATCCAAGTTACCGAAAAAGATCGAGGCGTCCTCACCGCGGACATCGCGCTCGTTATAGCCTGTAATCTCTTCCGCCGCGGCATTGAAGGTATAGATTCGTCCCTGAAGGTCAGTCGTCACGACTCCAGAACGGATAGAAGCGACAATCCTTTCATGCAGCGCTCTCAGGTTGGCCAGCGACTGAGTAGCGGCTATCAGTCGAACATCGGACCGTGATTGATGCTCTGCCAGGCGCGCCGAGAGAAGGCCGACTACAAAAAAGGCAATGTCGAAAAGACCAACGGACTGGATGGCGCGCGAGACGGAACCCTGCAGCGCATCGATTGAGGGATGGTTACCGAAGCCGCTCAGCGCCGCCAGCGCGCAGGCAGTATAAGCAACCGCAGACCCAACGGATGTGACCACCACATCCCGCGGCGCGAGAAATAAACTTGCGGTGGCGATGATGACGATATAGAGCGCCGTGTAAGGCGAATGAATAACGTCGGAACTCCAGATGAGCCATGTGACGAGGAAGATGTCCGCGGCGAATTGGAGCCGGACCTGAAAGAGACGCGTTCGCTCGAAACGATGCGCCAGGGCATATGCGACAGTCAGGCTCGCAACGAAAAGCAGGACAGAGAGGGCCTTGGGCCACAACTCTTGTCCAGTGGTGCTGCCAGTCCAAAAGGAGACTGCCAACAGCAACAAGGCGACGACCAGTCGGCCCAGGATCAGCCACCAGAGTCTTCGTCCCAGAGAAGGGTTTTGTTCTAGTCTTACCTCGGGGGGCATCGCGGCCAAGCCTATCACATCGCACTGGCCCCACGGCAGATGTTAGCTGATACAGATCCAATTTGGATGCGGCAACTTGTTGCCGCTTTCGAAGACTGATCAAAAGCGCTGACAAGTCAACGCACTCCAAAGGGCGGTGATGCTGCTTCGGCGAAGAAGTGTGAACCCGAAAGAGTGTGAACCATAGAGCGATGAACGAACGCGATGACGAAACTGCTGAGGCTGAAAACGCGAGCCCACGCCAGCTCGAGGAAGGCTATGACTATTACCTCGAGAATGGGCTGATGGTTTTCACAGCGGAGTTCCTAAAGAGACGCGGTTACTGCTGTGAAAGCGGCTGTCGCCATTGTCCGTATGGGTTTAATGAAAACGCAGAGTCGTAACAACTGAGCCACCAGGCCTCTTCTCTAATACCGGTATAGAGCTGTGTCATTTCCGCCCTTTAGATTTCAGCTTTCGTTTGCCAGACTTTCAAGTGCTTCTTCCGACAATCTGTAGACGGCCCACTCGTCCATCGGAACTGCGCCAATGCTTTCGTAAAAACCAATTGCCGACTTGTTCCAGTGCAAAACTGCCCACTCGATCCGCCAACAACCTTTCTTCTTCGCCAGATTTGCAAGATGACGGAACAACGCGCGGCCGATTCCCAAGCCGCGAACGTCAGGCTTAACAAAGAGATCCTCAAGATACAAACCAGGCAGTCCGGCGAACTTTGAATAGCTGAAATAGAAGAGAGCGAACGCTACCGGCCGTTCGCCCAGATACGCCACGACACATGAGGCGGCGGGCTCGGCGCCAAACAATGTCTCTCTGAGACGCTCCTCCGTCGCTTCCACCCGATCAAGCAGCTTCTCGTATTCTGCCAGCTCGCGAATGAATTCGAGGATCAGCGGAACATCAGGCTCCGTAGCCGGGACGATTACGTAAGAGTTCTGATGAAGCCAAAAGTTTCACCCGTGCTACCAAAGCCGACTGCTTTACCAGAGTTCGTTACGCGCAGCCGAGGATAACGATAGCGGTTTTTCCGAGCCACTAAAAAGCGAAGACGTTTCGATCGCCGGCTTTCGCCTTTGGATTCTGCCCAATGACTACTCCAATTCATCCTAACATTCGCCGAAGTCAAGAAATAAGGTGACAAAGCTCAAGGCTGATTCCTTCACCCGTTTATGTTTTGCTCTTCGACCAGGGAATCAGACCCCTTTACACCTTAAAGATCTAGACCAATCCGAGTTTACAAATGTCGGCTCCGTGTAGTTCTCATCCTTAAATTCCCGCAGGCCCATACCGCTTAACTACCTGGACGTTGGCCATTGCCCTGGTGCAACAGAAAAGGGAGGCCAATGTTGGCCTCCCTCTGATGTAGCTCGGACAATCCTACGCTGGTTCTTGCTCCTCCTAGTGTGTGGAGGAGAGTTTCCCTATCAGGGTAAACAGCGGCAGATACATTGCGATGACGATTGAACCGATCGTTATGCCGAGGAAACCAATCAAGAGCGGTTCCATCAGCGTCAGCAAATTGGCGATCGCGGCATCGACCTCTTGTTCGTAGAAGTCGGCAATCTTTCCGAGCATCGCATCCAACGCACCGGTCTGTTCACCAATGCCGATCATCTGCGCGACCATATGGGGAAATACTTCGGTCGCCTTGAGTGGGTCAACGAAGCTTTCGCCACGCTCGACACCCGCTCGCACCTTCAGAATAGCCTCTTCAATAATCACATTGCCGGCAGTGCGCGCTGTAATCTCGAGCGACTGGAGAATTGGCACGCCCGAAGAAAGCAGGGTTGAGAGCGTTCGCGAAAACCGCGCAACGGCAACTTTGCGCAAGATATCTCCCAAAACAGGGATCTTCAGCAACACGCGATCGATGTTTCGCCGGCCATTCGGTGTCTTGTAGTAAAACTTGACAGCAAGGGCTGTGGCGACAACCACAAGTAGGATTACCAGTCCGCCCCATCCTGCGAGAAAATCACTGATACCAACCACAATGCGGGTCGGCAATGGCAACTGTTCGCCTGGCCCCAGAAGGCCGAGAAAGATGTTCTGGAACTGGGGAATAACGACGATCATGATTACCGCTACCGCGCCGATCGCCATCAGTACGACAGCCGCTGGATAAATCATCGCGGAGATCACGTCTCGTTTCAGTTTGACGATCTTTTCGATGAACGTGGAGAGTCGCTGTAGGATCAAATCGAGAATACCGCCGGTTTCTCCAGCTTCGACCATGTTCGTATAAAGCTGATCAAAAACTTTCGGATGGCGCGCCATGGCTCCCGCGAGAGTGGAACCTTCTTCAACGTCCTGACGAACCTGTAATAATGTCGCCTGGAAATATTTGTTGTCCTGTTGCTGCGCAAGAATCTCGAGACACTGAACAAGCGGAAGACCCGCGTCGATCATCACCGAAAACTGGCGAGTGAAGATGGAAAGCGCCTTGGCTTTAACTTTCTTGCGGCCACCTAGCTTGGGGATGCCTACTTCACGGCCTTTCTCTTTTACAGAGGTCAGCGTGACTTGCTCGCGGCGGAGGAGCTGTCGCAAAGAGTCGCGAGTGTCGGCCACGCGCTCGCCAACAACGATCTCATTCAGTCTGTTGCGGCCTTTGAAGACGTAGGTAGGCATAGTCTAGAACTCCATGTTCTGAGGTTACTTGGTGATCGTGGGTCGAGCGCCAACGGGGCGAGCCTGCGCGTAGGGGCTGGGATGGTTGCCTGGGGCCTGTTGATTCGCGTTTCCGGTATTTAAACCCGCACCACGATCCATCAGTTCTTTGAGCTCATCCACATTCGAGGAACGCTGCAATGCGATATCAGCAGTGATCTGCCGCTTGTGATACAGAGTAGCAAGAGCCTGGTTGAAGGTCTGCATCCCATACTTATCCTGACCTGTTTGCATCATCGAATAAATCTGGTGGACCTTGTCCTCGCGAATCAAGTTCCGGATCGCGCCGTTGGGCACGAGGATCTCCAGGGCCATCACGCGGCCTGCTCCATGCGCTCGAGGCAACAGGGCCTGACACATGATTCCTTCGAGGACGAGGGAAAGTTGGGCGCGAATCTGCGCCTGTTGATCAGACGGAAAAACGTCAATGATGCGGTTTATGGTCGAGGCTGCCGAGTTGGTGTGCAGTGTAGCGAGGGTGAGGTGGCCGGTTTCCGCGATCCGCAAAGCCGATTCGATGGTTTCGAGATCACGCATTTCGCCGACGAGCACGACGTCGGGATCCTGGCGCAGCGCAGTGCGCAGGGCTTCCGCAAATCCATGCGTGTCCGCATTAACTTCACGCTGATTGACGACGCAATTCTTGTGGTTATGCAGAAACTCGATCGGATCCTCAATCGTCAAAATGTGTTCGTGACGGTCGCGGTTGATTTTGTCAATCATTGACGCGAGCGTAGTTGACTTGCCTGATCCGGTTGGCCCGGTGACGAGTATCAAGCCACGAGGTTTGTCGCACATCTGCTTGACCACGGGCGGCAACCCGAGTTCTTCAAATGCTCTAATCTCGTAAGGAATTGCGCGAAAGACGGCTCCTACAGCGCCGCGCTGATTGAAGAGATTGGCGCGAAAACGTGAGAGGCCTTTGACTCCGAAAGAGAAGTCAAGTTCCAGACTTTCTTCGAACCGATGTTTCTGCGCGTCTGTTAAGACGGAGTAGGCGAGCTGTTTGGTATCAGCGGAGGTAAGCACGCGGTAACCATCCAGTGGGCTTAGATGACCATCAACGCGAACCTGGGGCTGAGAGCCAGTCGTGATATGCAGATCCGAGCCCCGCAGCTCGGATAGCTTCCTCAGCAGTTCTGATAGCGAGATTTGCGGGGCGCTGTCATTTAGTCGCATCGAGTCAGGTTTCCTCCAGGTAAGGCGCTGAAAGTGTCGATCTCTCCGCGCTGAACTATTTGCTCGCGGGTTTCGAGATCGCGCCGAAAGACGAGATAAAGCGCTCGGCTTCTGCGGCCATCCGTTCCGCAAACTGCGGTGGAGTGTTGGTGGTGAGACTGTAGATTCGCCCGTTCACTTCGGTGAAATAGAAGTTCCACGACTTTTCGGGTAAACGACCTTCAGCGGGAGTCTGCGCAGTCACGATGAAAACGCGCTGACCCGCGACATCACGGGTGAAGTCGTTAGTGACCCAGCCGCCGTCGGCCAGCATCTTGTCGATTACGATACGACGCAGATCGCCAATGGCGACGCCCGCCAGCAACCGTCGCTCTTCGCGGAATGACAGGTAGGCAGGATTCGGCCGGCTTTGGGCGACGACTGCCAGTGATGCCTGGCCAGCAACGGTTCCGGTGGTCGTCTCGGTCCGGAATTTCATCTCGCCGCTGTTTGTCGCGGAGAGCTTGGTCCAGCCGGTTGGCAACTGAGGATTTACCGGAGTTGCCGATCCCATTCCGACAGGTTGCGGCAGGACCGGTGCGAGCGTTGATCTACGATGGGCCATGGCCGCTACTGCGCGGCGCCTCTTTAAGCGGGCGCGATACCGCCGCCACCAGGCGCGCGAATGACGACGATGGCTGAATTGGCGTTTCGAGATGACGTTCTGGCGGAGTCCGTGCGCCGAGGATCCGGCAAACGGGAGCAAGGCGCCAATTGAGAAAAGCATTACCAGTGATAGTGCAATTATACGCAACATTTTTTTGTCTCTCCTTAAGCCACCGTCTCGCGGACAACTTCCTCAAGCGAGGTGACTCCACTGCGAATCTTATGAAGTCCGGATTCGCGTAGCGTGATCATGCCGTCATCGATCGCTTTCTTCCTTAGCTCCAACGCCGAGGCGCCGATGAGGATCAGCTCGCGAATGTCGTCGTTTACTTCCATGACTTCGTAAAGTCCGATTCTTCCCTTGTAACCGGTGTTATTGCAGGTCGCGCAACCCTTGCCTTTGTAGGTTTTGAGTTTTTGCGCTTCGTCGGCTGAGAAACCGACTTCGATGAGGGCTTCAGGGGGCAAAGATTCTTCGCGTTTGCAGTCTTTGCAGACTCGCCTGATGAGTCGCTGGGCCTGAATCAGGTTCACACTGGTAGCGACGAGAAAAGGCTCGATGCCCATGTTCATCAAGCGCGAAATAGTGGATGGTGCGTCGTTGGTGTGCAGCGTTGAAAGTACGAGGTGTCCCGTTAGCGCTGCCTTGATGGCAATCTCTGCGGTCTCGAAATCGCGAATTTCGCCCACCAGAACAATGTTCGGATCCTGACGCAGGAACGCGCGCAATGCCGCCGCGAAATTCAATCCGATCTGTTCCTTCATCTGCACCTGGTTGATGCCCATGAGATTGAACTCAACCGGGTCTTCGGCGGTCATGATGTTTGTTTGAATCGTATTGAGCGACTGTAAGGCAGAGTAGAGCGTGTTCGTCTTACCACTTCCGGTCGGTCCGGTTACCAGCACCATGCCGTAGGGCTTGGAAATGTTGCGCTGGAACTTGGTGAGAGACTCCGGCTCAAACCCGAGCTTGTGCATGTCAAGCATCAGGTTTTCCTTATCCAACAACCGCAGCACAACTTTCTCGCCGAACAATGTCGGAAGTGTCGAAACACGAAAATCCAGTTCGCGTGAACGCGCATCAACCTTCACTTTGATCTTGATACGCCCATCCTGCGGCAATCTCTTTTCAGAGATATCGAGCTTCGACATTATCTTTACACGAGAGATGAGGGCATCTCGCAACTTGAGGGGTGGGTGCATCACGTCGTAAAGCACGCCGTCAATTCGGAAGCGGATGCGCAACTCCTTCTCGTACGGTTCGACGTGAATGTCTGAGGCGCCGCGGCGCAAAGCATCCACCAGCAAAACGTTGACAAGCCTAACAACCGGCGCGTCTTCGCTCATGCGAGAGAGCGTCGAAAGGTCAATTTCTTCGTTATCCTCGAGAACTTCGACGTCTTCCGTTCTCCCTACCTCGAAGTCGATGCTGTCCAACGAGATAAGGTCTGCATGAGTGATGCCTCCACCGTTCGAGGCTCTGAGGGATTGAGCGTCGATAGATTCAAAAACTGCATCCTCGACGGTTACTGAGGATAGTTCAATCTCGCGCGAGGTGCCGTAATACTTGGCGATTGCCTGTTGAATGCTGACTTCGGCGACGACCACTGGCTCGACATTGAGGCCTGTCATGAACTTGATGTCGTCCATGGCAAAAACATTCGTCGGATCAACCATGGCGAGAGTGAGGGTGGCGCCAACCCGTGAAAGAGGGATGACCGAATACTTTTGCGCGACTTCCTGAGGGATGAGCCGCAAAACGGACTCGTCGATTTGGAAGAGGTCGAGGTTAACCGAGGGAATACCATACTGCCGCGAAAGCACGGCAGTAATCATGTCGTCGGTAACCAATCCAAGCTTGACAAGATTGTAGCCAAGTCGGCCACCGTGCTCACGTTGATAATCGAGAGCCTCACGCAGATGCTGCGCACTGATAAGGTTCTCGCGGACGAGAATTTCGCCTAGTTTTGCTGACATTTCGTTCGGGTATTCAGACTGTTGAGAGACGATCCACCGGGTGGGGCTGAAGATCTGGCAGAGATTTCGGATGTCACTAAGACCGCACAACCGGTGTGATAAACACCGTTGCCCAAGCATAATACAGGTTGTTAGTTTGACGTGTCAAGAAGTCATTTTGGCTGGATTTCCCCCAAAACTGGAGCTTTGGAGGATGTTTGATTCCGAGGAGAGCTGACCTGAATAGCAGAAGGGTTCGACTCAAACGGCGAGGGCCGGCCAAAGGATGGAGACCGGATGTAAGAGAGTTCTGCGCCGTCCATGAGACCGACTAATAGAAAAGAGCCGCGCGGACGGTAACTCCACGCGACTCTCTTTCAGGTTATTAGGCTGTTTGGTTAAGGCCGGCGGCGGCGCGCCGGGGCCGCGGTCTTCTCGGCTTTAACATTCTGTTGATTCTTCAGTTCCTCGAGGATGGCTTTTGCATCGGCCTTCAGTTTGTCAGTATCCGGGGCCTTGTCCACGAATTGCTGCAGGTAGTTAGCCGCCTCCTGATACTTGACCTTGTCGTTGTTCTCCATGGCGCCAATGTTGAATAAGAGCATTCCTGACTTGACGAGCGCATCCGTATCGTCAGGTGTCACCGCCAGGATCTTCTTATATTCGGCGAGCGCCGGTTCGAACGAATTTGCGTCGAACAACATTTGGGCGAGATCGTGCTGGGCCTTCGCCTTCTTAACGGGTTCTGTTTCGACGGCAATGTATTCCTCATAAGCGGTCTTGCCGGCGTCAGCCTGGGATTGATCGACCTTCGTTACAAAAAGTCGCATCGACTCTGCTCTGGTGGCCAATGCAAAAAGCCTGTTTATTTCGTGCTGAGCCGGATCGGCTGGAACAGGCTGCGCTTTTATCAATTCCACCGATTTGTTCATGCCTTCAGCAGCCGCGCGAAAATCTGCTCTTGCTCCCTCCAATCCAGTCTTTTTCTGGGCGTCATCCGTGGCCGCGATTCCAGCATTGTAGCGAACTATTCCTCGCGCCTTGAGGGCGACCGACCGGTTTGCCCAAATCATTGGTTGCTCGGGATCGGCCACCAATCCCGCGTCATATTGCCGGATGGCTTCATCATAATTCTTAGCTTCCAGGGCTGCATTGCCAGCCTTGAAAGTTGTCTCAACGGTGATGTTCGCCTCTTCAATCTTCTTATTCTTCGCTTCGATCTCGGCAATCTTGCGTGCAGCTTCCTCGCGCTTCGCTTTATCTGAGGCAGACTCCGAGCCGCCAGAGCCGGATGCTGCGGGCGCTCCTGCAGACAGGCCTTTGATCTCATCAATGGTCAAACGTTTGCCATCGCCGGAAGATACAGTGAGCACGACGTCAACGTCGCGGCCAGCCTTAACATTCGGTTGCCAGGTCGGCTGCGCCGTGGGATGGCTTACAGCAACGATATACGTGCCGATGTAAGGTATGCCCGCGAATACCCATTCGCCCTTCTTGTTTGTTTTGGTGTTGTACTTAGACGCAATGTCGGTCCGAAATACATCTATCACTGCGTCTGCGAGCGGCACCTTCGTACCATCAGCCTGCTGCATAAAGACATGGCCGTGCAGCTCACCAACCTGGGCAGAGGCAATACCTGACGCTGAAACAACCAGCGCCATCGCCGCAATTATTGTGAAAACCAATTTACGAAACATCCAAGTGTTCCTCCAACGCCGGTCTATCAGATTAAACATTCGGGAGAGACCGTTGAGATGAGTCTTACGTACGATCAGTTGTAAATTAGGACGAGAAGCGCCCTAAAGTTAATAAGCTCAGGGCACACTGTCAAGCATGTATGGAATGGGATCCGAGATTCCTGCCTGGCTAAATGCGCGAAGCCGAAGGACACACGAGTCACAAGTCCCGCACGCTCGCTCAGATTCTCTGTAACAAGACCAGGTGAGATGCAAGGGTGCTCCAAGTTCTAAGCCGCGGGTGACAATCTCCGCTTTCCGCATGCCGATTACGGGCGTTCTAATTTCGATCTCAGTTTCCGGCTTTGTTCCGACTTCGATTACGCGTTGAAAAGATTCATAGAATTCCGGCCGGCAATCCGGATATCCCGAGGAATCTTCTGCAACTGCCCCGATGTAGATTCGCCGAGCGCCAATTACTTCAGCCCAGCTCGTCGCGATCGATAGCAGGTGGGCGTTCCGAAAGGGCACATAGCTGGTAGGAATTCCGGGGACCTCCGGGCCGCGCGTTGATATCGGAATGCGAAGGTCAGTAAGCGAAGAACCACCAATCTTGCTCAAATAGTCGATGGAAACTGACAAGCTTGGAACAGCTTTAAAGTAGGCGGCAATTTGCTCGAAAGCACACCGTTCGCGTTGCTCTGTGCGTTGACCATAAGAAATGTGAAGGAACGCGAGACGGTCGTTTTCAGCATTGGCGATGGCTGCGGTAACGCAAGAGTCCATGCCACCAGAAACCAGACAAATCGCCAGGTTCAATTCCGGGACGTCGTGGCCTGTCCCAGCAGGTTCGTAAGCAGTGTCGTCAGTGCCACCCACTAGACTCCGCGCGCCTCCGGTCCCCAGATGTACTTATGCAACTGCAACTGCATCCGGACATCAAGCCCGCTGGTGGCGATCCAATCGGCCAACTCTTTCAAGTCTATCTCGCCCCAAACGGGAGAAATCAAGATGGCCCGCACCCGGCCTTGCAGGTCAAGTCGCTGAATGACCTCACGCGCGTAGTCCCAATCCGCGCGGTTGGCGACGACAAACTTCACTTCATCCTTTTCCGGGCGCAGCCGGTCAAGGTTGGGCCAATGGTTGCGGGCCTCCTCTCCTGAAGCCGGACACTTAACGTCCAGGATCACAGCGGCGCGCTGATCCAACCCCTCAGTCGAAATGTAACCACCCGTCTCCACCAGGACCTCGAAGCCCTCGTCACAGAGCTGCTCTATCAAGGTAAAACCTGTTCGTTGCGCGAGCGGTTCACCACCAGTCACTTCCACGAGTTTGCCGCCAAATGACTTCACCTGCTCAACGACAGCATCGAGGGGGATATGATCTTCACCGGAGAAGGTGTATTCACTGTCGCACCACACGCAACGCATCGGGCAGCCAGTCAAACGCACAAAGGTGCACGGTCTGCCTGCATGCGTCGACTCACCCTGAATCGAATGGAATATCTCGGTAACTCGCAGCATTCTTGATTGTAGGAGCGGTTTGAAATCACACTTGGCGTTGATATTAAGCCTTAAAATCCGGATTCGCCACGGTACAATCGAATCTAGCTCAGGGCCGTATACCTGTCAAAGTCGGTCTAATGGTTTCGGTTGACGGCAACTTCGCAGCGGCTGATTCATCTAAGAATGTCTGTGGCGGCACCCGTAGTGAACTTATTGCTGTTGCGGGCGTGTTAGCATTGAGGACTGCTTATATTTTGAATCGAACGTCCCCCGTGAGCAAGAGAAGCGAACAAATTGAGACTCTGTTGGTGAACGGTGCGAAGCGACTACTCGCTCGCGCCGGCGAGAGTCATGCGTTGGACGAGGCGGCGCTGGTGCCGCGGATCAAAGCCATAGTTGAGAAGTACCTGCTTAAGGATGAGGAGAACGCTTCTCCCGAATCAATTGCGGAATTCTGTGAAGGTTTGCAAGCTGACGACCTTTGTTTGATTGTGGCATGCGAACGAGGTGATGAAGGCGCCTGGAGCGATCTGGTTGCGAGATTCACCGCGACAGTACGTTCGGCCGCGCGTTCGGCAAGTTCAAATGAGGATGCCGCTGAAGATCTGGCCCAATCTATCTGGGCCGAGCTTTACGGCTTGCGTGTGCGGCAGGACGGAAAGCCTTCGAGTAAGCTGGCTTACTATTCCGGACGTGGTTCGCTAGCCGGCTGGTTGCGAGCTGTCGTGGCCCAGCTTGCTGTCGATCAACATCGCAAGCAATCGCGCCTGGTGCAGACGGAAGAAGACGGAGACATGGATCGACTCGTGCAGAACCTAGACGAGGGTCAGGATCAGGTTGTGTCAGTTGGGGTGGTAAATCCGGAGCGGGCAGTCTCGGACAAATTTGCGGGATTGGAAATGCAGAAGGCGCTGGCGCTTTCGTTCAAACAACTCTCAGACGAAGATCGGCTGCTCGTAAAGCTTTACTACTTTGATGGATTACGGTTGCGGGAAGCTGGGGCGGTTCTGGGAGTTCATGAAGCCACAGCGAGTCGACGCTTGACGAGAATTCACACCGATTTGCGCGAGCACGTTGAGCGCATCTTGATGACCGAAAAAGGCTGGACGAAGAGTGAAACAGACCGCTCGTTTGCGGAGATCGCAGTACACATGGAGGGGGACCTGGAAGGATTGGTGGCGTTTGGCGATGCAAAAACTCAGGAGCATCCAGCAACGTGAGCTGCGCTTTTGGGGGACAAAACTCGCTTGTGCAAGGGTATGACCTTTCGAGCGTTCTGAAGATGGCAATTGATTGGTGAAATGAAGCAAACCGAGAAATACGAGATCGATCTTCTGTTGCGCAGTTGGGCGACACGCGAAAAGTCTCGCTCCGCTTTGGATGCGAGCAGCGTCGAGAATCAAGCAACTGGAGCGCACCTTGATGCGGATGAACTGAACTCATTTGCTGAGCGCGCGCTCCCCGCTGCGACACGGGCCCGTTTTACGACTCACCTTGTAGATTGTTCCCATTGTCGCAACTTGGTAGTTCAACTGACGGTGGCCGCCGGGGCCACAGTTCTTAAAAGCGAAGTCAGTGAACAGACAGGATCTACATTCTGGCACAAGCTTCGCGCGCTGCTGTCGCCACCTGTGTTGCGCTATGCAATGCCGGCGCTCGCGCTGCTGGGAGTAATCACCGTGGGGATTTTGTTCCTTAGCCAGCAACGCCAGGCAAGTTTTGTTGCACGAAACGAGCAGGCCGCGCCATCACAGCAAGCCCCCAGAATTTTGACGGACCAGCCGGGGGAAACGCATTCTCAGGCTCCCGCAACCATGAAGAGCTCACCTGCAGGAGAATTGCGGGAGAATGTGGCCGGCAAGGCTGACAAGAGCACGGTGCTCCAGAAGGAAGTCGGGTCCGTTGGGGCCGGGAGTACGTTGGATTCTACAAGTGGCTTTGCCAAGAATGCGCCCAAGCCCGCGGCCGAAGCGGAGTCGCAACCTTCGTTTGCGCCTGAGCCGGCAGCCGCTCCTCCCGCCGCGCGTACGCAAACCGCAGTCACCCATGATGGGGAGAGGAATAAAGCGGTAGCGAAGCAAAAAGAAGAAACTAAGGTCGGCGTTGTGGAGCGAGAAACGAGGGATGAACGCGCGCCCGCGGAAGACAAGGACGTAACCCTTTCGCGAAGCCGGAAGGCGGCAGCTGCGGGACGAGGAGGAGCGGGCACGCGCACTATGGAAGCGCGGCGAGGCGACGAAGCGCAGTCCAAGGGTGCAGACTACTACCAGGAAACATTCGCGATCGAAGGTCGTCGTTTTCGCAAACAAGGCAACACTTGGGTCGATACCGCTTACGACAGTTCGCGCCCGACGATGACGATTGCGCGAGGCTCGGAACAGTATCGCGTCCTGGTCGCCGACGAGCCCGGGATTCGCAAAATCGCTGAAAGACTCTCAGGTGAGGTCATCGTTGTTTGGAAGGGCCGGGTCTATCGAATCCGCTAAAATGTTCTCACCCGGAAATGGTCTGCTCTCGAACTCAAACACAAATCAGAAGTTCGTGGAGGTTCGTGGTTCCAGTCCGCGTAGCGGACGAATGATAATAGCCCAGCAGTTTACTGCTGGGCAGCGTGCGCAAACATATCTAGTCCGCGAAGCGGACGGCTGAGAGTTCGGCAACGGAGTTCAGTCGTCCGCTTTCGCGGACTCTTGGATTGTGGATGAGCCATAACCCACCGATAAATCGGTGCGCTATTACCAGTCGTCGGCTTCACCACTTAAGAAGACTTTTAGTGAAGATTCATTGGCTGCCGCCACATTCTGAACCACCCCGCTGTCTACCCACCTTCCAAGTGTTTCGCTCCTGATTCTGGAGTGGTACATTAGCGCCGCAACCTGTTATTGGAGGTGCTATGTACTGTCCTTCCTGTGGTAGTGAAATCACTGTAGAGCTCAAGTACTGTAATCGGTGCGGTGCAAATTTAACTTTGCCCGGTGCGAACGCGCCGGCATTCCTTGCCGCCCCGGTTAAATTAACCGCGCCTACTATCATTGTCGGCCTGACTATCGTCATCGGATTGGGAGTCGTGTTTTCCAGTGTCGTGCGATTGGCCGAAATGCACGTCCATCCGGCGGCAATCACCTGGATGGTTTTGTTTAGCATGTTGACTCTCTTTGGCAGCATCGCACTACTCCTGCGGTTCTGGTCGAAGACGCTCAGCTTGCAGCGGCAAAATCCAATTCTTGTTCCCAACGTGACGCCGCCCGCTCAGGCGTTTGTTCCACAGCAGTTACCTCCAAGGTATGAACCTGCACCGAGCGTGACCGAACATACAACTCGCACCTTCACTCCGATTTATCGAGAACCGTCAGAACCCAGTTAGTCGAATCCTGGAAAGACGCGATGACCACCGCCAACCAGCCGTTTGACGTTTCCGTACTAGTCCTCTTTCGTTCGACCCGTTGGAAAACTAAGTGCCTCACCTTCATTCTGGGCCTGACTCTATTTCTGACAGTGCCGGCTGCGGCTCAGGAATCCGCTCGTCCCGCTCGCCGCAATAACACCGCAGCCAACTACCCGGGAAGCCGAAACCGCGACATTGCTCTTATCCTGCGTGAGATTGACGCCAGGAATGTCCAGCGCACGATACGAAAACTCGTTTCGTTTGGAACGCGCAACACACTCTCAGAACAAAACGATCCGAATCGCGGTATCGGCGCCGCACGTGATTGGCTTTACGCTGAGTTTCTTAAGATCGCGGAGAAGTCTGGTGGCCGCATGACCGTTGAGAAACAAAGTTTCCTGCAGGAGAAGGCGGCGCGTGTTCCGACACCCACTATGATTACCAATGTCTTGGCGACGCTAAAAGGCACACAGTCGCAATCCGAAAACCGCGTTTACGTTGTAAGCGGGCACTACGACTCGATGTGTACAAGTCCGACTGATGAAAAATGCGATGCGCCTGGTGCTAATGATGATGCGTCCGGCACCGCAGCTGTTTTGGAAATGGCCCGGGTCATGGCGCGTTACAAGTTTGACGCAACGATTGTTTTCATGGCCGTCGCCGGTGAAGAACAGGGTCTGTTGGGCTCGACGTATTTTGCCGAACAAGCGAAGCAGAAAGGGACTGACGTCGAGGCGATGTTTACGAACGACATCGTGGGTAACACTCTTGGTGGAAACGGCGTTCGCGATCTTCGCACAGTACGTGTGTTCTCGGAAGGTGTGCCTTCAAATGAGAAGCCCGAAGAGGCCAGCGTTCGTCGCGGCGTGGGCGGCGAGAATGATTCACCTTCTCGTCAGCTGGCGCGCTTCGTCAAAGAGGTGGGCGAGCGATACGTGCCCCACATGAAAGTGATGATGGTTTATCGCCGCGACCGCTACCTGCGCGGGGGAGATCACATTCCGTTTCTGGAGCGGGGTTTTCCGGCCGTCCGCTTTACCGAGCCGAACGAGAACTATCGTCGTCAACATCAAAACGTGAGGACAGAGAACGGAATAAACTACGGAGACCTACCTGATCACGTTGACTTCGCTTATGTCGCGGACGTCACACGAATCAATGCGGCAAGTCTTGCGATGCTGGCTCTCGCTCCGGCAAAACCACGCAACGTTGGCGTCGTCACGGCGCGCTTAACGAACGATACCGAGCTAAAGTGGGACGCCAATACCGAACCGGATTTCGCGGGTTATGAAGTCGTTTGGCGTGATACGACCTCTCCTGTCTGGACAAACGCGCGCTGGGTTGGGAATCAAACGACATACACCATGACCGGAATGTCTAAAGACAACTACTTCTTTGGTGTTCGCGCGGTTGATCGCGAAGGCAACCGCAGCCCCGCCAGTTTTCCCCGTCCCAGCGGCAGGACCGGGCCCGCAACGCCGCAGCCGCGGCCAACTCCTTGAATTGTTAAGACCCGATTAGTTTCTCCAACCGTCGACCATCGCTGAGCGTCTAAGTTCATGCCGGGCAGATTTCGCTCTCTTCAGCGCGGATCATGTTGTCCGGTGGGTTAGGACTTGGCTCCGCCAACAAAAATCAAAAGGTGCTTTATGAGAATCCTGTTGCAGAATTTTGAGCCGAAGAGGTCGTTATTGTTAACCCGTCGCATCCGTTGCGTGATTGCCTTACTTTCCGTCCTGGGTTTGCTAACGACGGCTTTCGCCGTTGGCGCCGCCGCAGGCAGCGAACAAAAACGCAAGGGGAAGGATCAGGAGAATCGGTTCACTGAAGAGCTCCGCATCATGCATGTGCTAAACCGCCTTGGTTTTGGCGCGCGCCCTGGTGACATCGAACGCGTAAGGGCAATCGGGGTGCAAAAGTACATCGAACAACAGTTGAACCCCGGTGGAATCTCTGATGAGGTCGCGGAAGCAAAAGTCAAAAACCTTACGACACTTTCGATGACCACCGCACAGTTGTATGAGAAGTATCCCCGGCCAGGTCAGATCATGCGGCAGCTTCAGAGGCGTGGCGATCTGCCGACTGATCAAGCGTCAGGGGCAGAGGACCAAAAGGAATCCTCGTCTCAGAAAACAAATGCGACTGAGTCTATGCCGCGCCAGCTGAACGACAATCCTAATGCGCCGGGAAGGAATGAAGAAAACCGTCGCGCGATTCGTGAATACTATGCTCAAAACGGCCTCCTGCCGCCGCAACGCATCATGATGGAACTGCAAGCATCACGAATCCTGCGGGCGACGTATAGCGAAAGACAGCTTCAGGAAGTTTTGGTTGATTTCTGGACGAACCACTTCAACGTCTTTTCCGGGAAGGGCGCTGATCGTTGGTTACTCGTCTCTTATGATCGCGACACCATTCGCCCGCACACGACGGGGAAGTTTCATGACTTACTGCTCGCGACAGCGCAGAGTCCCGCAATGCTTTTCTACCTCGACAACTTTCAGAGCGTCAGTCCAAACGCGCCAGCCGCGGGGCGACAGGGAGCTCCGAGCAGTACAGTGCTCGGCGGGTTGTTGGGTGTGGGACGCAATGCTCGGCGTCCGCGGGGTGCCGGCGACGAACGCTTGAGGGAGCGCAATTCGGAGATGGGCCAGCCGGGTGGCGCAAACGTGCCGCAGCCTGCAGCGACCACTGCCAGGCAACGGCGCGGCATCAATGAGAACTATGCCCGCGAGTTAATGGAATTGCACACGCTCGGCGTCGATGGCGGCTATACACAGAAAGACGTGCAGGAGGTAGCGCGCTGCTTCACTGGTTGGACTATTTTTGCGCCCCGCGGTGGCGGCGCAACCGGAGCACTCACGGGTGGCCGGCGCGCAGAGATGTTGCGCGAAAACGCTGGAAAGTTCTTCTTCAACGAACGCGCACATGATGATGGTGAAAAAATTGTGCTTGGCCACAAGGTTCCCGCGGGGGGCGGAATGAAGGACGGGTTGATGGTGATCGACATTCTCGCGCACCATCCGGCCACAGCTAAGTTCATCGCGACCAAGTTAGCGCGTTATTTCGTCTCCGATACACCGCCGCCGGATCTCGTTGACCGCGCAGCCGCCGCCTTCTCGAAAAGCGACGGCGATATCCGTGAGACTCTCCGGACGATCTTCTTCTCGCGGGAATTCAACTCGCCGGAAGCATATCGGTCGAAGGTGAAAAGGCCGTTCGAGCTGGCAATTAGTGCGCTGCGCACACTTGGCGCGGAAACTACTGGTGGGCCGCAACTGCATCAGTGGATTGCTCGGATGGGTGAGCCGCTTTACGGTTTCCAAACACCTAACGGTTATTCAGACACTGCAGCAAGCTGGGTCAACACTGGCGGCTTACTTGAACGCCTGAACTTTGGCCTGGCTCTCGCGAGCAATCGCATCCCGGGCACGCGCGTGAATCTCCAGCGCCTGGCGGGTGAGGCTGCGAACGGGGAGACAGCCGACAAGTCGAAGCTGATGGATCAGTTCCTGACCATCATCATTGCGGGAAATGCGTCTGCCAAAACCCGCGAAACGCTTCTTAAACAATTGAATCAGGACGTTTCGATTTCGCCTTCGCCGGCGCGGTCGGACATGGCAAAGGTGTCGGACGATGCTTTAGAGGACACGCCAGACGAGATGCCCGGCGAGATGCCGGCCAACATTACGAGCGGACGTGAGGCGCGGCCTCGTGGACGTCAGTTGGCGCGTATGGATGCGAACATTACTGATCCGGTTACGAAGATCGTGGGGTTGATTTTGGGTTCACCCGAGTTCCAAAGGCAATGATGAGTTTCGGGTTTCGCGTTCCGGGTTTCGCGTCAAACAAAACTCCAAACTCTAAACACGAAACACGAAACATGAAACCGAGGGGTACGAGCATGAACAGAAGAGTTTTTATCAAATCCGGCAGCATCGCACTCGCCAGTATTGGTGTTTCACTTTCAGCGCCGTCGTTTCTTGAACGTGCGCTGCTTGCGGACGTTCGCGATCGTGTAACAGGTGGGCGAAGAAAAACTTTGATCGCTATCTTCCAGCGCGGCGCGGTAGATGGCCTAAGCATGGTGGTTCCTTATGGCGAGCGAAGCTATTACGACTTAAGGCCCTCAATCGCGATTCCCCGTCCGCAATCCGGAAATGCCGACGCGGCGCTCGATCTCGATGGCTTCTTTGCCTTGCACCCGGCGATGTCTTCGCTCAAGCCGCTCTGGGATTCAAAACAGATTGCGATTGTCCACGCTTCCGGCTCACCCGATAACACCCGGTCCCACTTCGACGCGCAGGACTACATGGAGTCGGCAACGCCCGGCCGCAAGAGTACGCCCGACGGCTGGCTCAATCGTTATCTGCAGAGCAAGTCTGATTCGGAACGCTCGCTATTTCGCGCCGTCTCCATGACGCAGACGATGCCGCGAGTCCTTCAGGGTGGAGCGCCTGCCCTGGCAATTTCAAATCTCAATGACTTCACAATCCGTGCCGGACGATCATCGGGCAACGTGCAGGGAGGTTTTGAGGCTATTTATGAACAGAGTGTCAACGACATGCTCGGCGGCACCGGCAAGGAGACTTTTGAAGCGGTAAACTATTTGAAGAGGGTCAATCCCGGTCAGTACAAACCTGAGAACGGGGCCCAGTATCCGCGAACCGCATTTGGCAATTCGCTTTTTCAGATTGGGCAGTTGGTTAAAGCCAGGGTGGGGTTGGAAATCGCGTTCACAGACATCGGTGGTTGGGACACACACGTAAATCAAGGGAACTCACGCGGCCAGCTCGCGCTGCGCCTGCAGGACTTCAGCAGGGGCATCACGGCCCTCACGACTGATCTGGGAAAACGCATGGATGATGTAGTCATTCTTACCATGTCAGAGTTTGGTCGAACGGTGCGAGAGAATGGCAATCGCGGGACGGATCATGGTCATGCGAATGCGATGTTCGTAGTGGGTAACGGTGTGCGTGGCGGAAAGGTCTACGGCGAGTGGCCCGGACTGAAGAGTGATCAGTTATACGAAGGCCGTGACCTGGCGTTGACGACCGACTTCCGCGATGTGGTCGGAGAAGTTGCGAAGAGACATCTGGGAACGTCGAACCTGGCGGCGACGTTTCCGGGTTATGCGGTTAGCGAGTCGAAGTTCCGCGGCTTCATGTCTTGAATTTCAGCCGCGGATTTACGCGGATCACGCGGATAAGACCAAAAGAATAAGGCCTAAGAGCTGGACGGCGATAAGGGCCAGAGGCGTCTTAGCCACCCGTTTTTTAGTTTGAGATAGTGAATACGAAACTAGTTGGTCAGTTCGGTTCTCTAATCCGCGTCTATCCGCGCAAATCCGCGGCTGAATCTTCATCTCGTTACCAGCGCAGCCTCCCAAAGTGATTGATGAAGTAAAGCATCACCACCGCTATGAGAGACACGATCACCGCAAGCATGAACGCTTCGTTATCTCGACCCGCCTGAGCGGCATCGTAGATTGCCACGGAAGCAGTCTGCGTTTTACCCGGGATGTTTCCCGCGATCATGATAGTCACGCCAAAGTCGCCCAGCGCTCGCGCGAACGCGAGAGCGGTAGCCGCCAAAACACCCCGCGATGCGAGCGGCAAAGTGACGCGAAAGAAAACCAGGCGATTGCTCAAACCAAGGGTCCGGGCAGCCGACTCGAGTTCGAGGTCCACCCCTTCGAAGGCGGCGCGCAGACTCTTGGTCACTAACGGCAGTGCGTGAATGGTCGCTGCGATAATTGCGGCCGTGACTGTAAACGTCAGCCGGATCCCAAATCGGTTGTAGAGAAAGCCACCCAGTGAAGAACGCGTACCCAGCAAAACGAGTAGGTAGTAACCCAGGACGGTTGGCGGCAGCACCAGGGGCAATGTGATGAGCGCGTCGAGCACGTTGCGCCCGGGAAAACGCTTGCGCGCCAGCAGCCAGGCGAGCGCTGATCCTGCCACCAGCGCAATCAGAGTTGCAGCGCTGGCAACTGCAAATGACAGTCGGATTGGAAACCAATCGATCATTCGGGATCGGTGTCGTTTCAGCGAACTCAATAAGCGTTCAGGAATTCAATAACGCGATGATGCGCAATGGTCCGCCACTGCCGCCTTTAATCTTCATCGGGAGGGCGATCACCGAAAATCCCTTCAGTGGAAGCTTGTCGAGATTGGCAACGTTCTCAAAAGCAGGAATGTTTTTGTCGAACAGGATTTGATGACTTTCAAACTTTGTCGACTGTCCGAAGTCGATGCTCGCGGTATCGAGGCCGATAGCTTTGATGACGCGATTGGCAACCAGCCAGCGAGCGGCATCGGGATGCAATCCGGGAAAGTGCAATTTGGCGACGGCGGCTTGCCCGCGCTCGTCAGTACCTAAGTACTTCTTTCGATCCGGATAGTACTTGCCAAATCCCGTACGCAGAAACACGATTGCGCCCGCACCAATCCTGCCGTTGGCCTGTTCCCAGTTCGTAAAGTCCGCAGTTGTAACTCGATAATCCGGATCTCGTTCGCACTGCCTGGAGACATCGACAACGATTGCCGCACCCATTAACTGTTCGATCGGGATCGCATCGACGCTTTGACGGCCTTTGGCAAAATGAACCGGGGCGTCGAGATGAGTGCCTCCGTGTTCGGCCGCGGCATAACGATAGGCGGAATAGTAGAAACCCTGTTCCGTGAAACCTTCGAAGTCCTTTTCCAGATGAAAGCTTTCAGCTGTGGGCCAATAGACGGTGTCGGCATCAAACGCATACGACAGATCGATGACGTTGCCTGGCGGGAACGCGGAATTCCGCCTTTGAGTTACGACAAAGGCTAAGACCAGAACTAACGAGAGCAGAAAGCCCAGCCCTTTCATTTGCGGGTCCTCCTTACTGGGTCCTCGAATTGATAATGAGTTGGCATGTTAACGCAGAGTTAGCTTTTGAGAGCAGGGAAAAATGTGACGTTGCGGAATCAACTTTCAACTTTCTACTGGGATTGCGGGCGTCCCGCCCGCAATGAGCGCGGAGCGCGAAAATTTTTGCCGAGAGATTGAAAGACGTGTGCGCCTACGGCGTATCGCGGGCGAGACGCCCGCGCTCCCAGTAAATGAGTTGAATAGGGATTCGGAAGTTCGCTACAGGGCTCATCCTTAGCAGCCTCTGGTTTAACACTCAGTCTTGCAGTTACAATCCGCTTGTCTTTTGTAACAGAAACAAACGAAGGAATAATCATGATTGATTTCAGCATTCCTCCCGAATTGGAGTCGCGGCGGCAAAGTGTCGCCGCCTTCATGGAGCAGTATGTTTATCCCAACGAAGGTGCGCTGGTCGAGGATGAGGGATTGCCCGTTGACCTGGAAAGCGATCTGCAACGCAAAGTGAAAGCACAGGGACTTTGGGCGCCGAACTTGCCGCGCGAGTGGGGCGGTATGGGGATTGGCTTCATTGGTCAGGCCCTGCTGAATGAAATTATCGGGAGGTCCGTGATCGCGCCGCGCATTTTTGGCTCCGCTGCTCCAGACGCGGGCAACGCGGAGCTGCTGATCATCTCGGCAACTCCAGAACAAAAGGAAGAATATCTGCGGCCACTTGCTGCCGGCGAAGTACGTTCGTGTTTTGCCATGACGGAACCGGAGGTTGCCGGGTCTGATCCGACCGGGTTACGCACAACGGCTGTACGTGACGGTGAAGAGTGGGTCATCAATGGTCATAAGTGGTTTATCAGCGGCGCCATCGGTTCGGCGTTTGCCATTGTAATGGCGGTGACGGATCCCGCCGCGGAGGCTCACGGCCGCGCCAGCATGATCCTCGTTCCCACAGAAACGCCGGGGTTCGATATCCTGCGCGCGGTTCCGGTAATGGGGTCAGGCGGGGTCGGCGGCCATTGCGAGATTCGTTTCGAAGACTGTCGCGTCCCCGCAAGCAACCTGCTCGGCGAGCTCGGCAAAGGCTTCAAATTGGCGCAAGCGCGTCTTGGTCCGGGAAGAATTCAGCATTGCATGCGTTGGATCGGCGCGGCACAGCGAAGTTTTGAGATGATGTGCGCATACGCACTCAAGCGGCAGTCGTTTGGCGAGCCGCTGGCGAATAAGCAGACGGTGCAAAACTGGATCGCCGATTCAGTCGCGGAGATTAGTGCCGCGCGCCTGCTGACTTTGAATGCGGCGTGGAAGATGGATCTTGAAGAAGATGCGCGCAGCGAAATTTCGGTGATCAAGTTTTATGTGGCACGCGTGCTCCACGACGTGATCGACAGGGCGATCCAGGTGCACGGAGCGTTGGGTTATTCCAAGGACACGCCGCTCGAGATGTTTTATCGCGATGCACGTGCGGCGAGGATCTACGATGGACCTGACGAGGTTCATCGCCAGGCTGTGGCGCAACGGGTGCTGAAGACTTTCAAGCCAGTCCGCGGAGCGGACGAATGAAAATAGCCCAGCACTTTTAGTGCTGGGATTTGCGAAAGCAAGGATCGCAGCCCGTGAAAGGGCGACTGAAGATTCCGATCGACCAGGCGCTTCAAAGCATCAGTCGTCCGTTACACTGACTTAGCTGTGATTAGTGCAGCCGTCCCAGCACTGAAGTGCCGGGCTATTTTCGTTCGTCCGCTGCGCGGACTGAGTTGGTGATGGACTTCACCGAGCCGCTCGCCACCTGCAGATAACGAGTACCCAAATGACTCCGAGCAAAGATAGCGTTGCGTTGCGGCCGGGCGAGGAGTTGGATCTTGTGGCCCTCGACCGTTTCCTGCGCGAGAGCTTGCCGCCGGCCCAACTTGATCCTGCAGCCGCACTCGAGCTCGAACAGTTTCCCGGCGGTCATTCCAACTTAACTTACCTCGTTCGCTACGGCACTAATGAGTTTGTGCTGCGCCGGCCCCCGGTCGGCCCGGTGGCGCCGACCGCGCACGACATGCCGCGTGAGTACAACCTGCTTTCAGTAATCAATCCGAGTTTTCCTCTGGCGCCTAAACCTGTTCTGCTGTGTGAAGACGTAAGGGTGATTGGCGTACCGTTTTATCTGATGGAACGACGGAGCGGTTTCATCCTGTGCCAGAGTCTGTCAGGAGCGCTGAAAGAGGACCTCGAGTTACGCCGCCGGCTGAGCGAAACCGTCGTTGACACGCTCGTGGCACTTCACGCCGTGGACATCTACGACACCGGAATTGTGAATATTGGTAAGCCTGAGGGTCTTGTGGGGCGTCAAGTGCACGGCTGGGCTGGTCGTTGGCAGCGATCGAAGACGGGGGATCTGACAGAGATGGACGAGGTGATCCGATGGTTGGAGGAAAAAATGCCGGTTGAATCAGCCGACGCCACCATCGTGCATAACGATTTCAAACTCGATAATTTGATGCTCGATGAAAATGATCCTACCCGGGTGATCGCCGTACTTGATTGGGAGATGACGACCGTCGGCGATCCGCTAATCGATCTTGGCCTCGTGCTGACTTACTGGACGATGAAAGGCGGAGAGCGGGGAACAGACCAGGGCGGTAAGCAGAATACTTCGTTAGGCGCTGTGACAAACGGTCCGGGCTGGATGACACGCGCAGAGATCATCGAGCGTTACCAGGCCAATACCGGTCGGGATGTTTCACACATAGTTTTCTATGAAACCTTTGCGCGTTTCAAGATTGCCGTGGTGATTCAGCAGATCTATTTTCGTTATGTAAAGGGCCAGACGCAGGATGAACGGTTTCGCAATTTGGAGGGACTTGTGACCGCACTGGCAATAGAGGCACTCGAGTTGGCCATGCAAGACTCTGAGACAGGGTAACTAAGAGCGGGGCGCCTTCCTGACCCTGAGATGTTCAGAGTTGAATTACTACATCTCGTGGAAGACTTTCGAGGCGAGTACAACCGAACAACTAAAAAAATCTCAGGGTCGGGAAGGTAGGCTTACCACCGCTCTTATGATCTTAAAAGGCATCCGGCCATAGAACATGACAACATTCACTCCTCAAATCCTTCGCTTTGATTCGCTGCCTTCAACGAATCTTGAGGCGGCAAGAAGGGCCGCTGAGGGCGCTTCAGAAGGTCTTTGCATTGTCGCGAGGGAACAGACGGCAGGTCGCGGCCGTTTGGAACGCCAATGGATCTCGCCCAAAGGCGCCGGTATTTACTTCAGCATCCTGCTAACACCGCAGCTTGATCCAAAAGCGTGGCCCCTGATCACATTGATGGCCTCGCTTGCTGTACACGAAACGCTGCTTGAAGCCTGTGCCCTGCAGACCGATATCAAGTGGCCCAATGACATTCTTCATAACGAAAAGAAACTTTGTGGCATTCTCGCTGAAACAGTTGAAACCCCAACCGGACGAGCGGTCGTGGTTGGAATCGGAATCAATCTCACAAGCGCGGCGTTTCCGCGAGAACTCCAGGAGATTGTCACGTCAGTGGAATCCGCAGCGGGCAAGGCTCCCAACCTTGAGCTCGTCCTGCAGAGGTTTGTGACCGCGCTTGAAAGTCGTTATCAGCAAATCCAGACACCAGGAGGGACGGCACAGATCATCGCGGAGTGGTCTTCGCGCTCTTCCTACGCTAATGGCAAACAAATCCGCGTGAGCAACGGGAGTCATACTCTCGAAGGCACAACGCGCGGCCTTCAAAGCGACGGTGCTCTGCGTATTGAAACAGAGACAGGCGAGATCAAAGTTGTGCGAGCGGGAGATGTGACAGCTGTTCGATCCTCTTACTGATGAAATACTTTACGTACGACCTAGTCGCAGCCGGAGATGATCTGATTGAGCGAACTGCGCCAGAACTGCGTCTGGCGCAAAAACGCTTCCGCTCTGCCATTCAGAAATACCAGCGTGAATTAGCCGGGTTAAAGCCTCGCATCAGCTTAGCCGCGTGGGATTTCTTCAGGCATGGCTTCGGTGAGCGGGGCCTCCACGATGCCAGGCTACTATCGCTATGAATCGGGGACGGTCTAAACTATCCGCCTGATGGTGCTGCTCCATTCCTGATCAACCGGCAGCGTACTTCCGCGATTGTTGAGTTCCTTAACTTCGAGCAAACTTTCATTACGTGTTTGACCTTCGCGGAGTGAGTCGCGTCAACAGCGATCTTTTTGTTCAGGAAGAGTCCTTTGCAAAGAGCCTGGGCGACCTGTACATCTACGAGCAAACGGCAACCGACGAGAACGCCCTTCAGCTCGGCTTTCTCTTTGCTTCAGGAGCATCGGTTATCATTCAGTTCGAGCGCCTGGTGTTCCGGCGGCGGCGAATCAAGCGTGAATATGAAGTTGGGGAGATATACAGGTGAATGCAACGGTCGGGAAAAGAATCGTCCTAAACACCTTCGGCTCCTATGGCGACATCCATCCCTATATGGCGATTGCCATGGAGCTACAGGCGCTCGGTCATCGCCCTATCATTGCCACAAGCGAACTTTATCGCGAGAAAATGTTGGCAGCGGGATTCGAGTTTGTGGCGGTGCGGCCAAACATTCCGCCGCCGCAGGTACAGGATCCGGTGATGATGGAAAAGGTGATGCATCCCAGGTCGGGTAGCGGTTTCCTCTTGAATGAGATGCTCTTTCCCTTCGTGCGTGACAGTTATGAGGATCTATTAAAGGCGGTTCAGGGAGCAGACCTGCTGCTAACCCATCCCATCAGTTTTGCCGGTCCCCTGGTTGCTCAGATGACGGGCGTTCCGTGGGTCTCGAGCGTACTGGCGCCTGCCTCCTTTTTTTCAGTTTACGATCCGCCACGACCGCCGTTCTGGCAGTGGATGCGGCACATCTATCTCCTTGGGCCGCGAATTGTGAGCGCCTTTCTCAGTCAGGCTAAGAAGCGCTTCAGAAATGAACTCTACGAACAATTGCGCCGCGAACTAAGCTCACCTGATCGTGGCAACCCGCTGTTTGAAGCGGCACATTCACCTTCTCTCGTGCTGGCGCTTTTTTCGCGGGTGTTCGCCCAACCGCAACCGGATTGGCCACCACAGGCCCGCGTGACGGGCTTTGCGTTCTACGACGGACGCAGGGAACTGGAAATGCCCGGCGCGGTCAATGACTTTTTAGACAACGGACCCGCTCCGATCGTTTTCACGTTAGGAACTTCTGCAGTGTGGGTGGCGCAAGATTTCTACCGCGAAAGTATCCAGGCCGCGAAACTGCTTAACCGCCGCGCAGTGCTGCTGATCGGCGATGAGCGCAACCGAATCCAGAAACCGCTGCCGAGGGACATGATCGCCGTTGATTACGCTCCCTTCGGATCACTACTCGAGCGTTGCTGCGCGATGGTACATCATGGCGGCGTGGGCACCACATCACAGGGACTGCGCGCAGGGATTCCGACTTTGATCGTTCCGTTCGCCTTCGACCAACCAGACAATGCTGCTCATGCCGCAAAGCTGGGAACCAGCCGCACGCTTCACCGCCGCCATTACAAGAGCAGGCGTGTCGCGGGGGAACTCGACAAGTTACTAAACAATCCGCAATATGCGTTGCAGGCCAAAACCGTAGGTGACCAGCTGCGCCGGGAAAACGGCGCTGCCAACGCCGTCGCGTTAATCCAGCAGTTGTTGTCGGAACTGCCGGGCGCCAAAAAGGAAAACAACGAGCTAACCTATGCTTCTGGTAATTGACGTCGGCAATACCAACACATCGTTGGGCGTTTATCGCGGCAGTAAGCTCGTTGCACACTGGCGGTTGACGACCAATCGCGCGCGCACTGTCGATGAGTATGGCATTCACGCGCGCAACCTCTTCGAGTTTGCCGGTCTCGACTTCAAAGCAATCAGCGCGATTGCGATCGCTTCCGTGGTGCCGCCGCTCAACTACACCCTCAAGACAATGGCGGAGACTTACTTCAAGCTGTCTCCAGTTTTCGTCGACAGCGAGACCAATACAGGGCTGACGATTCTTTATGAACCTCCTTCTGACGTCGGAGCGGATCGGATCGTTGACGCGATCGCGGCGATTGAAAAGTATGGTGCGCCTTGCATCATCGTAGATTTCGGTACAGCTACGACCTTCGACGTAATCAACGCTAAGGGTGAGTATCTCGGAGGCGTTATCACGCCAGGAATCATGATTTCGGCAGACGCGCTATTCGAGCGCGCTGCGAAATTGCCGCGTGTGGATATCAAACGGCCACAAAAAGTGGTCGGGTCATCAACGACGACTGCAATGCAGTCCGGGCTCTACCACGGCTACACGGCCCTGGTTGACGGTGTGTTGCGGAAAATAATCGATGAAGTAGGCGGCACCGGAAAGCCACCGAGCGTAATTGCGACAGGCGGCCTGGCGCCATTGATTGCTACCGGATCGGAATACATCGAACATGTTGACGACACGCTGACGCTTGATGGATTGCGTTTAATCTACGAACGAACCAGGTAATTTCCGATTGCCCATTGTTCATTTCCGATTAGGAGAATGGGCTACAGATGAACACGGATTTTCACAGATCCGGATTAAACCAAAAAACATGAATCGAACAGGGTTTGGTTAATAGTTTTAAGTCGTGTTTCTAATCCGTGTCGATCCGTGTTCATCTGTGGCCCATTCTCCTAATCGGAAATGAACAAGCGGCAATCGCCAATGTCTCACCCTAATTATTTCAACTATTTCACCGAAATCGAAGATGCGTTCGTGCGTCGCCGTGGGAAACATCTGCTTCTCAGTCCGATGGACTGGGCCCTAATTGAGAGTTGGAAGGAGATGAATGTTCCCTTGCATATCGTCCTGCGAGGAATTGAGAAAGCTTTCGATTCATGGGAAGCGAAGCCGCGAAAGCGCAGTGTGAAGTCGTTGCTTTATTGTCAGGAAGAAATTGAGGCACAGTACGCTGAATGGTTGGAGCCGCGAGTCGGCGCGGCAGGCGATGAGGCCCAGACGCCGATCCAGCGGACGGGTGCGCATGAAGGTTTACCTTTTCCGCGGCGGGATATTGTCGAATATCTCGAGCGTGGGCGCGCCTCACTGCGGGATGCACGAGCTAAGAGAGAAACTGAAGATGATTTAGCTGAGACCATCATGCGTGTAATTGGCCTGCTGGAGGAACTCGAACGAGATTTCGCGGAAGCAATCCAACCCGACGCGCAAAAGTTGGAGATTTCGCTGACAGGTCTGGAAAGGATGCTGAGCGATGCCTTGCCGGCGGTTGTACCGAGTGATGAGATGGAAGCGGCGCAGCGAGAAGTGAAGGAACAACTGCGACCGTATCGTAGCCACATGGAGAAGACCTCATATGAACAAACCGTCAGCAATCTCTTGCTGAAGCGTCTGCGCGAACAGTTTGGCATCCCACGATTAAGTTTGTTCTATCTCTAAGGATTTTTGGGCCGCGGATTTTCGCGGATAGACGCGGATAATAAAGAAGGCAAGAACACTCAGCCATAGATTCACACTGATAAAACGGATTCAGGAGGGAATCCTCGTTAGTTTTGTATGTTTCAGATCAGTGTTCATCCGTGCACATCTGTGGCTTACTTCGGTTCCCCTTTTTTCTTATCCGCGCGAGTCCGCGTAAATCCGCGGCATAATCTTGAAGGTTCCCAGCGAAAAAGCAGAGGAGCAAATGTTGGAAGTCGAGATCGAGCGCATTCTTCCCGGTGGGGTAGGCCTCGCGCATGCTGAGGGTTTGACGATTTTTGTCTCGCTCGCGGCGCCGGGCGACGTTGTCAACATTGAAATCGAACGAACACGGGGCAAAGTCGCGTTTGCTGCAATTGAGGAAATCATCAGGCCCGGACCCGCGCGTGTTGAGCCGCCCTGTCCTTATTTTGGACGCTGCGGCGGCTGCGATTTTCAGCAGTTAACTTATGAGACCCAACTCATAACTAAGGTCGAAATCATTCGCGATTGCCTGCACCGGCTCGGAGGTTTGGACCCGGTTCCTGAAATTAAGATTCATCGCTCGCCGCGGGAGTGGCACTATCGTGCTCGTGCTAACTGGCAGGTGGATCAAGTCACACGGTGGTTAGGCTACTTCGAACGGAATTCGAATCGTGTTTGCGACGTCGAGTATTGCGCCGTGCTCGTGCCGGAATTGCAGGCGACACTGGAGCGGGTCCGCAAGGAACTTGTTACAGGTGATGCGCTCCCCAGGAACATTGAGGCCGTGGCGGGTGATACAGGTGTCTCCGTTGCGCCGGATGCATCTGGATCTAAATCCACGGTTGTGAGCCGAGTGATCGCCGGGGAAACTTATCGTTTCAGCGCTGAAGGCTTCTTTCAAATCAATCACGACCTGCTCGAGCTTTTGATTGCCGAAGCCATTGGGGACAGCGCGCAAACGCTGGGTAACAGGGGAACCGGGGAACTGGGAAATGAAGGAAGGGAAGATGGGAACGGGGAGAATGTCGCGATCGATCTTTACTGCGGTGTCGGACTGTTTACCCTCCCGCTCGCGCGTCGCTTCGCCTCGGTGGTTGGCATTGAAGCAAACTCCACGGCGACAGATTTCGCGCGCCAAAATCTTGCGTGCGCAAATCTAACGAAAGCGAAGGTGGTTACGGCGCGAGTTGGTGATTGGTTAAAACAAAACTCTCATTTGCGGGAGACAGTAGATTTTTTATTGCTCGATCCGCCGCGCACTGGCGCCGAGAACAAAGATATCCAGGGCATTCTCAACTTGCGTCCGCGCAAGATCTCTTACGTATCGTGCGATCCGGCAACTCTCGCCCGCGACTTGAAGAAACTTATCGCCGGCGGTTACAAACTTGAGTCCGTCGTGGCGTTTGACATGTTTCCCCAGACTCATCACGTGGAAACGGTTGCACGTCTAATACGTTCCTGACAGCGCTTCGGCGCTAAGATGTCTTAGCTCACCTCACGAGCCTGAAATGTCCTCAAATCCTCAAGCGCAGCCGTTCTTCGCACATCCACTGGCGATTCTCGCCGCGGCATTTATTCTCGGCATCCTGCTCGTCGAACTCTTTTCAGTTTCAGCCCTCGCTTTGTTTGGTCTTGGCGTGACCGCCTTCTCGCTTTCCTTTGCAAGCCTGATCAGCCGCAGGACAAGAGCGGCGGTCGGGTTTCTCTGGATCGCCTACATCCTGGCGGGTGCCACCTTATATTCAGTTGAGAAGGGGAACCTGCGTCCAGACCGGCTAAAACTCATGCTTGATGCCGGCGCCATCGCCTCCGACCCGTTAGAGCTGACGGGCGTGCTCGAACGACAGCCGGAGATCGCGCCTGAGGCCGTTTACCTGACATTGCGCGTCGAGAGCTTGCGAACGAAAGGAACAGAGAAATACACAACGGGAAATGTGACACTGCTGCTGCCTGTTGCAGGTAAGGTTGCGGAGCGAGACTATCAGAACCTCGACTTGCGGTATGGAGCGCGCCTGCGCGTTGTGACCGTCCTGAAGCGCGCTAACAAATATCGCAACCCGGGTGGTTCTTCGTTTACACAATACCTCGATCGCCACGGCTTCGACGCCAGTGGTCTGATTAAGAGTCCTTTACTAATTGAACGGCTTGACGACACTCGCGTGTTTCTTCCCCTGGCCTGGCTTTATGATTGGCGTCAACAACTACAGCAGCAAATCAATGCGCGCTTCCGGGCTGAGACGGCCGGTGTGCTAAACGCATCCCTCCTGGGCAATCGTCATTTCCTTTCACACACTGCGGCGGAGAAATTTCGCGAAGGTGGAACTTTCCATGTACTCGTAATCAGCGGGCTGCATATCAGCTTTATTGGCGGCCTGGTACTGTTGATTGCCCGGCGTGCTTCGAAAAACAGCGTCGCGCAATTTGTTGCCTCAGCTACAGTGCTTTGGAGTTATGCCCTTGCGGTTGGAGCGGAAGCATCTGTAGTTCGCGCGGCGTTGATGTTTACGGTCGTGGCTTTTGCACCGGTGGTTAGACGCCGCAACACTTCGCTAAATGCGCTCGGCGCCGCCGCTCTGGTATTGCTGGCCTGGCGCCCCGGGGATCTCTTTGATCCCTCTTTTCAACTGACGTTTCTCTCTGTCCTCGCGATTGTCGTGTTCGCCTGGCCAATGTTGCAGCGGATGTCGGAGATCGGTTCGTGGCGGCCGACGCGCGAGACACCTTATCCCCCAGGCTCATTACGCTGGCTGCGAACGCTTAGCGAGGTCCTCTTCTGGCAGGAGCGAAACTGGCGCCGGGAGAAGGAACGATTGAGTTACAGCTATGAGCTTTTTAAGTCGCCGCTCGCGGTTTGGCTCGAGCGTCATCACTTGCAGCCTTTGCTTCGCTATACCTTTGCGGCGGTGCTTGTCTCCGTCTGTGTCCAGGCAACTCTGCTGCCGCTACTGATCGTTTACTTTCATCGAGTATCCATCTCCGCCCTGGTATTGAACATCGGCGTCAGTTTGATCATGGCGGTTTTTGTATTCACAGGCATCGCGGCAATCCTGATTACCCAAGTCAGCACTTTTCTGGCCGTGCCGCTCGTTGGCCTGACAAATGCGCTGAACTGGTTGATGCTGCACGGCGTTGATCCCTTTGCTCGACTGGGCATTGCATCGTTGCGCTTGCCGGAATACTCCGGTGGTCGCTCTGCCGTCTATGGCTTGTTTTATGTACCGCTCGCCATTCTTGCGGTCGGTCTCGCGCACTGGCTGCCACTCAAACGCCCCGAACTTTCTGTTCGGTCGCGTTCCGGCACCGCGGTTCGAATTGCAGTTGTGACTCAGATCGTGATCGTCGCGATTGTCATCCTGCACCCGCTTGGCGTTTCCGCTACAGATGGAAAGCTGCGGATCGACTTTCTTGACGTGGGTCAGGGCGATGCAGCCCTTGTGACGATGCCGGATGGAACAACCCTGCTGGTCGATGCCGGTGGGCAGCAAAAGTTTTCCGCGAAGAAGCCCGAGGTCGACGAGGAGAAATTTGCGAAGGACGTGCGGGGTGTCGGAGAGGCGGTAGTCTCGGAGTACCTCTGGTGGCGAGGGCTCGATCACGTGGATTATCTTCTCGCGACGCACGCAGATGCGGATCATATTGGGGGCTTAAACGACGTGGCCCGAAATTTCCAGGTGCGCTCGGCATTGGTAGCGAGAACGCCTGCAAACGATCCTGAGTATGCGGAGTTTGCTGCAACTTTGAACGACCAGGGAATTCCGGTAACTCTAATCGGCGCAGATGACCAGCTGGAGTTTGGGAAGACGAAAGCCCGGGTGCTGTGGCCGCCGCCTTCAAGAAGTGTCCAGGCACAGTCATTCAATGACGATTCAATTGTTCTGCGTCTCGAGTTAGGAAAACTATCAATCTTGCTGCTGGGCGATATCGAAAGCGATGGCGAGGCGGCGCTACTGGAAGGCTTAAAGCGCAATCACCTGGAGTCGGAACTTCGTGTTGAGGTAGTCAAGGTTGCGCACCACGGCAGTCGAACATCATCCATAGAGAGTTTTGTGGACGCCGCCCGGCCGAAATTGGCGGTGATCTCAGTGGGAAGGGATTCGATGTTCGGACATCCTCACGCTCCAGTCGTCGAACGCTGGCGCTCGATTGGCGCTGAGATCTTAACAACGGGACAAAGGGGGACGATTACAGTGACCACGGACGGGCAGGATTTGCAGGTTATGAAATTTGTTCAGTAAAAGGTACTTGTATCTTGTTCCTGGTGCTTGGTAGTTAAGCGACCAATCTCGAGAGGTTCAAACAGGACATGCAAACAAAGTACGAAGAACAAGCTCAAGCACTGTGCTTCAAGTGGGAAAGTCGTTGGGTGTGTAAAGGTCGATGTCGGGGCTGCCGACTTTATAGGTCTTCAACACGCCAAGTGGTGGAGAGTAGATGTGAATTGTGATCAGGTCCTGGCCACTGACGTCGGGATTGCCGAGTTGATGAATGTCCGGCACGGCGGCGGCAGTAACTTCACCCGCTCCGTATTCGCGGCCGGATTTGTAAGCAAGGCCGGCTGCGGAATCAAAGTTGAAAGTCGTTTCCCAAAGCATCCCTTCATAGACAAGGACCGCGCCGTGGGAGCCGTTGTGATCGTGAATGGGTGTGCGCTGTCCGGGGCGCCAACACAAGACCAGCATCTCGGCAAAGTCGTTGCGACAAACTCGATGCCGCCAATAGTTTCCTTCCTTGAAGCCGATGTAGGGCAACAAGTCTTCACGATCGATCTCGGAACCCTGTAGCCAGGAGTCCAACTGTTCGAGCGAGGGAAGGGTCGTTTGCGCCTCGATAGCCTGCACTAAATCCGCGAGGGAGAACGGGCTGGTGGTTTTCGTTTGTCCTGCGGGGTCGGTGGCGGGTTCGAGATGCACTGACAAAATGGAAATCCCTCCTGGATGAAAATGTGCCTGGGAAACAGAGTGGCGTTCGTTGCGCGGCCAATAAGAGGCGACATCCGTTATATGATCCTGACGTGATTGAGTCAAGAAAAGATCATCCGCAGATTCCGCCGATAACACAGAGTAGAAAGCAAACGCAGGAAACGACATATAGTTGTTATTGGTCGAATCTGCGAAATCTGTGGACCGCGTTGTCTCTTCCTCACTTCACTCATCAGGATCCCGAACGAGAACGAGTCGCACATCGCGTACGTTGGTGCCGGTTGGTCCGGTCATGAGTGCTGCGCCGAGGCCCTCGAAGTAGCTAAATGAGTCGCTGCGCTCAAGAAAGCTCCAGCATCAAGGCTCGCTGACTCGCCACGTGCGATTGTGGCTTCATCGGCTATCGCCCCTGCCGCAGGGCTGTTGCCGTCCAGTCCATCCGTGCCACTGCTGAGCACGACCCATTGAGAGGGCCATCGTGCGTCGGACGTTGGAACTCCATTCAGCTTCATAGCACAGCGCAAGACTGTTTCGGCATTGCGTCCACCGACGCCCTGTCCACGTACGGGACAGGAAAACTCCCCGCCGGACAGCAAGCACACAGGTTTGGCCTTTCCGCCGGCTTTCTCCCACAAGGCCCGAACACGGGAGAGCAGGAGGTCGCAGCCAACTTCGATCTCCTCCTCGTTGATGTCAGTGGCGATCTCCATTGCAAATCCCAATTGCTCAGCCTTCTTCGCGGCCGCGTGGAGAGCTGTGTGATTATCCAGCAAGACATAATGTGTTCTCAGTCGTCCGGTTTCCGCCGGCTGCGGATCTTCCCGGTTGTTGATTGCTCTTAAGACAGATTTCGGGAGAGACATACTCAAGTCATAACGCTCCACAACTTCCTGAGCCTCCGAAGCATTCTCAGAAGGTTCGAGAGTCGGACCTGACGCTACACTCGCCTCGTCCCCTGGATTAGTGTCGGAAACGATCAGCGTTATTTGATTAGTCTGCGGTGCAGAACGCGAGAGCTTGCCTCCCTTCACGGCGGAAAAAGTGCGCCGCACAGCATTGACCTCAGCGATCGCAGCGCCGCAGGAGACGAGTTGACGGTTTGCTTCACGCAAATCGGCTATTGTTATGCGATCGTCAACGGGCAACTCAAACATTGACGAACCGCCACCAGAAATAAGAAAAATTACGAGCGCGCCTGGTTCCACGGTTTTCAGCAGGTTAAGACTTGCCTGGGCTGCAGCCAGGCTTTCAGCGGTTGGCAGGGGATGCCCACTTCTGAATTCGCGCCATCGGTGCGCGCCGAGCTCAGAGAATTCCGGATAAGGAACCCCGCTAATAATGCCGCTCCTAAGCTTGTCGCCGAGCACATCGCTTAGACCGGCGGCCATTGCGGCGGCCGCTTTGCCAATCGCCACCGCATAGATTGAACATCCGGAAACGTCGATCTCAGTTTCACGGATGATGAAAAGAGAGTCTTTCAAAACCACATCGCTGTTTACAGCCCGGCGAGCGTCGGCGGCACGCAAAGCGGCATTGAATATTTCTCTGGCGGCTTGCTGAAGATTCGTTCGGTTCACTCAACTTTTACCAATGGACGCAGCTCGCGGAACTTTCTCTCACTGATCCCGCGAACCATCATCAGGTGTTCCGGACGGCGAAAGGAGCCGTACTGCTCGCGATGCGCCACAATTCTTTCAGCCAGCGCTTTGCCAATGCCCGGAAGTTTTTCAAGTTCACTCGATGGTGCGGTGTTTATATTAATTCGAGTAGCACTCTCGCTGGACTCGAGGTTTAAAGGTGAGATGCCAACTGAGCCCGTCGACATCCTGGCGCAGGAGCAGAGTGTTGCGATTGAGCAAGCAAGTAGAAGGAAGGCCAAAGGGAAAGAGAGCCGGGACAAGCGAACCTACTGGAAAAGGCAAGCAACAGTTTGTGAAGACTTTAGAAGGACGCCGCTCACGTGTGCAATCTGCTGGAAGTGTAAGGCCAGCATGAGCTTTAGTAGCTGCAACGGACTTTGTCCACAGAGTTTTCCACAGTTCCACGTGGAAATGTTTGCAAAAGTGTGAGCCTCGGCGACAGCGGCCGCGGCTTTTCTATTCTTCGATACCTGACTCGTCCCACTGCGCAATCATTTCATAGGCGCGGCCCAACACCGGGCGGGGACGGGAGCCATCCGCCTGGCCGATTAAGCCTTCGCGTTCCATGATGTCGAGGATTGCGGCTGCACGGCCGTAACCGATTCGCAGGCGCCGCTGGAGCACTGAGGTTGAAGCGCGTTTCATCTCCACGCAAATGCGCAGCGCTTCTTCAAAAAGCTCATCGTGCTCGCCGTTACTCTCTTCAAGTCCCAACGCTTCTTCATCAGACTGGGTTATCGTCTCATCATAGGCTGGCGGACCTTGGGTCTTGATATGGTTTACGATGCGGTTGATCTCCGTTTCGTCGATATAGGCGCCGTGGACGCGGATCAGTCGCGAAGTTCCCGGCGGCAGGAAGAGCATGTCGCCGCGGCCGAGCAGATGTTCGGCGCCGTTTGTGTCGATAATTGTCCGTGAATCGACCTTTGAAGAAACGCGAAAGGAAATACGGGACGGGAAGTTAGCCTTGATTAATCCCGTAATGACGTCCACTGACGGACGCTGCGTAGCGAGCACCAGATGGATGCCGACAGCGCGAGCCATCTGTGCCAAACGAGTGATCGATTCCTCTACCTCCCGTCCGGAAGTCATCATCAAGTCGGCCAGTTCGTCGATAATGATTACTATGAAGGGGAGGGGCTTGTAGGGTTCTCCGCTCTCGTCGTACTCCTTAACGAGATTGCGGCGCATAATCTCGGTGTTGTAGCCGTCTATGTTTCGCACACCCCAGCCGGCGAGATCGCGATAGCGACGTTCCATTTCGCCCACTGCCCACTTAAGTGAACGTGCTGCAAGCTTCGGATCTGTGATTATGGGTGTTGCCAGATGCGGAATGTTTTCGTAAAGACCCAACTCCAGTCGCTTCGGATCGATCAGGATAAATTTAACTTCGTCGGGACGCGCGCGATAGAGAATCGACACGATCAAGGAATTTACGCCGACGGATTTGCCCGCCCCCGTAGTGCCTGCAATTAGCAGGTGGGGCATCTTAGCCAGATCGGCCACATAATTCAGTCCATCAATGGTTTTACCGAGAGCGATGGTAAGTTTGGAACCTGACTCCCGAAACGCTCGCGACTCGATCACCTCTCTGAGATAAATAGTCTCTCGCCGCGGATTCGGAACCTCGATACCGACATGCGGCTTGCCGGGCATGCGATCAATGCGGATTGACTCAGCCTTCAACGCGAGACACAAATCGTCAACTAAAGAAACTACACGAGAGTATTTCACTCCGGGGTCTGGCTTGAATTCGTAGGTTGTCACCACGGGGCCGGGGCAAATATGCTTGATTTGTCCGGTCACATTAAACTCTTTACACTTCTCGGCGAGATTCGTTGCTAGCCTTAGCAACTCCGCATCTGCCTGTTCGCTTGGCGGGGGCGCCTCATTCAAAAACTCCAGCGGCGGGAGGCTGTAGTCGCTATAGCTTACGCGCCGGGCGCGATCGGCATCGAAAGGAAGTTTACTTGTCGCGGGAGCCTCTCCTTTGGTTCGCAAAACAGAAGCGCCCTTTACCATCTCCTCAGCTTCCAACTCGGCGACAGCAACTGCGTTCCTTGATCCTGGAAATATCGAGCGTCTCCCGGAATTACTTTCCACCACAGTGGCGCCCATGGCCCCGGCGACCGCGGCAGCAGCTCGAGCCGGTTCTGGAGTCCCAATGCTGGAACCGCGCGCAGGTGGTTCAGTTTCTCCGCGAATCACTGAAGTAGTGTTGATAGTCGTGGCGGGTTCGGGTTCTTTCATGAACTCCGCGACGCGTTCTGCGGGACTTAGGTCGCGCACGTCGCGGAGGGTCGCGCGTGCTGCTTCCTGTTCAGCCTTAAGCGCTAGTTGTTTCTCTTTGCGCAGGCGGGATTCCTCGCGCCGCGCTTCGCGCCAGGCCTTGAAGCGCACGGGTATTGTCCTCAGGAAAGCGAAACGGTCGCCGCTGGCGGCCGCGATCTTTTCGTAGAGTTCGATGAAAGAAAAATTAGTCGCCAGCAATAACCCTGTGCAGGCGATCGCGAGCAAAAGGACAGTCGCTCCCACCGTGTTGAGTCCGCTGGCAAGCACGCGCGCGATCAGTGTTCCAATTAATCCGCCTGGTTGCACGCTGGAGTCAAAGAGCGGTCGCATCTGCGAGATCGAGAGCAGCGCAGATGCGGCAAGCACCAGGGTGATTAATCCCAACAAGCGATAAAGCGGCGCACGAATGCTGCGTGTGCGAAATCGGCGCCAGGCGGCAGCCAGGAACAAAATAGGCAGCAGGTAGGCTGCCAGCCCGATGAACTGAAAGAGCGCGGCGGCAACCGAGGCCCCAATGGCGCCGGCCCAATTGTTGGTTTCCGTTTGACCGGCGGAATTCCAGGATGGATCGTTGGGATTGAAGGCGGCAGAAACCAAACAGAGGGAGAGCAATAACCCCAGGGCGAGAAAAAGAATGGCGACGATTTCATTGCGACGGCTGTTGCGTGGAGTGATGATGCGGGCTTTTTCTTCGAGTTGAGTAGTGGCCATCTAAACTCCCGTGCGAATTTCTTAACCGGCTTACAACCTGAGGCGCAGTTTACGCTGCTTTCTTCGCCAGCAGATAGGCTTTTATGAAGTCGTCCAAGTCGCCACCCAACACGGCTTCGACATTTCCTCGCTCGAGCTTTGTCCGCGTGTCTTTGACCAACTGGTAAGGAGCCAGCACATAGCTCCGGATCTGCGAGCCGAAGGAAATGTCAGCCTTATTAGCTTCGAGCTCGGCGGTGTCGGCACGTCGCTTCTCAATCTCCAGCTCGTAAAGCCGCGACCGCAACACCTGCATCGCAACAGCGCGATTCTGATGTTGAGAACGTTGATTTTGACACTGGACGACTATGCCGCTGGGAAGGTGGGTGATTCGAATCGCCGAATCCGTGGTGTTAATGTGCTGGCCGCCGGCTCCGGTCGCGCGATAAGTATCAACGCGAAGATCCTTGTCGTTTATTTCGACTTCTATGTTCTCGTCGATTTCCGGGTAAACAAAAAGGGAAGCGAATGACGTGTGCCGGCGGGCCGCCTGGTCAAATGGCGAAATCCGCACCAGCCTGTGCACACCGGCTTCAGCAGAGAGCAACCCGAAGGCATACTCGCCTTCAACGCGGAAAGTAACGCTCTTCAAACCTGCTTCTTCACCGGGTTGATAATCGATGACCTCAGTCTTGAAACCGCGCTGTTCTGCCCATTTGAGGTACATACGCAGCAACATCTCAGCCCAGTCCTGGGATTCCGTCCCGCCCGCGCCGGGATGAATGGTGCAAATAGCGTTTAGCTGATCGTTCTCGCCGGCAAGGAGCATTTCAGTCTCCGCCTGGCCTAGCTCATGTTCCAAACGATCTACCAGGGAGCGTAACTCCCCAACCGACTCTTCATCTTCCTCGGCAAACTCAAAAAGCACCGCGGCATCAGCGATTTGCGATTCAAATAGTTCCTGACGCTGAATCTTTTTCTCCAGACTACTGCGTCGCTGCAACAGCTTTTGCGCGGCATCCTGTTCGTTCCAAAAGTCAGGCGCGGAAGCCTCGGTTTCGATCCGTTTCAGTTCCTCTCGTGCGCTGGGGACATCAAAGAAACCTCCCGAGTTGCTGCACGCGCATTCGGAGGTCCTCATACGAAGTTCGCAAATCCTGGATTGATAAGGTTTCGACCATTCTTTACCTCTAACTGTTTTTAGTTTTCGACCTACACGAAGCCACAGACAACAGCAGACTTAGAACCGCGCAAAAGCCGGCAAAAACATCGCCGTGCCGAGAGTAAAATGCCTTGCCGCTAACCTGGCCCCCGATTCTCCAAATCCGCACTGCCGTGGAAAAACTATCCGTTGCATCCCGAACCTCACCGCGCGAAGTGATGTACGCGGTGATTCCCGAGTTTGTTACGCGCAGCACATCTCGATCATTTTCCACCGCGCGAAAGATGGCATTGGCCAAGTGCTGGCGTCTGACAGCGGTCGGGCCAAGATAGCCATCATTGGAAATATTGATCAGTACGTCGGCGCCCTCATTCGTCAGGCTTCGCGCGATGTACGGGTAGGCAGACTCGACGCAAATAAAAACTCCAGCGCGCGCGTTACCTACCGGCATCAGCGTGAAGCGCGTGCCCGGCGTGAAATCTCCCACGATCGCAGTTATTAAATTCGCCCCCGGCAGCCAGTGCGGAAGCGGCACGTATTCACCAAACGGCAGCAGGCGAATCTTATCATACTGAGCGATGAGCCGGCCTTGCTCATTTACGAAGAGAGCGGAGTTGTAGATGCCATCATTCGGCGCCGGCTCCTGGGAGTTAAAGAGCACCGCGGTCTTATGCGTCGTCGCAAATTTCACCAGCAGTTCGCGCAACTGCGCGTCACTCCCGTAAGCGAAATTCATCGGCGACTCAGGCCAGATCACGAGATGCGGTGTGCCGTCATCCGAGATCGTCTTCAGCACTTCCTCAGTCATCGACACGTGTCGATCGGTTAACGCCTGCATCTCGGCAGTAGACTTCACGAGGTCCATGGGCACGTTTGGCTGCAGCGCAATCACGACTACTGTTGCGGTGGCGGCATCAGTTGGCGCATCTCCTGATGAACTCTTGTACGAAATGAAGGTGATCAAAACCACTCCTGCTACGACCGTCACCGCGACTGCGGCTGCCACAGCAGTTCGTTTCAGAGTTACGAATACGATCGCGGCACTTAACGCGACCAGGAGAAACCCTACGGCATATACGCCACCCCAACGCGCGGCCTGAATCAGTGTAGGTTGGTAAGCCTGCGAGTAGCCGAGTGCGTTCCACAGTTGTCCTGTGACACCGAGCCTGGCCCACTCAAGTGCCGGCCAGAGAAATGGCGCGCCCCACACAGCAGTCACACCCCACCGGTTGACCGCTAGAGCGAGGAGGAGCGAAAAGATGGCGGGGAAGAGTCCAACGACGAGCGGGATTGGGAGCAGCAGAAGATACGCGAGCCACTGGGAAATGCCGCCGTAGTGAACCATCGAGAAGGTCAGCCAATGACATGAGCCGTAAAAGAATACGGTTCCGGCAAGCCACCCCAACAGAAACGAGCGCCACGGTTTCGGTCGCGTGGCGACTACCACAAGCAAGGGAACGAGGGCCACAGCAGCAAGGGGCCAAAGGTCGAAATCAGGAAAAGCGAGAATGAGTAGGATTGCCGAAGTTAAAGCGAAGAGCCAGTCAGTTAGCGGGAGCGCAGCCAGGCGCACGCGCGACTTAAGGTCTAGTTTGAGGGTGTCATTGACCCGTGTGGCAGGCGAAGGGGCATACTCCATTCTGCCGGGGAGTTTATCAACTCCTCGAACCAAAGTCCCAGGCCTACGTTCAGTTTCAAATTCGCAAACTCAACCGAGAAAACTTTTCTTTCGACTACGAAACTCAACGTCGGAGGATTACTCAAAACGGGTGTTTGAAAGCTCAAAAAGACAGAAAATGTCACCATCAATGTGACAAATTCCGTCGCAGAGTGACTCATTGGTAAAACCTCACGTGCGGACGGAGCGATGTCGAGGACAACTCTTTTTGTCTAAGAAACTTGGAGGAGAAGCTGAATCTACGCGAATCAGGTTGGAAACAAGTGGTATTAAAACGCGGGAGAACCCAGTCATTTCTGACTGGGTTCGAGTTTCGAAGGGTTAACTGAAGGGTTGCTCGGCGGGTGGCTGGCGCAGCGGCAGGCGGCGCTCAGAGGGGTGATGGCGGCGGGGGCACGTTTCAACTTTACTTTGGTCTCCCGTGCTTGCCGTCTTGTCCTAGAGCACGTCTTGTGCCACGAAAAACTTTTTCTGGAATGTAGTGACGATTGAGTGTTACGGAGCGAACGGAGTGTTCACCAGGGCGAGTCGAAACGTTTTACCACAAGCAGGTGTCCATCTACTGCTACCACCTCGACTCTAACGGGACCAGCGATACTGGTGCCCTCCAGCGATCGTGCCCGCCAGAGCTCGCCATCTATCAGCACCGTTCCCTCAGGATCGAGTTCGGACTGGACGACTCCTTCAGCGCCGAGCAACTGAATTCTCCCTGTGCCCGACTTCTTATGTCTCGAAAGCGCTATAACGGCAGCAATAAGTAAGGTAATGATGACAGCGGATGTCACAAGGATAAAGCGCATGGTGAGCCATTAATGAAACGACACCCTTGGACTCTATTGCGTGAGGTTTCGTGTGTTTAGTGAGTAGCTAAATCGAGCGAAGACACGTTGGTCTTCCAAAAATGAAGACCCTGCCCTCGAATCAGTTCTTCCCCATTGTGACCTGGCGTTGGAGGGCGATTGCTTCCTGGTTGTTCGCATCTATTGTCATAGCGCTGGAAGCATACTTCGTTGCCTCACCGCGATCACCACGATCAAGGAAAATTCTACCGAGTAAAATATGCGCATCGATTAACTTGGGATCCCAGAAGATCGCAGTCTTGAGGGCGGCAATCGCAGCTTCCTGGTCGCCGCGCCGCAGGTTGATGCGGCCGCTAAGCAGGTACGCTTCGGCATTTGTCGGTTCTACCATCACCACGCGATGGAGTTCCGGTAGCGCCTCATCATCACGACCTGCGCGGTAGAGGTCCCGTGCCTTTGCGAGTAGATCTTCTGTGGGCGAACTTTCAGTATTGGCTGCTACCGCCTTTTTGCGCATCAGGTCAGAGACGTCGTCACGATTCAAAACATCACGCATGCGAAGAGTGAGGTTGCTTGTTGTCTGAGACTTTTGCCACTCAGTCTGCCATTTCGCGTAATTCTGAAGGTAATGCCGTGCTTGATCGTCCGCAGCATTCGCGGCTTCCGCTTTGCCGATTTTCTCCAGGGATTTTGCGAAGAGAAAGTAGGCCTGGCCATCTCGTGGATCGGCAGTGATCACAGGTCGGAGTTGCTCAGCTACGTCCGCATACTTTCCCGCAAGAAACAGAGCGAAGGCGTAGTTGAAGTGAACCATCTGATCGTCAGGCGCCGACTCTGCCGCGCGTGCGAGGAATGAAGTCCCCTGATCGAGAAGACGCGCGCGTTCCTCCGCTTTCTTTTCTTCACGAGCCGCCTGCACCGCCACCGCGCCGGCATTGTTATAAATTCCGACGAGAGGCATATCCGAAGAGAGTGGAACGAGTGCTGCTAGTGCGTGTCCATGTTCGCCGAGCTTTGCGTAACCAAGTCCCGCATAAAAGGCCGCTTCTGTGTAATGCGGATCCTTCTTTTGCAACTTCGTGAAATGTTCGGTCGCGTCTTTCCATTTTCCTTCGATCATGTAATACCGGCCCAACTCAAAAGCCGCCTGCGGATATACTGTGCCGCCATTAGCATCGGCATAAAATTTCAAAGCGTTCTTTAAGTAGTTTGCGCGCTTGGGATCGCGTGCGCTTAACTGCGCGCCTTTAACGTAAGACTCAAAAGCCCGCTGCGGAATCTTTGTGGCCTCTTGCACCAACTGGTTCTGGGAGAAGGGAAGCGCCTTGTCGCGCTGGTAGAGAATCTGATAAGCGAGACGACCCTGAATGTTTTGCAGAGTCGTGAGAAGTCCACCGAAATCAAACTGGCGTGTGGCCCAGGCTCCATCCAGCATTTCGCCAAGATTGCGTCCTTCGTTTACCTTTATCACTCGCGCTGTAACCTGCACGTAAGCCTCTGACGCCAGCTTATCTTGCGCATCAGCTGCAGGGGTCTCGGTGACGTTGTAGGTGCCAATCACAATCATTGTCGCCTTCGCTTCGCGAGCGAGTTTGATTGCTGTGGCGCGTGAAGGAATCACAGTCTGTGGGAGCCGCAGACGTTGGTAAGCGAGCTCGCGCTCGTCATTGGAAACGACAAGCAAACCCGGTTTGTTCAAAAGCTCGGCGACGGAGTCTGCAAAGCTCTCTCCGACCCAGTTATACTCGGGCCGATTCGAAGTGTTCTCGAAAGAGAGCACCATCACTACATCGCTGCCGCCGGCGTTTTGTGCGACCGCTGTTAGAGAAGAGCCGGCAAGCAGGCAGCCCAACGCCACAGCGAAAACCAGATTTCTGATAGCAATATTTCCCATGAACTCCTGATAATCCTCAATAACTTTCTAAAAAATATCCGACGAACCACATATGATGCTTGCGCCTCGATCTCCGGTTGGCAGGCACCTTGGGCTAAAGCAACCTGAACATCATAACGCGTGATCCACTTCGGATCTTCAGATGCTTTGTGTCGGGGACTAGGACTGTAACAGAAAGGGTTGTGGGGCAGAAGTGAGCTTGAGCCCCGGTTTAGAACAACCACATCCGAGAAAAAGGTAACCGCCCGTGGCCCCATGGCCGACGGGCGGGTTTAGTCGCGTGTTAGGGCAACTGTTAACTGCGATTGGACTGCCTCTTAGAGACGGGATTTGCGCAAGCGCCTTCTTGCCGCACCAGCAGCCCCGATCAGTCCAGTTCCGAGGAGCAACATGCTTGTCGGTTCCGGAATGGTCGTTTGCTGGGCGGCTGTGATCTGTCCCGTGACAGACGCAATCTGTCCCGGGTCAAGCGCCAAGTCGTTTACGGAAAAGA
>JBPCNX010000067.1:0-10546 GCA_051000815.1 Pyrinomonadaceae bacterium
CGAGCTACGCGCAGGCGTACGCGGGAATGGCTTTGGCTTACGTTTTGCTCCCGCAGTATTCCGCCGGCAAACCTGAAGAGTCGATGGCAAAAGCAAACGCAGCCGCCAGAAAAGCCCTGGAGATGGATGACACACTCGCCGAAGCTCATACTGCGTTGGGCCTTATACTCTTTACCTACGAACGAAACGTCCCGGAATCCGATCGAGAATATCAACGTGCTATTGAGTTGAATCCGAACTATGCGACTGCACATCAATGGTATGGAGGTGGGTTGGGCGCCACTGGGCGATTCGACCAGGCGATCGCCGAAGGAAGACGAGCAGTCGAACTTGCTCCATTGTCGTTGATTGCCAATGTTGAGTTAGCTGCTACCTACGGGTGCGCTCGCCTAAACGACCAGGCAGTCGCTCAGCTTCACAAAATAATCGAAATGGATCCGAACTGGTATCTGGCCCGCATGGTTCTCTGTCAAATTTATACTTACAAAGGTCAGTTTGCGGAAGCTATTGCCGAATGTGAGAAGGCCAGAGGGTTGAATGACGATCCGGCGGTGCTGTCGTATCTCGCAAGTTCGTACGCTCAGTCAGGCAAGAGAGGAGAAGCATTCAAAGTAGTGGCTCAGATGCACGACCTTGCCAGGCAGCGATACGTTCCCGCGTATGGTTTTGCGTTCGTCTATGCCGCACTCGGCGACAAGGACCAAGCGTTTCAATGGCTGGAAAGAAGCCTTCAGGATTGCGCGTGGGAAATAGCCTATCTGAAGGTTGACCCGGCAATGGACAGCCTTCGTTCCGACCCGCGGTTCGACGAATTGGTGCGGCGTGTAGGCCTGTAAGCTTGCAAGGTAAACGCTTCTGTCAGTCATTGCAGTCCTTAAGTTTCGAGATGACGGATTTGAGCCCATTCCAAGATGAGGGGATTATATGCCCATAACAAGCCAAACATTAGCTTGCTTTGACGGCCGAAACGTCGGTAAATACGACTTGGTAACGCGTAGTAGCATGAGGTAAGCACTTCTAAATCGGACTTAAAATCCGTTGTGTGGTTTCGAACTTTCAACTCGCCTTCGTTTTGAACTTGGAAATGTCGGAGCAATTCTTAAGCAGAGATGGCTTCCTACAGAACAGCGTTTAGACCTTGGGACCAATTCTTTGCCAGACTTTTGCCAGACTTCATAAACCACATATGATTCATACGGCACATAACACTCGACTGGGTGCAATCCGCTCAGGTTTTTGTTGGCTATGAGGCGTATGATGGAAACCGGTAGCGCTGTCCATTGATTCATAACCCCAAGGTCGGAGGTTCGATCCCGCCCCCCGCTACCAATTCTCCAATTCTTACGGCAAGCCTCAATTTCATTAAATGGTCGTAACTGTCAGTCTCCACGTTTTCAGAGTTGCCCTTTAGCGCATTCGAATGCGGTTTCGCGATCGCCAAAAGCGACCTTCGTAAAAGATCAACGGGCAGGTCGCTTCAGGATTTCCGCCAGGGCCTGCAAGCGTGTGGAGTCTGCGGCACTCTTCGTAATCACAGCGCTCTTTTCCAACGACGGTGCGAGGCTCTTAAGTTTTGCGAGCCCCTTTTGCTTCATTTGTGAGCTCTCGGCGTTTTGAATCGCCGTTCGTAGGGCAGTGATTTGATCAGCAGGCAGAGCTTGCGATCGCTCCAACTGATCGACGTAAGCCTTTGCCACGACCAACGTTCGCGGCCACTCGATTCTTTCCTGGTTCTGCACATTGAGCTCAGCCACCCGAACCGCTTCCGCGGCGTCGATCTCGTTCTGAGTCAGAAACTTCGTGGGCGTCAGCTCAAAGATGTCCAGGCCGCGGGCGATCTCCGAACTGTAAACATGGCCGTTGTACCAGTAGGCGGACCAGGAGCCGCCGAGCACGAGCATGTTCGGATAAATCGGTCCCCGATCGAAATAGGCGATTTCAACCGGATGCGCTGCGTCGGTGAAGTCCATGACGGAGATGCCGCCCTGGTACCACGCCTGCACCTTAATGTCACGGCCGGGAACCGGAATGAGCGAGCCGTTGTGTGCTACACAGTTTTCGCTGTCGCCCTGCGCGGCCGGCAACTTGTAGTAGCTTGCAAAGCTCAGCTTGTTGTCCTTCACACTGAAAATCGAATCGGCGCCCCATTTGTTCGGATCGTTGGCCCGGCAGCGCGCGCCCATTCCACCGCCCCACTCATCAGTGAACACGACTTTTTTCCCATCGTTCGAAAACGAGGCCGAGTGCCAATAGGCATAGTTTGGATCGTTTACCGCGTCCAGACGCTTCGGATTCACCGGATCTTTGATGTCCAGCAGGATTCCATTGCCAGAGCAAGCGCCAGCAGCCAACCCGATCGCCGAGTACACGGTGATGTCGTGGCACTGATTGGAGTCCGATGGCTTCTCAGGGCCGTCCTTGCCATGAGTGCCGCCGCTACTCAGGGCGTTGAGCGCGCCCGTCCGCGGATCGCTAAATATTCGCGGACTAGATACGACCTTCGCCTCTTGCGGCGACGCCAGTGGCACCTTGATCACATCGATGCGAAAGAGCGCCGTGTTCGGATCCTTGTCTGGTGCTTCACCCGAGCACCCGGGCAACTCTTCGCTTTGGCGGACGAAAGAGGTTCCCGAAACGTAGATGTAAACGTTGCTCTTATCATTCGGATCGACCACCAGGGTGTGCGTGTGCGAGCCGCGGCAAGTTTGCACCGCAGCCACCTGCTTCGGATTCTTGACGTCCGTAATATCGAAAATCCTAACACCCCGGAAACGATCTTTTTGCGCTGCCGGCGGGGTCGGCTTTTTTTCTTCTCCGGCGGGCGGTTGGTTCTCTACTCCGGCGGGCTGAGGCTGCGGCTGAGCCTCCGGCTGAGGCTGCGGCTGAGGCTCCGGCGGAAATCCCTGTGTACCGCAATCGAGGCGACCGTTGGGCATCTCCACCGACATGAAGAGAAGGTTTTTGTAAACCGACACATCACCCTGCCCACCCGGACACACCATCGAAGTCAATAAGGTTGTCTTCGCCGGATTGGAGATGTCAAAGATATTGACGCCATAAAAGTTTCCCAGAAACAGATGCTTACCCTGGAACGCAAGATCTGAGTTCGCAAAAGCCAGTTGGGCAATAACCAACTGTACCGGCTTCGGAATTTTCGCTGTGTCACCAACGCCAGCGCCAATTAGACCGAGAGTCTTCTGCACCTTCGGATCATCTGGATTGTCCGTGCCGAGTTGAAAAGCGTCCGGCTTCTTGACGAGCACGACGTGCTTGAGGCCCATCGATGTTTCAGCTGCGTCGTACATTCCGGGTGCGAGCTTGGCGCGCGGGTCATTGGCATCGGAGCCAGTCATTCCCGCTGGTAACGGTGCCGCCGGTTCAGGAGCAAACGGATTCGCCTTTTCTTCCTGGTTGGTCGGTTTTGTTTCTGCAGGCTTCGCAGACTCAGGAGACGGAGATGGAGTTGGAGAGGATGGCGTTTGCGCCTGGGTTCTCGATGCAAAACACAAGCAGAACAAAAGGGAAGCTACGAACAAACGGAAAGCCATGGTATGTACGCGATTCATCGTTTCTCCTCTAGAGGTTTTTGCCTCAGCATAGTTTGCATAATCCTAATCTCAGCGCGTTGGCCACTGTCGACATCGGTCACAAAATTGAACAGTTCAGCGTCCTGTCCCGCGCCCGCAGTGTCGAACAAGTCCTTTACCATAACCAACGCGCCGTTGTGGTGCTGAATCATCCCAGCCAAAAATAGACGGTCGAACTCCTCGCCCTTCGCTTTTTTGAGAGCTTCCATCTGCTTTGCCGTAAGCATCCCCGACATAAGCATAGAATGTCTCCCGGAATCGCTCATAGCAGGGCTCGACATATCCATCCCATGCATCTCCGGCATCATCGGCGAAATCGGTTCTCCCCTGGCCTCCAGCCACCGTTTCATAAATTTTATTTCGTCCGACTGCGAGCTGCTGATTCGCGCCCCCAGCGACCGGAGATCCTTGTTAACAGTGTGCGATTCGATGAGCGCGGTCATCTCAACCGCTTGCGCATGATGCATGATCATGCCCTGCATAAACCGCACATCTGCCGGTGAACGTGGAGGCAGTGTGGCCCTCGTCGACGGTGGCAGTGTCCGGCTTGGCTGGCCCGGCGCACCAGGCTGCACCACGACTGGAGTCGCGGGATCAGCCTGCTGTGCGTGGACCGGCAGCGAGAACAAGCCTGCGAGGGTACTGGCAGCCATCAACCCGCTTCGCCACGCTGAAACTTTCATTACTGACCGGAGCCTACGCTTATCTCTTAGCATGAAAAGTTTTGATCGACGTTGAATGGTCAAGCATTGAGTGGCTCACCTTATCACAAAGCTGCACCAGGATCATTTGGGGGTGTGTCCTTGGGATCGCGGGCGTCCCGCCCGCAATAATCCGGAGACACGGAGTCTTATCGAAACTCTTAACACCCATTTTCGCGCTTCGCGCTCATTGCGGGCGGGACGCCCGCGATCCGACTGACGCGCGCTACGCCTGCGATTCGTGCGATTCTCTGTCAACACGATCAGCCAGGATTAGAACAAAATCCATTACTAAGTGATCGAACCTTTTCGCGAGCGCTCTCTGCGCAATCAGCTGTTCGTGTGGGCCGCATCTTCCGAAGGCCTAGCGCCTGAAGGCCAAACGCAATTAGAATGGCACCGTTTCCTGTCTGACTGGTTCTATATCTTCAACGCTTATGGTCATCCAGCTAGGTACGCGACTAGGTCGCTATGAGTTCGCTCTTTGCTCGGCACGGGTGGCATGGGTGAGGTGTATCTTGCAGAAGACACCCAATTGCATCGCAACGTTGCGCTCAAGCTGCTGCCCGTTGAGCTAGCGAACGACCGAGACCGCCTGGCGCGATTTCAACAAGAAGCTTTTGCGGCTTCTGCGCTTAATCATCCAAACATTATGACTCTTTTCGAGCTCGGCGAGGCCGACTCGCTCCGCTTCATCACCAGCGAACATGTTGATGGTGAAACACTGCGACGGCGCATGGGGCATCGCTTGAGTGTACGCGAGGCGCTCGACGTAGCGATTCAAGTGGCCTCAGCGTTGGCGGCTGCGCACAAAGCTGGAGTGGTTCATCGCGACATCAAGCCCGAGAACATAATGATCCGGCACGACGACGGCATCGTGAAAGTGCTCGACTTTGGGCTCGCGAAGGCGAACAAGAAACTGGCCCGGCCCGTAGGAGATTCCGACGCGGCCACCCTGCTTAATACCAATCCGGGCGTGATCCTGGGAACGGCCGCGTACATGTCGCCGGAACAAGCGCGGGGCTTGGCGGTTGATGAGCGCACAGACATCTGGAGTCTGGGAATCGTGCTCTATGAGATGATCGCTGGTCGCCTTCCCTTCGAAGGCAAGACACCTAGCGATGTCATCTCGATGATTCTGCACAAAGAGCCGCCTGCGCTGATGCGTCTCTCTGACGAAGCCACGGAGAGACTTGACGAGATTGCTACCAAGGCGCTGGCCAAGGATCGCGAAGAGCGTTATCAGAGCGCTAAAGATTTGCTGATCGATCTGAAAAGGCTGAAGCAACACCTGGATTTTGAGAGCGAAGTCGAGCGCACCCTTGCGCCTGAGTTGAGAAGCGGGATTGTGCGACCTTCGGGCGAAGTGACCATGAAGTCCGCCGCGCAGCGCGCCACATTGTCCGGCGCTTTCCCCACCAGGATCTCAAGCGCCGAGTACATCGTTAGCGAAATCAAACGCCACAAGAAAGCTTTCGGATTGATCACGGGCGCCATGATAGTCCTGGCGCTGGCCGTCGTCGCATCTTATCTGTGGATTTCGAATCGCGGCCCGCATGCGCTCACTGACAAAGACACGATCCTGCTTGCGGATTTCGTGAACACGACCGGCGACGCAGTCTTTGATGGCACCCTGAAGCAGGCGCTCGCGGTGCAACTTGGCCAATCACCGTTTCTCAACATCTTTGGTGACGATCGCGTGCGCGAGGCGCTGCGCTTCATGGGTCGCCCGGCCGACGAACGATTGACGCGCGATGTCGGCCGTGAGATCTGCCGGCGGCAGGGATTGAAAGCGTTGCTGGCCGGCTCCATCTCACTACTGGGGAGTCACTACGTTCTTACGCTCGAGGTGATCAACGCGCAGACGGGTGATACGCTCGCGCGCGAACAGGTTGAAGCCGACAACAAAGAGCAAGTGCTTAAGAGTCTCGGTGAAGCAGCGACAAAGCTGCGCGAAAAGCTTGGTGAATCACTAGCTTCAATTCAGAAGTTTGACGCGCCTTTTGAACAAGCCACGACCCCGTCACTCGAAGCCTTCAAAGCCTTTACGCTGGGCGACGAGCAGCGCAACAAGAACAGTTTTCCGGCCGCCATTCCGTTTTACAAACGTGCGATTGAGCTGGACCCGAACTTTGCGACTGCTTATGCGCGACTCACAGTAATTTACGGCAACCTGGGCCAGCTCCAGGTTGCTGCCGAATACGCGCGTAAGGCGTTCGATCTGCGTGATCGCGTCAGCGAGCGGGAGAAGTTCTACATCTCCTCAAATTACTACCGCAGTGTCACGAACGAGATAGAGAAATACATTGAAACGCTGGAGTTATGGAAGCAGGAATACCCACGCGATTTCGCGCCGCGGAACAATCTGGCAGATCAATACCTGCAAATTGGGCGCTTTGAAAAAGCTCTCGCGGAAGCCAGCGAAGCAAAACGCCTAAATCCAAATGCGAGGTATCCATATGCAAACATGGCTATGGCATATATGGGCCTCAATCGTCTTGAGGAGGCTAAGACGATTTTGCAGGAAGCTTTGGCCCAAAGACCGGATTTCCCAGACTATCACTTTATTCTCTATCAGATCGCTTTCGCGCAGGAAGACCGCACTGCTATGCAACAACAGATCGACTGGTATGTCGGCAAGCCGGCCGAATACGACAGCTTCAATCTGCAATTTCAGTCGGCAGCGTATTCGGGCCAGGTGAGCAAGGCACGAGAGGCGAACCAGCGCGCTATGGAGCTGGCAACGCAGGGCGATTTGAAAGAAGTGGCCGCGGGTTTTCTAATAACACAGGCCATCACGGACGCGATTTTTGGTAACTGCAAGCAGATCAGCCAGGCTACGACGAAGGCTCTCGCCATCGCGCGCACCAATGATTCGCTGCGGAATTCAGCTTTGGCGCTGGCCCTCTGCGGTGAAACAGTGCCGGCTCAAACCATTGTTGACGAACAGGCCAAACTCTATTCGACAGACACGCTGCTCAATACGATGACGCTGCCAACCATACGCGCGGCCATCGAAATGCGTCGCAACAACTACGCGCAAGCGATTCAATTTCTGCAATCCGCAAACAGGTACGAAGGGCGAAGCCAACTGTTGGTGCGCTACATTCGTGGCCAGGCTTACTTGGCCCAACGATCGGGAACCGAGGCGGCAGCCGATTTTCAATACATCGTGGATCACCGGGGATTCTCGGCTGGCGGCGAGTCGATTGGAATATTCTCTCCCTTATATCCTCTGTCGCATCTCGGGCTCGCGCGTGCTGCCATGCTGCAAGGCGACACTGCAAAAGCGCGCAAGGCTTATCAGGATTTCTTTGCGCTGTGGAAAGACGCCGACCAAGAGATTCCGATTCTGATCGAAGCTAAGAAGGAATATGAGACGCTGAAGTGAGTTTGACCGCGGGGAAAGATGGACAGGAATGAGCTCTCATTCAAACAACTTAGATCACTCAGTCCATTCAGCCGCACCCGTAAAGACGGATTAGTCGAATGTTGTGATTCAATTGGGCTGGTTGCACAAATAGATAATATGGTCAGCCTTGGGTTATCCCGGTGAACTGGTCATCTTGAAAGGATCCTCAGATTGACCGTGCAGGAGGAACATCCCCAACTCCATCCTCTATCCGCGTTGGCTGCTCTAACCCCTCCTTCGCGCAAATTGTTCAGCAAATTCGGACTCGTTACGCTATGTGGCTTCTGGCATAGGAAGTGATTGGCCTAAGGTGCGCGCCTTACTGGTTTACGCGCTACCGTGGCAGGAGAAACACATGCGAATAATTTGCGACCATTGCAGCCGACCCATATCGGGAACATTCAAGAGAGTGCCGGGAAATTTCAACCTCCATCCTGACTGCGTGGGTCATCTCGGGAAAAAAGCAAAGGATGAATCAATTGCCTTTTCTTTTGAGGAGCAAATCTTCAGTCAGCTCGTTGCTGGAACGGGGTTCAATGGTGTTGCTGATACTTACCGACCAGTTCCTACGAACCATCCTTGAGGTGGGGGAATTGTTACTGCCTGACCGACTACAACCCTCGCGGATTCACCACACGATGCGCGTTCAAATCGCACTTACTAAACGGAACGATGTGCATGCCGAAGTTCAGCGTTGGCTGGAGCGCGCGTACCTCGAGAACTATTAATGCTTAGCGGATCGGGATTTCAGAAGTTTGAAAAGAAAGGGCGCTGATATGCGATCAGCGCCCAGGTTCGCTCACGCGAAGTTTTTGATTGTGAAGGCTACGGTCTCACTTGGATGTTGCCTCCGGCGAGCGGTATCTGCGCCGCGGTGGCCGGTCCACCCAGCACGTAATAGTTACCAGTACTAGGATCCCAGACGCGAATTGCATATCTATCGGGCACGGGGCTCGCGCTTGAGCCGGGTTCGCCGTTGTCTGTCACGTCAACCTGGAACTGATAGTTACCTCCGAGGCTGTAGGCAATGCCGGTTACTCTGTTCACCGCCGAGATATTGCTCTTGCCGGTGAAGGTTGAGTTGGTGCAGACCTTGGGTGTCGTATTCGTGCAACCCGTCTGAGTAAGACCTAACATGGCGTTGCTTTTAATGATCCAGTTGTAAGAACCCGCTGGTAAATAACCTCCCGCCGGATTCGCCACATCGTTGGTAGTGACAGTCTTCCGATAGATATAGAGACTGTTGCCCTGAACGTTTCCGTTCTTCAGGTACTTCGCCGTGAAGCCGAGGTTGCTTCTCGTTCCGAGAATGGGCTCCGTTAGCCATCCGCCGCCAGTGGTGAAGCCGGTGCCGCCAAGAGCAACCGTCACACTAACAGTCTCGCACTCAGCCACGTAGAACCCATTCACAAGGAGCTCGACCTTAACCGTGTAGTTATCGGCACCAAGGGCTGCGGTCGTACAACTCCCTATCGCGGTTCCAGTCGTTGCCCCAGGACTCTGATAAGCCAGATTGGCTGTCGTGCACCCAACGATGGGGGTTGCCATCAACGTGTCGGTATACTTGAAGAATGTGAAGTTGAGCTGGGTCGTGTTCAGTTTGTCGCCCAAATATGCATCCGGTACGCCGTTAAGCTGTTCGCGGACGATCCCCGCCATCATTAAGGTCGCCGTGCTGTTGGTCGCCGTACTGCCGGTCGATTTTAGCGTATCTCCGGTGTATTCGATTTCAGCGTCCTCCTTACTCCTGGTCAAAGTGCCGTTGTTAATTGTCACAGTGTAGTTGCCGAGCTTGTTGTTCGGATCGCTTAACACTGGCGTGATCGGGTAGTTACCCGGAGAACTGCTTTGGGTAGCCGTCGTTGTGTAGCTCGCTGTGATGCCGTCGCCGCTAACCACTCCCACCAGCGTGCCATTGAGAACTGGAAGGGGGTCGCTATATTGCCCACCAGCCGGAGCTGCGAAGCTGTTGGCCGTGGCAGTCAGCGCCTTCTTAGTTATGCTAAACGGCTTGCTGTCACTGCTGCCGTTGTGGTTTGAGTCCCCGGCAAAGGTCGCGCTTGCCGTGTAGTCGCCGGCGCTTGTTGGGGCCGTCGTTGACGGACCATAGGTCGTGGCGTTGCGGCCGCTGTAATTGACCGTAAGCGTCTGGTTGAGCCCGCCAGCGCCACTTACGTTTGCCGTTCCTCCGTGCGATGCGCCGTCATAACCTGCGTTGCTGACGGTGACGATCGTGGTCGACGAAGCCTTGGTGATGCTGAAAGCTACCGTCGCCGAAGCTGCCGCGTTGTAATTGTTGTTGCCGGCGAAACTCGCCGTCACCGCGTAGGTGCCCACCTGGCTTGGCGCGCTCGGGGAGGCCGGATACGTTGTTGTCCCGGTGCCCACGTAGCTGAAGGTTACCGCCGGAGTCAGGGTGCCGTCGGTGCCAACACCGGTGGCTGAGCCGGTCGCTGCGTGCGCCGTGCTGTCATAGGTGTAGCTGGCCAGCGTTGCACTCACTGAGGCGGTCGCCTTGGTGATGCTGAAAGCTACCGGCGCCGAAGCTGCCGCGTTGTAATTGCTGTTGCCGGCAAAGCTCGCCGTCACCGCGTAGGTGCCCACCTGGCGTGGCGCGCTCGGCGAGGCCGGATACGTTGTCGTCCCGGTGCCCACGTAGCTGAAGGTGACCGCCGGCGTCAGGGTGCCATCAGTGCCAACACCGGTGGCCGACCCCGTCGCTGTGTGCGCCGTGCTGTCGTACTGGTAACTGGCCAGCGCCGCGCTCACGGTCGGCGTCGCCTGGCTGATGGAGAAGGCCACCGCGCTTGAATTCGCACTCGCGTAGTTGGTGTTGCCCGCAAAGC
>JBPCNX010000068.1:0-13566 GCA_051000815.1 Pyrinomonadaceae bacterium
CCGCCGCATCTACGCTCCGTGTCCTTGATGGATATGGACTTCGCAATCTAGCGCTTGCTCGTCCGACACTCACGCCTCTTATGCGGTTCTTGTTCAGCGGCTCGCACCTTTGCTCCACGCTTCCTTCAGACCTTGCCTCGCGACAACGCCCTTGCGCTTTGCTATCCTTCACCTCCATCAGGTTGGCGAGGGACTTTCACCCTCAAGTCGTCGAACATGCTCGGCACACGCTATTACCAGTCGTCGGCTTTGCCGACTTAAGAGTTAGCTCTGAAAGTGAATGATGTCGAGCTTCCCCGCCCAAAATGAACTGAGTATTACAGCCGAAAGACCCGACGAACGGGATTCGATGTTGCTGTTGGCAAGGTTGAGAGAGGAGCTTGCTCAGAAGTATCCCGACGAGTTAAGAGGCGTATCACCTGCGCCCGACGACTTTATGAAAGCTGGAGCGATATTCGTCGTCGCCCGTCAAAACGGTAAGGCACTTGGTTGTGGCGCCATTCGTCCACTCGAGCCCGGTGTGGCGGAGGTGAAACGAATGTTTGTAGCGCCAGAAGCGAGGGGACGTGGTATCGGTAGAGCAGTGTTGGAGAAACTCGAAACTCTGGCGCGGGAGTTGGGATATTGCGCGATCCGGCTTGAGACCGGATTGAAGCAGCCTGAAGCCATCGCGTTGTATGAAGCGGCGGGTTTCAAGCCCTACCCATGTTACGGGCCATATGCGACAAATCCATTAAGTGTCTGTTTTGAGAAACAGCTACGCGCGACGGTTTCGAGTTTCGAGTTTCCGGTTCCGGGTTCCGGATAGATTTTGAAGGTAAGCTCGCAGAGGTTAATCAAACTCGAAACTCGGAACCCGAAACCTCCTATTCGTAGCGCAACGCTTCAATTGGATCGAGTGCTGCCGCTTTGCGCGCGGGATAGTAGCCAAAGAAAATTCCCACCGCCACTGAAAACACTACGGAACCAAGTATCGCCAAACTTGAAATCAACGTCGGCCAGCCGAGTAGAGCCGGAATCGCCAGCGACAACGTAATTCCGAGCACGATTCCAATCAGCCCGCCGGTAACACTCAGCACGATAGACTCGATCAGGAATTGACTGCGCACAGCCGAAGACCGCGCGCCGATGGCCATGCGAATGCCGATCTCCCTGGTCCGCTCGGTGACCGACACAAGCATGATATTCATGATGCCAATGCCGCCCACGAGAAGCGATACACTCGCGATACAGGCCAACAGGATCGTCATCGTGTTATTCGTCTCATTCGCAGCCTCGGCAATATCCGTCATGTTTCTAACGGTGAAATCGTTGTCTTCGCTGGCCGAGAGGTGATGCCGCTGTCGCAGCAACTCCGTGATTTGCTGTTGCGCCGTATAGGTCGCGTCTTGAGAGATTGCCGAGACGTAGGCTATCCGCAGGGTTGGGCTGCCGAGAATCTTCTTCTGTACCGTCGTATAGGGCGCAAATGCGGTGTCGTCCTGATCGCGGCCCTGCTGATCCTGACCTTTGCGCGCCATTACGCCGACCACGCGAAACGGCAGGTTTGCTACTCGCAGTGTTTGCCCCACCGGATCCATTCCGGGGAACAGGCTGTCGCCAATGGTTTGTCCGATGACAATTACACGCGCGGCCGTGCGAACGTCGCTCTCACCGAAAAACTCTCCACTTTGAATCGTCCACTTGCGCACTTCCGGATATTGCTCGCTCACTCCCTGGACCTGCGTGTTCCAGTTCATGTTGCCGGTGACAAGTTGCGATCTGGCGTTAACAGTTGGGGTGACCATTGAAACGCTGGGCACCTCGCGACGAATTGCCTCAAGATCCTCCGCGGTTAAAGTATTTGTGCCGCTGTCGCCTGTGCCGCTGCGTACGCCACCCACATTCTGGGCGCCGGCACTGACGAACAGCAGGTTAGTGCCAATACTCTCGATCTGCGCCTGCACCGATGCTTGCGCCCCTTGCCCGATGCTTACCATCGCGATTACGGCGGCAACGCCGATGATGATGCCAAGCATCGTGAGGGTGGCGCGCATCTTGTTTCGCACCAAAGCCCGTAAAGCTACACGAATGATCATTACTAGGTTCATGGTTCGTCCCTGGAAAAATCTATCCGCAGATTTCGCAGATTACACAGATAGGGTAAATACGCCGGAGCTGCGTCCGTCCGATATACCTTGTTACCCACAGCCGCCTCTCCTGTTCTCACCGTCTGTGTAATCTGCGAAATCTGTGGATGTCTACTCGTCGTCATCTTCGTCCTCGATCACGGGTGGCAGATTCCTCAATTCCTCGGCCGCATTACGCGGTTCGTCGATTTGATAGTCCTTGCGAATCTTTCCGTCCTTGAAGACAACGACGCGTTGCGCATATTGAGCAATATCGAGTTCATGCGTTACGAGCACCAGGGTGATGCCGCGCTCGCGATTCAGTCGCTGGAAGATTTCCATCACTTCCACGGAGGTGCGCGAATCGAGATTACCTGTCGGCTCGTCCGCAAGTATCAGGGCCGGATTGTTCACCAGAGCCCGGGCTACGGCGACACGCTGTTGCTGTCCGCCGGACAATTGATTCGGGTGATTCTGTTCCCGTCCGGCGAGTCCCACGGCCGCGAGTGCTTCTTTCGCGCGCCGATCACGCTCCGCCGCATCAATGCCCGCGTAGAGCATTGGCAACTCCACGTTCTCCAACGCGGAGGTTCGCGATAGGAGGTTGAATCCCTGAAACACAAAACCGATTTTTTGGCAGCGAATGTCCGCGCGCTCATCCTTGGACAGCTGCGAGACATCCATGCCGTCGAGGATATAGGCGCCGCGCGTGGGACGATCGAGACAACCAATAAGGTTCATTGTCGTCGACTTGCCCGAACCAGACGCCCCCATGATCGCAACGAATTCACCTTCACGAATCGTCAGCGAAACTCCGCGTAGCGCGTGCACAGCGACATCGCCCATCGTGTAGGTCTTGTGAATGTGATCCAACTGAATAACAGGACGAACCTCTGATTCCGGCGCCGGGAGTATGACGCCAGGCTGAAGTTCGTTCTGTCTGATTTCTAAAGTTGATTGCATGGTTTTGTCGCTGCTGGTCTGAGCTCTGTAGTTTTCCCGCGTGATTTATGTCAGCTACTCATGCGAACCACGAACTCAAGACTCTAAACTCGAAACTAGTTTCTGCGCCCGCCGCCACCACGCTGCGCCCCGCCGAAGCCTGGCGCGGTTGTCGGCTGGTTACTCTGCGCAGTGCCGCCGGTGATGGTTTGTCCAGTGACCACCATCTCACCTTCCTGCAAATTGCCTTCGACAACTTCCGTGGCCACGCCGTCGGTTAACCCGACCTTGATCCGGCGCGACTGAGGCTTGCCGTCCTGGCCCATCACCCACACCAGACGTGTCTGTCCGTCAAGCACTGGAGCACTTGGCGGAGCGAAACGCCGCTCGCCACTTCCCTGCCGACCATCGGTTGAACCAGGGGTTGAGCCCGCGTTGGAGTTAGTGCCACCGCTATTCGCATCGGCGCCTTGTTGTCGCCGGCGTTGGCCTGAGCCGGCGCCACCGGCGCCACTAGTGCTCTGCGCGGAGCCGTCCTGTGGCGTAAAGCGCAAAGCGGCGTTCGAGACTTTGAGGACGTTGTTGCGCTCATCGATAGTAATGATCAGGTTGGCGGTCATGCCCGGTTTCAGTTGTTGCTCCGGATTATTCACATCGATCACTACGTTATAGGTGACGACGTTCTGCACATTCTGCGGATTGAGCCGCATCTGTTGAATCTTTCCGTCGAAGTCTTTGCCGGGAAATGCATCAACGGCAAACTTCACTGACTTTGCCTGTTCCACTAATCCGATGTCTGCCTGATCGATGTTCGCGATGATCTGCATCTGCGTCAGATCGTTGGCGATCGTGAACAGTGTTGGCGCGGACAAGCTCGCGGCGACGGTCTGTCCCACGTTCACGTCGCGAGACACAACCACGCCGTCAATCGGAGATGTGATTGTGGTGTGCGATAAATTCACTTCGGCGAGTCGTAAGGCCGCTTCGGCCTGCTGCACCTGTGCCTGCGACTGCTGTACCTGTGCTTGTGATTGTGCGATACCGGAATTGGCGGCCGACTGTTCACTCAACTTCGCCTGATTCAACTGGGAAACCGCCTGGCTCGATTCAAATCTCGGTCAAGCGGCAAATGAGCGGCACAAGGCGAGTGAGCGTAGCCTGGTTGCAGCGGACCTGACCGGTCGTGTCCTGCAAACGTTATCTCCCGATGATCAGTTGGTTTTGATGCTGGTTGATGGTGAGGAAAACTCAGTGAAGGACGTGGTGAAGATGACTGGTTGGTCGGAGTCGAAGGTTAAGGTACAGGCTTTCCGCGCGCGACGACGAATGCGGCAGGCGGTGGAGAAATTACTGGCGCGTAAACCGAGCGCAACCGCGAAGGCGCAAAGGTGAATGAGATGAGAGACAACCACATTATTAATCTGATTGACGAGACATCGTTCGAAAGCCTTAGCGACACCGATCTGGAAACGATTAGGAGTCATGTCGCGGAGTGTGAATCTTGCGAAAGCGCTTTCGCGGCCGCTCGAGTAGCGTCCCTGATGTTGAAAGAACGCACCGCGGAGGCTTTTGAACCGTCACCATTCTTTCAGACGCGTGTGTTGGCGCACCTGCGAGAAAGTCAGACTGCAAATGAAACCTGGGGCTGGAGTCGGATCTGGCGTGCCGCGGGAGCGTTAGCCTCGTCAATGGTTGCTACGGTCGCCGCGCTTGCAGTCTTAACGTTTGTCATTCCCGAGGCACCGTATTCGTCCGAGTTGGAGTCTGCATCGGCGCGCAATATCTATTCAGCAGCGGAAGTGATTCTTAATCCGAGCGAACTGACCGAGGAGCAGGTTTCGGATGACTATGTGCTGTCGACGCTCTATGACGTTGCGGAGGATACGGTCAAGTAATTATGAACACTATCCAGAAAAGCAAATGGCAAGTGCGGGTCGCGGCGCTCGTGATTTTTGTAATTGGCTTTGCGGCCGGAGCTCTGGCGCTGAATGCCTACAAGCGTTGGGGCCGCACTGGCCCGGGACAGTCTCGCCAGGATCGCTTCGAGCAAATGCTCAACCGGCTGCAATTGAACGCCGAACAAAAGACCCAGGTGCAGCAAATCCTCAGCGATTCTCGCGGGCAGTTGCAGAGCCTACGCAAAGAATCAGAACCGCGCTTTGAAGAAATTCGCCGGCAAGCCGACGAGCGCCTGCAGAAAGTTCTCACGCCGGAACAGTGGCAGCAGTTTCAGAAGGAACGATCCGAACTCCGGGGAAGAGGGCGGCGGAACTAAATGAAAGTCCAAGGTCCAACGTCCAACGTCCAAAGTCCGCCACCAATCCTCGAATGAGTTCAGCTAGGTGCTCTTTAGCTCAAGGTCGAATCGCGGACATTGGACATTGGACGTTGGACATTGGACTTTATTGGCTTACAGCCAATACCACTTCATAAAACTCTCGCGTCCCCTCCCGAACATTCTTTACAGTAATCCGCTCGTTGTTTCCGTGTACGCCTTCGTTCTCTTCCACAGTCGTATAGATCGGCGTCCAACCGTAAGCAGTGATGCCCAGTTGCCGGTAGAGCTGACTCTCGGTGTAGCCGCTGAGCATCTTGGTCGTAATCAGGGCTTCTGGGTGATGCACTTTTGTGACCCGGGAGATCACTTCAAACAGTTCGGTGTTCGTAGCTGAACTGTTTGGCGGCTTAAATGTGTTTACGTTATCAATCTTGATTGTCGGATCGGCAATCAGGCGTTTCAATTCAGCAAGAAACTCTTCAGGCTTCTCTCCCGGCAAGAGGCGGACATCGATATTACAAGTCGCTTCGTTAGGGATTACATTCGTTTGCTTGCTGCCGCTCATCATGGTCAGCGAGATCGTGTTACGCAGCAGAAAACCATACTCGCGGTCATTAGCTAACTCTCTAGCAAACGCTGCATCCTTAAGCGACTCGCGAATGTTGGCAAACTTTACTCTCATCGGCTCGGGCTGAAGAGGCGCGATGTCCTGGAAAAACTTTTCCACGGCCGGCAGAAGTTTAATCGGTGGCTCGTAGTCGAGAATTCGCGCCATCACCCGCGTCAATCTGTTGGGCGCTGAATCAGCAATCGGCCGCGAGCCATGGCCGGGTTGGCCAGTCGCCGTTAGTTGCAACCAGAAGGGCGCTTTCTCGGCGACGTCAACACCCACAAACTTCACCTTGCCATCGTCGAGAAGATTATCGCCTCCTTCGGTCAACAAATATTCCGCATCTTTAAAGAGCGCAGACTTATTGGCGATCATCCAGAGCGACCCTTCGTCCTTAACCTCTTCGTCGGCTGTGGCGAGAAAGATCACATCGCGCGAAAGCACCGGCTTCTCACGAGCCAGGATGATCATCGTCATCAGTTGAAGGAGTCCCTCGCCCTTCATGTCGAGCGCGCCCCGGCCATAAATTGAACCTTCGATAATCTCAGCGGAGAACGGATCAACGCGCCAGGCACCCGGATCGGCAGTGACGACATCCGTATGGCTCAAGAGAATTATCGGCCGCTTGGCGCCGTTACCTTTGTAGCGGGCGATAATGTTGGCGCGTCCGGGTTTGTATTCGAAGATCTCGCTTTGCAGCCCTTCCTTATCGAAGATCGCTTTGAAGAATTTGGCGGCTTCAATCTCATTACCTGGCGGGTTCGAAGTGTTGATTCGTAGATACTGGCGCATTAGATCGACAGCCTGATCCTGATAAGCCGGCCAGTTGATCTTGTCGGCGGATTGCGAGTGGGCGACTGCGGGAATCGTTGCGGCAACCAGGACCGGGACGACAAGTCTGACGATATTAGTTTTGAAGACGCTCATCCTAAGTTTCCTTCTCTTTATCCCAAAGATATCGGTTGCATTACAATCGGCAATTGGCAATCGGCAATTGGCAATCACTTGATCTCCAGTTCCGCCATCACCGGAAGGTGATCTGACGCAAGTGTGTTCACAACCCACGTTTTTTTCGTACGCACCCGATCGCTCTCCCGATAGAAAATGTAGTCGATGCGCTTGGCGGGTTTATTCGCCGGATAGCTGAAACCCGCACCTTTCGCCCTGCTGCGAGTCCAAGCGTCGCCAAAGCTGGTCATCATCAATTTGTAGGCGGCTCCGCTCGGCTCATCGTTAAAGTCTCCCGTAACAATCAGCGGGCCCTGAACTCCCTCAAGCAGTCGCAGCAGTTGCTCAGTCTCCAACAGTCTTCCATCTTCGTATTGGTAGTCGAGATGTGTTGTGACGAAGTTAAGCTTCTTACCATCCACTTCAACCTCCACGAGCAGCATTCCCCGGCGTTCAGTCTCGCGCTTGTTCTCGTACTTCTGATGATCGGCTTTCTGAATCAGGAACCGCGAAAGGATAGCAACGCCGTACTGCCCCCCCTGATAGTCCAGGTTTTGAGCGAAACGGAAATCCATCAGGGTCATTTTCGCGAGTTCCGCAATCTCATCTTTGCCTTCAGTGCGAGTCACACCGCGATCGACTTCCTGCAATCCAACCAGATCAGGTTGCTCGCGATTAATGACATCCGCAATTCGCCGCAAGTCTAATTTCTTGTCCATGCCCACCCCCACATGAATGTTGAAAGTCATCACACGAAGCGATTTCTTAGTTGAGCTTGCGGGAGCCGGACCAGCCTTGCCAGGAAACGTTAATGCGAACGCTATTAACGCAAGCAGTAAGACCGTAAGTGTAAGGTGGCGATTCATCCGAAAGATTTTGCTGGTATAGAAATGGCGAGCATTCTAACATGAGGCCCCGAGTCCAACGTCCAAAGTCCAATGTCCAATTTCCGCGGGCACGTCTTGGATTTTGGCGAAGGCGTCATTCAGATGACGACAGCCGGCAATCCTTAGACTTTGGACATTGGACTTTGGACTTGGGACATGGCGCAACTCTTAATTTTGATTCTGGCCGCCTTTATGGCCGGCGCGATTAATTCAATCGCCGGCGGCGGCACGCTCGTCACTTTCCCAGTTTTAATTTGGCTTGGTCTTGATCCGAAGGTGGCCAATGCCACGAGCACCGTCGCGCTCTGGCCGGGACTCTACGGTGGCCTCTTTGGTTACCGGCGTGAACTGGAGAACAGTGCAAAGCTACTGCTCCGTCTGGGAGTCACAAGCGTGATCGGTGGAGCTGTGGGGGCCTGGCTATTGATCTGGACGCCTTCCCAAACATTTGCTCGGCTGGTTCCCTTCCTCATCCTCTTCGCCACGATCCTGTTCATGACTCAGGGCGCGTTAACGCGCCGCTTGCGGCTTCAGCCGCTTGTCGCCGAACCAAAGGCATCATGGTGGCTCGGCGCGATCGTCTTTCAGTTCTTCTCGTCAATCTACGGCGGCTATTTCGGCGCCGGCAACGGGATTCTGATGTTGGCCGCGATGGGATTGCTTGGCTTGCGTGATCTCAACCGCGCAAATGGGATCAAAAACTTCCTCGGGATATGTATTAACAGCATTGCTGTTCTAAGTTTTGCCCTGATGGGCCTTGTTCGCTGGCCGGAAGCGATTTTAATGGCCGCGGGCGCATTGCTTGGTGGTTACTTCGGAGCAAGCATGGCCGTGCGCATTGAGCAGCTCTGGGTGCGTCGTGGCATCGTCACCATCGGACTTGTGATTTTTGTCGTTATGATTTGGAAACTTCGAAGTTGATAGTTACGAGGATCCTAATAACCGCCAAGTCGCCAAGAAAACGCCAAGCACGCCAAGTTCATAAGCTAAACCAAAGACCGGTGACATATTGAAACAATAGAACCAGGTTTTGTCATGAGTTTGATTCAGGTTTCTCTTTTTGTTTTCTTGGCGCGCTTGGAGTTTCTTGGCGACTTGGCGGTTGCTGTTGACCGCGCGCTCGCCTCGTCTTGGCGGTTATTGGTTCTGTGAACACTCTTAAACTCCAACGCTCTTTTTACACCCGCGCGAACGTTGTCACCGTCGCTCGCGAACTGCTTGGCAAACTTCTCGTCGTTCCCGCCAGAAACGGAAAACGCGTTTCCGGCATAATTGTCGAAACCGAAGCTTATCGCGGCCCGCTGGATCGCGCAGCCCACTCTTACGGAGGTCGACGCACTAAGCGCACTGAACCAATGTATGCAATCGGGGGCACGGCCTACATCTTTTTCGTTTACGGCATGTATTACCAATTTAACGTGGTCACGAACGACGCCGAGATTCCCCACGCGGTTTTGATCCGCGCCGTGGAACCGTTTGAAGGAATCGAAGTAATGCGCCGGCGGCGGCATGGCCAACCCGATCACAATCTCACGAATGGACCGGGAAAGCTCTGCATCGCGTTGGGAATTGATCGCGGGCTCGACGGAGTTGATCTGCTGGGTAAGCAGGTGTGGCTGGAAGAGGGTAGAAAGATCGGGCGTTCTCAAATCGCTTCGGGGGCACGCATCGGGATCGACTACGCCGAGGAATGGAAAGAAAAGCCATGGCGGTTTTGGATTAAGAACAATTCCTTTGTGAGTCGCTAGGAACTCGGCCGCTCAATGCGGCTTGGCCGCCTGCCGTGCGGTAAGGCTTGCCTTACCGGCAGCACTGTTTCTTCTTCTGAGGCTGCGCCTCGGTTGGAGGCATAGCCTCCAAGAGTTATTTGGTAGGCCAACGGTAAGGCAAGCCTTACCGCACTGGAGGCGGCTAAGCCGCATGCACGCATTTGCTCAATCCCTCCAACAGGTTTATCTTTGGACCATTCCCTCGGCAGCATCTTCGGAAGGAACGACCATGAAAAACATCATGCGACTAGCGGCTATTTCTGCGCTTCTCTTTGGCGGTTGTGCCCAACAAACAACAAGTCCAACGAACCAGACCAATCAAGCGACTGGCGATGCGGCTTTTAAAAAGCTTCATGACGAATACGTAGTGGAGTTTCTGCGCCGCAATCCCACCGTTAACACGTATTTGGGCGGGGCGGGTCTCGATTCCAAACTGCGCGATGTTGATGCTTCGCTTCGCGATCATTCAGCAGCTGCCTTGCAGGATGAGGATCGCTGGCTGGGAAACACCAAACAGTCTTTGGAACGGATTACCGCAGACTCCCTATCGCCCTCGCAGCGAATCAATCGCGATGTAGCCCTCGCCCAGGTCAACTTCCTGCTGCACCAGCACCAGGTGCGCCGTTACCAGGAACGCGCGCTTGATACTTACACCGATGAACCTTTTCGCGCCGTCGACTGGCAACTACAAGGCATGACGCAGACGGGCGCCAAGACGTATGGCACGGATGAAGAGTGGGGCTTGCTGGCGAAACGTGTAGCGAGCGTTCCGGCATTTCTCAAAGTCGCCCAGGATCAATTGACGGCCGGCGTCACCGCGAAGAACACGCCTGACTGGCGCATGTTGATCCGTAATGGCATTGATACCTCCGAAGCCAACGCCAAATATTTTCAGGAGACGCTGCCGAAACTCGGGGAAGAGCGGATCTCCGGAGCAAACCGCGATGAAATGCTCAAGCAACTTCGCGATGCCGCCCAGCAAGCGTCGGCCGCATACACCGGGTTGCGCGATTTCGTCGCCAGCACATTCTTCGATGATGCCACTAAAAAAGATGCATCCGGACTGAAGCCTGAGTTCCGCGCCGATCGTTATGCGATGGGAGAGGAAGAATACAACTGGGCAGTCAAAAATAACTTGCGTGTGAACAAGACCGCGGCCCAGCTTTATGAGGAAGCGATACCGATTGTCGAAGCGACGCAACGGGAGATGATCGATTTGGCGCGCAAGATTGGACAAACCCGGAATATGACCCTGCCAGCAGAAGGTCCGGCTGCGGTGCGAGCCATATTCGACGAGCTTTCAAAGGACTATCCCAAATCAGATGCAGAGATGGTGCAATGGTACAACGAGTCCGCTTTCAAACTCGTCGACTACGCACGCAAGACCGGCATTTTCGATGTGCCTGCCGATTACAAACTTGAGGTGGTCGAGACGCCGCCCCCATTGCGAGCGTCGATCGACGGCGCCGCTTACTATCCTGCGCCACCTTTCAAGAACACGGGTGTTGGCCGCTTCTACGTGACTACAACCGACAACGACAAAGCCGCACTGCAGGCAAACAATCGAGCGGCGCTTGCTGACCTCGCGGCGCACGAGGGCTTTCCCGGACACGATTGGCACTACAAAGTAATGACCCAGTATCGCAGCGAGATTGCGGGTGTCCGCTGGCTGACGCCAGGCGCAGTCGAAGACTCTTCCTCGATGTGGGAAGACTCGATGGCCGCCGAAGGCTGGGCACTCTACGCGGAAGCTTTGATGGCCGAACCACAGCCCGGCGCTCCGGAAGGTTTCTACACTCCTGAAGAACGCCTCTATCAACTTCAGGGCAAGCTCTATCGCGACCTGCGCGTGCGCATAGACACAGGCATTCACACCAATCGCATGAGTTACGCTGACGCGGTGGATCTCTTTTCAGAGACTGTTGATTTCCTGCCCGGCAAATGCAGCGACGCAACTGCTGCTCAGTCTGACGCGAAGAAGGCTAGTTGTGGCTCAGCCGAACGCGCGATCTTCCGTTATTCAAAATGGCCGACTCAGGCGATTACATATCGACTGGGCAAGGACGAGATCTTCGCGCTGCGCAAGGAGGCTAACAACCTGCTTGGCGATCGCTTTTCCGCCAAGGCTTTTCACCTGTTGTTTATGAAGCAAGGCACGATTCCGGTGGGCTACTTTAGTGAGGAGCTGCTGCGGGAGATCAAGGAAGGAAGATGAAAGCTTGACGTCTTTACCGGGCAATCGTCTGGTACGCTAAGAACTGATCACAGACGTGATCGAAGGGGCGGAGGGGTCGCCGCCCTGACAGATACCCCGGGGATGAGCTTAAGGTTTCAATTCGCTCACGGAATCAGCGGCGAACTACGCGACCAACATCGGATCCAAAGTTAAAGAGTGTTTCAATCCGCGCCTCACTGAATCAGCGAGGCGAACTGGGTCGGCATATTTTCGTTCGTGAAACCCGCTCCAGTTTCAATCCGCGCCTCACTGAATCAGCGAGGCGAACCCTGCGACAGCGGGAGCGAAATGAAGAAACTCGAGTTTCAATCCGCGCCTCACTGAATCAGCGAGGCGAACTTCTCTTTACCTGAGAGCCAGATATACCAGGCAGTGTTTCAATCCGCGCCTCACTGAATCAGCGAGGCGAACAAGTCAACGAGCAAGTCGCTACTGGCATAGAGCTTGTTTCAATCCGCGCCTCACTGAATCAGCGAGGCGAACTCGGCGGGGCACTTGTGGTGGCCAAAGTGCTCAGGTTTCAATCCGCGCCTCACTGAATCAGCGAGGCGAACGCGTTGAGCAAGCCAGAGAAAAACCCTGCTTGTCGTGTTTCAATCCGCGCCTCACTGAATCAGCGAGGCGAACAGCAGACAACCTAATTGGTCCATTACCTCTCCTGTGTTTCAATCCGCGCCTCACTGAATCAGCGAGGCGAACTGTTACAGAGTAAGCCGCGGACTTGCTTTGTTTTGTGTTTCAATCCGCGCCTCACTGAATCAGCGAGGCGAACACTCCGGCTTACGCGAAACGCAAACAGGCTAAGTACGTTTCAATCCGCGCCTCACTGAATCAGCGAGGCGAACACACTGTTCCAGTTTCCAGCAGTTCCACCTTAATGGTTTCAATCCGCGCCTCACTGAATCAGCGAGGCGAACTATTTGAAAGGGCATCTGCCTCTGTGTTTAAGTGGCGTTTCAATCCGCGCCTCACTGAATCAGCGAGGCGAACAGGATGCCGCAACACGGTTTCGGCTAACCGCCCGTGTTTCAATCCGCGCCTCACTGAATCAGCGAGGCGAACAACAAACGCGCTCAGCACGAACGCGGCAATCAGTGGTTTCAATCCGCGCCTCACTGAATCAGCGAGGCGAACGTCCGTGGAGCCAGCCACGTTCGCCCCCACGGGAGTGTTTCAATCCGCGCCTCACTGAATCAGCGAGGCGAACTTAAAGTATTCCGCGTCGTAACCTTCGGGGAAGTGTTTCAATCCGCGCCTCACTGAATCAGCGAGGCGAACCAAGACATTCTAAGCGCTTACAACGTAAGTGACCGCGTTTCAATCCGCGCCTCACTGAATCAGCGAGGCGAACGGGCAGGCACTCACCCCGGGCAGGCGCTCACCCAGGTTTCAATCCGCGCCTCACTGAATCAGCGAGGCGAACAAAACTATCTCGCCTCAAAGTACAATCTGACCCTGTTTCAATCCACGCCTCACTGAATCAGCGAGGCGAACCCGCACCTACTCCCGCACTTGCGCCTGCTTCAGCAGTTTCAATCCGCGCCTCACTGAATCAGCGAGGCGAACTCTCGGTGTTACGTCTCCGACCGATCATTGGCGGGTTTCAATCCGCGCCTCACTGAATCAGCGAGGCGAACACCCAGAGGCCATTGATAGACGAACTGATTAGTTGTTTCAATCCGCGCCTCACTGAATCAGCGAGGCGAACTAACGATGCGGTTCTATCGCCCGCGTCCAAAGGGTTTCAATCCGCGCCTCACTGAATCAGCGAGGCGAACGGTCGTAGTC